>CAVYAC010000076.1:0-41428 GCA_963766065.1 uncultured Verrucomicrobiae bacterium
AACGTGGGACAGGCGCGGCAACGGATGGTAGTAGTGCTCCGTGCTTGTAAACGCCCATTTCACCGCGTTCCAAGTCAGGCCGTTGCATCGCACCGCTTGTTCCAGGTACTCCTTATCGTCCACATCCAGGAACTCGCCCTTCACGCATGGCCAGTGCAGCCAGACAGAGACCGCAAAAATCACCAGGCCCATCCCAAGCAATTTTATGCGGCTGACGTTCATGCAAATCGAAAGCATCTGGCTTTCCCACCAATCCAATCACACGTCCCGCCCACACGCAATCGAGAACCCGGCCTGTGTGTCAGCAGCCGCAGCGAGATAGGCGTCTGCCGGGATGTGGGTGATGGGATGAAGCCGCTCCGCGCTACGGTGTAATGACAGCCCGGTAGAAGCGTTGCGGGGGCAATGGTTCCGCGAGATCGATCAACACCAGAGGGCCGCCGATGCTGGTGAAGGTGCCGCCGGTATTGAGCCAGTTGGTGGGGGACATCGAGTCGGTGTATTGCAACTGATACGTCTCCCCGGCCACGGAGGGGATCGGGAGGGCGACAATCGTGCTATCCTGAACATTGAAGAACTGAATTTCGGAGATCTGATTGACTGGAGGGTTGAGGGGAACAGTCAGTTTGAATACAACGCCGTCGTTGCTCGTCCCGCCTCCGTACGTCGTCCCGTAGAGATTGCCGTCGCTGCCCTGCACCAGGCTAGCTGGACTGCCTCCATCGCTGGGGGAGCCGCCAAAGGAGTAAAGATTCGTGTAGGTGCCGCTGGGACTGATTCGGAACACGGTGCCGACGCCGTTCGTCCCGCCGTATTCGGCTATCCCGTAGAAATTGCCGTCACTGCCCTGCACCAGCGCAGCTTGTGGATTGCCCCCATCGCAGGGGGAGCTTCCAAAGGAGTAAAGACTCGTGTAAGAGCCGCTTGGGCTGATTTGAAACACGGTGCCGCCCCAGGTCGTCCCGCCTATGACGGTCGTCCCGTAGAAATTTCCGTCACTGCCCTGTACCAGGTTAGCTCTTGGAAGGATACCATCGTTCGAGAGGCCGCCAAACGAGTAAAGAGTCGTCTCCGAGCCGTTGGGGCTAATCCGAAACACGCTGCCATCCCCGATGTCAGGTATGCCGAGTGTCCCGCCGTAGGCGGTCGTGCCGTAGAAATTGCCGTCGCTGCCCTGTACCAGCCCGGCTTGCGGGTAGCGTCCATCGGTGGGGTAGTCAACAAACGAGTGGAGATTCGTGTAGCTACCGCTGGGACTGATCCGAAACACGGTGCCGTAGTTGTTCGTCCCGCCGTATTCGGTCGTTCCGTAGAAATTCCCATCGCTACCCTGTACCAGCCCGGCAACCAGATAGCGCCCATCGTTCGGGACGCTGCCAAAGGAGTGCAGATTCGTTTCGCTCCCACTGGGGCTAATCCGAAACACGGTGCCGGCGTTGCTCGTCCCGCCGCCGGCCGTCCCGTAGAAATTGCCGTCGCTGCCCTGGACCAGCCCGTTCGGGCTGGATCCGTCGCTTGGGGACCCGACGAACGAGTAAAGAGTCGTGTAAGTGCCGCTGGGACTGATCCGAAACACGGTGCCGGCATTGCTCGTCCCGCCGGAGCTGGTCGTCCCGTAGAAATTACCGTCCCTGCCCTGCACCAACCCGTTCGGACTCGATCCATCGTTTGTGGAGCCGACGAAGGAGTAAAGAATCGTCTCCGTCTGTGCGTCGGTATTGGACGTGCGACCAGCCAAGACCAACATAATAACTGGGATGACAAGGCGAAGTGGATTTGCCAATGCAAGCCCGACCCAAAACCGCTTGTCCATACCCGACGCATCCTCTCCCAGTCGTTGCCTCGCTGCGATCAGGACCCGAGCGACTCTCGCCAATACGGAAATGAGACTAGCATTCCGGCCATGGCAAGTCGAGCCTTTCCGGCACCCAAAACCAAGGCGATCCCGACCTCGGTGGCGGCACGGCGACAGAGCGCCGTGTCTACAAGAGGCGTGCGGAAACGACAGAGATTCTCCGACGTTGCTCAGGGTGGCAACCGGGGGACTGTGAGGCGGCTGCCTCGGAGAGGCAGCCCTACCAACGACGGCAAGCGGGCCGCTTGCCCTACAAAACGGACCGCGGTCGGCGCCCGCGGCTACAGCGGAACGGCGGTACGGCGACAGAGCGCCGTGGCTACACGCGCGGGCGGTTTATCGAGATGTGGAATTGACGGGTTTATCTTAATTTGATATGCTCCCATACGTTATGGAGTCTAGTGAAACGCCTGTGCATGCCCTCCGGCGATTCGGCTTCGGCCTCGCTGGTTTGGCGGGAATTTGGTATGATGCCGACATGAAAGGGTCGTTGATGGGTCGAGGGGATTGTGGGGTTGGAGGGGCAAACGTGGAAGCCGGGCCCATGGCAGAGCGGGATAGCCCCCCAAGGGTAAAACTGCGAAACGAACCCAATTTTATGCAAGCCGGTGTGGAAAAAGTAATTTTGGAAAGCCAAAAACGAACCCAATTTCGGCCCCTTGATCGGACGTGAAAAAGGCACGTTTGAGGTGGATTGCGACCGGGGCACGGCGTGGTCGCGTCTCGTCCGACTCGGCTTAGCCTTGGTACGACTCCGGGGGTGCCCAAACCCCTCAATTTGCCCAACATGCTGAATTTGCTACCATCCCCACAGGGCACACGCCGATGACCACGTCGGAACCATTGCAGACCGTGGAAGGCACGCTGGAGCATGTCATCTACTCCAACGAGGAGAACCATTACACGGTCGCGCAACTTCTGCCCGAGGGGGGCACGCGGCGGATGGAGCCGATCACCATTGTGGGCAATCTCGCCGCGCTGAACATCGGCGAGACCGTCCGCGCGCAGGGCCACTGGGTGAACCACAAACAATGGGGGCGACAGTTCGCCGTCGAGCGGTTCGAGTCGGTGCTGCCGCGGTCGGTCGTCGGCATTAAGAAGTATCTCGGCAGCGGTTTGATCAAGGGGATCGGCGACACGTTTGCGGACCGGATTGTCGAGAAATTCGGCGAGCGGACGCTGGAAGTGATTGATACGTTTTCGGCGCGGTTGCGGGAAGTGGACGGGATCGGTCCCGAACGCGCCAAACGCATCAAGGAAGCGTGGACGGCGCAGAAAAGCGTGCGGGACATCATGATTTTCCTGCAGGGGTACGGCATTGGCAGCTCGCACGCGGCGAAGATTTACAAACAGTACGGCGAAAACGCGATGGCCGTGGTGCAGGAAAACCCGTACCGGCTCGCGAAGGACATTTCCGGGATTGGTTTTCGCACGGCGGACGGCATCGCCTCGAAGATGGGGATCGAACGGGATTCGATTCATCGATTGAAGGCGGGGGTGGTGCACGCGCTGGACCGCGCGACCGACGACGGTGACACGTGCCTGCCGCGGGAGAAATTGATCGAAGCCGCGCGCGAATTGTTGGAGGTCGAGATCGCGCCGATCGAGAAGGCCATTGAACAACTGTCGGTGAGCGGCGAGGTGGTCGTCGAGGATGACTACATTTATTTGGCGCGGTTGTGCCGGGCGGAGCGCGGGGTTGCCACCAAGATCCACGAACTGCGATGGGCGCCGCTGACGCTGCCGGCGATTGATTTCGAGAAGGCGCTTACATGGGTGCAGCAGAAAACCCGTGTCGCACTGGCCGCGGCGCAACGGAACGCCATCCAGACCGCGCTCACGTCGAAGATTTCGGTGATCACGGGCGGTCCCGGCGTGGGCAAGACGACCATCGTTAACAGCATCGTCAAGATTTTGCGGGCCAAGAACGGAAAGGTATTGCTGGCCGCGCCGACGGGGCGCGCGGCCAAGCGAATGAGCGAGGCGACGGGCGCGCCCGCGCAAACAATCCACCGGCTGCTGAAGTTCGAGCCGCACGAGGGCGGGTTTACGCACAACGAACGGCGTCCGCTCCAGGGAGACATGATCATCATCGACGAGACATCGATGCTGGACATTCCCCTCGCCTATCATCTGTTGAAGGCGATCCCGCTGACGGCGTCGGTGGTGTTCGTCGGCGACGTGGACCAGTTGCCGTCGGTGGGGCCGGGCAATTTCCTGCGGGATGTGATCGATTCCGACCGCGTGCCGGTGGTGCGGTTGACCGAGATTTTTCGCCAGGCCAAGAACAGTTTCATCATTACCAATGCCCATCTCGTCAATGAAGGCCGGATGCCGGTGTTGGATGCCCGGCAGGAAGCGGATTTTTTCTTCATCGAGGAGGAACTGCCGGAAAAGGTGCTGGCGACGATCAAGGCGTTGTGCGGCGAGCGCGTGCCGAAGAAGTTTGGGTTCGATCCGATGCGCGACGTGCAGGTGTTGACACCGATGCACAAGGGATTGTGCGGCTCGGAGAATTTGAATCGGGAGCTGCAGACGACGTTGAACCCGAGCGGGCCGAACGTGCAGCGCTGGGGGCGCACGTACCGCGTCGGCGACCGGGTGATGCAGATCCGCAACAATTACGACAAGGACGTGTTCAACGGCGATTTGGGCCGCGTGAAGAGGATCGACCTGATCGAGCAGCAGGTGATCGTCGAGATCGATGAACGGGAGATTCCCTACGAGTTCACGGACATGGACGAACTGCTGCCCGCGTACGCCATCAGTGTCCACAAATCGCAGGGCAACGAGTACCCGTGCGTGATCGTGCCGCTGCTGACGCAGCATTTTGTGCTCTTGCAGCGGAACCTGCTGTACACCGCCATCACGCGCGGCAAGAAACTCGTGATCCTCATCGGCTCGAAAAAGGCGCTAGCCATCGCCATCCGCAACAACAAGACGGCAGCGCGCTACAGTCGGTTGAAAGAGCGGCTGCGAGGTACGATCCAGTGAACGGACTAATTACCGCCCGGCTGGCCTTTTTTCGGACTCGGCTGCGAGGCAGACTGGCTTTGTTTCTCGGAGGTACGTTCGTCGCGGGACGGCTGATTCTGCGGACCGGCTCGCGGGAGGTACGCTGGCGGGGTTGGATGGAATCGGGCGCGGTGGGGGAATACGGCGACGAACCGCGCGTGCCAAAATTCTGATACGTTGCCTGCACGGGACGTTCCGGTTTTGCGACCGTCGGTTTGATCACGGCCGGTCGGGGTCCGACGCGTTGATTCCCGGGCGGTTTGTTCTCATAGCCGCCCTGGCCGGTTCCGCCGCGGATGACTTGCGGCTCGCCTTTGCTGGCCTGGCGGGCTTTCACCGGTTGGCGGACGGGCTGACTGGCGTTTGGTCTGATGATTTCGGGCACGGTCCCCCGGGATTTGCCCGTGGCGCCGCGGTCGAGGGCGGCGCGCGGTGGCGCCTCGGTCAATTTGCGGGCGCTGACCTTTTGGATTTCGTCCACTTTCGGGCCGCCGTTGACGACCACGTTGTTGACGCGGGTGATGCGGGTGATGTTGACGGTCTTGTTGATGACGGTGGTGTTGTTGACAATAACGTCGCGGCGATGAATGGGCTCGGAGAAGTGACCGAGTTCGACAAAGACGAAGAACCGGTCCGCGACAGGACCATTGTGGTAGACGATTTCGCCCGCCGGCCCAAACACCGCGCCGGGCGGGAGCGGCGCCCAACCACAGTATCCGCCGCCTTCGCGCCAGCAGACCCAGGATGCGCCCCATTCGGTATCCGGCACCCAGACCCAGCCGTCATAGGGGTCGTACACCCAGCGACCGTAATGGTACGTGGCCCACGCCCACGGTTCGCTGCTGACCCAGTACCAGCCGCAACTCGTCCACATCCAGTAGCCCTCGCAGTACGGGTACCAATTGGACGAGACATAAGCCGGATGCCAGCAGCGCCCGTACCCGGGCCGGTTGTCCCAGTGACCGCGCGCTCCGAGCGGGCCATCGAAGATGCTGACCGACCAACTGACACCCGCGCTCGACTCGCTGGCCGCCAGAGACAGCAGCACCAGCGCCGCACCCAGCGAAATGAATGCTTTTGTCTTCACAATCGACAGCGATCCTTCCTCCTCGATCGAGTTGAACAATCCGGCACGGCCGACGTTCAACGTCAACAACCAACGCTCGGGCGGGTTCCCGTCGAAGTGTCCCCCCGTCTTGCAAAAACCTGATACACGGGGAGCGAAAATTCAATCGCAAAAATCAAAATTGACTTGGCGGGGGCAACCACGCATCATGCGGGCCACATTGGGATAGCTGTCACGGAGAATGCGGAATGCCTAAATTGCACATCCTGTCGGGCCAATTGGAGGGGAAGGTTTTTGATCTGCTGGAGGAACGCGTGGGGGTTGGGCGCGCGTTGGACAACGCGATCCGCCTGGAGGACAGTACCGTATCGCATCATCACGCGATGTTTGTGCTCGATGGCGACGGTTACAGGCTCCGCGATCTCAATTCCACCAATGGCACGCGCGTCAACACCATGCGCGTCACCGAGACGAAGCTGACCAATGGCGACCAGGTCCGCATGGGGTCCGTCGAGATGCGGTACGAATCCGACCTCAAGAAGACGAGTCAGCCATTGCCACCGTCGCAAGCGGGCGTGGACATCGCCGAATTGGGCAAGGGCGAGGGTGCGCCTCCTACGTTCGGTTCGGCCTCGCCGTTTGGACGGAAAGCACACGGCGGCGGCGGCTCGAAGGGAGCCGTGTGGGCGATGCTTGGCCTCGGGCTTGTCGCCGTGCTCGTCCTCGCGTGGTTCGCGTACAGTTACTTCCAGATGAAGTAGGCGGCGCCGCGCCGGCTGATTTCCTCGCGCGCCCTACGCGGCTCTCATGGCCTGCTCGATTGCATTCTGAATCACGTCATACCTGGCCAGCGTTGCCGATACGCCACCGAGTTCGGCTTTGACGGCCAGAACCACCGGGCCCCCGGAACATCTGCAGATCAACGCGCCAGAACGACAGCACAACGACAATCGCCATGAGAATCACCATCGGGGCCCTCGGAATCAGCATGAGCACCGGAAACCACCTCCCAGGTCGAACCGAAGCGACGCCTACGGAAATAACCGAGTTCGTCCGGATGGTCCGCCGCTTCGCTCGAATCTCCGACGCCGTGACTCGCAGCGCTTCATCCTCGTAGTAGACACGCTCTTGCATGTGAAACTTCCTCACCTTCCGACAGGTGCATACTACATCAATCGACGCGACGTGTGAATCCAAAATGCCGCGCAACGGCTTTCTCATCACCACATCGATGGAGGGGTAAGCGTTGTCCTTAGGACAATGCCCTATTCTGCTGTACACTGGTTATGGTTTCCGCTAGGTTGTGAGTGGATGCTGCGATGAGATGTGTTTTTCTTTCCTTCCCCTGCCCGGAACGATTCGTCAAGAGGATGCGACTCGTGGCGGGAATCCTTGCTTTGCTGGCCTCGACGCGGGAACTCCATGCGCAGTCGCTTGCTTTCATTCAGCAGCCGCAGGGTGGCACACGCTACCCAGGGGATGGTTTTCTGTTGTCGTGCGTTGTCACGGGCGCCCCATCGATCACCTACCAGTGGTATCAAAACACCAGTCTGCTGGCGGGCGCGACGAGCAGTCAGTTGTTCCTGTCCAATTTGACGCTGGCCGCCGCCGGCAATTACTCTGTGGTCGCCGCCGACGGTGCCGGCAGCATTACCAGCGCCCCGGCATCGCTCGCAGTCCTGTCCGACACCAATATCACTGGCACGATCCAGGATATCCGGCACGTCGTGATTTTCATGCAGGAAAACCGGTCGTTTGACGCCTACATCGGCTCTCTCGAGGGCGTGCGCGGATTCAACGATCGCAACGCATTGCTCTTAGCAAATGGAAATACAGTCTTCTTCCAGCCCGGCAATGGCAGCTACGTGCTGCCATTCCACGTCACCGCGGAATGCGTGGAGGATGACGCGCACAGCTGGGACAACGAACATTCCGTGTGGGACTCGGGCGAATGGGATCAGTGGGTTGCAGTTGAGGGTACGACCGCCATGTCCTATTACACGCGCGATGATCTGCCGTATCTTTACGCGCTGGCGGAGTCCTATACCGTCTGTGACGCATACTATTGCTCGGTGCTGACATCGACATACCCCAACCGACTGTTCTTGATGACTGGCATGAATGACCCGAACGGCACGGGTGGCGGACCGGTGACCGTCAACAATGTGCCACGAGGCGGCTATAAGTGGACGACCTATCCCGAGCTATTGCAGGCAGCGGGGGTCAGTTGGAAAGTCTACCAACAAAGCAGTGATTTCTACCCGCTCAACGCCTTGAGCTGGTTCGCACAATACATGAACGCCCCAACGGGAAGCGCTCTGTATGTTAATGGCCAGGTTCTGGTGAACAATCTCGTCTCAGCATTCCAATCGGACGTTGCCAGCGGCACACTAGCCCGAGTTTCCTGGATCATTCCGCCGTGGTCGGAATCGGAACACCCGCCCTTCTCCCCCGCCAACGGAGACGTGTTGACAAAGCAACTCTTGGACGCGCTCGCCTCAAATCCAGCAGTGTATAATTCAACCGTCTTCATCCTCGTGTATGACGAGGCCGGAGGATATTTCGACCATGTCCTGCCGCCGGTCCCTCCTCCGGGGACGACCAACGAATTTGTCGGCGGAGAGCCGATTGGTCTTGGCGCTCGGGTGCCGACAGTGTTGGTTTCGCCATGGACTCGCGGAGGTTACGTCTGCTCACAGGTGTTTGACCACACCTCGATCTTGCGCTTTCTCGAAACATGGACAGGCGTGAGCGAACCCAACATCAGCGCCTGGCGTCGGCAGGTTTGTGGTGACTTGACGTTGGCCTTCAATTTCGTGTCTCCCAACACGAATTATCCCAGTTTGCCCTCCCCCACGAATGACGAATGCTCCAGCGGCCTCGCGTTGTCCCCGCCTTCACCGCAATCGATGCCCATGCAGGAAGCGGGTACGCTCACCGCGCGCCTGTTGCCGTATCAGCCGAACGCTGGCTCCGCGGCCGATTGCGTTGACGGCTGGCTCTCGATTGCAATGACCAATGCCGGTGCCCAGTCCGTTCACTTCATGATCTTTCCGAACGCGTACCGGACCGACGGCCCGTGGCAGTACGATGTCGGCGCAACCAATTCCGTCAGTGACAACTTCAGCGTCCTTGCTTCCAACGGCGGCCTGTACGACCTGACCTGCTACGGACCAAATGGCTTTCAGCGGCGATTCGCCGGGACGTTGTACACGAACTGCGGCCTGGTAGAGGTGACTTCCGGAATCGACCCCAATGGGGGTGTCCTCACAGTCGCCATGGAGAATTTGACGGCATCCACCGTTTTCTTCACGGTCACGAATGGGTATCCAACCGGTGGGCCGTGGACCTACAACGTTCCGGCCGGCACCATTGTCACCGACACGTTTCCCGTCGTCGCGAACAACAGCGGCTGGTACGACCTGACCGCCACGGCCAGCAATGACAGCCTTTTCGTCCGGCGGCTTGCTGGCCACATCGAGGCGACCGACTTTTCGTTGCTGGTCACTCCGACTGCCCAATCCGTGACCAACGGTAGCAACGCGACGTGCACGGTGACTCTGGGGGCGATTGGCGGGTTCAATGGGATTGTGATGTTGAGCGTGACCGGCCTGCCGGGAAGTGTCAGCGCGGGGTTCAGTCCCCCCTCCGTCACCGGTTCCGGGACTTCGACGCTGTCGATGATGATTTCCAACGGCGCCGCGCCGGGCAACTACCCGCTGACCGTCGTCGGAACCAGCAGCAACTCTACGCACACCGCCACGACCACGCTGACCATCGAGGCGACCGACTTTTCGTTGCTGGTCACTCCGACTGCCCAATCCGTGACCAACGGTAGCAACGCGACGTGCACGGTGACTCTGGGGGCGATTGGCGGGTTCAATGGGATTGTGACGTTGAGCGTGACCGGGCTGCCGGGAGGTGTCAGCGCGGGGTTCAGTCCCCCCTCCGTCACCGGTTCCGGGACTTCGACGCTGTCGATGGTGATTTCCAACAGCGCCGCGCCGGGCAACTACCCCCTGACCGTCATCGGAACCAGCAGCAACTCTACGCACACCGCCGCGATCACGCTGACCATCAATCTCCTCGACACGGGCTGCGACGAGATTCCGAACTGGTGGACGCAGCAGTACTTCGGAAGCCCAACCGGTCCGGGTCGAACCTTTCCATGCCCTGGCAGGATGCCGATGGCACCGGCCAAAACAACTTTTTCAAATACGTTGCGGGGCTTGACCCGACCAACCCAGCCTCGGTGTTCGTCCTCAACTGCGCGAGCGTCTTCAACCAGCCGCAATGGCAGACTCTGTTCTTCAGCCCGGTTGTCGGAGGTCGCACCTACACACCAGAATTCAGCACCGATTTGGTGAACGGTGTGTGGATGCCACTCACAACGTACATGGGGCCTGTGACCAACAACGTCAATCAGGTCACGATTACCGACACGAATCCAATTCCGCCGCAGGAGTTCTACCGCCTCTTGATTTCCATGCCGTGAGGCCGGAGCCACCGTTGCGGCTGAATGGTTGGTTTCGTAAGACGCATCGGTCAAACCTTGCACTGGCTCGGCGTATGAGCCCGCTGACCAACGGCATTGGTTCAGCGTGCGCGCCGCACAACCGTTGTGCACCTGCTGCTGGCAAGGCGCGGCGTGCGCGCGCGAATTCAGTCTTGCTGCGGCGGATCACGAAACGCTGCCAGGGCCGGTGCCGATGAATACGAGCGCTGCGCAACGGCTTTCTCATCACCACATCGATGGAGGGGTGATTGCGCTTGACTCGTGTTTACGAGACTCTAAAGTAACCGAGTGCGATCTGTTTCGCAAAGACGGCGGCTCAGGCGCCGGTAGATTTCGACCGCCTGCGGGTTGCTCACGTCAACCGGCCTGTCGGGGTTTTCCCTCTACCAAGAAACAGGGTTTCCCCCTACAGACAGCCCCGCCTCCGCTACCGAATATACTGCAGAATTCGTTCGGAACTAATCGTATCGCGTCGATATGGACTCAGTGCGCTTCGACAAATTTCATTGCGGATCAGGGCTGGTTGTGCTACACAGACCCGTTCGCCAGTTGTCGGCCGACGGTGACAGGCCCGGGATACGGAAACAGATAGGCTCGTGACGGCACGGCCTGCCGCAGGCTTCTGCCCCACCAGAATGCACACGTGACTGATTGAACATCATTGAAAGAGACAGGCGCCAAACACCCCATTCTCGTGACGGGGTCGCCGCGGTCCGGCGCAATCTGGGTGGGAAGGATCGTTGCCGCGTCACCATCGGTAGGCTACATCACGGTGGAGGGGTGATTGCTCTCGACTCGTGTTTAGGAGACTATAAGCTCGCCGAGTCGGGTGCGTGTCATATGCGTTACGATTCCGGTATGTTATTGCTGTGCAGATTGCCCCTTGTTCTCTTGGCCATGATGGTTTTGGGGACTTCGGCCTTTGCGGGCAGTTGTTCGCAGGGTTCTGTGGTCAATCGACAATTCATTGCACGAGGCACATCGCCCTTGGGTTGGCTGCGGGAGTTCTCTTGCGCAGCCAAAGACCAAAGTAAAGGCCACTTGGCGTACCCGTTGGCGTATGTGGATCCTATCCGGACAGATGATTTGGCAACTGCTGGTGGCTGTCTGCGTTGGAGGCTTGTTTTACATCAAACGAGTCCGGAATTTCCTGGGCAAACTGGTGAAGAAGTGGTTCAAGAAACATTAACTTTGCATCCGGCTGAATCCTCTCGTTCCCGGAGTTCTTGACCATGTTGGCGGTCGCCTCTTTCAGAGATCCGGGTGGACGTTGTTTTACATGGGGCAATCGGATATTGCGCACCGTGAATTCTTCCGCACTGGCTGAAATCGAGCCCTTCCTGGCGACCTCCACGGCGGCCCAGTTGGTGGCCCGGCAACAACTGATTTCCACTCGCCAGTTGAGTGCTGGCGATCTGGATGAGTTGCGGCAGGCCAAGGGTTTTGACGAGTTTGTTCCGGAACACGGCATCGGGGCGGTGTTTGAGCATGAGCGTGTGGAATTCCCCAGCTATCCCTACGAGTGGCCCCCCGAGATGCTTTATGCCGCAGGGATGTTGACCTTGGACCTGGCGCAAGCATGTCTGGCGGACGGTTACTCGCTGAAAGATGCAACGCCCAACAATGTGCTGTTTCGTGGAAGCAAACCGGTCTTCATTGATGTGCTCTCGTTCGATCGCCGCGCTCCGGGGGACCCGATTTGGAAACCGAACGCGCAGTTTTGCCGGACTTTTTTGCTGCCGCTGCTGGCGTACAAGTACTGGGGCATCCGGCCTGCGGATGTGTTTGCCAAGCGACGGGATGGTCTTGAGCCGAACGACGTGTACGGTTCTGTGGGCCGCTACGGAAGTTCCTGCCACCTTTCCTCACGCAGGTTTCCCTGCCGACCTGGCTCTCGCGCAAAGATGGCCAGAGAGCCATCTATCGCGACCACGTCCTCCAGAATCACGAGCAGGCACGATTCATCCTGGAATCGTTGTTTAACCGGCTCCGTCGATCACTCCAACGGGCGGAGCCCAAACCGGGCCGACACACCGTCTGGTCGGATTACAAAGATTCTTGCAGTTACACCGAGGCGAATTTCGCCGCCAAGGAGCAATTTGTCAGCACCGCGCTGGCCGAGTTCAAACCGGCTCGGGTTCTGGATATCGGTTGCAATACCGGTCATTTCAGCGACCTGGCGGCCCGTGCCGGCGCAAAGGTCGTGGCGATTGACAGCGATCTCGCTTGTGTCGGCGCGCTCTGGCGGCAGGCGTGGGATCAAAACCGGAATGTACTTCCACTGGTCGTGGACTTGTGTCGTCCGAGCGCGGCCGAAGGCTGGCGCAATCGGGAATGCGCCAGCTTCCTGGAACGGGCCACAGGCGCGTTCGATACGGTGTTGATGCTGGCTGTGTTGCACCACTTGCTGGTGACGGAACGCATTCCGCTGGACGAGGTGTTGGATCTGGCGGCGGAATTGACCACCGACTTGTTGATCATCGAATTTATCCCGACGGACGATGAGATGTTTCAAACCATCGCCCGCGGACGTGAGCATCTTCATGCCGATCTTACCCGGGCCAATTTCGAGGCGGCATGCCGGAGGCGGTTTCAGATTATTCGCTCCCAACAACTCGATGGCGCTCGCCGCCAGTTGTACCTCCTGCGAAAAACGAGCCGAAGGGAGGCAACGGCCGGTTGAAGACGAGGGTGCGCCATGGGTGCTCCAATCGACTGGAACGCCTCAACGTCGACACTTCCGACGACCGGATCAATTAATGAATGAGTCAATCGAAAAGCGGTTGAAATCGGTGTTGGACGCTTTACTGGCGTTTTCGCTGGTAAACCTGTGTTTTATCCGAACGCGATGGGCGTTGTTCTTCGACAAGGACTTTCGCTATTACAAACACAATTCGCTGACGAAAGAGACTCTCCTGGCGCTCGGGCTAAACCTGATTGTGTTTGGGCTCATTGGTTGGCGGTTGATTCGTTGGGTCAGGCGGGCCGACTCCCGCAACCTCTACCGCGCCGCTTGTGTGATCGTTTGTGCGCTGCTGGCAATTCCGCTCGATTTCCTGCGGATCGCGTTATTTCAAATTCCGGCCGGCAAACTAATGATTTTGGCTAAAAGCCCTTTCTTCATTGGCGGCGGCATGGTTGTGTTGTTCGTGTTTTGGCGTTGGCCCAGGATCACTGCGCGCGTATTGGCTGCGGGTCTGATGGTCTGCGCCCCGATGGCCGTTCTGACGTTTGGGAAAATTGGCTATTATCTTCTGAACCCCCCTCCTAGAATCCATGCTCGGTTGCCGTCATTATTTCCGACACCCCTGCCATCGGTGCAACCGCGGGTCGTCTGGATTATCTTCGACGAATTGGACCAGCGGTTGGCGTTTTCCAGACCGGCAGAAGGACACGCAACTTCCCGAGCTTGATCGCGTGTGCGCCGAGAGCCTGCAGGCGACGAATGCGTTTCCGCCGGGGGTGAACACGCTAATCTCACTGCCCGCGTTGACCACGGGGCGGTATGTCATCTCGGCGAAGCCGGCTGCCAGAGATGAGTTGAACATCACCTATGCGAACGCCAGCACTCCCGTCGGGTGGAGCACGCAACCGACGGTTTTCGCCCGGGCTCGTGACCTCGGTTTTAACACCGCACTGGTGGGTTGGTACCATCCCTACACCCGTCTCTTTGCGTCCTATCTGAACTACTCCAAGTGGTATCCTTTTCCGCTTTACCAGCCCGTCCGGGACGAAACGGTTTTGCGCTGCATGCTCTCCCAGATTTGGTCACTGGCATGGCCCTTGCAGCAGCGACGGTTGCAGATCGATTTCTACCAGAAGTCGCTTGAGAACTCGCGCGACCTCGTGGGAGACGGCCAGTATGGGCTGGTTTTTCTTCATTTGCCGGGAGCGCACTTCCCGGGTATTTATTATCCCGCTCGGGGGACGTTCACGCTGACGAGCTTCTCACATGTCCGGGGTTATTTTCAAAACTTGCAGTTGACTGACAAGACCATGGGGATCCTCCGCCGTGACATGGAACAAGCCGGCCAGTGGGACCGCTCCTGGGTCATCATCAGTTCCGACCATTGGTGGCGCGAGGCCCGGAGTTATGATGGCCAACTCGATTATCGTGTGCCCTTCATCCTGAAAGCGCCGGGAAAGAATCCGCCGACGATCTACGGGGCGCCTCTCAATACCGTGATCTCGCAAGATCTGGTCCTGGCCATCCTGCGGAAGGAAATCTCGACAACTCCGGAGGCTGTCGCCTGGCTGGACACACACCCGGCCCCGCCGCCAAGTTACACAGTCATGATGCTGAGATGACGAACGGCCCAGCCATGGTGCCGCCTGCACCACACCGCCGCGCCGCTCATCACGAAAATCCCGAGGCTCTTCAGTGAGGATCGCGCCAGGGAGACACGACTTCCTTCGCATGGCCATCCTCGTCCAAGCCGTCCGCTCCGGAACCAATTCAACCTGTGTGCTCCGTCACCCGGATACAAAACGACGGCAGACGGGGCGCCTGCCCTACAGTTCCGAGAGGATCGACGGGGGTCGTGTAGTCGCCGTTAGTGGCGCGGTGAGCCACCGCGCCTTACCACGGCAAGCGGTGCAGTTGTCCCACGATCCGTCCTTGAGACGCGCGTTACTCCGCCAGCCACCGGGCGGCTTGTTGGGCCCAGTAGGTGAGGATGATGTCGGCGCCGGCGCGGCGGAAACCGGTGAGCATTTCGAGGACGACCTGTTTTTCGTCGAGCCAGCCGTTTTGCGCGGCGGCCTTGACCATCGCGTATTCGCCGCTGACGTTGTAGCAGGCGACGGGATAGCGGAACTTCTCTTTCACGCGCCAGATCAGGTCCTGATAACCGAGCGCGGGTTTGACCATCACGATGTCCGCCCCCTCCTCGATGTCGAGGGCGACCTCGCGCAGGGCTTCGTCAGCGTTGGCGCAATCCATCTGGTAGGTGCGCCGGTCACCGAACTGCGGCGGCGATTCGGCTGCTTCGCGGAACGGGCCGTAGTAGGCTGAGGCGAATTTCGCCGCGTAGCTCATGATCGGCGTGTCGGAAAAACCGGTCTCGTCGAGGGCAGCGCGGATGGCGGCAACGCGTCCATCCATCATGTCGCTCGGGGCCACGATGTCGGCGCCGGCCTCGGCGTAGGCCAGCGCGGATTTCGCGAGGAGATCCAACGAAGCGTCGTTGTCAATCATGTAATCGCAGGCAGGGATGCCCGCGCCACCAGATTTTGAGGGCTTGCGAACGATGCCGCAGTGGCCGTGGCTCATGTATTCGCAGAGGCACACATCGCAGATGACGATGAGTTCGGGCAACTCCTTTTTCAGGGCGCGAACGGCTTTCGGCACGATGCCGGTTGGCGCGTAGGCCCCGCTCGCCTTCTCGTCTTTTTTGTCGGGGATGCCGAACAGGATCACGGCGGGCACGCCGAGCTTTGCCGTCCGCCCGGCTTCTTTCACGAGTTCGTCCACGGACAGCTGGAATTGTCCGGGCATGGAACTGATGGGTTTCCGAAGGCGCGTGCCTTCACGGACGAACAACGGCATCACCAAGTCGCTGACGGACAACTCGGTTTCGCGGACGAGCGCGCGGAGTTTTGCGGTTTGGCGGAGCCGGCGCGGGCGATAGATCGGGAAGCGCATGGCTCAGGCCCCGGGGATGGTCGGTTCGACCTCGTTGATCAGCGCGATGATGTCGTCGGGTTGTTGCGCCGTCATGAGCCGCGCGCGGAAGCCGGTGTTATTGACCAGCCGGGACAGGCGCGAGAGCAGTCGCAGGTGCTGGCGCACATTCGGGGCGCAGAGCAGGAAGAAATGGTACACGGGTTTGCCGTCGAGCGCGCCGAAGTCGACGCCCTTGTTGTCCGGCCATAGGCGAGCACGGGGTTGTTAACGAGGCCGATGAGGGCGTTGCGCGCGTGGGGGATGGCCACGCCTTCGCTGACACAGGTGGGGCACAGGTCTTCGCGGGACTTAAGCGCCTGGAAGAGCGTCTCGAAGAGGCGTTCCTCGCGCGGGTCGATCACGAGCGCGCACAACTCGCGCAGCACGCCGTCTTTGTCGGGCGCGGCGAGATTGAGGTTGATGTGCCCGGGTTGATGACACTGGCCACGGTCAGGGGTTGCCGGATGCCGGTGGATTCGGGCGGCAACTGCTGTTGGTCGACCGGGACGCTATTGGGATCGGCGAGCCAGGAGTTGACCAGGTTGCGCTGGAAGCGCCACTGGCGGGCGAGTTTTTGCGCCGGGATGCGGCCTTCCTGCGCCATGCGGCTGACGGTTTTTTCGCTCAGCTTGAGGTACTCGGCGACCTCGCGGAGCGTCATGATTTCACTTTCCATAAATGGGATCGATTTCCTTGGGGAAGATAGTACGGCGGCGATGACGGTTGCGCAAGCGGTGAAACGGGCGGGTGGTGTCTTAATTTGCGGACTCCCGGCCAACGCGACGATCAGAACACGGTGGCGGGCCCAGTCACCGGCCTCGCTTCGTCTTCATGGTGTCCCGCCTAACTGCGTTGTCTAAGTTTGTCTTGATTACAAGGGCTGGAGTATCACACAATTCCAAGCACGAGTCCGGTCAGAGAAGTGGAGGAAGCATGAGTAACGCAGGTACGATCTGGGCGTTCGACCTGGGCAAAGGTTCCATCGGCGAGGCCGTTCGACAGGGATCGAAGTTTCTGCACAAAGCGTCTTTGCTGATTCCGGCAGACTTCGCGGGAAAAAATGGGGGGCTAAGGCTTGCGCCCGCCCCTGTGCAAGAGTTGCGGATTAGGAGCCGGTTTGGTCTCGTTGCCGACCGGCTGAAAAAAAGTGGGGCTGCGAAAGCCCCGTTTGGAAGTCATCGTCCCGCCTTGCGACGGAAGCGGCTCGGCTCTTCCCAACCTATCGTGGCCGCTCGACTGGTTTTGATCCGCGACTTTTGTACCGCTGACCACTAGCCGAGTCAACATCATGAATGAATATATTCTCCGAGAGCCAGACATGAAGCTTCAATCTGACGAATGGTTGAAGCATGACTTCTATCGCAACGCAGTGGTGCTTGGCATTGATATTGGGCTGGAAGGCATCGGGCTTTACTTGCGACGCGGGCCAGAAGAAGTTTTTGCACGCTCAGTCATTCTGGAGTTGCCGGAGGCTGAAGCATTGGCCGGTCGGCGGCAGAAGCGAGCGTGGCGACATTGCCGAAAGAATCGTAAACGCCGCCTGCATAGGCTCAAACTCCTGTTCGTGAAACATGGGTTGCCGTGGTTGGATGCGGAACGCATGAGCAAGGCGCATCCATTTCGAGAGCGCTACCGCGCCATCAATAACGGGGTGGCGTCGAAGGAAGCGCTGAGTATCTGCATCCGGCATTGCGTGGTGCATCGCGGTTACGATTATGGCGGCACAGAAGAAGGTGCGTTCCCGTGGGGCGAGTCTCCGATGCTGAGCAAGGCCACTGAATGGCTTTCTACCGCGTATGTCACCCCAGACCTAAAGGGAAAACTGGAGGAAATCGCGCAAGAGTTGCAGGCCGGCAGGAATGAAGCCGAGCAGCGTGAGCGCTTCGCCTATCTGCTACGCGAGCGACTGGAGTGGTCCGGCAAGAACGACATTGCCCGTGTCCTCCAAGACCACAACAAGGGCGGACACGACAACCTGCGCATCCGGGCGCGGGGATACAATTTTCCCCGTCAAAAGATTTGGGAGCACTTGGAAACGATTGTCCGTCGTCACGCGCACTTGATTGACAACGTGGAAGGATTTCTTGCCGTTCTTGGTCTCAACCCCAACGAGGCAGCCAACGTCAAGGATGCTGCGAAGGCCAAGCAACGCGCGATCTTGTTCTACAATCGCAAGACGCGATTCGACATGGAGCGGCATTGGGTCAAGAAGGTGAACCCCTGTCCCTTCGCGGCCAAACTCGGCGGTAAACCTGACGAACGCTGCGCGGAGAACGGCGACGTTCTTGTCCGCCGTTGGAAGGCGCTGGAATTCGCCGCCACGCGGCGTGTCGAGGTTGATCTGACCGAGGGCAAAGGCGAAGCGAAAAAGAAGCGCCGGTTCTTACACTCGCTCAGCACCGACGCCACTCGGAGGCTGGTCGAGTTCGTCCAAAAACATCACGAAGCAACCAGCCTCGCGGTTGCGCCGAAATGGGACGAAGGCAAAGCTGTGATCTTGGATGACATCACCGCTGCCTGTGGAGAAAAAGCGAAGCCGGTTCCAGAAACAAAATCGGAATGGAACAAGAGCTACTTCGCGCAACTGAAAGACCTCCTCGTTCCGACCATCGCCAACCGGAAGAAACGCGCCTCGCTTTCCGCCGTGTCTGCCGGACGGTTGTTCAACATCGCCGCCGCCGATGGCACAGATTTCAGCGCGGAGCAGATCATCGGCCGATTACGAGAAGCCGGCTTCTACGATTGGCGGCGCAACGCATCCATTGACTTCAATCCCTTTCCGCAAATTGAGTTACTGCTTGGTCGTCACATCAAGCGCGGAAAGAGACGCGGCGACCTTTCCGCGACCTGTCAGGGATTACTTCGCAGAGTTTTCACGACACACCGGGAAGCATTAGGCGGAGCAGCGGCACCGGATTACTGCATCATCGAGGTCATCGGCGATCCACCCCGCAACGCGCTTCAACGCGCTGAGCGCGAAAAAGAAATGAAGGAACGGCGCGACAAGCGGGACAAACTCTTTGAGCAATTTGAGCTAGAGGATACCGGCGTGACTTCGCGGCGGCGACGGGTGACCTTGTGGGATCAGCAACGGGGTAATGGTACGCTTTGGCGGTGAGGTATTGACCCGCACAATTCAAACCCCGGACGATCTCGCATTCCTTCTCAAGCTGCCACTGGCCGCCGAGGAAGCCAAGAAGCGTAGTTGGCGCATCCCCACGCCACCGCCAGCCGTCGCACCACCGACAAAGAACACTGGCGCAAGTCTATTGTAGGAGCGGGTTGATTGATCAACCACCTCATCCTGCTGACGGAAGAACAGCAGCTTCACGTCGCGGACGGCAAGCTGATTTCCGGCAACCGAAAAATCGCCATCGAAACGCTTGGCAGCGTGCAATGCCTCTCCGCCGCGAGCCAATGGTCACAGACCTCCTTGGAATTGCTCGCCACGCAGTGCCCGGTGGTTTTGGCTCGCTGGGACAAGCAGCAGAAGAAGTGGCGGACATTCTCCCTCACGCCAAAGGCGCGGTATGTGAACCCCACTGCGCTATGGAAGCTTTGTCGTCTCTCGCCGCAACGCGCCACGCAACTGGCCAGTGGACTGCTTTGGACAAAGGTTTGCAACCAACACCAGATGCTACATACGTTTGATCCGCGATTGACTGACAAACCGCAGCTCAAAGAGAATTCGTTTAACCGCATCCTGCGCCTCGAAGCCAGTTACGCCCGGTTTTTCTGGCCGCGTTACTTCTCAGCCCTGGCGAGCGACCTTTTCGAGCGCGAGCACCGCAAGCCGGCGCATCCAATCAACGTCGCGCTCAACTACGGCTACGGTTTTCTTTACCACGCCATCGAATGGCAGTGTCTCGCCTCGGGCCTTGATCCAACCGTCGGCATCATTCACAAACTACGTCGTAACCGGCCAAGCCTCGCCTGTGACTTGATTGAACCGCTGCGTTGCACAGTGGAATTGACCGTGGTTCGTCACTTGGACGATCTGCAAGAACCCAAACAGCTCGCAGGGCACTTTGCTGAAATGCTGGAATCTCCACTCTCCTATCGTGAGAACGAGTTTAAGCTGCGCTCCATCATCCGGCTGATGGTGGAATCATTCGTGCGCTCGCTTGATGGCAAAGAACCCTTCCATCCCTTTATTCTTCATGCTCGTGATGCTTGCATATGATACGCCGGAGCAGAAGGATCAAACCTTCCTACGCAAGGAATTCGAGCGCGTCGGCGGCACGCGCGTGCAATACAGCAATCTATCTGTTCAAAGGCGAACCCCACGAATGCGAACGGGTCATTCGTTACATGGAGCGAGTTGCCAGAGGCATTCCCGGCGACATCCGCCTGTTTCCGATGGAGGAATCCACTTGGGACGCGCAAATCGTAATCACGGAGTGCATCGAAAGCACCCGCCGAGTGGCGGAATTAGGCGAATTCGTGAAGGTGTGGTAGTCCGAACCCGCTCTGTTCAAGCGGGTTCGGCGCGACTGATACCACATTGCCCCGTGGGGAGCGAGATCAAAACGCAGACGATCAACCAAACAACGGCGGTGAACCGATACCACATTGCCCCGTGGGGAGCGAGATCAAAACCGCTCCATTGATTTCTGCCACGCGAGTTGGCCGCTACGCACCGGGACGAAACCTCCCCCTTTCCCCCAACCGCATGAGGCCTGCGATCTGTCACGGATTGGAGACGTTGCGCCCCTTCGCAAGAGAGAAAAAGAAGGGGCACGCCGCGCAAGCATGACAATGTTTTACGAGGAAATGGCGGCGTGTCAATTCCGCAAAGAAAAAGAGAGAAGTGGGTCGCGTAGCGATCAATCGTCAGCTTTGAGCGGTCAGGCAAGTAAATGGAGCAAGGCCAACTATCGGAGGGGCGATATTTTTTTCTGGACGCAGCTGGGGAGGCGTGCTAGGGTCGGGAGATGTGATCTTTGATATAGGGGAAAGCGAAAGATGGTTAATGGGGAATGAGTCATGGGAGGGGGGTGCGCCAAAATATGTAATTCTGCAAAACGAAGCCAATTTTTTTGAGTTTTGGAGGTTGTGGATCGGCTTGAGGGACAGGATGTTAAAAGTCCAACTGCGACATTTAATCAATTGGCTTCGTTTGCCAAAAATTGGCTTCGTTTTGGGGTTCGCGCTTCCATTTATGGTGCGCCGCGCACTGTCGGGGGGGGTATTTGGTCGTCCGCGGGGATTGTCCGCAGAGCGCGGGTCCGTCTCAGAATTTGCGTTCGTAGCTGCGGATGACGCCGATGACTTTGCCGAGCACTTTGGTGTCGCCTTCGACGGGGATGGGCTGGTAGCGGGGGTTGGCGGGCTGGAGCCAGAGTTTCCCGTTGCGGCGGGCGAGTTGTTTGACGGTGGACTCGCCATCGACGAGGGCGACGACGATCTCACCGGCTCGGCGTGGTTTTGGCCGCGGACGACGACGAGGTCGTCCTCGCAAATTCCCGCCTCGATCATCGAGTCGCCGTGGACTTTGAGGGCAAAGACTTTCTGGCCCGCGAATTCCTCGGAGAGATCGAGTGTGCCTTCGATATTCTCCTCGGCAAGCAGCGGACCACCGGCGGGAACGCGTCCGAGAATGGGCATGGGCGGGAACTCAGCGCGCAGGATATTGGGCCAATTGTGCGGGACGAGGCCGCGCGCTTTGCCGGGAAGTCTCCTGAGATGGCCTTTGGTTTCCAAGGCGCGGAGATGGTCGCGGGCCGTTCCCGTCGAACGATAACCGAAGGCGTGACAAATTTCGCGGACGGTCGGTGGACGACCGCCCTTGCGGATGCTGTCGAGAATGTACGTGAGCAGCTTTTGCTGTGGCGGAGTCAGTGGTTCTTGCACGGGGACAGCGATACCACACGGATGTGTGGTGTGGCAAGTGGAAAAGGGTTTTTCGGCTAGGCGGCGGCCAACGCGCAGTGGATGGCGCGATCGAGAATCGGTGACGTCGAAGGGTTTTTCGAGGAAGCCGCGGGCGCCGGCTTCGCGGGCTTCGCTTTCGGTGGTGCGGCTGCCGGTGACGACGACGACCTTGGCGCTCGGGTCGGCCTTGGATAGCAAGGAGGTGCAGGTGAGGCCGTCCATGCGGGGCATGCGAACGTCCATGACGATGAGATCCGGGTGCATGCTGCCGTATTTTTCGATGGCCTCGTGACCGTCGGCGGCGAAGCCAACGACCTCGTGGCCGAGATATTCCAGGGCCAGACGCATGGCAAATCGGACTGAATCAGTATCGTCTGCGATCAAAATTTTCATGTCAGTGCTGAATTTAGCACTAGCCATGCCACGCCCTTGGAAGGCAGCAAAAACGGGCGTGTTGAGCCCAAATTACGTCCAATTAGGTGAATTTAGCCGAAATTTGGCCACCCGATGTGAGGATCGAAGACCCGAAATGTAAGGAACGCACCCCCGGAAACGTCCACCAACGCCGTGCGCGCTTACGGGCAGACGGATTGACCAACTAATCCGGGGTTCGCATTCCGAACCGCCTTGATTGTGGGAAACATATCATTACACTTTGGCGCCAACTGCGGGTTCTCGACCCATTCCACGTGACCGTCCATGAACAGGAAATTGCCCCGGTACGCCATGCCCTTGTCGTGTTTCGACAGAGGCGGAACCGCCTGAGGGTTGCCCAAGCCCGTCAAGGGACCGCCACCGACGAGGCCGGTGACGTACACGTAATTTGGAATTGCATCATCTCCGAGGACAGGCAGGTAGGACGTGCCCTGATAGTTGTCAGAATAGTACTCCGCAACGATCACGACCGAGCTGTTTGTCAAATAGGGACACGTGAGACGCGAGCCCGCAATCCACTGGTCCAACGAGGTTGCGGAGGTGTTCGGGGCCCCTGGGTTTGAATCCGCGGTAACGATGGCATAGGAGCGCGGCGCGCCACTTTGCCGTGTGTACACGTCATCGGGACACACGAAGTTCTTCGCCGAGGTGTAGCCGTTCGTCAACGCGGTGTACCAGAGTGTCTGACCACCATTGACGCCAGCAGACGTAATATAGGGATACGGGTTATTGTACGCGGAAGGAAGATGGTTCTGATTGTCGGCGGCGAACAGGAACATCGCCAGACCGATCTGATGAAGATTGCTGGCGCAGCCGACGCGTTTGCCCTTTTCGCGAGCGGTATTCAGCGCCGGCAGCAACATCGCCGCCAGTATGCCGATCACCGTGATGACCGTCAGAAGTTCAATCAGTGTGAAACCTTGAGACCGCTCGTTCTTGGTGGTTTGCATCGTGGCCTTCCAACGCTTCGCCGTCCCTAACTACACGCCCCCTTGGGCCTCGTCAAGGACGATCCTCGTTCGTTGTTTGTCGTTATGTTCCGCATATCGAGCATGTGACACATGTCCGACTTT
The DNA here is from genome assembly GCA_963766065.1 of uncultured Verrucomicrobiae bacterium. Classification (GTDB taxonomy): domain Bacteria; phylum Verrucomicrobiota; class Verrucomicrobiia; order Palsa-1439; family Palsa-1439; genus Palsa-1439. Next base: position 23,500 of record CAVYAC010000076.1, read on the forward strand.
TCATATTTAATTATCTTCCATCTTGACAGAGTTGTCAAGACATTGTACATACAATGCGGGTACTGAGTATGGAATTCGACTGGTCAGATCCGCCTTTCAACCCAAAGGACTCGCCGACCCTGCGCGAGATCGAGGAGGCATTTGAAGATCCCCTCGGTATCCGGATGATTCCTGACTCCGGGCGCTTCGCCAGGGAATCCCGCGCCTTCTGTCTGGGCCGCACCCTGACCGGTCGCGGCATTTTCAGCGTATTTCGGTCGGATGGCAAGCGGATACGGGTCATCGGGTCGCGGCCGATGACCGAGGAAGAGGACTATTTCTACGACAGGAAGGTGTCGGAATGGACGTCGTGAACGAAAAGATTGACACTGTAGCCGCAGGCTTCAGCCTGCGCACCCTAAAGGGTGCGGCTACACGACAAAGGAACAAATGGACGTCGTAACCGAATGGGAAGAGATACCGCCGTTTGCGTGCGAGCACGACGAGGCCAAATTCTGGCAATTGCATCGGCTCGACTCGAAGCTCATGGAGCAGTCGGTGGCAGTCACCGACCAATCCGAGTCCACGACGATTTCGCTGCGGATCGATCCGCGGATGCTGGCGCGAATTAAACGCTTGGCGCGGTCGCGCTATTTGAATTATCAAAGCATGATCAAACAATGGATCAGCGAGCGGATGGAGGATGAATTACGCGACCGCGGAAATAGATGAATGAGAAGGCTCGGCCATGTAGCCGCAGGCTTTAGCCTGCGCACTCTAAATGGTGCGGCCATATGACAGGAGTGTAGCCGCAGGCTTTAGCCTGCGCCTTATCCCCCGGTGGAGGGGAGACGCGACGTAGCCAGAAGACAAACTGAGTGGAAGCCGATGAAGACGGAACCAAGAACAAATACGGTGGGGGAAAGAGGACGGAGGGCCGAGGGCGAGAGGCGGACGTCAAGGGTGCCGGGGATCGGAATCGAGCATGGCACCCCCTGTCCAACGGCTTTCGGGGTGAACCTTCGTGGCTCGTCCCCCGCCGGTTTTACGCTGGTCGAACTGCTGGTGACCCTGATTATCATTATGATCCTGACGGGGCTGATCGTTGGCGTGGCCAAGTATGCGTCGACAAAAGCCGCCACGTCGCGGACCCAGGCGGAAATCGCGGCGATGGAAATGGCCTTGGAACACTACAAGAGCGATAATGGCGTTTATCCGTGGGCCGCAGGCCCCCGGGTTACGGCAGGGGCTCAGGGCTATCCGGGTACGGCTGAGTACAGCAACTCGGCGGTCCTGTACGCGGCGCTGGCCGGCGGCCCAAAGAGGTATTACAATTTCAAAGCTGATCAACTCCGCACGAACACCACTCTGTCGGCCATCTACATCGTTGATCCCTTCGGCAACCCCTACAACTATTACCAAACCAATGATCCAACCTTGGTGACCAATGTTGCCGCCTTCGACCTGTGGTCCTACGGTCCCAACGGCAGGAATGACGAAGGCACGAACGATGATATTACGAACTGGAGGCGCTAATGAATAAACTGCAACGAAACCAAATCCCCGCGGCGTTCACCCTGATCGAAATACTCACCGTCGTGGCCATCATCGGCGTACTGGCGGCGTTGCTGTTCCCCGCGATCAAGGGCGCCCTGCAAAAGGCCGAATTTGCCCAGGCGCAGAATGACATCAAGAACATCGAGAGCGCCGCGAAATCGTTCTATGTCGAATATGGCAAGTGGCCCAATGGCAACGGTGGCACCCTTGATTTTGCTTATGGTGCGTTCGGCACCGGCGTTTATGAGCCAGTACATCCTAGCGCGCTTGGACAATCGGGCTACTGTGAGAACCACTGGCTCATGGACACGCTCCAGGCGATTCAAGACACGAGCACGCTGTGCGGTAATGGCGGTAGCTTGAATAACGGCACTGCGGTCAACAGCCGCAGTATTATCTTCATCAATATCCCCGCCAAGAGTCTCAAAGAGTCAACGGACAGCACAGCCGCCAACCCCTATTATGACTACGTCAACCCGTGGGGAAATCCCTACCAGATCACCGTCGATACCAGTTACGACAATTTCTGCACGAATCTGGCTGCCACCTGCCAAAACGGTAACGCGAACAGCCCGGTGGGCAACACGGGATGCGTATCGAATAACATCGCCGTGTGGTCGTTTGGCCCGCTCGGCCCGTACGGCACCCATGGTCCGAAGGACTGGATTACGTCGTGGTAAGAAATCTTCAACGAAGGCGACGACGCCGCTCGGTCAGTCAGCCGGTCCGGCTTTACCCTGATCGAGATACTGACCGTCCTGGTGATTGCCGGCATTTTGATCGCGCTCTCCATTCCGGCGATCACCAGTCTGAGCCGGTCCCTCGCCCTGCCGGGGGCGTTGCGCCAGATCTACAATGAAGCCAGTCTCGCCCGGCAGTACGCCATCACCCATCGCGTGCAAACGGAACTACGAATCACCAATTCCTTCGATGCCGTCAGCATCTTCACTAATGTCGGACCGAATGAAGCCCAGTTGGACAAGTGGAACTACCTCCCCGTGGGTACCATCGTTTTCCTCGATCCCACCTCCGCCAATTCCGTGACGAATGTGGTTTTCACCCCGACCGGGGGCACGACCAACCTCAACGAGGTGACGGTTTGCGCCCGCGAGGGCTCGTTCGATACTAATACCAGTACGTACTTCGGGATCAATTCCAACACGGGAACCGTTACCATCAACAATCTGCTCGGCCGGATCAAGATTTTCCGCCCATGAACCCACATCCCACACCGTTACGGAACCGAAGCCGCAGCGCGTTCAGCTTGATCGAAGTCGTGCTGGCGCTCGCCGTGTCGGCCCTCGGGCTGATCGCGATTCTCGGCCTGCTACCGCAGGGGCTTCAAGCGAGCCGCGACGCCGCCGATAACACGATTTCGGCCGCGATCGTCCATGATATATTCAGCACACTTCGCACGACACCATTCACCAATATAGCCTCGAACATGGACTCGCTTGGGTTCATCCCCAAATTGACAGGCTCATCCTACACGAACCTGCAAGCCTTTCCTGTCACTCCTCCTGTTTACAGTATTTCCAACTACCTCGACCAAGTGGGCTTCTACACAACGCCTGATCTCAACGGATATTATACTAACGCATACTATAAAGTGACTCTCACCTTTCAGCCCGAGATCGCGCCGAATGCGCCATTCGGGACGCTGGCGACCGTCGCGACGGTCACGGCGACGGTGGTCTGGCCAGCGCATGCAGCCTCGCCCATCAACACCAATGTGTTTGTCACCAAGGTGGCTCAGTACAAACAATGAAGCCCTGCCAAAATACGAAGGCCGCGTTCACGCTCATCGAGTTGCTCGCGTCGATGGCGATTCTGGGGGTAATGACCGTCCTGCTGTTTTCGGCGTTCGACCAGACCAGCAAGGCCTGGCTGCAAGGAGAAAGCCGGGTTGAGACCTATTCGTCGGCGCGGGCCGCGCTGGACTACATGTCCCGGGAACTCGCCCAGGCCATGGTCAATTCCAACAACCTCCAGTTTTTTGGCACCACCAATGCCATGGCCTTCATTGCGCCGTCCGACGACCGCGCGGGAGACCCCGTTGACATGGCGGAGGTCGTGTATCGGCTAAACCAAATTCCCGCTAGCACTTTGATCACGAACGCCCCCCCACTCTATCTGAGCGACCCCTTCACCAACAACGCGCCCCCCTACACGCTGATACGTCGCTCCTCCGTTTACTCCAACTCCACAACGGCTGCTGACTGTTGGGATTACGGAAACAACAGGTCGTGCGCCAGTTACCTAGGTGGCGCATGGGACTTTTATAACCCAAATCCTGTTAACCCGAACTGGATGGAAACATCGAATTCCAACCGCACCAGCGCCCTGGCCGAGAACATCATGTCGCTGACGTTCCAGTATGTGAGCACAAATGGCATCCCGTACCCCTTCTGGAACTCGACAAACAGCGTCACTGGGCCGGTGCCAGTCGTTTGGAAAAACGAACTCCCCAACGACGGCATTCCGTGGAACTCCTTTGATGTATATGGGAATCCAAAGCCCAACGGTGGCTGCATTCTCTACATGTCGAACCGCCCTCCTGCGGGCGTTTACATCACCATCGGAGCCATCGACAGCCGCACCGCCGCACGTCTTCAGGCAATTGCTCCTGGTGGCGTCACGAATGCCGCCAATGTTGGCGCCTACACCAACACACTGAATCAAGCGGAGAGGTTTTTCACGACGTTTGTGGAGATTCCAAACCAATGAGAAGTCACCCCACATCTGTCTTTCGGAGGTTCTTTGTTCGCAAAAACGCGGCGTTGCGAGCAGGTTCGGACCGCGGCGTGGCCCTGATCCTGACGCTGGCGATCCTGACGCTGGTCACGCTGCTGCTGATTGCGTTCGTCACCAGCATGCGCGTGGAAAACGCCGCCTCGAAGAATTTCAACGAACTCATCAAGGCCCGCGAACTGGCCCAGGCCGGCGTGGACGAGGCTGTCGGTACCATCCGCGCGTTCACGCCGCCGGTGACGCCGAGCGGCCCGGGTTTTACTGGCACCAATTACGTTACGGCACCGGGTGTCATCTATGCGTACTCCCAAAAGTTCCAGACCTCAACGCATTGGACCAACGTCGCCTTGTTCACATCGGACCCGTTAAACCCGAACGGCAGCGCCAGCCTTACCAACGACGGTAACGAAGTGGACCTGAACGCGAACAATGTGATTACGGGAGTAAGCCCCCCCTCGCCGTACCCCCAGACGTACCCCACCAATGGCGTGATTCCGCATCTGTGGGTCGGGTGGTCGAATGTTGTTGCGACGGTGAATGGAGGCCCTCAGTTGGTCGGCCGCTACGCCTACTGGGTGGACGACGAGTCGGCGAAGGTGAACCTGAACGTCGCCAGCAGCCGGGGCAATGACCTCGAGGGATACACTCCGGCGGCGATCGACCTGCTGACTCTTTTCCAGCCGGTCCTGGCTGCCGACCCATTGGCAGCGACGGAAGTGGACAATTTAACAAATTATGTACAGAATACGCGACCGCTCGACACGATTCAGAGTGCGGTCATGCGCGCCCAATCGTTCGGGGGGCCATTGGTCGGAAACGCGCCCAGCGTCAGCGGGAGCACGTTCTCGAATACCCAGTTTTACGTGACGACGCACGCCACGTCGCCCGACCTGACTCCGTGGGGCGACCTGCGGCTGAACACGCTGGAACTGAGCAACATGGTGGCCAATGCCGGTAGCTTACAGGCTGCGGTTCAGGCGGTTTACACCTACCTCAACACGGAAGACTCCAACTACGCCTTGTGGACCGGCACCGGTACCAAGTTCGCCTCGAAATACAACCTGTTGCAAATCGCCGCCAACATCGTTAACTACATCGGCTACCCCAACACCGCCAATATCCCCACCGATTCGGGCACTTATAATTCAACAGTCGCGCCAACGTATCTTGGCCTGAAGGAAACTCCGTATCTCAATGAGTTGGTGATTTCAAACACGTTCCAGGTGATGACGGTGGCGGGTTCCAGCCCTGCGCAGTATTACCTGCTCGTTAACAGCTACCCTCTCGTCGAGCTGTGGTACATGTACGGCAACAGCCAGGGTTGGACTGCTACGGGCAACCCGCAGGTGCTTCTCTTGAACAATGGACTGGGGATAACCGTCAGCGGCGTTACCCCAAACAACGTTCCGATCCCCGCCAAGTACCCCGTCAAGACCATTCCTAGTACGATGGGACCCAACACCTATGCCGTTGTGCCTACCACTCCTGTGTCGATTCAAACAGCCACGCTTAGCTTTTCTGGGCCACTTCCCGGCTCGGTCAATGTGACTCTGAGTGCGGGCACCATCACGGCCATTTTTACCACCCAAGTGGCCCAGAACCCGGGACAGCAAGGGCGAATGGACTTCGCCGTTATCCCATTCTCAGCCTCCAAACCCGTCAATATTCCGACGACCGGCGTTCAGAAGCCCGTGCTTTGGGCGTCTCAATGTAACGACCCGCGCGTCAAGCCGATCAACAACACGTGGGTCCAAAACCTGGGTGCAACGACACTCGGGGCCCCAAACAGTGTGCCGGCGTTCAACCTGACCGCCGGGTCGGGCACCATCACTGGCGACGGCGACACTTCCTGTCACACCAACGCAGTCAACCTCATCCCAAATACCACAGGCGTGGGCCGTCAACGGGGCGCGATGACGCCGGGCGAACTGGCGTTCATCCACACGGGGATCCCGTGGCGGACATTCTCGCTGCAACCATGGCCGCCAACCCAGAACCCCACCGAGCCGGGGCCGCCGGATTGGGCGCTCTTGGATTTCTTTTCCTCGGCGAACACGCTCTCGACCGATGTCGTCGGGCGGATCAACATCAACCAAGCGATTGACGCGGTTTACCCACCGTCCCGCCTCGGTCCGCTGTCCGCGCTTCTGACGAACTTGCAGGGAACGGCTTACTCTCAGTTGATCGCCACCCAAAATGTGTACCGTTACCCGTCCAGCCCCGCTTACTTCGAAGCCCCGTCGGCTCTTGGCGTCACTTTCTGCCCGGCCGCCTATACCATGGTCGGAGAGATCGCGAACACGCAGAATTTGTCCAATTTCGGAACAACTCCTTCCACGCCCAAGAGTGTCTTGGAAACTCCCGTACGTGACATTGCCAACATCATTACAACGCGGTCGAACACATTTACGATTTGGTGCCTGGCGCAGGCAGTCAAGAAGGTGGACAAGACGGTGGCCAATCTCGGAAGCTTTACCACGGGCGTCAACGTTGTCACCGGGGAAGCCAAGGTGCAGGCCATCGTCGAGCGGACGGCGGTGACTGACGCATTGGGCAACCCCACGGTCAAATTTCACACGTTGTACTATCGGTACTATTACCAATGAGCAACTGAGCGCCCGGTGTTGAGGATAAAAGCGCTCGACAATTGGCTTTGGAGGCAGTATTATAAAGGTTTACAGGGAAGCGAGGTAGGGATTTCATGAAGGGTTTTTGCATTTTCGCTGTGGTCGTGTCGTTGGGTCTGGTCACCCAATCTGAGAGGACGTTCGGCGCCACCGTGACCCCTCTGTGGCAGTTCACCGGGAGCTACGACGGCGGCGCGCCAGAGGCCGGTCTTGTCCAGGGCAGCGACAGTAATTTCTACGGCACGACCTACTCCGGCGGCACGAATGATTGGGGGACGGTTTTCCGTGTCACGCCGACCGGGTCGTTCACCAACCTGTATTTCTTCACCGGCTTCGATGACGGCGGCAGCCCGTCGGCGGGCCTCGTCCAGGGAAACGATGGGAATTTTTATGGCACAACCTTCTCGGGCGGAAGCAACGGCGTCGGCGTCGTGTTTCGAGTCACGCCACAGGGAACGCTGACCACGCTGTGGCAGTTTAGCGGCGGCGTCGATGGCGAGGAGCCGCTGGCCGGGCTTGTCCAGGGGATCGACAGCAATTTCTACGGGACGACCTACTCCGGCGGGACCAACTCCTGCTCGTGCGGCACCGTCTTCAAGATCACCTCGGCGGGCACGCTGACCACGCTCTGGCAGTTCGGCGGCACCAACGACGGCGGCGAGGCGGAGGCGGAGCTCGTCCAGGGGACCGACGGCAATTTCTACGGGACGACCTCCTACTACGGGACGCACACGTTGGGCACGGTGTTCAAGATCACCCCGTCGGGCACGCTGACGTCCCTGTGGCAGTTCACGGGCGGGAGCGACGGGGCTTATCCTGCGGCAGGGCTGGTGCAGGGCAGCGACAGCAATTTCTACGGGACAGCCGCCGAGGGCGGGTCGGGCCACGGCAGCGCGTTCAAGATCACCTCCGCGGGGACATTGACGCCGCTGCACAGTTTCAGCGGCGGCAGCGGCGGCGACACACCTGACGCGGGGCTGATACAGGCCACGAATGGCCTGTTTTACGGGACGACCGCTGCCGGTGGGACAAACGGGTTCGGGACGGTGTTTAGCATCAATTCGACTGGGGGGTTTACGAGCGTGTATCTCTTTACCGGCCGCCCCGATGGCAGCGATCCGGAAGCGGGGCTGGTACAAGGCATCGATGGAAATTTTTACGGGACGACCTACTCCGGCGGCGCGAGCAACGCCGGGATGGTGTTCAAATTGACCTTGTCCGCCGGCGGCGGCGGATGCAATTCCAACTTTGTGCCGCAGATCACCGCCATCCAGTTCGCCGGCACCAACGTGGTCATTACCCTGCCGACCGTCACCTGCCAGTCCTATCAATTGGAGTACAGCAACGCGATGGTCCCCACGAACTGGATCAGCATCGGCAGCACCATGGCGGGCACGGGCAGCCCGATCCAGTTGACCGACACGGGCGGCGCGGGGCAGACGCAACGGTTTTATCGGGTGGAAATCATGACCGGCGGTGTGTCGAGCCTGGCCATCCCGCAAATCAGCTCGATCCAGGCGGTCGGCACGAACATCGTCATCACGATCACCGCCGTGGCCGCCGATACGTACCAATTGCAATACAGCAACACCGTGTCGCCTCCCACCTCGCCCAACTGGATCGACACCGGCAACTCGACCAATGGCGTGACCGGCACGTTGCAATTGATCGACGTGGGCGGGGCGTTGGCCACGGACCGGTTCTACCAGGTCATGATCACCATTCCCTAGTGATGACGGGCGGCCACTCGTCGGCGGTTGCGGGTTGACGGGATGGGCGGGGCTGTGAGAGTTTGAGGGGCGATGGCGCGGATTCCACTGGAGGACAATTCTGGCGATATTGTGGCGAAGGCCCAGCGCGGCTTGCGGCTCGCCGACACCGAACTCGCCAGCCGCGCCGGCCTCTCCCCGGCCCAACTCCGCGCCGCCAAAACGGGCGAGCCGGATGACGCCATTCTTCGCAAACTCGCCGCCGTCCTCCATCTCGGCCCCGAACCGCTCGTCGCGATCGCCCGGAATTCCTGGCGCCCGCGCGACCCCGGCCCGCTCGATGGTCTGGCCGCCTTCACCACCCCGTTCCACGACATGACCGTCAACGCGTATGTCGTGTTCGATCCGACAACGCGTCAGGCGGCGGCGGTTGATACGGGCGCGGATGCCGATCCGATGCTGCAATTCATCCGCGAGAAGCAGTTGACGCTCGCGTTGATCCTGTTGACGCACACACACACCGACCACGTCTTCGAGTTGGATCGATTGAAGGACGCGACCGGCGCGAAGGCCTACGCGAGCGAACGCGAGCCGTTGCCCGGCGCGGAACCGTTCGCCGATGGAAAAGAATTTGCTCTGGGCGGACTGACAATCGACACGCGGCGCACCAGCGGCCACGCGCGCGGCGGCACAACGTTCGTCGTGTCGGGTTTGGCGAGACGCCTGGCGATCGTCGGTGACGCGCTCTTTGCCGGGTCGATGGGTGGCGGCCTGGTAAGTTACGATGAGGCGTTGCGCACCAACCGCACGGGCATTTTCACATTGCCCGACGACACCATCATCTGTCCCGGCCACGGCCCGTTAACCACCGTCGGCGAGGAGAAACTGCACAACCCGTTCTTCCCCGAATTCTCTCATCAACAGGCGGCCCAACAACAATGAAAATCATCCGCTACCAGGACGCCCAAGGCAACGTCTGTTACGCCGCCCAACGACCTGACGGCTCCGCCTGCCGCATCCAGGGCGACATCTTCGGCGAGCATCGCGTCACCGACGAGCGCGCCGACGTGAAGAAACTCCTCGCGCCGGTCGCGCCGATCGCGTTCCTGTGCATCGGCCTGAACTACCGTCAGCACGCCGCCGAGACGAAGGCGAAGATTCCCTCGTTCCCCGTGTTGTTCATGAAATCGCCGGGCGCGTTGCAGCATCCGAACGAGCCGATCCTGCTCCCGATCCATCTAAAAAGCGGCGAGGTCGATTACGAAGGCGAGCTGGCCGTGATCATCGGCAACCGCTGCAAGAATGTTTCCCGAGCGGACGCGTTGCGCCATGTGCTCGGCTACACCTGCGGCAACGATGTGAGCGCGCGCGACTGGCAAAAACAATTCGGTGGCGGCCAGTGGACGCGGGGCAAGACGTTCGATACGTTTGCTCCCCTCGGTCCATGCCTTGTCACTCCCGATGAGATTCCAAATCCCAACAATCTCCGCATCCGTACCATCCTGAACAATTCCGTGATGCAGGACTGCAACACCAGTGACATGATCTTCGATGTTCCCACGCTGATCGAATTCCTCAGTGGTAGCACAACGTTACTGGCGGGCACAGTGATTCTCACCGGCACGCCGCATGGCGTCGGCATGGCGCGCACCCCGCCCGTCTGGCTCAAGCCCGGTGATACCGTGACCGTGGAAATCGAGGGCATCGGCCAATTGACGAATCGGGTGGTGGCGGAACTCTGATCCATCACGAGTATCCGTCTGATGGAGTACATGGCGTGAAAAAAGCGTGTCCGTCTAACGGGGTACGTGGATCGGGCCGGTATGCGGATGGGTTCCGACAGCACCCGGATCAGAGCAGTCAGCGTGACCGGGCTGGACAACAGAAGCGGGATGTGTTCGAATTTGCGCGGTGACCGAGTCGATGCTGGCGCGTTCGAGTGAGCAATAGGTCGCAGCAGGCGGTGAAGAGCCGGATCGTTGTGGCGAATGGCTTGAGAGGACGCGACATGCAAAGGGGGGTTTTATCTGTTTTTGTCGTTTTACTCAGTGCACTTCTTTGGGCAATTCCCACGACGCAAGCCCAAGACCTCTATGTCACCAACCTCGACCAACTTGTAGCCGAGGCTTATAGCACGGATTACAGCGTCTATTTGCCGTTCAGCCCTTGGGATTGGCGGGCGTTCTCCCTGTATGGTGGCGAACCCTGGTGGCTCGACTGTTCGCAAATGTCTTGTGACGGCCTGTTCCAAACCTCGACCGAACTCAGCGCCGGTGTGCCAGCCTACTCCGTTGTGTTGCTGCAGAATGTGCTCACCGGGGAAACGATCATCCAGCCCGACGGCTTGACCGACGTGGTTGCGACCGTTCTGGCTCCGAGCGGCTATCAACCAGCCACCAATTCGTGGAACGGTTGGATGTGGAATTGGTATGAGCAGGTGGTTGACCAGCCCGATTCCTGGGGTTTATCGCCCGGCGAGGTTCCACCACCCGTCATCACGTTTAGGGCGCTATTGGCCGACGTGAGTAATTATGCCGCCTACGCCGCCTACGAGAGCAACTTGGAAGCGGAAGCCGAGGCGGCGCAGGCCGCCCAAGCCGCCACCGCCACCATGAGCGGCGGGGGCTTTGCAATGGACGATGATGATGACGATGGCGGTGTCGATCCCTGCACGCTAACCAGCCTGACACAGCCGTTCTATGTGACAAACATGGTCCGGAACGCAAGCGGGTCTACCACGATCACCTGGCAGTCCTGCCAGTTCTTCCGCTATCTGGTATGGGAAGCGAATTCTTTGAGCACGAATACGCAATGGTTTCCCACCGCCTACGTCTGGGGCGCAACCAACGCCAGTTTGACCTCTTGGACGGACACAGCCATCACAAACAACGATGGGAGTACCGTCACCCAGCGCTTTTACCGTGTCCAGCGGCTCTTGGGCAGTCCAATTGCGGCGGGTGGATTACACAGCGTGGTGGCGAGGCAGGACGGCACTCTTTGGGCGTGGGGCAACAACGACGGATGTTTGGGCGATGGGTTGAACAGCAGGATCTATGTTGGAGATCAAAATGATGCCGTGGAGGTGTATCTGCCGTACCCCAGTGACGTTGCTGACGCCGCCACCTGTGGCATTCAAAACGTAACCAACGTGGTGGTGGTCGCCGCTGGCGGGGACGACTATACGGTTGTTGTCGATGCCACAGGAACTGTTTGGACAGTTGGAGAGAACACGGAGGGACAACTCGGAACAGGGCTCGGAACCAGTGAGAGCGGTACATTTATCGACACGAACTTCTATTCCACGCCGCTTCCCGTTGTTGGTCTCAGCAACATCGTCAACGTGGCGGCTGGATTTCAACACACGCTGGCTTTGCGCTCTGACGGTACTGTGTGGGCTTGGGGGAACGATGTTTTCGATAATGGATACAACGCCAGTGGAGCATTGGGCGCAGGATATGCCGTTCCTTTGGGTTGTACGAACTTGCCGATTCCGGTGATGATTCCAACGAGAACAAACATCGTTGCTATCGCCGCAGGTAACGGGTTCAGTCTCGCATTGGACACTTCTGGCAACGTATGGGGCTGGGGCGACAATGAAGACGGACAGATCGGCGGAGCGGTTACTGGTGGCGGAGCCGGTACGAACGTGCCGACAGTGGTTCAGGGCATTTCCAATGTCATCGCCATCGCCGCAGGCGACGGCAACTGGTACGATTACTTATATGGCAACGGCGAGGGTCATTCCGTCGCCCTGACAGCCGACAAGACTGTTTGGACGTGGGGCAATAATGAGTCTGGTCAACTTGGGCGTAGTGTGGGCAACATTGCTTCGACACCGGGGCGGGTGCCTGGCTTGTCCAACATCGTGGCGATTGCGGCAGGCTACGCATTCAGTTTGGCTGTCAGCAGCAACGGTGAGGTCTATGCATGGGGCGACAACAACTTCGGAGAATTGGGAACCAATTCCGTCTACCTAACGTCCAGCACCAACCCCATCCTCGTCGCTGGCATCAGCGACGTGGTTTGGGTCAGCGCTCCGCGAGGAGACGACGAATTGGAAGATGTGACCACGTCAGCCTACATCGCGTACAATGGCGGTGTTCATGCACTGGCGATGACGCTCGATCCCGTGGACGGCAGCGGGCAGATGACCAACCACTATTGGAGCTGGGGTGATAGCACATTCGGTCAAGTGGGCAACGGGGTCAATGGGGGCGGGACGAATCAGGTCAGCCAATATGCCCCAGCCGGCCACTCGAGTTCTGCACCCGCTGTCAGCGGGAAGTCCAGTTGGGAACCAACGGCAGTTTCACCGCTCAATGCAACGGGACGCTGTATCTGTATTTCAATGGTCAGATTGGCGACTTCGATACCTACTCAAACTACTATACGGTGACGATCAACAGCGTCACGACGAACGTGCCGGCCTACGACCCGTCAGCCTACGGCATCGGCGTAGCGGTCGGGACGGTGACGAACGGCGGGGTCTACAGTTACATGGCGAGCGGCTACTGCGTGTATGATGCCTTCTTACAGAAGGCGGACGCGAACGGCAGGGACTCAGTCAGCGGCAGTCCGGTGGACTGTTCGTTTGCCTACCTCGATATGACGAATTCTGTCTGCCCCTCGCTCCAGTGCTTCTCACTTGTAGGAAAGGTTCAATGAACGAGGAGGCTCGAATTATCTGGATTCGCAGGTTGTTTCCTGATAAACTGTTTCTAGAAGGGAAACCGGTAATGAAAACTAAGTTGATCAAGCTTCTATGTTTCGCGTTGCTTACACTCCCTGCCATATCAACTCGGTCGCAAACTGTTATCACCTTTGATGATCTCCCGAACTCCGCCGGCGGAGCGCCCATCCCGGCCAGTTATCAGGGCCTTACTTGGAGCAACTTTGACGTAGGAAATGCGATTCTCATGTCCAACATTTCTGGCTACTCTGCCCGGTTATGGCTACGGAATGGTGTCTCCATCCAACGTCGCCTTCAACGGGGGGGGCACACCTGCCGAGATCGACTGGCCCGGCACCAATTTCGACTTCCTGAGCGCCTACCTCACCGGCGCATGGAACAGCAATCTTAATGTCGAGGTGCAGGGGTTCCGCGGCACCAATCTGGTGTACGACGAAACGAAGGTCGTCAGTGCTACCAACGCGACACTGTTCACATTCAACTACCTAGACATCGACCGTCTCTATTTTGACTCCTACGGGGGCGAACCTGCCTTCAACCCAAATAATAATGAGACACCCTTCGTCATGGACAACTTGACCTTCGAGTTCATCCCCGAACCGTCCTCGCTCCTGCTCGCCGCCCTCGGCGGCGTATCCCTCGTCGCGTTCGTCCGACGCAAGCGCGGGTAATGCGGCGAGTTGGCATGAAAACAAGCTTGCTTCGTCCGCTCTTCGTATGCTTTGCAGTGTTCGCTCTCGTGATTTTGCTCTCGACTCCGGCCCGTTCGCAAACTGTAGTCACCTTTGATGACCTCGTGGACAACGGCGGAGGAACACCGATTCCGAATGGCTACCAAGGTCTGTCGTGGAGCAATCTTGATGTCTTAAATGCTATTATCTCGTCCAATTTGGCCGGTTACGCCAATGGGTACAACTACGGGATGGTGTCGCCTTCCAACGTGGTGTATGACCCGTTCGGCAATCCGGCCGAGGTCGATTCCGCAACCAACTTCAATTTCCTGAGTGCCTACCTGACAGGCGCATGGAACAGTAACCTGAATATACAGGTCGAGGGCTTCAACGGCACCAATCTGCTGTACAACCAGACCGTAGTGGCGAGCGCCACGAATGCCACCCTTTTCACATTCGACTATTCGGACATCAACCGTCTTTACTTCGATTCTTCCGGTGGCGAGCCTGCATTTGGCGGAACGCCACGGGAGCAGTTTGTCATGGACAACTTCACCTTCGAGTTCATCCCCGAGCCGTCGTCGCTGCTACTCACCGCCCTCGGTGGCGTAACGCTCGTCGCTTTCCTCAAACGCAAGCGAACGTAGCGCCAGAAGGGCGCTCGCCATGAATATGAAAGTGCTCATGCGGTTTTATACAGTGTTCGCTCTCGTGATGTTGCTTCCGATTTCCGCCCGCTCACAGAGCGTCATCACCTTTGATGACCTCGTGGACAACGGCGGAGGAACACCCATCCCAAACGGCTACCAAGGACTGTCATGGAGCAATCTTGACGTGCTGAATGCGATTCTGCTCTCCAACTATGTCGGTTACGCTGAGGGCTACAACTACGGAATGGTATCGCCTTCCAATGTGGTGTATGACCCGTATGGTGATCCTGCCGAAATAGACTCGGCAACCAACTTCAACTTCCTCAGCGCCTACTTGACTGGGGTTTGGAATAGCAATCTGAACATTCAGGTCGAGGGCTTCAATGGCACCAATCTACTCTACAACCAGACAGTTGTGGCGAGCGCCACAAACGCGACTCTGTTCACCTTCAACTACACAAATGTCAACCGCCTCTACTTCGACTCCTACGGCGGTGAACCCGCATTCGGCTGGCCGTCACTGGAACAGTTCGTCATGGACGACATGGCCATCCAGTTCATCCCTGAGCCATCATCCCTCCTGCTGACCGCCCTCGGCGCGGTGTCGTTGTTCGCGTTCATCAAACGCAAACGCGTGTAAGACTTTCTGATGCCCCCACCTTTCTCAGCGGCAGCACAACGTTACTGGCGGGCACAGTGATTCTCACCGGCACGCCGCATGGCGTCGGCATGGCGCGCACCCCACCGCTCTGGCTCAAGCCCGGCGATACCGTGACCGTGGAAATCGAGGGCATCGGCCAATTGACGAATCCCGTGCGGTCGGAAGCGTGAGTAATCCCTGCCGCCATCTCACGCGTCTCCGGACGGAAGGAGGTTCGAATTGGTTTATCTGTATTCGCTGACGCTCTTGCTCAGTGCGTGCTTGCTGTTTGTCGTCCAACCCATGATGGGCAAGATGATCCTGCCATTTTTGGGAGGCGCGCCGGCGGTGTGGAACACGTGCCTCGTCTTTTATCAGGCGGTCCTGTTGCTGGGCTACGCGTATGCGCATTTTTCCACGCGGTGGCTGGGCGCGCGTCGCCAGGCGGTGTTCCATGTGGGCTTGATGGCGCTGCCGCTTCTGGTGCTGCCCATGCATGTCTCCGATCAAATCCTCCGGCACCTTGCCCGTTCGGACAATCCGACCCTGTGGCTGGTGGTCTGCCTCGCGACAACCGTGGGATTGCCGTTTCTGGTCGTGTCGGCGACCGCCCCGTTGTTGCAAAAGTGGTTTGCCAGCGCCGGGCATCCGCCGCGCATGATGTGTATTTCCTCTATGGCGCCAGCAACATCGGCTCGATGGTCGGGCTGCTGGGCTACATTGCTTTCCTCGAACCGACCTTTCTCCTGAAACGACAGGCTTGGCTCTGGACGTTGTTCTACGGGGGGCTTGCCGTGCTGATCATCGGTTGCGCGTTGGTTCTGTGGCGCTCGCAAGCCATCGGCGGTGCTGGCAGGAAGACGCGTGCGCCCGAAGAAGAACATGCCGTTGACCGGACATCCAACCGCGCGACCGCCATAACGCTTACGCGACGGCTGCACTGGGTGTTTCTGGCCGCGGTGCCGTCGAGTTTGATGTTGGGAGTGACCATGTACCTGACGACGGACGTGGCGCCGTTCCCGCTGTTTTGGGTCCTGCCGCTCGCACTGTATCTGCTCACATTGATACTCGTCTTCGCGCGGAAGCCGGTCTATGCCGCCTCCCTGGATGGGCCGCGTGCTCTGCCTGCCCGCGGTGGTGCTGACCGTCACGTTTATCGTTGAGGCAACAGAACGGCCTGGCTGTTCGTCGTCATGCATCTGCTGGTATTTTGGACGGCGGCCATGATCTGCCATGCGGATTTGGCCAGGGACCGACCGCCGGCAAAAGAGTATTTGACCGAGTTCTATCTGTGCCTGTCTTTGGGAGGAGTTCTTGGCGGACTGTTCAACGTATTGATTGCGCCGCTGGTTTTCAAGTCTGTGCTGGAATATCCACTGGCAATCATCGTCGCCTCTCATCCAGCCGTCCGGGGACACCTCTTCGCAACCGCCACGCTTCCGTTGGGCAGACGTGATTTGGGCGGTGGGCATTGGCGCAGCAACGATGGCATTGATCGCCATGACCCGGTCCTTTGAAGCCAATCCAGGTCACCTGAATACGCTCTGGACCTTCGGGATCCCCGCGCTCTTGTCGTATCGATTTGTGAAACAGCCGATCCGCTTCAGCCTGTGCCTGGGAGCCATGCTTGTGGCCGGTTCCCTCCGGGTACGTCGGAACGCACGGACGCGTGCTGCTGACGGAGCGCAACTTCTTCGGCGTCCTGCGAGTCACCGAGGATGCCCAGGGCAAATTCAGATAAGCTGGTACACGGCAACACGCTTCACGGTCAACAAAGCCTCGACCCCGCGCGCCAATCCGAGCCGCTGGCGTATTACCACACGAGCGGCCCCATCGGACGCGTCTTTGACATGTTCACTCAACTCCGTGACGAGTCCCGCACCGACGTGGCGGTCGTCGGCTTGGGAGCCGGAGCCATGGCCTGCTATGCTCGCCCCAACCAAAACTGGACGTTGGGGAATCGATCCGGCCGTCGAACGCATCGCCCGCGACACGAATTGTTTTACGTTTCTTAAGCTCAGCCTCGCCAAAAAACTTGATGTCGTTCTCGGGGACGCCCGATTGCGCCTGAAAGACGCGCCCGATGATCACTACAACCTGATTGCCGTGGATGCGTTCAGCTCCGACGCGATTCCCGTTCATTTGGCCACGCGGGAAGCGTTTCGTCTCTACCTGGACAAGCTTGCCGAGAACGGGATTCTGGCATTCCACGTCACCAATCGTCGCCTCGATCTGGAACCCGTGATGGGCAATCTGGCCCATGATGCTGGCCTGGTCGCGCTGTACGACAGGGATTTGTCGCCCGGTCCCAAGGAAAGGATAGCCAATGGGTCGTCATAGCCCGGCGGACGGAGGACCTGCAGGCGCTACCCGCAGCCCGTGAGTGGAAGCCGCTGCCGCCGGAACCGAACGCCAGAGTCTGGACGGATGATTTCTCCAACATCCTCAGCGTCCCTTACCCGCTGGCGCTGAGAGCGCCCAACAAAACTTGACTTTGATCGTAGCCGCACCCTTTAGGGTGCATGAAGGGCTTCCAGATTACCTGCGCAGGCTAAAGCCTGCGGCTGCTGGTTTTGTTAGGGGCTCTAAGCCTGCCAGCCAATACGATCCTGACCTGCCGTAACAGAATTGGCGGCCCCAACGGGATTCGAACCC
>CAVYAC010000077.1:0-8381 GCA_963766065.1 uncultured Verrucomicrobiae bacterium
GAGGGTTTATTCACCTCCTGTTGGTGGTTGCGATCATCATGGTCCTGGTCAACGTCATCAGCGGCCGAAGAGCCGTGTAGAAAGTGGTTAACCAACAAAAGGAAACTGGAGGTTCGAAATGAATTCAAAGACGATTGCCGTCATACTGATCGCTCTCGGCATCGTGGTGCTCGCTTACTCGGGCATCACATTTAAGACCCCGGGTAAGCCGGTCGATGTCCTCGGAGTGCACATCGAGACCACAAACCGCCACTTTATACCGCCAGTCGCCGGGATGCTCGCTCTCGTCGGCGGCATCGTGCTATTGGTGGTATCCCCCAAGCGGGCCTGAGCCAGGATAAAGATGGCCGACCACGCGGATGGTTTCGAACCTGTACTCCTGCTGCTGCTCATTCGTGCCAACCCGGGACAATCCGCGACAATCTGCGCCCAAATCTTGTGGGAGTAGTTGTGGGCCTGACGCAAATGTGACCAAGCCGGCACGGCAAACGCATTAGGTTCGAGTCCTGGCGAGGTACCCATTGGGCGTCCGCGGTCGCCCGCGCGCTTCTACGGTCTCCACCGCTCGCGCCCCGCTGAACCGCCGTCACTTCCACCGCTTCAGCGAACCGCCCAAAAACCAGGTTCTGCCAGTTGCCCGCGGATCCCGGAATGCATAGCGACGGTTCCGCGTGTTCGCTCCTCGTCGTCCAGGAAGATGCGGCTTTCTTCCGGCCAAAGAATTGATAACATACTTGTACGCAAAGGACAATTTGGGGGAGGAAGAAAGATGACGACCAAGGAACTTTACGACCAATACATGATCACAAGCATGGTGGCTGGTTTCGAGCCGATTGAAGTCGAGCGCGCTCGCGGCACGACCATCACCGGCAGCGATGGCAAGACGTATCTCGATTGCTTCAGCGGGATCTCCGTCGTCAACGCCGGCCACAATCATCCGAAGGTCATCGCCGCGGCGAAAGCGCAAATGGACAAACTGGTCCACTGTTGCACCTACGTGTACTACAACCCGCCGGGCCGGCTGGCCAAGCGTCTCGCCGAGATCACACCCGGCAAGTTGCAGAAAACCTTTTTCGGCAACAGCGGCGCGGAAGCCATCGAGGGCGCGATGCGGCTGGCCAAACAGTTCACGGGCAGGAAGGAACTCGTCGCGCTCACGCAGAGTTTCCACGGACGCACCGTCGGCACGCTGTCCATTACCGGAACCTCGCGCGGAAAAGAGGCTCGGGTCCGTATCTCTCCGGCGTGGCGTTCGCGCCCGCGCCGCTCTTTTACCGGTGCCCGTTCAAGACCAGCACACCCGACGATTGCGCAGCGGCTTGTGCCGAAGGCCTTGAAGAGGCGATCCGTGCCCAGACCAGCGGCGACGTGGCGGCGTTCATTGCCGAGTCGGTGATGGGCGAAGGCGGCATCATCGTGCCGGCCGGACAACTATTTCAAATACGCCAAGGCGGTCTGCGACAAGCATGGCATCCTGTTCATCAGCGATGAAGTACAATGCGGATTCGGGCGCACCGGGAAAATGTTCGCCATCGAACATTACGGCGTCGAACCCGACATCATGTGCACCGCCAAGGGCATTGCCGACGGATTTCCGCTCGGCGCGTTCACGGCCCGAGCGGATGTGGGCGGCGCGTTCAAGCCCGGCGACCATCTCTCGACGTTCGGCGGCAACCCGGTCAGTTGCGCCGCCGCGCTGGCCAATATCGACGTGATCCTCGACGAGAAATTGCCAGAGAACGCCACCGCTCGCGGCGCGCAGATCATGAAACGGCTGAAAGAGTTCGCAGGAAAAACGCCGTTGATCGGCAACGTCCGCGGCAAAGGCCTCATGATCGGCGTCGAACTGGTCAGGGACAAACAGAAGACGCCCGCCGTCGCGGAAACCAAGGAAGTCCGTCGTCTCTGTCGCGAAGCCGGCGTGCTCGTCGGTTCCGGCGGCACGTTTGCCAACGTCATTCGCCTCCAGCCGCCGCTGACGCTTTCCGCCGCCGAAGCCGACCGCCTCTGCGACGTCCTCAGCGATGCGGTGAAGAAGGTGTCCCCCGGCAAGAAGTAGGGCATGACGAACGGTGGGCAGTCTTGCTAGGTCGCCCGCCGTCTACGATGCTTTTGTCTGAACTCTCACAGTTGGACGTAGGATCAGATTCTGCGTCTGGAAACGTGCCCGAAGCATTGCAGCCATTTCGTCGTACACCGGTGCTCGTCGGTCCGGATCTCCTTCTTTGATGAGACGCTTGAGTGCGGCAACACCGTTGGGCGTGCCCTTGACATATAATTGACCAGGCTTACCGGCGCCAATCACGGGACACGTACGGGAATTGAAGAGTTCGGTTGGTCTATGACTCTTTGCGAGCGCCTTGTCTTCGAGAGTCACGGTTAACGGAACGACCTTAGACTGCGAAGGCGCAATATCCAAAGCCCGTTCAATTTCGCCAAGACGCACCGCGAGTGTGTTTCTGAAGTGAGCCGTCACCGCTTTAAGCGGCTTTGGTGGCGAACCACCAGCTGCAGAAACGACAGAGATTTGCCGTCGCGGCACGACAGACGGCCCGGGGCGGTTTCGACGGGCTCAGGACACAGCCGTGGGCGGCAAGCGGGGTCGCCGGGTGAAGAACCAGCGTTAATCAGGTAACATACCGTTCCTCGGTCAGGTACCGGTTCATGTGATCGCAGAGAAGGGTCACGACGGTTTTTTTGCCGCCGGGTTTCCTAGCCTCTTCCAGTGCGAAATGAACGTTGGCCCCGGACGAAACGCCGCAATACAGGCCCTCCTCCTGCCACAATCGATGCGTCATCGCCCGGGCTTCGTCATCGGTAATTCTTACCAAAACGTCAATCAGCCCCTTCGCCTTGAGCATCGCGGAGACAATGCCGCCCTTGGTTTCCGTGACGGGAAAATCCATTCCCGGATGCCAGAGTTCCTTGGAGCTGGCCGGCTGAATCCCGATGACTTTTACGTTGGGGGATTCCTTTTTCAATATTTCCGCAATTCCCATCAGGCTGCCGCCGGTGCCGATGGATTGCACGAACACATCCACCTTGCCGTCGGTTTCTCGAGAATTTCCCGGGCCGTCACGTGATGCGCCCGCACGTTGTCGGTGTTGCTGAACTGGCGGGCCCACCAGATCTTGTTGGGATTGGCCCGTTCGTCTTCCAGACACAACTACCGGCCGGGAAGTTCGACTTCGGAACCGGCGACGCTTCGTTCTTTGAGGCCTTGAATATCCTTCGGCTCCATCAACCGGACTTCCGCGCCGACGTTGTGCATCATTTTTTGTTTTTCGGCGCCCGCCTTGCCCGGCATGGTCTCATAGATGCAGACCTTGTAGCCCTTCAACCTTCCAACGGACGACAAGGCGAAACCGGTGTTGCCGGTGCTCGACTCGATAATGGTGTAGCCTGGCTTCAGCTTGCCTTCCTTTTCCGCCTGCTCGATCATCTCCACGGCAATCCGATCTTTGAGGCTGCCGGAAGGATTCATATACTCCAGCTTCACCAGAATCTCCGAGGTCAGACCCGCGCAAATCCGGTTCAGCCGGACCATCGGCGTGTTGCCGATCAACTCCAGCACGCTGTCATGAATCCGTTTGTTTTTCATTCCAGTTCCTGGCCAACCTTCATTTTCTTCGCGATATCGAGATAATACCCGCCTGTGGCAATATCAAACACGCCCATTCCCATGGGGTTGAACATGACGGCTTCCTGTTTCGGATAGCTGGCCATGCAGTTGTTGCAGACCACGTCCACAATCGATTTGGTATCCTCGGCCTTGAGCCCGCGTTCCTTGTGCATCATCTCGATGTCGGTTTTTTCGCGGCAGACTTCCTCCCAGTCATCAACAATGATCGCCTTGGTGTGGTCCAGGATGCCGACTTTGTAATCTCGCAACGAACAGTTCAACTGGAGTGAGCCGGCTTTGGGCTTTTCGTCAATGTAGGGCGCTTTGGACACCGTGCAGGTGATGAAGATATCCGCATCGCGATATGCTTCCTGCCAGCTTTTCGCGATGATGGTCTTGTCTTTATAGGGACCGGTGATCGTCTCGGGCTTGATCTCCCGCAGGTCGTACACGTAAATCTTGGCAATCTTATCCTTCAGAATGTCGGTGACCATTTTGTAGTGGTGCTGGCCGATGGGACCCCAACCCATAATCGAAACCACGAGATTGTTCTTGGGCCGGGCTTTCTGAAAATGCCGAATCATCAAGCCGGAAACGGATGCCGTGCGCACGATGCTCAGCAACGCGGTGTTGATAATGCCGACCGGCACCCCCGTGTCGGCCTCATTCAGAACAACGACGCTGTGCGCCCGTGGCAGTCCGTGATTGATGTTATCGGGAAAACTGGCGATCCATTTGATGCCGGCCAGATTAATCTTGCCGCCCACAAACGCGATCAGCGCGATAATCCGGTTGGTCAGGTCGCGATACCGCAGGTACGGTTTAATCGGTTGGACGAAGTCCTTCTTATCGAGACAATGAACGGCTAGCTCGATATTATCGATTGTCGCGTTCCAATTGTATCCGATTTTTTTCAGGTCTTTTTCATTTAGATATAACATGGTAACACTCTCTGGTGGTTTATTTGGCTACTGGACTGTTTGACAGGTTTCTTGCCATTGCCCGATTCGGAAAATTCTCTCAAATGCCATCTTCTATCGGCTAACATTGGAAGCGGCTCGAAAACACGCGGTCACATCAACATCTTTTCAAAAGTGAGCTTCCTCACGCGGATGAAATCGCGCCAGCGTTGGTCGCCAACGGCCTTCTTGATGGTTCCCCGTTTCAACTTCACCGGCTTGATTGAAAGAGGGACCCTGACCGAAATGGTATGGAGAGTTTCCACCCCCGTGTTGCTCAACGTCAATCGAATCAGGAAACCTCCGTCACTCGTATAGGTCAAAAACTCGTAGCCGCTATCCGTTTTGTTAACAATCATGAATACCAGGAATTCCCCTCAGGCGACGGCGCGAGCGCAAAGAACCGTTTCTCGTTTGAGCGCACGGGAGCAGGCTAAGCCATGTGCCTACCCACGGTCAAGCACACTTCACGACATCCGTTGCGGGCCGTGGAGAAGGTGAAAACGGCAAGAGCAAAAGAAGTGATGGGCTCGCACGATGCTCGCGGTAAAACTTTCTGAAGGCTCACCTTTCCCGTGGCGTAGCGGCACTGCAACGGCCCAGAGCGGCATCCGCGCCAACCTGTGACGAAAACGTGTGCGTCTCTTATGCGAAGTCTGGTTCAGGCAGCTTGGCCGCCATTCGGTGTCTCCGGAACCAACGGTTGTGGGTGTCAAACTCCGCCGCACGTACCGACCTTCGCTCCAAGCGAAGGTCGTCGCGCCGACTTCCGCGGACGAAAGATTGCGGTTTTGTCCGCCTTGCCAACGCGCTCATCTGCGGTACACTGTCATCTATGCAGGAGGACGAATGAAACCCACTTTCATCGCAATCATGATCGCCGCGGGACTCGGCATCACCGCCACCGCCAACGCTTGGTTGGGTGACTCTCAGGACGCCCTGATCCAGCGCTACGGAAAACCCACGCTCGTGGAGTTGACCACCGGCGGTATCCCCACGCAAAAAGGCTACTACGCCGAACTCAAGGAAAACTTCAGCACCAACGTAAGCCTGATCGCCTGGACGGGCACGAACTACGACGAGATCGGCTACGGCATGGACCTCGTCGAAATCCGCAGCCGCTATACGTTCGAGAAAGACGGTCTCAACATCGTCACCTACATCGGCAACGCCGGCGAGAAATACAACGGCGCCGATTTCTTCGCCCGCTCGGCCCGCGAGATCGTCAACTCCGGCGCCGTTTGGGAAAAGGACAAGAGCGGTGATCAATTCCGTCGTTCCGTGCCGCTGTCGCAATCCGTCATCGACGCGTTCCTGGAAAACAACAAGGGCGAGTCGACCTGGCCCAGTGCCTGGCAACCGTCCTTGATTCCCGGCACCTGGCTCAAACACACCGCCGACAAGGCCCGCATGGCCATCGCTCATGGCACTTCCGAGCATCAGTTCTACCGGTTGGAAGTTCGGATGGTGGATGATTTGACCCGGGCCGCGGATTGATCGCCCCGTTGCCGGAGCGGGCCGACTCAGCTTGTCGTCGGTACCGGCGTTTCCACCCCGGCCGTCGCGTTCTCCGCTGCTGGACCCGTGGGTAACGGCCACGGTTGCGCCAACATCTCGTCCGTCAGCGAACGGTAGCACTGCGCTGCATACGACCCCGGATCGTACGTCGTGATCGGCTTGCCAAAACTCGGCGCTTCCGCCAGCCGCACGGTCCGCGGGATCACCGTCTTGTACACCTTGCCGGGGAAATGTTTGCGCACTTCCGCCGCCACCTGCTGCGCCAGGTTCGTGCGCCCGTCGTACATCGTCAACACGATCCCCTGCAACTCCAGCGACGGATTCGCGCCGCTGTCGCGGATCTGTTGCAACACCCGCGTGATCACCGCCAGCCCTTCCAACGCAAAATACTCCGCCTGCATTGGCACCAGCACGCTGTCCACCGCCGCCAGCGCGTTCATGGTCAGGATCCCCAGCGACGGCGGACAATCCACGATGATGAACTCGTAGCGGCCCATCCCCTGGATCGGCGTCAACGCAAACTGCAACCGTTGCAAATAATTCTCCGCCCGCGCCACGTCCACTTCCGCCACCGCCAGATCGACTTCGCTGGGAATGACATCCAGGTTCTCGTGTCCCCCCAGCGGATCGAGTCCGCCAGTTGCGCCGCGCCCATCAGCGCCTTGTACACGCTCCCGCCCGACAGCTTCTCCAACCCCAGCGCGCTCGTCGCGTTCGCCTGCGGATCGAGATCGAGCAACAACGTCCGTTTCCCCCGTTCCGCCAGACACGCCGCGAGGCTGACCGCCGTGGTGGTTTTTCCCACGCCCCCCTTTTGATTGGCGAGCGCGATACTGCGCGTACTCATCCTTCGCCTTATAGCCCATTTTCGCCCCCCGCCGCAAGGTTGTTGTCTGCAGCGCGCTGCCCGTTGGTAGGGCGCTTGCGCCGCGAGCGCCGCTTCGTCTTCATGCCCCTTGGTCGCCTCTGGCGCCGCCAATGGCGGGTAAACTTCGCGGCTTCGTGGTGAGAAATGCAGTTCATTAGCCCCAAACTTGGAATCTGGAACCCCAAACCATGGCCAAACTTGGGTTCGTTTTTGGCTTTCTCCGGAACAGTTTTCCATGCCCGGCTTGCACGAAATTGGGTTCGTTTGGTAATTTTCCCTCTGTGAGAAAGCGACCACGCCGTATTCCCGATCGTATTTTCCCCCTCGGCCCGCGTCGCCACCCTCAAGCATAAACCCCATCCCTTATGTCAAAGAACAGCATAGTCCACTCGCCTCCCCCAACCCCCATGTCAAAGCCAAGCCGCTGGGAGCGGCGCGACGCAACGCCGCAGGCGGCCCGCCAGGGCGAGCCGAGCGAGCGCAAAACAACAACTGCCCCACCTCTATCACAACTCCGATATCCTGTCCACAACAATTATTCCGTGTCGATACCACCGCATCCTCCCCTCCTCGGAGGGGATAAAGGGGTGGGTGCCCGGTCCTGAATCCCGCCTTCGTCCTTGGACTGCCCCCGCCGCCTCGCCCCCCGACAAGGTTGAATTTGCCACTCCCATCCCTTACAATATGTTCATGGTCAAGCTTAACGAGAAATACATGACCGACCGTCCCGGACGCCCCACCAACGTCATCCTCAGTCGGAAGGATTACCGGAAGCTCATGGATTACCTCGAAGACCTCGAAGACCGCCTCGAAATCCGCAAACGCAAACACGGTGCAAAATTCGTCGCGTGGGAGACGGCCAAAGCCAGCCTGAAGACCAAGTGAGACCTTGAGCTATCGGGTCCTCATCGAACGCCGTGCCCTGAAGGAACTCGCCAAACTTCCGTACGTCGTCACCGTCCGCGTCCAAACCGCCATTGATCAACTCGGCGCTCAACCCCGTTTGCACAACGCCAAGAAACTAGCCGGCAACCCCGACCAGTGGCGTGTCCGCGTCGGTGATTATCGCATTCTCTACGAAACCAATGAGCGTGCCCGGGAGATCCGCATATTCGCCATCGGCCACCGCCGCGAGGTCTACCGATAATCTCCCGCCGTCCGCCCTCCCACAACCCATCAGCCATCTCCCGCCAACCAGTTTCTCCAACGGTCCCGACAATACACACAGACATATCGTTTGCCTAGACATTTGTCAATGGCGGATGGCTGATTGTATCGGATGACTCCGGCAGCACTGCGTCAAGCCTCACACCACTCCTGACCGCATAGTTGGTTTGACCGAAGGTCTCCCGCCACCGCCGCCGCCGTTACAAATCCCCCGCTCCATTATAATCGCCAATGGACGCGGCCAGTG
>CAVYAC010000078.1:0-5467 GCA_963766065.1 uncultured Verrucomicrobiae bacterium
GATCGGCCGTCAATTTCATGACGAAACATGGCCGGGGCCTGATCTGCGTCCCGACCACGGAACCACGCCTCAAGGTGCTCGGAATCGGTCGCATGGTTGCGGAGAACCGCGAGAGTTTTAAGACGGATTTCATGGTCAGCGTCGATGCGCGCGACGGCGTCACGACAGGCATCAGTGCCCAGGACCGCGCCCGCAGCATCCGCGTGTCGGCCGATCCGAATGCGACACCCGAACAACTGGTGTCGCCGGGCCACATCTTCCCGCTCCAGGCACGCGAAGGCGGCGTGCTCCGTCGCCCGGCGCACACCGAAGCGTCGGTGGACCTGGTGAAAATGGCCGGGTTGTTTCCGGTGGCGGTGCTTTGCGAGATCCTGAACGAAGACGGCACGATGGCGCGGTTGCCCGACCTGATGAAGTTCAAGGAACAATTCGGCTTGAAGATGTGCACGATCCGCGACTTCATCCAGTATCGGCGGATGCGGGAGAAACTGGTCACGAAAGAACAGGAAGTTTCGCTGCCGACGCCCCACGGCGAATTCAAACTGCATCTCTACCGCTCGCTTGTGGACGGCCAGCACCACGCGGCGCTCGTGATGGGAGAGGTGCGGGGCAAGGAGAACGTCCTCGTCCGCGTCCACAGCGAATGTCTCACGGGTGACGTGTTCGGCTCGCTGCGGTGCGATTGCGGACCGCAACTGCACGACGCGTTGAAGCGCATTGCGCAGGAAGGCGAGGGCGTGCTCGTTTACATGCGGCAGGAAGGCCGCGGGATCGGGTTCGCCAACAAGATTCACGCCTACGCCCTGCAGGAAAAAGGCCTCGATACGGTCGAGGCCAATGAACGGCTCGGTTTCAAGCCCGATTTGCGCGAATACGGCCTCGGCGCGCAAATCCTTGTCGATCTCGGTCTGCACAGCATTCGCTTGCTCACGAACAATCCGAAGAAAGTCGTTGGTCTGGAGGGCTTCAACCTCAAGATTGTCGAACAAGTTCCCATTCGCGCCACGCCCACGCCGCACAACGCCAGGTACCTCGAAACGAAGAAATCGAAAATGGGGCACACGCTGTAATCATGCTTCGCGCCCGCAAAACCGAGCGACATCTCTCCGCCAGCGGGCTGCGATTTGGCATTGCCGCGGCGCGGTACAATGCCGATCTTGCCGACGCGTTGCTGGCGAATTGCCTCGATACACTGACCAAGGCGGGCGCGGACACGCGTGACATCAAGGTATTGAAAGTGCCGGGGAGCTTCGAGGTCACCGCAGCCGCGGCGAAACTGGCGCGAAGCGGCAAGTGTGATTGCGTGATCGGGCTGGGCGTCTTGTTGCAGGGCGAAACGCGGCATGCGCAGCACATTGGGGACGCGGTGGTGCACGGTCTCACGAATATTTCGATTCTCCTGGGGATACCAACCGTTTTTGGCATCGTCACCGCCGAGACGGTGAAGCAGGCGCGGGTGCGTTGCGTCGGCCAGAAACACAATCGCGGTCGCGAGGCGGCGTTGACCGCCATTGAGATGGCACGGGTATGGAAAAGCCTGTAAAGCCATACGTTACACGCCGGGCGGTCCGGGAGCTGGTTGTGCAGTTCCTTTACCAGTTTGACATCAATGGCGGTTCGTTGGACGAAGCGCTGCCGTTGTTCTGGGAGACGCAAGAGCAGGTGGGAGAGATGGGGCACAAATTCGCCGAGGAACTGGTGCGGGGCGTCATGGAGAAACGCGCGGCGGTCGACGAGAAGATTGCCCGGTACACCGAAAACTGGGACCTGCCGCGGATGGCCGCGGTCGACCGCAATATTCTCCGGCTCTGCCATCTACGAGATGCTCTTTCGCGACGATATCCCGCCGATCGTCAGCATCAATGAAGCGGTCGATATCGCCAAGAAATTTTCCACGCGCGAGTCCGGCGCCTTCGTCAACGGGATTCTCGACCGCCTGAAGGCCGATCTGACTCGTCCGTCACGCACCTCCACGTCCCCACGATGAGTTCGGCCGCGCAACCACCGCGGTTTGCGGATCTGCATCTGCACACGCGCTATTCCGACGGCTCCTTCACGCCGCGCGAGCTGGTGCAACACGCGGCACGGCTCGGTTTTACCGCCATCGCCATCACCGACCACGACACGATCAACGGAATCCCCGAAGCGCTGGCGGCGGGCAAGGAACTGGGCGTCGAGGTGATTCCCGGCGTCGAGATTACCAGCCGTGTGGGGTGCAGGAGTTACATATGCTGGCGTATTTGTTCGGCGACGCGTGGAAGGACACAAACCTGCGCGCCGTGTTGAATCATGCCACGCGCATACGCGAAGAGCGGGCCGAGGAGTTCGTCAAGAAACTGAATGCGCTGGGGATTGCGCTGACGATAGAAGATGTGCGCGCCTGCTCGGAGTCCGGCACGGTCGGTCGGCCGCATGTGGCCAGGGCGCTGATGAAACGCGGGCACGTGACGAGCGTGGATGAGGCGTTCACGCGGTTTCTCAAGCGGGGGAAGCCCGGTTACGTCGAGCGGTATCGCATGGAAGCGGCGGAAACCATCGGTCACGTCGCTCGCGCTGGCGGCCTCGCGGTGATGGCCCATCCGGGATTGAACACCCTCGACGAACGCATCCGGGACATGGTCGCCCAGGGGATGGCCGGGATTGAGGTGTGGCATTCGCGGCACTCGCCCGCGCAGACCGAGCGGTATTTGAAGATGAGTGAGACGCTGGGCGTATGCGCCACCGGCGGCAGCGATTGTCACGGCTCCTCCGGCCGCGACGGCGTGATTCTCGGCAGAATCAAGTTGCCGTATGAACGGGTCGAGGCCCTCAAAGCGCTCGTAACCACAAAGGCCTGATGGGTCTATTCCAGAAATTTCGAGACGGACTGCGCAAGACGCAGGAGAAACTCGCGACCGAAATCAAACGGATCGTCACGCGCGGACCGAAACTGGATGCCGAGTCGCTCGAAGAACTCGAAGCCACGTTGATCTCGACGGACATCGGAGTCTGACACCGCGGTCAAGATCGTCGAGTTGACCAAGGAAGCGGCGAAACAATCCGGTGAGGTCGATGTGTTTGCGATCGCGCGGGCGGAGATTGCGCGCGAGTTGGGGGTTGCCACGCCGGGGTTGGCGAAAGCGCCACAACCGCCGACGGTCATTTTGCTGGCGGGCGTGAATGGCACGGGCAAAACAACGTCGACGGCCAAACTGGCGCATCTGTTGAACGAGCAGGGGAATACGGTGTTGTTGGCGGCGTGCGACACGTTTCGGGCGGCGGCCATCGAACAACTGAAGATTTGGGGCCAGCGCGTCGGGTGCGAGGTGATCGCGGGACAGTACGGCGCGGACTCGGCGGCGATTGCGTACGACGCCCTGGAAGCGGCGATCAATCGGAAGGTTGACTATCTGATCATCGATACCGCCGGGCGGCTGCACACGAAGAAAAACCTGATGGAAGAGATGAAGAAGATGCACCGCTCGCTCCAGAAGAAGGCGCCGACTGCGCCGCATGAGGTCCTGCTCGTGCTCGATTCCACGACGGGCACGAATGCCCTGAATCAAGCCCGCGAGTTTCACCACGCGCTGGGCGTTACCGGGTTGATCGTCACCAAACTCGATGGCACGGCGAAAGGCGGCATCGTTGTCGCCATTGCCCGCGAACTGAAGATCCCGGTCAAATTTATCGGGTTGGGCGAGAAGGCGGATGATTTGCAACCGTTCGACCCGAAGCAGTTTGCGGAGGCGTTATTCGCGGAGAGCCTGGAGACGCGAGGGTTGTGAACCCTTGCCGGGCAGACCGCCTGGTGTTACCGTATCAATGCCGTAGCCGAAAAGGGAAACCGCGATGAATCGTCTGCTAGGATGCCTCCTGCTGTTCGCCTTCACTGTTGTCGTCGCAGTTAGTGCCGAGGACACGAACACGTTACCCACGACGATCACCGTGGACGGCATCATTTATTCCAAAGTCACGTGGCGCACGGCCACCTCGGCGTCGGTTACCATCTTTCACCAGACAGGCGTGGCGTCGATTCCGTTGGAAAAGCTCCCGCCCGGAACTCCAGCGGCGGTTCGGTTACGATCCACAGAAGGCCGCGACCACCGGGCGCAAGAGTTGGCGGCGGCACAACGGCAGGCATCCTCGAGATCCAGGCCCAAGAACGGCTCCGTGAACAGCACGAGGTTGAGGTGTTGACGACGGCGCGCAAGCAGCAGCAAGTTCAGGAGGAACGGGCGAGGGGACGAGCTCCGGGCCAACCAGTTGGCAAACGCAGATAATCAGTGGAGGTGATTCAGTTGTTCCACGTCGATGGTGGGATCAACCCGCTCCCCACGGGGGGCTATGTCGCGCAGTTGGCGCTCACCAATCATACGACTGTTTGCGCACACTTTGACGAGGACGGCCGACGATACCTGGAGGACGCGAGTCGAAAGTATGCGGAATGGAATGCGCAACAGGATTCACTGGAACAACAGCTCCAAGTGCAGATCCAACCGGGGACGATAATGCTTTCCGGGGGGAAGGGTGGCACACGAGTGCTTGGCGGTGGTGGTGGTCTGGCCTACACAATGGGTAGTTCGCAGCGGCAGCTCCCACGGCTTCGCCACCAGTTTCCGCTGTTATGCGGTTCGCGAGGAACTCACGGGCTGGTTTTTGAAGGGCAGTGGAAAAGACCGGGCAAACGGGGAGTATCAAGCAGTATTCGTGGCCGTGATGACTCGGGAGGCGCTACCCGGGTTGGAAAGATCGTGACGAGGACGGAAATCGCCATCGTTCATCGTGTGGGGGAGTGGCTCCTTGACAAGGATTCTGGTGTTGGCCAGTATTGGGGCGATGATGGCGATTGGTTTGATGAGGTCAACCCTGGCTGAAACGGCTGGGAGGTTTTCAGACGCGATGCATATATTGAAGTCCTTCATTGCCAGTCTGGTTCTACTCGCCTTTCTCTCGCGGCTGCGGCAAGACACCGACAGCGGTTCCTCCTTCGAAGACGGCACAGGGTACGGTCAAACGGAGAACGCTGAGTCGGCCCTGGCCATGGATTCGGGATCGAAGGTTGAGGGGACGGGCCCGGCGGTCGGTGACAATTCCAATGTGGTCGAGCAGCCAATGCCCGCAGACAGTCCGACACAGGCGGAGGCGGTTACAGCGGCGCCGTTGGCGAGTGACATCCCGGTGCAGAACCTGGATTCCAGGTTGCAGGACATGCTCCGCGATTTCCACACGACGGGGGACCGGATTTACCAGCGGTCGGCGATAGCCACTGAGATGGGCAGGCTGGCGATTGCCGGGGTGCCCAAACCGCAGATTGCCAGCGCCTTGGGTAATCTATTTCGGGACGAGAACAGCACGGAGGTCAAAACGGATATCCTGAACGAACTTGGCAACCTGGAGGATCCGTCGGCCTACGATCAGATCGTTGCAGGGCTGGATCAGCACCAGACCGGATGAGGTCCATACGGCGGCGCTTGAGGAGAGCAATACG
>CAVYAC010000079.1:0-6715 GCA_963766065.1 uncultured Verrucomicrobiae bacterium
GACCATTGACCGTCGCGTTGTACGCCCCGGTCGGATAGCCAAACTCATCGGTGTTGAAGTACAGGTACAGGGTGCCACTGCATTGCGCCTCGAAGGCACCCATTGACCCCAATTGCACCTCGCGCTGGCAACGGGTGCAGAACTGTACCGGTCCTGCTGGCGCGTACTGGCTGATCTGGTTTGTCGCGCCACCGCTGATGTCGTTACCAACTTGACCGTAGGTATTGTCACCCCAGCCCCAGTAGTGGTTCGTCATCTGGCCGGTTCCATCTACTGGGTCAAGCGTCATCGCCAGGGAATGCACACCGCCTACATATTCGTACTGAGCCCCACTACCATAATGGACGCAAATAGCAACGGGCGGCGGCAGAACGTCACAGATGTTGTCGTCGGATCGAGGCGCACTAACCCAGACGACATTACTAATGCCTCCGACCAGCATCGGGCGGTTGGTAGAAGCGACCGCGCTGGTGGTGGTGCCGAGTTCTCCGAACGAGTTGTCACCCCATGCGTAGACCTGCCCGTTACCGGTCGCCGCCAGCGTGAAGCCTACACCGCCCGCAATCGCCACGACGTTGGTCAGATTGGGTACCGGCGCCGGAGCCGGATCAAACGTGCCCGTGTTGCGCCCCAGTTCTCCAAACTCGTTATCGCCCCAAGTCCATACACGCTTGTCGGCGGTCAGCGCGATGGAATGACCGCCGCCGTGAATGTTCTGGTCAGTCGATGAGCCATTCGCACCCGTCGCAATCGCAATCACGTTGGAAATACCCTGCACGAGTATCGGCGTGTTGATGCCGTCTAGCGTTCCCACCCCACTAGCCACTCCGGTCCCAATCTCACCATACTCGTTGTCGCCCCAACCCCAAACTTGGCCGGTCTTGTCCACCGCTAGACTGAATCCGTCGCCGGCGGCGATGGCGACAATTACGGTGCCCGTTGGGATCAGGGATTGGAACGGAGTGTTGGTTGAGGTCAAGCCTATGTTGGAAAGAAAATTTCCCAATCCCAAGGCACCATTTGTCTGACAATTGTTATCTCTGTCTTTAGGCCCATAACAGTCGTTGCCCCACGCCCAGACTGTGCCATCCGCGCACAGCGCCAACGTGTGCTGATAGCCGGCGGCAACACTGACCACGTTTGTAAAACCTGGGACACCGCTGATCGGAAAGGGTATGTCCTGCTGATTGTAAGAACTGTTCCCAAGTTGGCCCCCGTCGTTCTCGCCAAATGTCCACACCGTACCCGTAGCGTTGACGACCACCGTATAGTCATCACCACCAGCGGCTATTGCCACCGGATTGGTGATGGCTTGAACTCCACAGGCGGTGACATTCGCCACATCGGTGGGAAATGGCAAATACGTCTCCAGAACATTATTATCATTGGGGCCTACCAATCTGTTGTCCAAACCGTCACCCAATTCTCCCTCACTGGTACCCCAGGCCCAAAGTGTGCCATCCTGTCTCAGTGCCACACTGCTGAGTCCACCAGCGGCAATCGGACTGCCGAGGAGGCGCTGGACACGGTAAAAGCGCTGGGTGACGGTACTCCCATCGTTGTTGGTGGTGGCGGTGTCCGTCCAAGTGGTCAAACTGGCGTTGGTTGCGCCCCAGACGTAGGCTTGAGGCACCCACTGCGTATTGGTGCTGAGCGAGTTGGCGGAAAAAACCAGATAGCGGAAGAACTGGCAGGACTGCCAGGTGATCGTGGTAGACCCGCTTGCGTTCCGGACGATGTTTGTCACATAGAACGGCTGTGTCAGGCTGGTTAGCGTGCAGGGATCGCCGCCGCCGTCATCGTCGTCCTCGTCCATAGCCATGAACCCACCGCTCATGCTGGCGGTGGCGGCTTGGGCGGCTTGCTCCGCCTCGGCTTCCGCTTCCAAGTTGCTCTCGTAGGCGGCGTAGGCGGCATAATTACTCACGTCAGCCAACAGCGCCCTAAGCGTGATGACGGGTGGTGGAACCTCGCCGGCCGATAACCCCCAGGAATCGGGCTGGTCAACCGCCTGCTCATACCAATTCCACATCCAACTGTTCCACAAAGTCATGACGGGCTGGTAGCCGCTCGGGGCCTCAACGCTCGCAACCACGTCGGTCGAGCCGTCGGGCTGGATGATCGTTTCTCCGGTGAGGACATTCTGGAGCAACACGACGGTATAGGCTGGCACACCGGCGCTCAGTTCGGTCGAGGTTTGGAACAATCCGTCGCATGACATTTGGGAACAGTCGAGCCACCACGGTTCTCCACCATACAGGGAAAATGCCCGCCAATCCCAAGGGCTGAATGGCAGGACGACGCAGTAGTCGGGACTGTATGCCTCGGCGACGAATTGGTCGAGGTTGGTGACGTAGAGGTCTTGGGCACGCACGGTGGGCAGCATCCAGAGCGACGCTGCGACCACGAGGTAAACGACCGGCGATGTCCGCTTCTCCATACCCTTTCCATAGCCCTTCCACAGCGACCTCGCCAGCCTACGCCGGGAGATTGTGGGGCGACCGCGAAATGAAGTCAAGCGCAAACGTGCGTGAAATACAAGGATTACCCTTGTGGAATGACCCAGCGTTTCTTGGTTGTCTATCTGCCGCGTGCGGTCAATTCCAAAACAATACAAGGTCATCGGAGAAACCATCCGCAAGCGACGGAAGAAGGCCCGCCTCACGCAGGAAAAACTTGCCGAACTCGCCGATCTGCACCCGAATTATCTCGGTGAGATTGAACGCGCGGAAACCATGATTTCCCTCTGGGCGTTGATACGCATTGCCGCAGCCCTGAAGGTGCGCGTCCGCGATCTCGTGGCGGACATTTGATTCATTAGGTGGCGTGATTGGCGCGGCGCATTCCTTCGCCGCATTCCTAAATTGACACGGTTTCACCCCCCCGTTAACGTAACGCCGCCATGAACGGCACCGAACTGCTCAAGCGCACGCCGCTGTACGCCGCGCACCTCGAATGGGGTGCGAAAATGGTGCCGTTCGGCGGTTGGGAAATGCCGGTGCAATACTCGGGGATCCTGGAGGAGCACGCGGCGGTCCGCGAGCGGGTTGGACTGTTCGATGTTTCGCACATGGGCGAGTTTCTCGTGGCCGGACCGAACGCGGAACGCGCGTTGAACGATTTGTTCACGAACGACATCCGCAACATCGCGGTTGGCCAGGCCCAATATACATTGATGTGCAATGATCTGGGCGGCATCATTGATGACCTGATTGTGTACCGGCTGGAGCCGAGCGTCTACCTCGTGATCGTGAACGCCGGCAACATTGAGAATGACTTTATCTGGATGAACACGCACGCCACCGTGTCCGCGGTCATCGAGAACCTGAGC
Source organism: uncultured Verrucomicrobiae bacterium (assembly GCA_963766065.1). Lineage (GTDB taxonomy): Bacteria > Verrucomicrobiota > Verrucomicrobiia > Palsa-1439 > Palsa-1439 > Palsa-1439. Next base: position 3,332 of record CAVYAC010000079.1, read on the forward strand.
GATCGCTTTGCGGGCCTCGCACTTCAAGGTCCGGCGGCGAGCAAGTTTTTTGCGCTTCTCAGCGACGCTCCCACACTTTCACATGCAGCGTCACGAAGTCTTTGGCAAGGAATGTTGGGTGGGCAGGACGGGTTACACGGGTGAGGACGGCTTCGAGCTCTTTTGCGAGGCGACGGACGCGCCCCATCTTTGGCGAATGTTGCTCGGCCGGGGAGAACAGTTCGGCATCAAGCCGTGCGGACTGGGTGCGCGCGACACATTACGGCTGGAAATGTGTTATCCCCTGTACGGCAACGACATTACGGAGGAGACTTCACCGATCGAGGCCGGCCTCACGAGATTTGTCGCATTCGACAAGAAATCGTTCGTCGGCCGAGATGTCCTGATCGAGCAGAAAGAGCATGGTGTTCGCCGCAAATTGATGGCATTCAAGATGACGGAGAAATCGCCGCCGCCACGGCCACACTACGCGATTTTGGCGGGTGGTCGAAAGGTTGGCGAGGTCACCAGTGGGACGCTGTCGCCCACCCTCGGCACGGGCATCGGTATGGGTTACGTCGAAGCCGCCGGGGCAAAGACCGGCACACCCGTCGAAATTGAGATTCGCAACCGTAGATTTCCAGCCGTCATCGAAAAGAAACCAATCCTGAAACGAGGCCCATGAACGTTCCGAAGAATCTGAGGTACACGAAGTCCCACGAATGGGTGCGTATCGATGGCAATACGGCGGTCGTGGGTGTTACCGACCACGCCCAGAATGAACTGACTGACGTTGTCTACGTCGAGGTGCCCGCCGTGGGAGCGCGCGTGGAGGCCGGCAAACAGTGTGCGGTGGTCGAAAGCGTGAAAGCGGCCAGTGACATCTACGCGCCTGTGTCCGGTGACGTTGCCGCGGTGAACGAAGATCTCGCCAATGCACCGGAGTTGCTCAATCAGGATCCCTATGGCAAGGGGTGGATGTTCACCATCACGATCAGCGACCCGGGCGAACTAAACGACCTGCTCAGCCCGGACGATTACGCCCACCACATCGGCGCCTGACCATGCAAGATGTAGATCGGTTTGCCGACCGACATATCGGCAGCAGCCCGGAAGAAGTTCACGAGATGCTGCGCGTGATCGGGTTTCCCACGCTCGACGCGATGATCGATGCGGCCATACCGCCGCAGATCCGAGTGGCTAAACCACTCTCCCTCCCGCCAGCCGGCAGCGAGTACGAAGTGCTCGCCGAATTGAAAGAGATCGTCTCGAAGAACGAAGTGCGACGCTCGTTTATTGGCATGGGGTATTACGAGTGCATCATCCCGCCCGTCATCCAGCGCAACATTCTGGAAAACCCCGGCTGGTACACGCCATACACACCGTATCAAGCGGAGATTTCCCAGGGGCGGCTCGAAGCGCTGTTGAATTTCCAGACCCTGGTATCCGACCTGACGGGCTTGGAAATCGCCAACGCGTCTCTTTTGGATGAAGCGACGGCCGCTGCGGAGGCGATGTCCATGTGCCACGGGCTGCAAGCGAGCGAAGGACGAAACATCTTCTTTGTTTCCGAGACCTGTCATCCGCAGACCATCGCGGTGGTGCGGACGCGTGCTGAGCCGCTGGGGATTGACGTCGTGGTTGGCAACCACGCTGAATTCACGCTGAACGAAAGCGTATTCGGCGCGTTGCTTCAATACCCCGCGACAGACGGCGCAATTCTGGATTACGAGCCATTCATTCGTGAGGTTCACAAACACAAGGCATTGGCGGTGGTAGCAACCGATCTCTTGGCGCTTGCGCTGTTGAAACCACCCGGCGAGTTCGGCGCGGACGTGGCCATCGGCAGCGCCCAACGCTTCGGTGTGCCGGTGGGATACGGCGGGCCGCACGCGGCGTTCTTCGCCACCCGCGATGCGTTCAAACGGCACATGCCCGGCCGGTTGGTCGGCGTTTCGAAGGACGCCCAGGGCCGGCCGGCGTTGCGGCTGGCGCTTCAGACGCGGGAACAACACATCCGACGAGACAAGGCGACCAGTAACATTTGCACCGCACAAGTTCTGCTGGCGATTATGTCTTCGATGTACGCGGTGTATCACGGGCCGGAAGGATTACGGCGAATCGCCAAACGAATCCACGCCCTGGCTGCAATCCTGCCGACCGCGCTCGGCGAACCCCAGAATGGACCTTTCTTCGACACGTTGCGGTTTCGCAAGGCGGCAAGGCCAAAGGGAGTGAACGTTCGTGAGTATTCCGACGGGTCATGGGGCGTGTCAATCGACGAGACAACCACAGCGGAGGACTTGCGACGTATTGTTGGACGGCCCATCGAGAACGCTTCCGAGCCAGCATTCGGCGTGTTCACTCGTTCGACATCGTTTCTCACCCATCCTGTCTTCAATCGGCATCATACCGAAACCGAGATGCTGCGGTACATCAAGCAACTCGAAACCAAAGACCTGTCCCTCACCACATCCATGATTCCTCTTGGATCATGCACGATGAAGCTGAACGCGACGGCCGAAATGCTGCCGTTGAGCTGGCCCGAAGTGAGCCAATTGCATCCCTTCGCGCCGATGGAGCAGACTCGGGGGTACCAAATTCTTTTCCAGGACCTGGAGACCTGGTTTGCGGAGATCACCGGTCTCCAGGCGGTTTCGCTGCAACCGAACGCCGGTTCACAAGGCGAGTATACGGGCCTGCTGGTCATCCGGGAATATCACCAGCAACGCGGACAAGGGCAACGCGCCGTTTGTCTGATTCCGGTCTCCGCGCACGGGACCAACCCGGCCAGCGCCGTGATGGCCGGGTTCCGGGTCGTTCCCGTCGCCTGCGAAGACGAAGGCGACATCAACGTCGCGGATCTCCGCGCGAAGGCACAGGAGCACCGCGACGATCTCGGCGCGTTGATGGTGACGTACCCATCCACACATGGCGTCTTCGAGGAAACCATTCGCGAAATTTGCCAGATCGTTCATGAGAACGGCGGCCAGCTGTACATGGATGGCGCCAACATGAACGCGCAGGTCGGATTGTGCCGGCCGGGAGACATCGGGGCGGATGTCTGTCACCTGAATCTGCACAAGACCTTCTGTATACCACACGGCGGGGGCGGTCCTGGTGTGGGACCGATTGCGGTCGCTCCTCATCTGGCTCCGTTTCTGCCGAGACATCCGTTGACCCCGGTTGGCGCCTCGAAACGAATCGGCCCCGTGTCCGCCGCGCCGTGGGGCAGCGCCAGCATTTTGGTCATCCCATGGATGTACATCAAACTGATGGGCGCGGACGGGCTGGCGGACGCCAGCAAGATCGCCATTCTCAACGCGAACTACATGGCGCGACGACGGCGCCTTGCTTCCCGACACTCTACAAGGGCCATGGCGGACTTGTCGCGCATGAGTGCAT
>CAVYAC010000080.1:0-44236 GCA_963766065.1 uncultured Verrucomicrobiae bacterium
CCAATTCCGGGCCGTGACTGCCAGCAATATCCGGTGGTCGGAGCTTCCCACACTTATTCACGCGATTGTCGGGCAGAACGCGCTGCACTTCTACAATACCTACGGCAATCCCAAATGGAACATCTTTTGGCTGATGGCCGTGCCGTACATTCTCTTTTCCCGAACAACGCGTTCCTATCCGTATAGTTTGCTGTTGCTGATCTTTTTATTGCACGCTGCGGCCGTTCTCCTGATCTGGCTGGCGTCCACCGACCCGATCAAGCTGGACATGAATGAGTTTGGATGGGAACGATACGTATTGATCATGATGCCGCCAATTTGGTTGCTGCTGGGCAAATGCGTTGATGAATGGTGGGCCGTTTGGAAATCTCCGCGTATGCCAGTTTCGGTGCGGACAACGGCAAATTGACGGCTTACTTCGCGAATGGTTGATCGCGACCAGTCAGCCTTTCCACCGCACGCACAGCAGGGCGCGTTCTCGTGTCGGCCACCGTTATTCGTTGTGGTGAAAGTGATAGGCGAACAAGGTGTCGGCCACGCGAGCTGTCGGTTCCCTTGATTCGCGCAGCCAGGCCCATTCCGGCCGCATCAACTCCGACGCGGAAACCACGAGCCATCCGTCCTGGATCTGTCGCGCCTGGTCCGCGTTCACGCGGGTGTTCGGGATTCTGAGATACTCGATGTTGTATTGTGTCCCGAAGTAATCGAGAAAGATGTGCGTGATGCCACGGTCTTCGAGGAAATTCTTCAGCCGTTTGGCATCCTGTCCCCAGTCGAAGTTTGAATCCAGCGCATACATGTAGCCGTTGCGACTGCCACCTGCGGCTTCATTGAAGAACTGCAGGAAACACGGGTAAACCGCCACCGCCACGACCGCCTCCCACGCCACCAGGCCGAAGATGGCGTACCGAGCAACTCGGTTCGTAATTCGGGCCACGGAACAACCAACGCCCACGCATACGAGCGGAACCACCGGCAGCAGATGACGTACTCCGATATTGATGCTGCTGGTCATCGCGAGGCCAAGATACACGGCTCCCGCGATCCACGGAGTCCTTTCATAGAGACCGAGCTTTTTCCAACTGGTCGCGACCATACCGATCCCGATCAGCAGGGCCGCGAGGAAGGCCAGTGGTGATTTCAGAGCGAAGACCACGGGAAAATAATACCACCAGCCTTGTTTCGACCATTTACCCAGAAAATAGGCTTCGTGACCACCTTGGGAGTGGCCCAATACCAGCGCCACGCCTTTAAAAAAATCTCGCGGGATGAGCAGCGGTCGGAATGCCTGGAACCAGCCGGGAACGCCAAGGGCAGATGCCTGCTCGTGCGAGATCGATGGGGCCGGTGACGCACACCGGAAAATAGCCGAGCAAGACGACCAGCCAGGCTGCGGCAGCCAGTACGAGCGCCGGTTTGATCAACGGCTGTTTGGCGGTCTTCACGTTTTTCCAAAAACAAGCTGCCAGCACAATGCAGATGGGTCCGAGTGACAGTGTGTTAAACTTCATCAGGAATGCGAACCCCAGGCTGGCGCCCGCCACCGCCGCGGTCTTCACATTGGGCTGTTGGAGGAACCGCGTGAACAGAAACACCGCCAGGGGAATGGCCAACGCCCCGTTAATATCGGTCGTGATGAGGTGCCCGTACGCCAGCGCGTTGGGGTTAAATACCCAGAGGGCCAGCGCGACAAGCGCCGCCAGATCGTTTTGTGAAGCCAGGCGGGTCCAGACGAATATCAATACGCCCAGCGCCAGCGTAACGAACAGTTGCATGACTCGTCCCGCAAACATCATGGCCTCCCCGTCGTTCTGGCCTCCATAGACCAGGATTTGCCCGAAAACTTGCGCTTCGGGCTTCGGCCAAAAATACCAACTGTTGCGGCCTTGCGGAAACAGGGATTGCACCGCAGCCGGCTCGCCATACCATGGCACGGTCCACGGGTATCCCGCCTGGCGATCCAGCAGGGCTTTGCCGGGCATCCGGGAGTTTTACGTCCATGAACAACAACGGTATCGCCGGCCAGATCTGCGACAACGACGGGCTTTCGGGGTCGAAATAGAATTTGTAACCCTCCAGATCGGTGTACCCGGCGCTCTGAAACGAGGTTTCATCAACCGTCGCGCTGTCCTGACGAACGGCCCCGAGCATTAACGCGGTGGCGAGCCCAAGAATGACAACCGCAATGATAACAGTCTGGATGCGAATCCGCATGAGCACCGGTTGTACGGCAATTGACAAGAGAAAGTCCAGCGTCTTGCGCTCTCGCATTGAGGAATTCGAACGGTGATCGTTCAGCTCTACAAAAAAACGCTTGTGCCGCCTCAGACCATTTTGTTACACTCGCGTTGCTACATAAGCGAGTATGTCTTGGGTCTGTTCGAGGACGGCTGGCGGCGGTTGGGTTAGGTGCAGAATAACAATATATGCCGGCACGGCATAACAACATAGGGAGTTATATGACAGAACTCGCCAGCTCGGTCGTCAGACGCTCAAGCAGATACATTGTTGCAGTCTTTGCACTCACCATAGCTACAGCCAACGCGAATTTACTGACCAACGGTAGTTTTGAGTCAAACCCCGGTACGAATGGTGTGGGCTACTATAACCTTCAGCCCGGGGACACAAGAATTACCGGATGGACCGTATACGGGGGTCCCATAGACTGCGTGGGCACAGAATTCTGGTACGCCGCTGATGGACTCTACGCGCTTGATCTCAACGACTCAGTAGGGCCCGGCGGCATCGAACAAACGTTCGGCACAATCTCCGGGCAGCTGTACTCGGTCAGTTTTTTCATGGCGGGCAATCCATCGTGGCAGGACATTATGACTATGAAGGTGACAGCGGCAGGTCAGTCTGCGAATTTCTCCTTCAGCACCATTGGCCACAACCGAATCAATAACATGGGATGGGTTCAAGATACCTGGAACTTTACAGCCATGGATTCTCTTACCACGCTGCAGTTTCTAAGCACATTCAATAATTCCGCTTATGAAGGTCCAGCACTCGATAACGTATCCGTCGTCGTCGTTCCCGAGCCATCGACAATTCTGTTGGTCTTGAGCGGGGCACTCATTCTATTGCACCTTCGGACTAGGTCGGCTCGACAATAGCACCTGGGAGCCGGTCGTTGGCTGCGCCTCTGTTATGGTTCAAAGGGTATGAAGTCTGTATTGCGGTTCGAGTGATCGGCATGCCAGCGCGTTATCTCAGGCTTTGACGTTTCGTAACGTTGGCGTCTCGCAGTTGCGGAATCCGGTATGCAATGGCGGCGGATCTGGAAGCCACAAGGACATCCGCAGGGCCCCGGAGGGCTGCCGATCCACGCGTGGACAGTCGGATCATCGGCTGTGATTGCGCTCGCGGGGCGTTTTCGGGGTCCGTTGAAATTGATGATCTTGGTTGCTGTGGCCGGATCTCTCGAACGAGGTGTCGAAGCGGCCCATTTGAGCTTGACCACGCTACGGCTGTGTGTGTTAGTTGTCTACAGAGCGTTGTTGAGAAGCAGGCAATCAAATGAGGATGAAATGCTATGAAGAAAACAACCGTCATTTCGTGTGTCACGTTATTGCTCGGCTTCGTGATCTTCGCCCTGCCAAATGCCGTCCTGGCTGACAGTGCCGCTGGGGACTTTTCCAGCAGTAGCAACCCCAATGGCGTTTGGAGCTACGGCTGGTCAACCACGCTCGGATCGGCCTTTAATCTGGATACCATTAGCACAAACTCGTACCAAGGCAGCGGCCTTAGCGGCTGGATGGGCAACCAGAATTCCGACGGTACCCCGTTTATCCTGTACAATGGTACGACAAACACACTGCTTTTTCCACAATACTCGCCCGTTCAACCAGGACAACTATTCGAACATCCCGACAATGGTAATTACGCTGTTGTGTGCTGGACAGCACCCTCTTCTGGACAGTTTAGCATTTCCGCCACGTTTTCGGGCCTCAGCCCGCTTGGGGGCGATTCAGTGGATGTGCACGTTCTGGACGACAGCGCCTCGATATTTGATTCAACCGTAATCGGAAGCCCCAGCCCAGTGTCCTATTCGGGGGTTCTGACCCTAGCTATAGGAGACACAGTTGAGTTTGCTGTCGGCGATGGGGGCAATGGAAAGAATGAGGATGCCACGGCTCTTTCTGTTACGATTCAGAGCGTCCCTGAGCCGAACACGATCGTGTTGACGATGGGTGGCCTGCTTGGTCTTCTCTGCTTCCGCAGGCGGTCGGTGAAGCGGTAGGGACCCCATCTGGCCGATACCGTATCGTGTCATCCCGGCAGGGCCTGTCGGTCGCACGTGCTCTCCGATGGATGTTCGCGAGGACTCTCCGGACTGGCATCACGGATGTCGAGTGAGCCGTTGGTGCGCCTTGGCACCAAGAAACCGTCTATTTCACAGTGGTCAATGGACAAGGGAAGGCCGCGAACACTGGAACGGCGATGAGCCTCTCAATTTATCGCCGGTCGGTCAGTGGAAGACGGCAGCGTGTAGACGAACAGCGTGTTGGCAATTCGCGTCAGCGGTTTGTGATTTTCTCGCAACCACTGGTATTCCGGCGCCATCAGGCGGGTGGCGGAGATGACCAGGTAGCCGTCGCGCAGTTTCGGGATTTGTTCCGGTTTGACGAAGTCGGCGGGTATATCCAGGTATCGAATGGCCGCGCCGGTGCCGAAGTAGTCGAGGTAGACGCGGGTGACGTGGTTGACGTCGAGCCATTGCTTGAGGGCTTTGCCGTTCTGGCCCCAGTCGAAATTGGAATCAATCAGATAGTCCTGGCCGTTGGCGGGACCGCCGACGAGTTCGTTGAAGTAAGCAATGTAGTCGGGATGGGCCACGAGGGCCGCGACCAGCAACCAGGCGACGAGCAGCCAACTGACGAGTTGATCGCGCCCGCGGGCGCGGGCGCATTCGACGCCCGGCCACGAAGGCGAAGAATGGATAGATTGGCAGGACGTGACGGATGCCGATGTTGGCTTTGCTGGTCATGGCACAGGCGAGATAAGCGATGGCGGCGATCAACGGGGCCGCTTGAGCAAAGGTCGATTGGCGGATTCGCCAGATGGCCATGGCGACAGCAGATATTGTCAGGAGTAGCAGAGCGATCGGGGTCTTTACGAGAATGGCCGCGGGATAGTAATACCACCAGCCGTTGTCCGACCATTCGCTGAGCAGGTAGGCGTGGTGGCCGTTGACCACGTGCAAGAGCATGATCGTGATTCCCTTGAAAAAGTCCCGCGGAACCAATATCCACCTCAGATGGATAAACCACGCTGGAATGTGGAGGTGTTGGGCGTGCTCAATAGAAATCGGCGGCGGCGGCGACCAGTGCGGAACATAAAACAAGACGACCATGGCCCATGCGACTGCGCCTGTGAGGCAAAGGTCGGCGAAGAAACCTTGTAACGAGTCAACGCGAACCGAGCGCCACAGCTTCCACCACGCAAGCAACATGAGCGCACCAAACATTGGAATCAGAATGATCGCGGTGTACTTCGTCAGCAACGCGCTGCCGAAAGCGATTCCCGCGGCCAGAGCCGTTTGCGGGCGGGGCGTTTCGAGAAAGCGGGAGAACATCCAAACCGCTAGCGTCACCATCAAGGCGATGCCGGGATCGGTGATGATCAGATGCCCATAAGCGAGGGCGACGGGGTTGAAACTCCAGGCGGCGAGGGCAAACAGTCCGCCGGTCGTGTTACTGAGCGACTTTGCCCAGCAGAACACCACCAAGCCGGTCGCCAACATGACCAGCGCCTGCATGAACCGGCCCCAGAACAGCAGTTTGTCGGCATTGTTGGCGCCGCCGTACACCAACGCCCGGCCAAACAGTCCGGTCTCCAGCGCCGGGTAATGATAGAACCTCTCCGTCGCGGTCAGCGTTTCCGCGTTTGTTCCCATGCGAAAATCCCAGGCTTGGTTCAAGGTGGAGGAGATGGCCTGGTTTGTGTCGCCAAAGGTCAATTCCGCGTCGGCGGGCAGTCTTATGTCCAAGAACGTCAACGGCAGTGCGCTCCAGAGTTGCATCAGGGGTGGATGCTCGACGTTGAGGTAGTAGCGATGGCCCTGCCAGTAGGAATAGCCGGCGCCCAGAAATGCCGTTTCGTCCGTGGTGGCGGTTTCGTCGCGCATTGGTCGCCACATCAATGCCAGCGCGACGCCGAGGATCAGCGCGACGGCAAGCCACGGGAGGCAGCGACGGATCATGGGGCACTTCGTAGGCGATGCGGGCAGGTGAGTCGAGATTTTTCGTGATTTTTGCCGGCAACAGCCGTACAAGATGCAGGCTTATGAAAATCGTTGTTGCTTATTCGGGCGGACTGGACACGTCCGTCATTTTGCACTGGTTGAAAGAAACTTATCGGTGCGAGGTCGTCGCATATTGCGCCGACATCGGCCAGGAAGAAGAACTCAAGGGCCTCGACAAGAAAGCGAAGGCGACGGGCGCCAGCAAGTTCTACGCGCTCGATCTTGTCGAGGAATTTGCGCGCGATTTTATTTTTCCGATGGTCCAGGCGGGTGCGATCTACGAGAACCAGTATTATCTCGGCACGAGCATCGCCCGACCGCTCATTGCCAAGGCGCAGGTGGACATCGCGCGCAAGGAGCACGCCGACACCGTGGCGCACGGCGCGACGGGGAAGGGCAACGACCAGTGCCGGTTCGAGTTGACCTATGCGGCGCTGGCGCCGGAGTTGAAGATCATCGCGCCGTGGCGGTTGCCCGAGTACCAGCGACAATTCCCCGGCCGCTCGGAGATGCTCGCGTACTGCGCCGAGAAGGGCATCAAGGTCGAGGCCAGCGCGAAAAAGCCATACTCGATGGATCGCAATCTCCTGCACATTTCCTTTGAGAGCGGCATCCTCGAAGATCCGTGGGCCGAACCGCCGAAGGACATGTTCAAGCTCAGCGTGTCGCCCGAGGACGCGCCGAACAAGCCCGAATACATCGAACTTGATTTCGAGTCGGGCAACTGCGTGGCGGTCAATGGCAAGAAGCTGTCACCCGCGAACGTCCTGCGTACGCTGAACAAGCTCGGCGGCAAACACGGCATTGGCCGCGTCGATCTTGTCGAGAACCGGTTCGTCGGCATGAAATCGCGGGGCGTGTACGAAACGCCTGGCGGGACAATCCTGCATTTCGCCCATCGACAGGTCGAGACGCTGACGCTGGACCGCGAGGTCATGCACCTGCGGGATTCACTCATCCCGCGGTATGCCGAACTGGTGTACTACGGATTCTGGTTCAGCCCCGAACGCGAGGCGCTGCAGGCATTCGTGACCGAGAGCCAGCAGAACGTCACGGGCACGGTGCGGTTGAAGCTCTACAAGGGCAACATCATCACGGCCGGCCGCAAGAGCCCCGTGTCGTTGTACAACCCGTACATTGCCACGATGGAAGCCGACAAGGGCGCGTACAACCAGACCGATGCCACCGGCTTCATCCAATTGAATGCGCTACGACTTCGCACGCGAGCGGCGGTGTTGAAGAAGAAATCGTAGAGGGACCGTGCCGATTGACAGTGTGCCGTTCGTCTCACCACGAACAGCTTTAGCGGAGCGAAGTCAGGGCTCCGGGAAGGCGATGTTTCGACGGCAACTCCTACTGGGACCGTGTCGGCCGGGGAAACGACATCGAGACCGGATGCCCGTGCGATTGGTAGACCGACAGCAACTGGAAACCGTCAGCTGTTTCCCGGTACACGAACGGTTGGCTGGATGCTGGATCCGGGTAAGCAGACAACGCCTGTTGGCCGGATTGCAGGACCGCCAGCCCGGCCAATGCCATTGTGCGCTCCACGACAGCTTCGCGCGCCTTATCTGCGAAGCCCTCCAAAGTGGGTAACATCTCCTTGAGGAGTGGATTCGAGTCCTGCGCAGCTTGAACCCGATTGCGCCACGCTTGATATTGGGCGTCGGGCTGCATCATGACCGTGGCGAATTCGCGCTCGAGTATCCGCCCGCTGGCGCATCAACTCCGGGACGGCGGCATACGGTGACAGGTTCCCCATCCGCTGGGGGTCTTTCATGCTGACCTCTTGTTCGATGGCGCGGTAGAAATCCTCCTCATACTGAGGATCTTTAAGCGCCAGGATCACTCGTTGTCTGTCGGCGCCCGACAGCCTGCTGGCGTTCTCGGCAACGACAGTGGTGGCCATTCCCTGAATGGCGGTATCCACCAGGAAGCTGATCAATGCGAACTGGGATTCGTGGTGGGCCATCTGCAAGCTTGCCAGCACGTCATCAACGGCTGCAGCCGAATTGTCCGTGCGGCAGTGAGAGGCACCCCATGCGGCTGTCCGCGCGAGGCTGCGGCAGTGGTTCATATATGGCGTATACGCGGCAAAAGCGTCCAGAGCCAGTGGCCCCAGGCCCCAGTCACAATTTGTCAGTGCGGTTGCCTGATGCATGAGGTCGAGAATCGGCACCACCGTCGCGCAAAGTTGTGCGGCCTGATCCCCATCTGGTTCCGTTCTCCAATCCCCGAGTATCTTCTTCTCCTGGTCAGACAAGGCATCGTAGAGCGCGAAAGCCTTCCGATAAAGGTCGGCGGCGTTTGTACCCGTGACAGCGGAAACTGCTGACGGGACTGGAGAGGACTCGGTCTGAGTTGGCAATCCCGACGGTTGTAGCGGCGCCCCGGTCGTTTGTGGGCCTGATGGTGGGACCAGTTGTACCGCCGACTGCTGATGAAGCTTGCCAATCGCATCGCGGAGTTGCCTAACTTTGTGCGCCTGGTAGATTCCCGCACCGACAACGGCACAAATTGTTGCCGTGATAAGGGCTTTCTGTAATGCAGTCATGGCGATGGCCTTGGTGATGGTGGCGGTTGCGGTGGTCGTGGCGACGGCGGTTCCGGCAAGGGTGGCGGCGGCGGAAATGGTCGCCGCCAACCCGGCGGGCGCGGCCTGGACGGCATTGGCGGAAACGACAGCGGCCAAGCCGGTCGCGCCGACGGCAACACCACGCTGGGTAAGGAATTCGCGCATCCGGTCGACGGCGCGGCTGACGCGTTTTCGGGCGGCATCCTCGGTGGTGCCGAGGGTTTGGCCGACTTGGAGGAACGATTTGTTTTCGAAGTAGCGGAGCAGGACGGCGGCGCGGTCGGTGTCGTCGAGGGCGTGCATGGCCTCGTCGAGGAGCGGTTCGATGTGCGACCAGTCGGTGCTTGTCGCATTCATGGCGGTGAGTTCGCCGGCGACTTGTTCACGGCGCTGACGACGCGATTCGCGGCGGACAACGTCGATGGCGGTGCGGCGGGTGACCTGATAGAGCCACGCCGAGAGGATGGTATCGGGCGCGAGGCGGCACGCCTGGCGAGCAAGGTCGATGAACACGGATTGGGCGACTTCCTCGGCGAATTGCGGAGAGCGGACCTGGCGAAGCGCAGCGGAAAAGACGAGGTTGAGGTGTCGCCGGACGATTTCACTGAAAGCATCCTCGGCGTGTTCCTGGACGTACCGTGCGAGCAACTGAAGATCGGTATCATTCACGTTCATAAAGTATATCGCCGCCTCCGCTGAAACCGGACGAGAAAAGACTGGAGTATGGGCCAAAACCCGTGCCAGGGAACAATTTAAGGTGCTGCGTCGTGCGGCTGGCTGATAGGCATAAACGTCACACAAGAGGGCATCGAGACGGCGATGGACTGGCCGGTGGGGTTGAGGCGGCCGGTGGTAGGGTCGATGCGGAAGACGACGATGGTGTTGGAATCCTGGTTGGCGGCGAGGAGGAAGTTACCTGTGGGATCGATGGCGAACATGCGCGGCGTTTTGCCGAGCGTGGATTGATGTCCGATGAGGGTGAGTTTGCCGGTCGCGTCGTCGATGGCGTAGACCGCGATGCTGTTGTCACCGCGGTTGGAACCATAGAGAAATCTGCCATTGGGGTGGATGGCGATCTCGGCAGCGGTGTTGGTTCCGGTGAAATTGTTGGGGAGCGAGGAGACGGTCTGGAATTCGGAGAGCGAGCCAAGCTGCGGGTCGTAGTCGAACGCAGTGATGGTCGATTGCATTTCGTTGATGACGTAGACGCGGCGGCCATTCGGGGAGAAGACAAAGTGGCGGGGGCCGGTGCCGGGCTTGACCACACCAAATGGCGGATCATTGGGTGTGAGCGTGGCAGTGGCGGGGTCGAAGTTGTAGACGAGGAGTTTGTCCAGGCCGAGGTCGGCACAGAACGCCCGGCGATTGGCGGGATCGAACCCGACACCGTGGGCGTGCGGGCCTTGTTGTCGGCTCGGATCGACGCTCGAACCGTGGTGCTGAATTACCGTCGCGGGTGGACCGAGCGTCCCATCAGAGTGAATCGGCAGTGACGCGATGCTGCCACTCCCGTAGTTCGCAACAAGAACGCACCGGCCCGACGCGTCCACCACGAGGTGGCAGGGGCCGTGGCCGGCGGAGGTTTGCTGGTTGAGCAACATCAATGTCCCCGTCTTGTCGTCAATGAGAAATGCATTCACGGTGCCGTTTGATGCGCCGGTGGTTTCGCCCACCACATATAGAAAACGGTGGTTCGGGTGGAGGGCGAGGAACGAGGGGTTGGCGGTCGAAACGGCGAGGGCGGGAGATGTCAGGGCACCCGTGACCGTGTTCAGGCGGCACACATAAATTCCTTTGCTTTGGGCGCGTGTGTAGGTGCCGATGTATACAAGACAAGCGTTCGTCTGAGAAGGTGACGGAATGGCTTCGAGGCCCATGGCAACTCCGGAGGTTAGATTGACAGCGAGCATGAGGCGCAGAAGGATGTGGAAGCTTCGGGACACGACCGCCACGATAGGAAGTTCCCGCGGACAAATCGACCGAAATCCGGCGGCCCTCGTGATTTCCAATTGGAACCACATTGTCGAATTCCTCAAGCAAATCGCCACAGTGCAAGCGGTGGCGAACCGACAACCGTTTTCATTGAGACTATTGGATCTGCGGCTTGATAACGCGGGAACCGATGGTGGTCAGCGTGGCACACAACTTCTGGTACATGGCTTCGTCGTCATAGGTGCCGATGATGGCGCCGCCTGAGCCGGCAAACTTGGCGCTGGCACCGCACTGTCTGGCGACATCGACCATTTGAATCTGCCAGGGAGCCAGATTGTAGATACTTCGTCGGGTGTTGAAGTTCTCGTCAATGAGTCGCGTCAGCCGCTTCGCACCCTGGTGGAGCAGCGCCTCGTGTCCTCTTGCGGCAAGTTCGGCGAAGTGCTTCATGGCGTCGACAACCCCCGCCTCACCGCGGTCGAACCGTCCGCGGATGTCGTTGTGGAACACCTCGGTCGGCTCACTGAGGCTGTTGTGGTAGGCGATGTACAGCGGCGGCAACAAACTGGGGGACAGCGGCTCGTATTGATAGCATTTCAAACCGCCGACGATGTGTTCGTGAGCCTTGTCGAAATCCATGTAAACCAGACCTTCATAAACCTGGATCACGCGATCCTGGAGCCCGGCACCGATGCCCAGTTCATCTTTTTCCACCGACAAGACCAGCGTGGGCTGGGCTTCGGGCGGGATGTCCACACCGTAGAATTCCATGAGACAGCGCAAGGTCGCAACAATCAGGGCACTGGAACCAGCCAGCCCCACCTGTCGCGGTATATTGGTTTGGTAGCGCACGGAGAAGTTGCGGTTCGGGAATGTCAACTGATTCGCCTGACAGTAGTCAACAAACCGCTTGATGGTGGCTTTGATCAACCGGATGCCACCGTAGTAGCCGTGTAGTTTTACGTCTTTTACCAGGTCGTGTATGGAACTAAAGCGGGCCCGGTCATCTTGCGCGAGCACAATGTCCACAGTGTCCCATTCATACAGCACGACCTCCGCCCAAAAGTTGCGCACGATAATGGAGATGGTCTTGCCATGGTAGCCATCGGACGGGTTGCCCAGAAGCCCGGCTCGAGCGTAGGCGCGTTTACGAATGATGATCATTTAACAATGTCTCCAAGTGCCTGCGCAGAGCCGGCCCTTGTTTCTTATCGGCCAGGGCAAACTCCACAAACGCCCGAAAATAGGACTGGAAGTTTCCAATATCATAGCGCCGTTCGTCCCGGTTCAAGCGGATGCCATAGGCTTTGCCGCCCTCTCGAATCATGAGGCGTATGGCATCCGTGATCTGAATTTCGCCGCCTTTGCCGGGATGGATGCGTCGAATCGCATCAAAAACGCTCGGGGCGAGGACGTAGCGGGCCGCGATGGCCAGATTGCTGGGCGCCTCTGACGGGGATGGTTTCTCGATGAGATCTTCGATTTCGAACAGTTCCCCGTCACTCTTGGGTTTGGCAATACCGTATTGATGCACCTCGTTGGCCGGAACTTCCTCAAAGGCGATCACCGCGACGGCCCCCTTGTCCACGAAACAACGTTTCATCCGTTGGACGATGTCACTCTGGGCATGCAGACCGATGATGGAATCGCCCAAGGCCACGACAAAGGGCTGGTTGGCGACAAACGCTTCCGCGCACAGGATCGCATGACCTAATCCCAGTAGTTGGCGCTGCCGCGTGTAGAAATACTGGATGGCCGCACGCTCAAACTCCAACTCCGCCAACGATTCTTCCTTGCCGGTCTCCCGTAACACGCGAACCAGCTCGTCATTCAGGTCAAAATGATTTTCCAAGGAGGTCTTGCCGGGACCGGTGATGAACAGTACGCGCTTCATCCCGACGCGGGCGAGTTCGTCCACCACGTACTGGACGACGGGCTTGCGTCCGACCGGCAACATTTCTTTCGGTTGTGACTTGGTCGCGGGCAGGAGCCGTGTGCCCAGCCCGGCCACGGGAACGACTGCAATACTGATGTCCATAGTTCCTTTCTTGCGATGTAGAGATCGGGTGCTGAGTATGCTCGTTCCCGCAGCCATTTTCGAGACTGTTTCAATGCGGCAATTCTAGTAGACACACTCTTGATCGAGCAGCCCCGCTCGGATTGCCCTCATCCGCCTCCCGCAGGATGCGTATGCCGCTGGCCATTCCTGCTGGGGCCTTCTCGTGGCCCAAACACGTCTAGCGGCGCGAAACAGCGAGGTCACGTCAGGGGGCTATTTCGAGCCACTGTAACCCAGCCTGTTTTCAAGATCTTACACACGGAAACAAAGGGCAATGCACGTGATCGTCTGGAGTTTTCCGTCGTGTGCTACGTTCCGCGCAAACCCGTGGTTTAAGCCAGCGTAACCTATTCTGTTCCAAGAACGTCCGGGCTCCAAAATCTTGTTGCTATTTCGGCGGTTTGGCTTATGCTTTTTCTGCTAGCAATGGAAGACGCCGCAGTGAGATTGGTGGAATGTCAGACAGCCTCGTTCGCTTTGGTGGCAGTCCGAAACCCGATGGGCGGGAACAGTCACTGAGACCTCCTACCGCAGCAGAAAGATAACAATAAACCCAGTATGGCAACCAAGCTATTCGTAGGCAATCTCTCGTTTAACACGACCGAGGGGCAGATTCTCGACCTGTTCAAGCAGGCGGGCAATGTGGTCAGTTGCGAACTCATCATGGACAAGTTCACGGGCAAGTCCCGCGGCTTTGCCTTCGTGCAGATGGGAACGCAGGAAGAGGCCAACAAGGCCGTCACCGATTTCAATGGCAAGGAAATCGATGGCCGTGCGTTGACCGTCAATGAAGCCCGTCCGCGCGAGGAACGTCCCCGCGGCGACTTCGGCGGCGGCGGCGGTGGTGGCGGCCGTGGCGGCAAGCGCGACTTCGGTGGTGGTGGCGGCCGCGGTCGTCGTTAATTCGACAATCAGCCAGTAGCATTCACGAAAAGGACGTCCCGCACAGGCGGGACGTCCTTTTTGCGTTTGCGTTGTCCCTACAACAGGTCAAGCACGTCGCGCGGTTTCGCTACGATGCACTTCGCGCCGCTGTCCAGCAGCTCGGCACGGTCGCGGAAACCCCAGAGCACGCCGATGGGATGCATTCCGGCCGCGCGTGCCGTGTGCATATCCGTATTCGTGTCGCCGAGATACAACCAGTGGGCGGGCAAAAAACCGAGTTCCTGCGCGATCTGGAGAGCGGCCGTGGGGTCCGGTTTGAGCGGGACGTTTGGCAACTGGCCGCGGACGATGGCAAATGGCGAGGGCTTGAAATAGTGCGCGATCACTCGCCTGGTGAACTCGTCGGGTTTGTTGGATAACACCGCCAGTTTAAGGCGTCGCTGTGTGAGCGCCGAGACCAATTCGGCAATTCCCGGATACAGCCGCGTGAGGTCAAAACAATGTTCATCGTAGTGTTGCCTCATCAGCTTCAGTACCTGGTCCGTCAGCTCCTGTCTGTCGGCCGGTAACGCGCGTTCGCACATTTCGCGCGCGCCGTCGCCTACCTTGTAACGATAGCTGTCGATGGGGCAGGGCGGGCAACCGACCTGCTGAAGCGCCCAGTTGGTCGAATTGGCCAGATCGGCGAGCGTGTCGGCCAATGTGCCATCAAGATCGAACAGGACCGCGCGGATATCGGGTTTCACGAGGGACAGTCTAGCGAAGCGCGGGGCGGGTGGCGATTTTTTTGTTGTTGTGGCCGCACAGTGCTTGCTACGGTCAGCGCCACCAAGCGAAAGGAGAAACGATCAATGAAGGCATGGCGTGTCTATACGGCGATGGCAGTGATGGCAGTTCTGGCAGTCCCGACGGGTTTCGCACAACGAGGGTTGGGCGCCGGGCCGGGTAATATCGGCAGCGCGGACATGGCGAAGATTTTCGGCAACAACCAGGCGTTCACGGCCACGGCGAGCATTTCGATTGCGGACGCCCAACATGGTGCGCCCATGGAGATGGACGCTTCCTATGCGTTTCTCAAAGGCAACCTGCGAACCGACATCGACATGACGAGCATGAAAGGCGCGAAAATGCCGCCGCAAGCCATGGCCCAGATGAAACAGATGGGCATGGACCGGGCCGTGAACATTTATCGGGGCGACAAGAAGGTGATGTACCTCGTGTATCCGGGGTTGAAGTCGTACACGGAAATCACGCCGCCACAGGCGACTCCGGCTGACAAGACGGAACCGAAGGAACCCAAGATCGATGTCACACAGATTGGCAAAGACACCGTGGACGGTCATCCGACGGTCGAGAACAAGATCACCTTCACGGCAGATGACGGCACGCAGCACGAGATGCTCGCGTGGCAGGCAACCGATCTCAACAATTTCCCGATCAAAACCGAAATGCAGGCCAATGGCACGACGATCACGACGCACTTCAGCAATATCAAGTTGACGCCGCCGGACGCATCGTTGTTTGATCCGCCGAGCGGCTTCACGAAGTATGGCAGCATTCAGGAAATGATGATGGGCAGCATGCAGCACATGATGCCTTCGGGCGCGGGACCGCACGGTGGCGGGAACAATTGAACGTGATGGCCTCGTGAAGAAATCAGCCCAACGAACGTGGGGCGGCCGGTTCTCGACCGGGCAGGCGGAAGCGGTCAAGGCGTTCACGGAGAGCGTGAGCTTCGACTGGCGGCTTTACAAACAGGACATCGCCGGGTCGATTGCCCATGCGAAAGGACTGGCAAAGGTTGGGCTCCTCACCAAAGCCGAGGCGGCGAAGATTGAGCGCGGCCTGCGGGCCATCGAACGGGAGGTTGACTCCCGCAAATTCAAATGGGACCCCGCGTGCGAAGACGTGCACATGAACATCGAAGCCGCACTGGTTCGCAAGATTGGCGCGGCGGGCAAGAAGCTGCACACGGCACGAAGCCGGAATGATCAGGTGGCGACGGACCTGCGGTTATGGGTGCGCCATGCCGCTGTCGTTGAGGTTCGGGGTGCGATGGCTGGCCTCATGAAATCGCTGGTCGCGTTGGCTGACCGCAACGCGGATGTGGTTGTGCCGGGTTACACCCATACCCAACGGGCTCAACCTGTGTTATTCGCGCACCACCTGCTTGCCTACTGCGAAATGTTGGAGCGAGACGCCCAACGGTTTGTGGTGGCGGGCGGACGCGGGGAATCTCCGCTTGGTTCTGGCGCGATTGCCGGCAGCACCTTGAAGCTGAACCGAGAGTACACGGCAAAGCTGCTGGCGTTCGGGGCGGTCACGCAGAATTCGATGGACGCGGTGAGCGACCGCGACTTCGTTCTCGAATTTCTCGCGGGGGCAGCGATCTGCGGGATGCACCTGTCACGGCTGTGCGAAGACCTGATTTTGTGGTCAACGGCGGAGTTTGGTTTCGTGACGATCGGCGATGCGTACACGACGGGTTCCTCGCTGATGCCGCAAAAGAAGAATCCCGATGTCGCGGAACTGGTGCGCGGCAAGACCGGGCGGCTTTATGGGAACCTTGTGTCGGTACTCACGATGATGAAGGGTCTTCCGTTGACGTACAACCGCGACATGCAGGAGGACAAGGAGCCGCTGTTTGACTCGGCGGACACGTTGCTTGCGTCGTTGCGCGTCGTGGCGGACATGTTGCGCCATGTAAAGGTGAACCGGGCCCGATGTGAAGCCGCGGCGAGCGACCCGATGCTGCTGGCGACCGACCTCGTCGATTTTCTGGTGAAACGCGGCATGGCGTTCCGAGAGGCCCATCACGCGGTCGGCGCGCTCGTTGCCGAAGTGGAGCGGACACATATGCCGTTGCCCAAGCAGGCGATCAAAAAGTACGGTGCGGCTGCCGGAAAAGTGTTCCACCTGCGCCGGGCGCTTGCGGTGCGCACGGCGATTGGCGCGCCGTCGCCCAAGAACATAGCAGCGCAGATTGCGCGGTGGAAGAAGTTGCTTCGGTAGGGTGTGAGTGCCGGGCACGCCACAGCCGGTTGTAGCAAAATCGTGGTATGACTGGTTACGGGCGCATTCGCGCGAATTATCTCTGGATTGGCCGGCGGCCCGTCCGTAAACTGGGCCCATCAGTTCATGTACCTCGGCGTGGAGATCGGCGGGACGAAGCTGCAAGTGGGCGTGTGCGACCGGCGGGGTCGGATCGCCCAACTGGTGCGGGTCGCGGTGGTGCGGCGCGACGGCGCTCGCGGGATTCTCAAACAGCTTGAAACGGTCATTCCACCCATGTTGGCCAAGCATCACGTGAACGCCATCGGGGTCGGTTTCGGTGGCCCGGTAGATGCTCCCCATGGCCGAGTCGTGCGCTCCTATCATATCAAGGGTTGGGACGGTTTTGCCTTGCGGCGGTGGTTTCTGCGGCGCTTCCGACTGCCGACCGTGATCGAGAACGACACGAATGCCGCGGCGCTGGCGGAAGCGTTGATCGGCGCGGGGTGGGGGCGGCGCGCCGTGCTCTACTCGAACGTGGGGACCGGGATCGGCGGCGGGTTTGTGGTCGACGGAGAGATTCACAACGGGCGATTCGGCGCGACGGAGATCGGGCACACGCGATTCTTTGCGCGGGGCCGGTGGCGGACTCTGGAAGAATTATCGTCGGGATTATCGATTGAGCGTGGAAAGACCACGCTGGCGGAATCGGCCAGGTATTATGGCGTTGCTCTCGCCAACGCGATCACGTTGCTGAATCCCGACATGGTCGTGGTCGGCGGCGGTGTGGCGCGGGCGGGAGAGAAGTTTCTGCGGCCGGTACGGGAGACGGCGAAGCGGTTCGTGTTCGGGCCGTATCGGCGGAATTTCCGGATTCGTCCGTGCCGCGCTGGGAGACACGGTGGTTGTGACGGGTGCGGCGTTATTGGCAGCGGATGAGGCTTGACTGATGAGATACCTCGTATTTGGAGATGTGCACGCGAACCTGTTGGCGCTCGACGCCGTGCTGGCGGCCGGCGGGGCCCGCGGCGCGGAGGCGTTTCTGTTCGTGGGCGATCTCGTCGGGTATGGGCCTGATCCTTTGGAGTGCATGGAACGATTGAAGCCATTGGCGGACAACGGCAACCTGGCCTGGGTGGCGGGAAACCATGAATTGGCGATTCGCGGGGACGTGGAATCGACCGGGTACAGCCCGGAAGCGATCCAAACGCTGGCGTGGACGTGGAAGCAGATGGGGGACAAGCCGTGGCGAAGGAGTTTATCGACGCGCCGTGTCTGACGACGTGTGTGAATGACACGATTTGGTTGACGCACGACTCGTTGGTGGAGCCGAGCAGCGGCGGGTATCATCGCGCGGCGCGGAACGCGAAGGTCGAGTTGGCGTGTTTGCGATTCAACAACGGGCGGGTGTGTTTTTATGGCCACACCCACACGATGCGGGCGGAGGTATCCAAGGAAGAGAAGCCGATCATGCTCGTGCCGATGACGAGACACGAGGGGGACGGCCGCGATCCGCATCCGATCCGATTGAGGAAGGCCGACCTCGGCTGGATCGGCACGGGGTCGGTTGGATTCCCGACCAACGAGAGGCGGCGGCCCGAATACCTGATACTCGACGAGCTGGAGGGGAACGAGTGGCAGGTGGAGAAATACGACGTGGAGTATCCCCGCCAAGAGGCGAAGGAGCGTGTCCGGAACGTGCTGGGGCCGGTCTGTGACAAGGGGATTGCGGACCGGATTGCGGCGTGGTTGTAGGGGTGGTTTTAGCCACAGATTGCCGCGAAAGCAGGGGCGCGGCGTTTGCGCTGTCAACAAATCTTCAGCGCGTCTCGAAGACTCGGCTCCGTCCGACTCAGCTCACACGGATGGGCACGGATGTTCACCACGAAGAGCACGAAGGGCACGAAGAGGACGATTCACCTGAGGCGGACAGGCCGCGCGTGGGAACGGCTGGGCGGAAATGGTGGGGCGGAGGCTGCCTGTCTCCAGTTTGTAAATTGCTAGGAACTGGCCCCGTCGATTTCGTACGATATGTCGCTAGGCGATATATCGGGTGCCGACATATGATGGCAGGGCAAGCGCTGAAATTCATTCACCGCCCTAATCGAGGACTGGGATTCATTTACCAGCCTTCGACTGTGCTCGGGTGAGCTCCGGACGCGAAGGACGCCCATCGACAAACTCAGGGCAAGCGAAAGTCGAAATCCGGATGGCGAAATTCGAGACGCGGGGGTGAGGATGGGTTAGGCGGAGGCTGCCTGTCTGCTAATTTGTGAATTGTAGACCGCTGACCCGGTCAACAATTGCCTAATAAACAGACCTGATCACGGGGCGTTCAATGGTCGGCGAAAGAAGTGAAAGTGACTGTTATCGCGTGCGAGCCGTGATATATCTGGGGCCAGACGGCACGACGTCCGGTAGCGAGAATTGGCGATGGACAAGAAGCAAATCCTGGTCGCCCGCCTCAATGAGATCGGTCATTCCCTCGAAAAGGCGGGTCATGCACTCGCTTTGATTGGGCTGGGGTCGGTGGGGATCGAATTGGAGCGATTGGACGAGTATTCGGATTTGGATTTCTTTGCGATTGTCGAGGAGGGTTACAAGGCGCAGTTCATCCAGAATCTGGATTGGCTGAGCGCGGTGAGTCCGGTCGCCTACCAGTTCCAGAACACCCCGGATGGTCACAAGGTTTTGTTCTGCGATGGCGTGTTCTGCGAGTTTGCGGTGTTTGAGGCGCCCGAGCTTCGGGGGATACCGTTTGCCCGCGGCCGAATTGTTTGGAAACAGCCACAGATCGACGACTCCCTTGGCACACCCGCCCGCGCGGGCGCTCCCTCCAAGAGGGACAAGGGCTGGCTGCTGGGCGAAGCACTGACGAATTTGTATGTGGGCCTATGCCGCTTCCACCGTGGGGAGAAACTGTCCGGGCACGGTTGATCCAGCACCATGCGGTGGATCGAGTTCTGGAACTTGCCGAACTTGTCGAGAAGGAGGCGCGGGTCGGGCGGGATGGATATGCCAACGACCGGCGGTTTGAGTTGCGGTTCCCGGAAGCGGCGCGCGAATTGCCGAACTTTATGCAGGGTTACGAGCGCAGCCGCGAGTCGGCTGGAGCGATCCTCGACTTCCTGGAAAAACACTTCCTCGTCAACGCGGCGATGGCGCGAGCGATTCGTGAGCTGTGCGCGTAGCGGCGACGCGTCAGACTGTTCCCATGTGCGGTCGATTCACGTTAACGAAAGAGATGCGCCCGGCCGTCGCTGTCCGCCTTCGCAGTGCTTCGGCGGGACAAGAAGCTTCCACCGTTGCTCTGCGAGCTATGGCGGACAAGATGGCGGGCAAGGAGGTGGCATAGCAGACTGGAGATTTCAGAGCGGAAAGGGGCAATCGGCTGGATACCCTCATCGGATTCGGGCATCCAGCCCTACAATTCCGGAGAGAGGGGGCGGCACGCCGACAGAGCGGCGTGGCTACAGGGGAAACGACGGCGGCGCAAGCGACAAGGAAAGCTTTTCGAGTTCCTCGTTGGCGTGCGGCTACGGGGGAAACGACGGCGGGCGGGGGGCGGAGGGGCGTATCCGCGCGGGTTCCATGGGACGGGGGAGGAGGAGACGGAGGGATTTCCAGCACCCACCCCTGCCCCTCCAAGGAGGGGAGCGGAGCCGACGGGGTCGCGAATGAGATTCGCGGCTACAACGAACGGCCACGACGCCAAAAAACGTCCAGACTCGCACCTCGGCCTGACTACGCTGCCAGTGGTTCGGCTCGGACGGTTTCGGCCCCCGTCATTTGACGGAGCAACATGATTCTGGCGGTGTGGCGCGTGGCGAAGTGTTCGTGCCGCACACAGACTCGGAAGCCGTCGGGCGTATCGCGCTTGAGCATCGCGTACCCCCAGCCCTTGTGGAGTCCGTCGAACCCGACGGCGCCAAGGATGCTTACGTCGCGGTCGGCAAACCATTCGGCCTCGACTCCGAGGGCGATCTCCGGAGCTGTAGTGGCTGACATCAACTGGCGGAACGTCTGCTGGTCTATACTGCTGATCGCTACCATATCGACCTTTCCCAGCGGCGGAGGGTGGGACTGGTTGTCAATGCCAACCGACCGCCACGCTGTCGAGGTCCATCCTCTACCACCCAAGGTAATATAGGCCTGCAAGCTAGAAAAATCAAGGGAGTGGGAATGCGGCTCGGCGGGAGCCTCGCCCTCCAAAACCATCAGGCTCACGATGGCTGTGTACGAGGTTCCTCCGGGGTTGCGGGTGTAAGGGGTTGTTGGTATGCTCATTCCGTCGATGAACGCATTCCAGTACCGTAAAGGCGAGTTGTATTGCGAGGGTGTGGCGCTGCGGCGCATTACCCGGGAATTCGGCACGCCGTTGTATGTGTACAGCCAGGGACATATCACCGGGCAGTGCGACGATCTGCGCAGGGCTCTGCGGTCGATCGATCACCTGATTTGTTTTGCGGTCAAGGCCAACAGCAACCTGGCGGTGCTGCGGGCGCTGGCGCGGGCGGGGACCGGTTTTGACATCGTCAGCGGCGGCGAACTGTACCGCGTGGTGCAAGCCGGGGGCGATCCGCGGAAATGCGTGTTCTCGGGCGTGGGCAAAACGCGGGACGAGATCGAATACGCGTTGAAGCTGGGGATCTACATGTTCAACGTGGAAAGCGAGCCCGAGTTGCGGCGGATTTCCGAGGTGGCACGGCGGATGGACCGGCGCGCGCCGATTGCGGTGCGGGTGAACCCGGGAGTTGACCCCGACACGCACCACTATATTTCGACGGGCAAACACGAGAGCAAGTTCGGGATTTCCCTGGGCGAGGCGCTGAGTGTGTATCGGCAGGCCGCGCGGTTGGAGGGGATTGAAATCCGCGGGGTTCAGATGCACATCGGCTCGCAAATCACCAAGACCGCGCCGTTCGTGCTGGCGATCCGCAAACTGTTACAACTGATCGGGCAGGTGCGCGAGATCGCCCCGCAGACGCTGCAATCGTTTGACATGGGCGGCGGGCTGGGGATTCGGTATCGCGACGAGTGTCCGCCGACGGCGGTGGAGTTTGCCCGCGCAGTCACGCCGCAGGTGAAAGGGCTGGGACTGCGGATTTTGCTGGAGCCGGGACGGTTCATTGTTGGCAACAGCGGCGTGCTGGTCACGCGAGTCGTGCACATTAAACAGACGCCGGTGAAACGGTTTGTGATCGTCGACGCGGCGATGAACGATCTGATTCGGCCGTCGCTGTACGGGAGCTACCACGAGATCATTCCTGTGGCGGCGAAAGACGCGCGGCGGAAAATCACGGCGGACGTTGTCGGTCCGGTGTGCGAGTCCGGGGATTTTCTGGCGCAGGGACGGCGGCTGGCGGCGGTGGAGGAGGACGCGCTGCTGGCGGTCATGAGCGCGGGCGCGTACGGCATGGCGATGGGGTCGAACTACAATGCGCGGCCACGTCCAGCGGAAGTGATGGTGAACGGGAGCCGTTACGAACTGGTGCGGCGTCGGGAGTCGGTCAAGGACCTGATTTCGGGCGAGACGATACCGTCGTGGCTGGTGTGACGTTTCGCCTATACTATTCCAGGAGTTCTTTGAGGCAGTTGATGAGGTGCTGGATCGGGGAAGGGCTTCATGAGGTACTTCGAGTCGGTCTGGGTGAGGAACAGATTGATCTTGGGGTCGGCGGCATAGCCCGTGATGAAAATGAAGCGGTCGGCGAGGACGGGGCGCAGTTCGCGGGCGCGGACGTAGAATTCGTCGCCGCGGAGTTTCGGCATCATCACGTCACAAACGACGGCGTCGTACTCGTTGGCTTTGACCTTTATGAGGGCCTCATCGCCGTCGTTGGCGACATCGACGAGGAAGTTTTCGTCAGCGAGAATCCATTGTAATGCGGTGGCCAACTGCTTGTCGTCATCGACGAGGAGGAGCGCCTTGAATTCAATGGCGTCGGACGGCCGCACGACCAGGTCGGGTTGTTGTTTGAAATCCATACGTTAGCAGATGAAAGAGCACCTGAGATGCCAAGGGCTGGAATGGGGTGCGCCGGGTTGATCTCAAGGAGGGCTGAAGCGATCTGAAAACGCGAAATTTATCGATAAGAACGCCGTAGAGAACGATTTTGTCTTTGGGAAGGCGCAATCGGCCAATTTGGGACGCCTGAACGTGTATTTTTCAGTGAATTGTTATCTGGATCCCGAAGACGTTGGCAACCGATTGAGAGTGGAAATCCAGTTTTTTTGGTGGAAAACTCCGCCACCGGGAAGGGAGAACGCAGATGTGGCGAAATGGCGCGACATTTGGAATGGTCGTATGATGTAACTGGGGTCGGGTCAGGCCAATACGTGGATTATGGGTTGATTCGGTGGATGGTTGTATCGGCTCCAACTACAGCGTTGACAAGGGCAAGGCTTCTTTTATACTGCGCGCGAAGTCTTTGGAAGTGCACCGCCGTTCCGAAGGTTTTGGAACGGCGTTTTGCCATACAGGACTGAACGAAGAAAGGTAGATGGAAACGCTATGGCATCTGGAAAAGTGAAGTGGTTCGATACGAAAAAGGGTTTTGGATTCATTCAACAGGAGGGTGGCCCCGATGTGTTCGTGCACTACACGAGCATAACTGGCAACGGCTTCAAGAACCTGGAGGAAGGGCAAACGGTGGAGTTTGAGCTGGTTGATTCCCCGAAGGGACCGAAGGCGTCCAACGTCGTGGCGAAATAGATCAGAATTCCAGACAACACAGACCCCTGGCAACGCAAGTTGCCGGGGGTTCTTTTTCGGTGGTGGAAGTTCCCCGGCGGCTAGCCGTCACTGCGGCGCGGCAGGTATGCCGGGACGTCGCCCTTCTTCAGGCGGCGGAATTCTTCGGGTTGGTTGCGCTTGGTATACCGATGTTCGTTGATGCCGCTCTCCTCGCAGCCAAGCACCAAGGCGTGGGCCTTGTAAACCCGCGGACGGCCAATGACACGCACGGCATCGGGTTGGGATGGCAGCGGTCGCTTATCCAGAACAAGAAAGCTGACGGGTAAACTGCGGAGGTCCACGCCCGCGAGTTTTGCAAAGCGGGCCCAGTTGCCGTCCGTAAAAACCTCTGGTGGCAACGGCGCGAAGTGATGGCACCAATGCCGCTCGTTTTCAAGCGTGAGCATCCCGCAAGCGGCCTGATGCGTGCAGGGGGAGACAACTTGAAACGCGCCGCGAAGGCGCTCGCGGGCCGCAATCAACCTGCGACTGACTTCGTAGGTGCCCGGCTCGACCCAAATCACACTTGTCGCAAGTGCAGCCAGCGCGAGCAGTTTCACGAGCTGCTCATCTGACAGTTCCGTGAGAATGTGGCTGATCAGGAGCGTGCCGAAATCGTGGTCAGAGGGGCGGTCCAGCCACACACCGATGCTGGGAAATTCTTCGCGTGCCTTGCGTGCAGCGAATTGCATCGCCACGGGAGAACGGTCCCAAAGAACCAGCTTCGATGCGAGTTCCATTCCGAAATGTTCGAGAAAGGCTCGCGTGGCAATCCCACTTCCGCATCCCCAGTCGACCGCCTCTCCCCGAGGTGGCTCCCAGCCGCGCCGCTGGAGTTCCTTCAGGATGTAGTTCCACTTCCAGCGAATGCGTTGGCCGAATGTCTGATCGTAGCTCTCCAGATCGCGGTCGTTGCGCCAATAATCCCGCGCACCGGCCGTTCCGTCGAGGAATACGGAACGCAGTCGTTCCAGCGCCTTCCAGTCAATGCTTTGCCAGTCCATGGCGCAACCATTCATCCAGCGCGTGGTGGTGGATGCCGAAGAACTGTTTGAATTGCTCGACGCGCGCGCGGGCCGCCGTCGATACAAATGGTTTGCCGTCGCGCACCGCCGCAATCATCAGGTTCTTGGGCGTGTGTTCGGTGGAAACAAATTCGATCATTTTGGTGCGATAACCCGCCCATTCGAGAAATAGCGCGCGCAGGCCGTCCGTGGCCCATTCGGACATGCGCTCTGCCATGATGCCGTGGTCGAGCACCGCCGCCAGGGGAGGCGGTCGCCCGAGTTGGGGTCGCACCTCCTTGTGACAGCACGGCGCGACGATGATCAGTTGTGCGCCCGCTTCGACCCCGCGGCGGATCCCGTCGTCTGTGGCTGTGTTGCAGGCGTGCAGGGCGATGAGGGCGTCGACCTTCGGCAACTTGGCGCTGTCGATTGTGCCCGCGGCAAACTCCAATCCTTCG
The DNA here is from genome assembly GCA_963766065.1 of uncultured Verrucomicrobiae bacterium. Lineage (GTDB taxonomy): Bacteria > Verrucomicrobiota > Verrucomicrobiia > Palsa-1439 > Palsa-1439 > Palsa-1439. The sequence continues at coordinate 24,891 of CAVYAC010000080.1, forward strand.
GCCCCGATCTGCCGCGCCAACGCGTTGGCCGAAGCGACCAACTCGTCGCGCACCTCAACGCCAATCACTTTCACGGGCCGCTTCCACACTCGCGCAAACAGGTGCCACAGGGCAAACGTCAGATACCCCTTGCCGCAACCCATGTCGACGATGGTCGGGCAACTGTCCCGCTGCTCCAGCCAGCCACAATCTTTTGCCAGGTGCGTGAAGATCTCCAAGTACCGGTTGATCTGAGCGTGTTTGTCCGCCATGGTGGGGCGAATATTGCCCCGGTCATTCAGGATGCCGAGCCCGCGCAGCCAATCGCGCGCGGAATCATCGAGGATCGCTTGTCGTGCCCGGTCGTGGTCGCGCGATGGCGCTTCGGTCTTGGAAGGCTTGTGCGCCACGAGCTTTGCGGCCTCCGAATCCTCGACAAACAACTGCCAGTCCCGTTTTGTTGTGTTGAGAAGCGCGCTACGGAACCGAACGCCAATCTGTTCCTTCGCCCAGACCGCAACCTGATCGAGCGGCACATTCTGGGTGGTGTCACGGGTCGGATAGCGAAACGTGAGCGACAAATGCGGCCCGGCCTTCAACTCGACAAGGCGTCCGATCACCTTCTCAGGCCCGCCCTCGGCATCGACCGCGCCCGATAACACCAATCGCACGAACGTCCCATCACGCAAGCTTTCCGCCACGTGCCGCACCAATTTATCAATTGCGTTTGACTCACTCACCGGGCCTATTCTAACCGCAAACGCCGCTGGCGCAATCCTCGGTAGACGGGCCCACCTCCGGGGGAGACACGTCTTCGCGCGTTCGTCCAACGATGGGGCGCGGCGGTTTGGCAAACGGATGCGGTTGTGTAATGGTCAGACTTAGCCCCGACCGCCACACGGCGCCAAAAACAGTTGGCATTACCCGTCTCGTGTCTGTTCGCGCTTCAGTGTCAAGGGAAGGGTTCGGCTGCGAATGTATGGGCTCAGGATGGCTACCAAGATGGCAATCATTGCACAGAGAAGGCTGATGACCAGCGCCAGCTTCAGGATTGGCGGCGAGAAATGTACGGTGATCTCTCCGCGTCCTGCCTTCGGGATGACGAGGCCTTGAAACGCGCCGAATACCTCGATGATACTGGCCCGACCGCCGTCGGCGATCCAGCCAGGATAGAATGCCTGGGAGATGAAAACGATGCCCGGCAGGCTCACGTTGTAGACGATGGTGTACGCTTCCGGAGTTATACTGACGAATCGGACTTCGTCGTCAGTGTTCGTCGGAGGACCGCGTTCGGGTTCCCGATCCATGCCAGCCGCAACAGGTCCCCAAACCGCCACCTCGTTGCGCCAATCGGTCTCATTTCTCTCCAACGCGGCCAGCAACGCCGTGCGTGACTCGAACCGGCGTACACGCGAATAGAATTTTGCTCGTGGCAGGCAATCAACAGGCGTAACGGAATACGTTTCTTGGGATGGCGCCAGAGAGATGGCCAGTTGGATATTCTGGATGGCCATCTTCGCAGGCTCATTGGCAATGCTTTGGAACTTCGAGATCGTGTCCAGATAGTAGCTTGTGTACCCCTCCGGAACTTGCAGCAAATCGCAGCAGTAGGGCAGATTTCGATGCCACCCCACTTCTTCCACGAGACGTCCCGCGAACAGTTGTCCGCAACGAAACGGGCCACTTAACTGGCGACCCTCCTTCATTATGGAAGACAGGGGAGCGTTTTCAGTTGTGTCATAATACTGGTCGGGATCGATCGTCTGGCCTTCGAGACTGCCACCCGACGAGTGGTACACATCGACGATGGAAACGAGCAGCACGGCGATCAGGCCGATCGTGCGTGTTGGTTGTGCAGTGCGGCATATCGCCCATATCGCCAGTAAGCTGCATACGGTGATGGCTCCGACGCCCGCCGTTTCGTATTCCGCCAACCCCAGCTTCCGCCAGTCACGCAACTCGGCCATGAATCGCTCCCCGCCCAAAATCAACGCCACCAGAAACCCTGCGTACCCAGCAGCGACCAACCAGGCAGGCCAGAGCCGCAGCTTTGTCCCTTCGACCTGCACCAGTTCCGCGAGATACGCGACAACCACCGCTGCGGCGAATGTGGCCACACACGACATTTTCACGGGCCCGCGAAAGAACGAAACGCCAGGCAGAACATGATACAGGACGTTGAACAAACCACCATAACGCCCAAGCATGAACCACAGTGCCGCCAGCCAGACGACCAGGAAGAATCCAACCGTTCGTTTGTCGGCCACACGCCTCCAGTTGGACGCGATTAAAACCACCGCCAACCAGAAAGCCTGGCCCGAATAGGCGTTGCACTCCCAATACTGCCAAAAGCCGTGAGAAACGCCCGCCTTTGGGAGGTTGATGACGGTAACAGTGGCGCTTTGCTGGTCCGCGCCCCAGAAATTGTAACCATATTGTCTGGTGATGCCTCCAAAAAAGTTCGGCACCAACAACCGTAGCAACCCACGATACGGCAAGGATGTATCGGCCACCGTTTGAAAGGACTGGGAGGACCGGGAGCTAAACGACCAGTTCTCCGCCCCCGGTAGCAGCACCACAGCCGCAATACCGAATACAAGCACGAAGGTCCCAGCGACCTTCGGTGCCTCCACCTTGGCACAGCGGCCCAGCGCGGACGCCCAATTTGGCGTCTGGTCTCTTTCGCGCAACCAGCCGCGATACAGCCAATACGCCACGACCAAGTACCAGCAATAGACGGTCGTTTGCGGATGGCCGCCGAGCAGCGACATGGCCATGGCGACAACCAGCCCCAACCATCGCCATCGGCCACCCTTGCTCATGAGCTCGTGCACAAAAAAGAGCTGCAGCGGGAGCCATAGGTACACTTGGATAATCACAAAATTCACGGCCATCCGCAGCGCGAAGAATCCCGAAAGACAGAACGCTAATGCTCCCGCCAATGCGGATACGGGATTGAACTTGATCGCCTTCAGAAAGGCGTAGGCGAATACCGCGCCGAGCAGGCCATGCAGGAAAATGTATCTCTGGTAAACCAGCGACGGTAACTGCCCGTCATTCACAAATGGCGGCAGGAGCCACTCTAACGGGTAGAACACCGCAATCTGCGTGTCCGAGTAAAATGGTGCCCCGTCGCGCACACCAGGGAACCAAAGTGGAAATCGGCCAGCCGCTATCGATTTGGCAAAATAATTCACCCCGGGGTAATATTCTGTGACCGTGTCGTCCGCGATACGGCTCGGACCGGCGAGCAAGCCCCAGTAGAATAACGCCAGAATGCCGACAAGCAATGTTAGGGTGCAGAGGTCGGCGGTATATCGACTCGTGGGAGAAGTCCGGGATTTGTGATCAAGATGTTTCACTTGAGAATGGTCCGCGCTCTCTTGAGAAGCAGCACTGTTCCGATCGGCAGCTTAGCTCGCGGTCGAGCCGATGGCAAGCACCCCGGTCGTGGCGCAGAGTGGTGAACCGCGTCCCACTACTGTGCCGCCGGAGCTGATGGTGGAACGGGTGCGGGCGGCGGAGCAGACGCGGGTGCTGGTGTGGGGGCCGGCACGGCCGCGGCAACTGCCTTGGCCTTCGCGTCGGCTTCGCGCTTCTCCTTGCGTAAGACGTAACCCGATTTCGGCAGTGCGTCTTGCAGGCCCTGTGGCAGATACTTCAACACGCAACCGAAACACCACATACTCCACAGAATCCCCAGTACCACCAGAAGGACGATGAACTTGTTGCGGCCCGCGTGGCTCTCGGCAAACGGGTCGGTCAAATCGCGCTGCGAGCCCGGCGGCAACATGGCCACTTCCGTCAGCGACGCGCCGAACGGAATGTTGATCCTGGCCTTGGCGTTGACGGCCCAGCCGTTTGCGTCGAGGAGGGGGCCGAGGTTGCGCTTGCGCAGCTTTAATGCTGCGATAATCACCGCCGGCACCGAGATGACCAGTATGAGCGCCAAGACAATGAAGATGACCTTCCACGGCGAAATATCCGCCAGCTTCGCGAAGATGATCCCGAACGCTGTGGCCAGTGAACCGAACGCGACTCCCAAGGCAGCCACGGTGCCCACGTCGAATCTCTTCGCCTGCTGTGTGGCGGCGGCGGTCGTTGCTTTCTCGGCATTCGCGGCCTGCACGGCGGTCTGCGCCAACTGCGTATTCGTGGCGGCGTCCGCGACCGCAGCGCGCTTGGCGACCTGCTCTTCGATCATCCGCACCAACTTCTTATATGGCGACCAGAAGGCCTGACGCAGGCTGATCGGGTTGTCGATCAATTTGACGATGGTGGCGTCCCAATCACGTCCCGCGCGGTCGTAAAAGATCCCGTTGCGCCCGACCATGAGGTTGTCGGAGTCGCCATCAGTGAACGCCGCCGCGATGGTCATCGTCTCGCCCGTGCTCTTGCGCGTGCATTCGCAATAGGCCAGATAGGAGCCGCTCAACGCCGCCATCAGGCTGTGCTTGGCGATATCCTCCACACGGATGCACAACTCGCAACTCCGCTGGTCAAGGTACAGCGTCCCGGCCTGAAAAACAGCTTTCGCCTGGCGACCGTAAAAGTCGCGGAACGAAACAAAGTTAACCAGCAGCTTGTAGAGATCGCGGTAGTAGCGCGTTAGACGGTCCACCGCTGAAATCGAGTTGAACTCGGGCTCCAGCGCCTTGTCTTTCGCGATCAATGCTGCGATGGTGTCTTTGGCGTTGCTCGACAGGATCTCCCGGACGCGCTTGATGGCGAGTTTTTCGACCGACGCACCTGCCTTGCTTGCGGCCCAAGCGCCGTAGCCAGCGAATTTGCCCGACACGATGGCCCAATCGGCCTCGGTAAGCACGGCTTTGTCCCCGATGAGCGGTTTTACTACCTGGGTCTGGAATTGAGTGAGTGCCCGGCCCAGGCAGGGTTCACTCCCGCTTTCAGAGGCAGCGGACGGTCGGCTTCGATACGCGCCAAGGGGAATCCGGCAACCTCCGCGGAGCCGGTCGTGAGGTCTTTGGTGCCCAGCACGAGGTATTCTTTTTCGTCGCGGTTGAGGGCGCCGAGCGAACGCGCGTCGAACGCGGCGAGCCGGCACCGGGCGAAGTAATCGTCAATCTTGGCTTTCACGCTAGCGAGCGCGGTCGCAGCGGCGGGGGTTGCGTCGCGGAGGGGCAGGACGTTGACGTCGCCGTCGGCTTTCTTCCACCAATCCGAATAGGCCGCGGCGTCCGCGAAAAACTGCTCGAGCTTGGCTTGGTTGATGCCCGGCTTGCCGCTGCGGTCGGTTTCCGCGCCGAGACAGTTGATGATGTCAGTGATGACCGTCTTCGTCGCGTCGTCGAACGCAGCATCGACGGGGATGATGCCGTCACCGTTGAAATTCGTCTGGGAGAAGATCTTTGTCGTGTCAGCAGTGTCCTCGACGGTGATCTCGGTCGCGTTCTTTTTGCCGAGATCGGAAAGGATTTGCCGCGCGGACGACAACAAGGTTTTGCCTTGGGGCGTTGCGTCGTTGATGGCGGTCAGGGCCAGGGCGGGGGACGACTTTAACAGATCGTCGGGGTTTTTGAGGCAACCGGCCGCCCATTTCGCCGCGGCGATGATTTCCGGGGCCCGAATCCGCCCGTCCTTGTCTGTGTCAACAAGATCGAGCGTTTTTGTGTCGAACTCGATGCCGCGTGTGGGGCAGGCCAGCGCGACCCACAATTTCTGGTCCAGTTCGTCGAGGTGGGCGAGATCAGCTCCCCGGTCCAGTTTCACCTGGTCGAATCCGCCCGCGCGAAAGAAACGCCATTTGTATGAATTGGTCATTGCCATAGATCCAGTGCCTCTCCGTCAACAATTTCTACCGAAACCCCGGCCAAAAGGCAACTGGAGAGAACGGCCGGTTTGTAGAATGATATTCTGGGCTTGTTGGGGAAATCTCTTTCGGAGTAAGTATGCGTGATATGAACATCACGTTGCGGCCAGGGAAACCGGAGGATGTCAAGGTCTGCGCCACGATTTGCTACGAGGCGTTCAGGAGTATTTCGGAAGCGCACGGTTTTTCTCCGGACATCCCATCTCCGGAAATCGCGGCCGAAGTCCTGGGATGGATGTTTTCGTATCCGGGGTTTTACACCGTCGTGGCCGAAGTCGATGGACGCGTGGTTGGCAGCAACGTCCTGGACGAACGCAACGATATTGCGGGCGTCGGTCCGATCACGGTTGATCCGAGCTTGCAGAATAAGATGATCGGCCGACGACTCATGGAAGATGTGATGGCACGCGCCACAGACAGGGAATTCCCCGGCGTGCGCCTGGTCCAGGCCGCATTCCATAACCGGTCGCTTGCGCTGTATACCAAGCTGGGCTTCGACGTTCGCGAACCGCTGGCGTGCCTGCAAGGCCCGGCGCTGAATCTCACTGTGCCCGGGTACACTGTCCGACCGGCCACGGAGGCGGATCTGAGCGCTTGTAATCGCGTGTCCCGGCAGGTTCACGGCCACCGTCGAAGCGGGGAATTGCTCGACGCGATCCATCGCGGGACAGCGAGAGTGGTGGAGCACTATGGTCGCATTACGGGGTGCGCGTCGATCGTTGGTTTCTTTGGCTATGCGGTTGGCGAAACCAATGAGGAACTGAAAGCGCTAATCGGAGCCGCGCCGGGTTTTGCGGGCCCGGGGTTCCTCCTGCCCACGCGCAACGCCGAGTTGTTCCGCTGGTGCCTCGCGCACGGACTGCGGGTGACGCAACCGATGACCCTGATGAGCGTCGGACTGTACAACCAACCGACCGGGGCATTCCTGGCGTCGATTACGTATTGATCATCGGCGTGGGGCTGGGAGCCTCAATAATCTTTTTTTTCATGGCGAAATTAATCAATCCCATCGAACCGGGCTTGACACCACACAATTGTGTGGTAGTCTCGCGCCATGGATGCCAAATTGATAAAACTGGCGGAGCGTTTCATGGAACTGGTGACATTGGCGCTGATCGTGATGGTGGCTGTCAGGAACTGGAATCTTGGCCGTCGGGTGAGGAGACTGGAAGGTAGTCTCGGCGTACAGGTCAAGCCGCAGCGGGTCAGCATCCGACTTCTATGAGGGTGGCGGTTGTTTGCGCGAGGGTTTGACCGTCCCCCAGAGGGCGATGGAGCCGACGACAAGCAGCCAGAACGGGAAGACGCCCAGACCGGGAATGGCTTCGGCGATCAGGGCGGGAAGGATAACCCATTGCCGCCCGAGGATGAAAAACAGCGCCGCGGCGGTGACGATGTCGAGGGTCCACTGCAGCGGCGGCACGAACTCAAACGCCGCGGAGAGAGTATCCGAGACGATTGCGACAGCGAAGGCCGCGATAAGCCGCGTCTTGCGCCGGACCGGCACACGCGGTTGGTTCGCAGGCGATTCGGACTCTTCTTTCGGCAACACTTCCCAATCAGCCATCGTGCGCTGAGGATAGCGGAATCCTCCGTCGCTGCAACTCCAGGTGCGGTTCACTGTGACTTGAGGGTCTAATGGCCCGACCGCCAGCCGTTGAGAGTGCCGTCGTCGAAAAACAGGTGCTCTTTGCCGGGAGAACCGGTTTTGTAAAGCCACTGCTCATGGGTGCCATGGTCCGTTTCGGTGCTGTCGATTTGGTCGGGCTCGCCGATGGAGGCTCGGACGTCGGACTCGGTCATTCCGCGCACAACATCTCCGTGGGCAATGGCTTTTTTGACCACCGGCGAAAAATCGGGATTGGCTTCGATGTACTCCAGACGACGCCTTGTTTCATCCAGCTGCAGTTGTTTGGCCTTCGTCTTTTCCTCGTCCGTCTTCGATGGTGTGGTATGACAACCCAGAGTCAGCACCGCCAGAAGGACTATCGACATCAATCGTTTCATGTTTCGGGAGCGCCCGCCGCAATCGCCAGCTTCAGTTCACGGCCAGAAGTTCGACCTCAAACACGAGCGTGGCATTCGGAGGAATCACGCCACCTGCGCCCCTGTCGCCATAGGCCAGACCGGCGGGGACGGTGAGCTTGCGAACACCGCCCACCTTCATTCCCACAACGCCTTGGTCCCAGCCCTTGATGACCTGACCGGCTCCGAGTTGGAAGGTAAACGGCTGTCCGTGGTCCTTGGACGAGTCGAACTTGGTGCCGTCAGTGAGCCAGCCCGTGTAGTGGACCGTCACGCTCTTGCCCGTGCCGGCTACGTCGCCCGTGCCAACCTTGGTGTCTTCCATTTTCAATTCGGTCACAGTCGCTCCTGGTTGAGATGTTGCAGCCGCTGGCTGTTGGTCTTGTTTGGGCGCTTCGCTCTGCGAACAGCCTGTCGCGAAAGCGGCAAGCGCGAGAACGAGTGCGTGCGCGGTGGCAAATCGATAAAACGTCATGCTTGTGTTCTTCATGGGTACGGGCGAAGTGTAGTAATAGGCAGAACCGATTGCAAGTGTAGTGGCTAAGCCGAGGTTGACCGTCGCGGTGCTGGAGCAGCCGGTTTTGGCTTTCGGGAAGCGCCCCTGCCGTGGCAGAATTCGGGTCGATGCCAATCAGCCGACAACCCCGACGCACCGGAGGGACCGCATTATGGCACTTGTGGAACTGGTTGATAAACTGATTCGGGAGCACGGCAGCGCCCCGATCTCCAGGGAACACGTCGAACGTCTCCGGGACGAAGCCCGCGCCACCGACGAGCGTCATGCGCAGGAAATCGCGCGTCTCAAGGAAGTGCACGCGGAACAAATGAAGCAGCGGGAACGGACCGCCGCCTGGTTGTTGTTCTGCGGCGCCCTCTGGGGATTGGGACTTGCCCTGTGTGCCGTGATCGTCGAGAAGCTGTACTTCCGTTGAGCCGGTGTGGTCCGAACAGCCAGGAAGTGGTTGATCCGCGCGCTCCCGCCCGCGCCCTGCTCAAGATCGCTTCCCGCAACCCCCGCGCCGTTCTGGATGCGCTCCATCCCTATCCGTTGTAGGCCGTGTGCCCCCACACGGCGTCTTCCCCGCCTTGCTCCATCGCAACACCGCGCCGCTCTCCCTTCCGTTGTAGCCCCGAAGCCGAGTCTGACGGAGCCGAAACGAAGTGGAGACGCAACCATGTCGTGCTGAGGTTGCAAACGCGACCTCCGCAGTCCGTTGTCGCAACTTCTTCGCAGGGCCGTTTCCTCCGTTTGTTCCTCCCCCGTAGCCGCACGGCTTCAGCCTGCGTCCGCGCCGTTTTCCTCGTCGTTGTAGCGTCGCTTTTATAAAGCGACGGTCGTTCTTTCCACGCAATCCCGCCGCGCCCTACGCCGCTCCTCCCACGCTCCCACGCTCTGACGTTGCGCTCCCGCCCGCGCCCTGCTCAAGATCGCTTCCCGCAACCCCCGCGCCGTTCCCGACGCGCTCCACGGTTGATGCCAGACTCTACCCTCAGTGTTGCCGTCCGCGCTGTTGAAGGGCCTTCAAATACTCAAGGGCCGACCGTTTGCGGGGATTCGGATCAGCGGCTGCCTCTTTCGTGGCAATCAGTGTCGTCAGATCGAGAATGGGCACGGCTACACCGCCAACCTTCATCGATTCGACCCGTGACATCGCCTGCTCATAAGAACCGACGCCCAGCACTTCGCTGAGGATGTCGAGATCGCCAAATGCCGTGTTCAGCGCGAACATGGGCTGCCGTTGCAGAACGGCATCCGTCAGAGGCACGTCCATCGGGCTTGCATGTCCGCCAACGCCGCCAGCAACCGACCGCGGTTGGCGGGTGAGTCGGCGTAGAGATATCCAGATCGAAAGTCTGCTCCGGACAGCCGTAAAGCGTCGCCGCGAAACCGCCGATGGCGACATATTCGACCCCGTGGCGGTTGAGCCCCTCGATGATTTTGCGCGGATCGAACACAGGATGCGTTGCTCCTTGGCTTTGCGGTCGATCCTCGGCCACAACCCGCGCGCCTCGACTTCGCGCAGCGCCGCCATCAACGTCTCGACCCGCTCTTCCGGCGTCTTGCGCGAATTCCGTCGAATCATCTCATCGAGATGCAGATTCATGTGTTGAATATTATCAGATTCCCTCGGGGCCGCAACGGTTCCGCGTGATCCTCTCTGCGCCAACACCATTGTAGCCGCACGGCTTCAGCCTGCGTCCCCGCCGTTTTCCTCGTCGTTGTAGCATCGCTTTTATAAAGCGACGGTCGTTCCTTTCCACGCAATCCGCGCCGCGCCCTGCTCAAGATCGCTTCCCGCAACCCCCGCGCCATTCTCGACGCTCTCCACGGCTAGTGCCACGCCGAGAGGCATAATTGCAAATGTACCAATGATTAGACGTGACCCAACAACATCTAGGAGCACGAGACGTGCAATGTGATCTTCAGGCTCAACCGAACTCATTGATGAGTTCACGCACTTCAGTATTTGTCTTCTCGCCGAGATCACCGGCGACTGGTCTACGAATAACATTAGGTCGTATTTGTTCAGCTTGCGATTCTGCAAGATCAGCGTCGCATTATTCGGTGTCATGTGTGTAATGTCTAAATCCTGCCTGATGAGATCTCTCCACTCGGAACTGCTAAAGGTTGTGTAAAATGGATTGGCTAGCGCGTTTCGTGTGGGATCGGAAAGACGCTTGTATTCGGTTGAAAAGATGTGCATCTCGACCCAAAAGTGCCGTTCCCGTAGCTTGTCCGTGAGATAATCGAACGACCTAATTTGTATACCGGTTTCGCGCGACAGGTCGTTACGGTTGGCAATAAACTCGGGGGAATGCTTCCTCTGACCTATGACGACAGTATACGAGAAGGGAAGCACGCCGTAAAGTCGATAATCCTTGCCTGGGAAGAGTTCCTTTGCAGCTTCGCTGTAGACATTCAGCCAGCGTTGCCATGCCCCGAACCCGGGGCATGGCAACGCTGGCTGAAAAGTCACAGCGAACTGGCAAAGGAACTCTTCCCAGGCAAGGATTATCGACTTTACGGCGTGCTTCCCTTCTCGTATACTGTCGTCATAGGTCAGAGGAAGCATTCCCCCGAGTTTATTGCCAACCGTAACGACCTGTCGCGCGAAACCGGTATACAAATTAGGTCGTTCGATTATCTCACGGACAAGCTACGGGAACGGCACTTTTGGGTCGAGATGCACATCTTTTCAACCGAATACAAGCGTCTTTCCGATCCCACACGAAACGCGCTAGCCAATCCATTTTACACAACCTTTAGCAGTTCCGAGTGGAGAGATCTCATCAGGCAGGATTTAGACATTACACACATGACACCGAATAATGCGACGCTGATCTTGCAGAATCGCAAGCTGAACAAATACGACCGGATGTTTCGTAGACTAGTTGCCGGTGATCTCGGCGAGAAGACAAATACTGAAGTGCGTGAACTCATCAATGAGTTCGGTTGAGCCTGAGAATCACATTGCACGTCTCGTGCTCCTAGATGTTGTTGGGTCACGTCTAATCATTGGTACATTTGCAATTATGCCTCTCGGCGTGGCACTAGCCGTGGAGAGCGTCGAGAATGGCGCGGGGGTTGCGGGAAGCGATCTTGAGCAGGGCGCGGCGCGGATTGCGTGGAAAGGAACGACCGTCGCTTTATAAAAGCGATGCTACAACGACGAGGAAAACGGCGCGGACGCAGGCTGAAGCCGTGCGGCTACAATGGTGTTGGCGCAGAGAGGATCACGCGGAACCGTTGCGGCCCCGAGGGAATTCTGATAATATTCAACACATGAATCTGCATCTCGATGAGATGATTCGACGGAATTCGCGCAAGACGCCGGAAGAGCGGGTCGAGACGTTGATGGCGGCGCTGCGCGAAGTCGAGGCGCGCGGGTTGTGGCCGAGGATCGACCGCAAAGCCAAGGAGCAACGCATCCTGTGTTCGATCCGCGCAAAATCATCGAGGCGCTGAACCGCCACGGGGTCGAATATGTCGCCATCGGCGGTTTCGCGGCGACGCTTTACGGCTGTCCGGAGCAGACTTTCGATCTGGATATTCTCTACGCCGACTCACCCGCCAACCGCGGTCGGTTGCTGGCGGCGTTGGCGGACATGCAAGCCCGATGGGACGTGCCTCTGACGGATGCCGTTCTGCAACGGCAGCCCATGTTCGCGCTGAACACGGCATTTGGCGATCTCGACATCCTCAGCGAAGTGCTGGGCGTCGGTTCTTATGAGCAGGCGATGTCACGGGTCGAATCGATGAAGGTTGGCGGTGTAGCCGTGCCCATTCTCGATCTGACGACACTGATTGCCACGAAAGAGGCAGCCGCTGATCCGAATCCCCGCAAACGGTCGGCCCTTGAGTATTTGAAGGCCCTTCAACAGCGCGGACGGCAACACTGAGGGTAGAGTCTGGCATCAACCGTGGAGCGCGTCGGGAACGGCGCGGGGGTTGCGGGAAGCGATCTTGAGCAGGGCGCGGGCGGGAGCGCAACGTCAGAGCGTGGGAGCGTGGGAGGAGCGGCGTAGGGCGCGGCGCGGATTGCGTGGAAAGGAACGACCGTCGCTTTATAAAAGCGACGCTACAACGACGAGGAAAACGGCGCGGACGCAGGCTGAAGCCGTGCGGCTACGGGGGAGGAACAAACGGAGGAAACGGCCCTGCGAAGAAGTTGCGACAACGGACTGCGGAGGTCGCGTTTGCAACCTCAGCACGACATGGTTGCGTCTCCACTTCGTTTCGGCTCCGTCAGACTCGGCTTCGGGGCTACAACGGAAGGGAGAGCGGCGCGGTGTTGCGATGGAGCAAGGCGGGGAAGACGCCGTGTGGGGGCACACGGCCTACAACGGATAGGGATGGAGCGCATCCAGAACGGCGCGGGGGTTGCGGGAAGCGATCTTGAGCAGGGCGCGGGCGGGAGCGCGCGGATCAACCACTTCCTGGCTGTTCGGACCACACCGGCTCAACGGAAGTACAGCTTCTCGACGATCACGGCACACAGGGCAAGTCCCAATCCCCAGAGGGCGCCGCAGAACAACAACCAGGCGGCGGTCCGTTCCCGCTGCTTCATTTGTTCCGCGTGCACTTCCTTGAGACGCGCGATTTCCTGCGCATGACGCTCGTCGGTGGCGCGGGCTTCGTCCCGGAGACGTTCGACGTGTTCCCTGGAGATCGGGGCGCTGCCGTGCTCCCGAATCAGTTTATCAACCAGTTCCACAAGTGCCATAATGCGGTCCCTCCGGTGCGTCGGGGTTGTCGGCTGATTGGCATCGACCCGAATTCTGCCACGGCAGGGGCGCTTCCCGAAAGCCAAAACCGGCTGCTCCAGCACCGCGACGGTCGACCTCGGCTTAGCCACTACACTTGCAATCGGTTCTGCCTATTACTACACTTCGCCCGTACCCATGAAGAACACAAGCATGACGTTTTATCGATTTGCCACCGCGCACGCACTCGTTCTCGCGCTTGCCGCTTTCGCGACAGGCTGTTCGCAGAGCGAAGCGCCCAAACAAGACCAACAGCCAGCGGCTGCAACATCTCAACCAGGAGCGACTGTGACCGAATTGAAAATGGAAGACACCAAGGTTGGCACGGGCGACGTAGCCGGGACGGGCAAGAGCGTGACGGTCCACTACACGGGCTGGCTCACTGACGGCACCAAGTTCGACTCGTCCAAGGACCACGGACAGCCGTTTACCTTCCAACTCGGAGCCGGTCAGGTCATCAAGGGCTGGGACCAAGGCGTTGTGGGAATGAAGGTGGGCGGTGTTCGCAAGCTCACCGTCCCCGCCGGTCTGGCCTATGGCGACAGGGGCGCAGGTGGCGTGATTCCTCCGAATGCCACGCTCGTGTTTGAGGTCGAACTTCTGGCCGTGAACTGAAGCTGGCGATTGCGGCGGGCGCTCCCGAAACATGAAACGATTGATGTCGATAGTCCTTCTGGCGGTGCTGACTCTGGGTTGTCATACCACACCATCGAAGACGGACGAGGAAAAGACGAAGGCCAAACAACTGCAGCTGGATGAAACAAGGCGTCGTCTGGAGTACATCGAAGCCAATCCCGATTTTTCGCCGGTGGTCAAAAAAGCCATTGCCCACGGAGATGTTGTGCGCGGAATGACCGAGTCCGAACGTCCGAGCCTCCATCGGCGAGCCCGACCAAATCGACAGCACCGAAACGGACCATGGCACCCATGAGCAGTGGCTTTACAAAACCGGTTCTCCCGGCAAAGAGCACCTGTTTTTCGACGACGGCACTCTCAACGGCTGGCGGTCGGGCCATTAGACCCTCAAGTCACAGTGAACCGCACCTGGAGTTGCAGCGACGGAGGATTCCGCTATCCTCAGCGCACGATGGCTGATTGGGAAGTGTTGCCGAAAGAAGAGTCCGAATCGCCTGCGAACCAACCGCGTGTGCCGGTCCGGCGCAAGACGCGGCTTATCGCGGCCTTCGCTGTCGCAATCGTCTCGGATACTCTCTCCGCGGCGTTTGAGTTCGTGCCGCCGCTGCAGTGGACCCTCGACATCGTCACCGCCGCGGCGCTGTTTTTCATCCTCGGGCGGCAATGGGTTATCCTTCCCGCCCTGATCGCCGAAGCCATTCCCGGTCTGGGCGTCTTCCCGTTCTGGCTGCTTGTCGTCGGCTCCATCGCCCTCTGGGGGACGGTCAAACCCTCGCGCAAACAACCGCCACCCTCATAGAAGTCGGATGCTGACCCGCTGCGGCTTGACCTGTACGCCGAGACTACCTTCCAGTCTCCTCACCCGACGGCCAAGATTCCAGTTCCTGACAGCCACCATCACGATCAGCGCCAATGTCACCAGTTCCATGAAACGCTCCGCCAGTTTTATCAATTTGGCATCCATGGCGCGAGACTACCACACAATTGTGTGGTGTCAAGCCCGGTTCGATGGGATTGATTAATTTCGCCATGAAAAAAAAGATTATTGAGGCTCCCAGCCCCACGCCGATGATCAATACGTAATCGACGCCAGGAACGCCCCGGTCGGTTGGTTGTACAGTCCGACGCTCATCAGGGTCATCGGTTGCGTCACCCGCAGTCCGTGCGCGAGGCACCAGCGGAACAACTCGGCGTTGCGCGTGGGCAGGAGGAACCCCGGGCCCGCAAAACCCGGCGCGGCTCCGATTAGCGCTTTCAGTTCCTCATTGGTTTCGCCAACCGCATAGCCAAAGAAACCAACGATCGACGCGCACCCCGTAATGCGACCATAGTGCTCCACCACTCTCGCTGTCCCGCGATGGATCGCGTCGAGCAATTCCCCGCTTCGACGGTGGCCGTGAACCTGCCGGCACACGCGATTACAAGCGCTCAGATCCGCCTCCGTGGCCGGTCGGACAGTGTACCCGGGCACAGTGAGATTCAGCGCCGGGCCTTGCAGGCACGCCAGCGGTTCGCGAACGTCGAAGCCCAGCTTGGTATACAGCGCAAGCGACCGGTTATGGAATGCGGCCTGGACCAGGCGCACGCCGGGGAATTCCCTGTCTGTGGCGCGTGCCATCACATCTTCCATGAGTCGTCGGCCGATCATCTTATTCTGCAAGCTCGGATCAACCGTGATCGGACCGACGCCCGCAATATCGTTGCGTTCGTCCAGGACGTTGCTGCCAACCACGCGTCCATCGACTTCGGCCACGACGGTGTAAAACCCCGGATACGAAAACATCCATCCCAGGACTTCGGCCGCGATTTCCGGAGATGGGATGTCCGGAGAAAAACCGTGCGCTTCCGAAATACTCCTGAACGCCTCGTAGCAAATCGTGGCGCAGACCTTGACATCCTCCGGTTTCCCTGGCCGCAACGTGATGTTCATATCACGCATACTTACTCCGAAAGAGATTTCCCCAACAAGCCCAGAATATCATTCTACAAACCGGCCGTTCTCTCCAGTTGCCTTTTGGCCGGGGTTTCGGTAGAAATTGTGAACGGAGAGGCACTGGATCTATGGCAATGACCAATTCATACAAATGGCGTTTCTTTCGCGCGGGCGGATTCGACCAGGTGAAACTGGACCGGGGAGCTGATCTCGCCCACCTCGACGAACTGGACCAGAAATTGTGGGTCGCGCTGGCCTGCCCCACACGCGGCATCGAGTTCGACACAAAAACACTCGATCTTGTCAACACAGACAAGGACGGGCGGATTCGGGCCCCGGAAATCATCGCCGCGGCGAAATGGGCGGCCGGTTGCCTCAAAAACCCCGACGATCTGTTAAAGTCGTCCCCCGCCCTGGCCCTGACCGCCATCAACGACGCAACGCCCCAAGGCAAAACCTTGTTGTCGTCCGCGCGGCAAATCCTTTCCGATCTCGGCAAAAAGAACGCGACCGAGATCACCGTCGAGGACACTGCTGACACGACAAAGATCTTCTCCCAGACGAATTTCAACGGTGACGGCATCATCCCCGTCGATGCTGCGTTCGACGACGCGACGAAGACGGTCATCACTGACATCATCAACTGTCTCGGCGCGGAAACCGACCGCAGCGGCAAGCCGGGCATCAACCAAGCCAAGCTCGAGCAGTTTTTCGCGGACGCCGCGGCCTATTCGGATTGGTGGAAGAAAGCCGACGGCGACGTCAACGTCCTGCCCCTCCGCGACGCAACCCCCGCCGCTGCGACCGCGCTCGCTAGCGTGAAAGCCAAGATTGACGATTACTTCGCCCGGTGCCGGCTCGCCGCGTTCGACGCGCGTTCGCTCGGCGCCCTCAACCGCGACGAAAAAGAATATCTCGTGCTGGGCACCAAAGACCTCACGACCGGCTCCGCGGAGGTTGCCGGATTCCCCTTGGCGCGTATCGAAGCCGACCGTCCGCTGCCTCTGAAAGCGGGAGTGAACCCTGCCTGGGCCGGCGCCCTCGCTCAATTCCAGACCCAGGTCGTGAAGCCACTCATCGGGGACAAAGCCATGCTTACCGAAACCGATTGGGCCATCGTGTCGGGCAAATTCGCTGGCTACGACGCTTGGACGGCGAGCAAGGCAGGTGCAACCGTCGAAAAACTCGCCATCAAACGCGTGCGGGAGATATTGTCGAGCAAAGCCAAGGACACCCTAACAGCCTTGATCGCGAAGGACAAGGCGCTGGAGCCCGAGTTCAACTCGATTTCGGCAGTGGACCGTCTAACGCGCTACTATCGCGATCTCTACAAGCTGCTGGTTAACTTTGTTTCTTTCCGCGACTTTTACGGTCGCCAGGCGAAAGCTGTTTTTCAGGCGGGGACACTGTACCTTGACCAGAGGAGTTGCGAGTTGTGCATCCGTGTGGAGGATATCGCCAAACACAGCCTGATGGCGGCGTTGAGCGGCTCCTATCTGGCCTATTGCGAATGCACGCGCAAGAGCACGGGCGAGACGATGACCATCGCGGCGGCGTTCACTGATGGCGACTCCGACAACCTCATGGTCGGGCGCAACGGGATCTTTTACGACCGCGCGGGACGTGATTGGGACGCCACCATCGTCAAATTGATCGACAACCCGATCAGCCTGCGTCAGGCCTTCTGGTCGCCCTATAAGAAGTTGGTGCGGATGATCGAAGAGCAGGTCGCCAAGCGCGCTGCGGTCGCGGACGCCGCCACGAATACGCAGTTGGCGCAGACCGCCGTGCAGGCCGCGAATGCCGAGAAAGCAACGACCGCCGCCGCCACACAGCAGGCGAAGAGATTCGACGTGGGCACCGTGGCTGCCTTGGGAGTCGCGTTCGGTTCGCTGGCCACAGCGTTCGGGATGATCTTCGCGAAGCTGGCGGATATTGCGCCATGGAAGGTCATATTCATTGTCTTGGCGCTCATCTGGTGATCTCGGTGCCGGCGGTAATTATCGCAGCATTGAAGCTCCGCAAGCGCAACCTCGGCCCCCTCCTCGACGCAAACGGCTGGGCCGTCAACGCCAAGGCCAGGATCAACATTCCGTTCGGCGCGTCGCTGACAGAAGTGGCCATGTTGCCGCCGGGCTCGCAGCGCGATTTGACCGACCCGTTTGCCGAAAGCCACGCGGGCCGCAACAAGTTCATCGTCCTTCTGGTGGTACTGGGGATTCTGTGGAGTATGTGGTATTTCGGTTGCGTGTTGAAGTATCTGCCACAGGGCCTGCAAGACGCACTGCCGAAATCGGGTTACGTCTTACGCAAGGAGAAGCGCGAAGCCGACGCGAAGGCCAAGGCAGTTGCCGCGGCCCTGCGGCCCCCACACCAGCCCGCGTCTGCTCCGCCGCCCGCACCCGTTCCACCATCAGCTCCGGCGGCGCGGTCGTGGGACGCGGTTGACCACTCTGCGCCACGAACGGGATGCTTGCCACCGGCTCGACCGCGAGTAAGCTGCCGATCGGAACAGTGCTGCTTCTCAAGAGAGCGCGGACCATTCTCAAGTGAAACATCTTGATCACAAATCCCGGACTTCTCCCACGAGTCGATATACCGCCGACCTCTGCACCCTAACATTGCTTGTCGGCATTCTGGCATTATTCTACTGGGGCTTACTCGCCGGTCCGAGCCGTATCGCGGACGACACGGTCACAGAATGTCCCCGGGTAAATTATTTTGCCAAATCGATAGCGGCTGGCCGAATTCACTTTGGTTCCCTGGTGTGCGCGACGGGGCACCATTTTACTCGGACACGCAGATTCCGGTGTTCTACCCGTTAGAGTGGCTCCTGCCGCATTTTGAATGACGGGCAGTTACCGTCGCTGGTTTACCGGAGTACGTTTTACTGCATGGCCTGCTCGGCGCGGTATTCGCCTACGCCTTTCTGAAGGCGATCAAGTTCAATCCCGTATCCGCATTCGCGGCGAGGTCATCGCTCTGTCTTTCGGGATTCTCTCGCGCTGCGGATGGCCGTGAATTTTGTGATGATCCAAGTATACTATGGCTCCCGCTGCAGCTCTTTTTTGTGCGCGAGCTCATAAGCAAGGGTGGCCGATGGCGATGGTTGGGGCTGGTTGTCGCCATGGCCATGTCGCTGCTCGGCGGCCATCCGCAACGACCGTCTATTGCTGGTACTTGGTCGTGGCGTATTGGTTGTTGTCGCGGCTGGTTGCGCGGGAGGGACCAACGCCCAATTGGGCGTCCGCGCTGGGCCGCTGTGCCAAGGTGGAGGCACCGAAGGTCGCTGGGACCCTCGTGCTTGTATTCGGTATTGCGGCTGTGATATACTATTACCGGGGGCGGAGAACTGGTCGTTTAGCTCCCCGGTCCTCCCAGTCCTTTCAAACGGTGGCCGATACATCCTTGGGGTCCTCGTGGGTTGCTACGGTTGTTGGTGCCGAACTTTTTTTGCGAAAGTTTGATCACCAGGACAATATGGTTACAATTTCTGGGGCGCGGACCAGCAAAGCGCCACTGCTACGTTGATCAACCTCCCAAAGGCGGGGGTTTTTCTCACGGCTTTTAGCAGTGTGGGAGTGCAACGCCTATTCGGGCCAGGCTTTCTGGTTGGCGGTGGTTTTAATCAGGAGGCGTGTGGCCCAAACAAACAAACAGTTTGATTCTTCCTGGTCG
>CAVYAC010000081.1:0-11013 GCA_963766065.1 uncultured Verrucomicrobiae bacterium
GACGATTGCTGACACCGCGCAAAACCTCCAGGGCGGAATACTTCAGGTCGAGTTGCTTGGACATGGCGAGCAACTCGCTCTGTAAGTTCTTCGCCTTCTGAAACTGGGCCTGTCGGGCGCCGATCTCGTTGTTCACCCGGCGCAGGTGTGAATTTCTCAACACCAGAAAACTCACAAACACCGCCAACGCCATCGCATAGACGGCCGCCACTGCAATCGCCCCGCGAATGAGATGGTGGCGGAACGCGGCCGTCTGCCGCTTCTGACGCCATTCGTCCGGCAGCAGGTTCAGGGGGGGAGAAACGCTGCCCGCATATTCCAAACACAGGCTGAGTCCGGGCGACGGCACCGCGCCGTTCGTCAGGAACAACGTCGTCGTACTCAGTCCGCCCGCCACCCGCTTGGCAAGCAATTTCGCCGGTTCGTCGTGGGTCAGGAAGATGACGCCGCCCCGGCCGCGCTGCGGCTGGCCGGCTTCGGCGGCAACGAACGTCCGCTGCAGTTCTTCCCGGAGAATCGATTCGGAATCCGCGCCAAGCACAATCGACCGGACGGCCAGGATCACCCCGTGGGAATAGACAATCACGTCGGCCGTAACCGGGCCAAGCATCACCAGCACGTTTCGATTGTCATCCGTCGCCAGCAGAGAGCGTTTGCCCAATGCGCGGAACATCGCCAGGGCATCGACCGAGACGATCTCCGCCTGCAGTCCGGCCGTCTCCAGCGCTTCCACGCGCTCATTCACCGTCGTTTTCCGGGCAATGGCGACCAGCACCCGCGTCTGGCCGTCCACGACATCCAGCGGCTCGAAACTGTAGACGACCTCTTCCAGTGGCAACGGGGTGATGTTGTCGATCTGAAGGTCGAGCATCTGTTTCAATTCCGCGGGATCGGTCGCCGGCAAACGCAGGATCTGACAGAGCACGTCCCCGCCATCCACCGATGTCACGATACGATGCTCGCGCGGATCGAACTGCTGGCGCAGCGATTGGGCGGCGTACGACCATTGCAACGGCGCATCGGCGGCAGCGCCCGGCGGTGCCGCGCTGGCCGTTGCCTCCTGAACGACGGTGACTTCCGCGCCGTCCGCGCGCGCGGTGGTCAGTTCGAGCCGGGAACCGCCAAACGCCACCGCCGCCCATCCGCGCGCCTGACCGATGTGCGCCAACTTGCGGGGATTGAGGCTCGGTCTCACGAGGCTTCCCTCATCTCTTGCCACATAACGATTTCAATGTTGCCATTATCACGGCGCACGGTGGCCAGGATCGTGTGCTTCACACCGCCGACCTCGCCGGTGGATTTGATCGTGAAGAACGAGGAACTCACCGACACCTGCCCTTGCACCGCCTGGAGTGTCGCCGCGTCCAGGTTGCCGACAGTCGCAAAAAATTCGGTAACGGTGCGAAACGGGATGTCATCGTCCGTCCCCGGGATGCCGTCGGGGCCGTCCCGCCGGGTCACAACGGCTTGTACCTGTGCATCGTTGAGCCCGAGCCACGCCTGCAGCACGATCGGGGCGGCCGTGTTCACGTTGACCTGACCCGAGCTCATGGTGGTAAGGATGTCTCGCAGTCCAGGTTGCGCCGGATCCTTGTCGGTCGCCGGGGTTCCCTCGAACAATTCCAACGTCACCCCGCGGACAAGCAGCAATTCCTCCACCCGGTCCATCGGCGCGTCTTTGGCGCGATAGGGCGGCGAAAGACTCATGTAGTAATCCGACTTCGCGCCGTTCAGACGGGTGAGTTCACCGGGGCCGATCCAATCGAGAATGGAATCGGCGATGATGTCGCCATCCGATGGATCGACGCTGAGCAACGTCATCAACCGCTCCAATTGCAACTCGGAGGCCGTGTTGATCGGCATCTTGGACTCTTCGTCCGTGATCTTCACGTTAAACACTCCATCGCCGAGTTCATGGTTCACGTACAGTTCTTCGTTGGTCGCCCAGTCCTGGTTGAGCGCATCGTAGCCGGCGTCCGCCGCCGATTGCTGGTGCAGCAGCAATTGCATCTTCGCCACTTCAATTCCCGAACGTGCCAGCATCTCCGCCTTCAACTCCTTGCGCGCGTAGGAGGCAATCTGCGTCTCGACGTGCATGGTGAAGGCAAACCCGCTAATCAGCAAGGACAATACCATGACCACCCACAGGACAAGGACGATGGCCACCCCTCGCTGATCTTCGAGGCGACGGAATTCTGGAGCGTGCCGGCTCATTGCGTTTGTGGTGTTCCTCCCGTCGACGCGCCGAAGGAGGGCGTCGGCACATGATTGGTCGTGCTGGCGCCGGCACCCATCAGGCCGGGAATGGGCATCCCGCCGGCGGCGACGAACGCCGCCACCGGAATGTCCACCGCCCGTGTGACGACGACGGGGGGAACGCGGCCATCCCGCTCGCCAAACGCCACGGTGTACTCGACGGCCGACGGCGGGAACTGATCCTCTTCCCACTTGTCAGACCAACTCCCGTCCCGCGGGTCACGGTAACGAACGGTGAACGCGCTGACATCCATCGATATCACGTGAGCCTGCGGGGGCGCGAGTGTCTTGTCGTCGTCCGGGCGCAAGGCCGGTTCATTCACAATCGCCAGGTAGGTGCGCCGATACTGATCCTGCTCCAGGGAAATGATCACGCGCCGCATGCCGGCCGATATGGTTTCGCTCGGCGGGAGATACGCGTCCGAAGCGGTGACAAAACTGATGCTGTCGCCGAGACCGGGGTTCTTGGTGGCGATGAAGGCGTACAGCGAGGCGGAGGGCGCAAAGAAAACCGCGGACTTCGTCAGTTCCATCAGCGCATCCATCACGACGCGCTCGCGTTGGAAGGCTTCGCTGACGTCGCTGCCGCGCCGCCAGGAGTTTAGCGCCGCGCTCCACGTGCTGTATACGGCGGTCATCAGCATGCCGAGAATGGCGACGGCCAGCAAGACTTCCAGCAGCGTGAAGCCGGCCTGTGATCGGTGTGAATGGCGGGAGGGCATGCTCAATGTTCTTTATCGGGCAGGTACCGGTACTCGACGATCGACTCACTGACTTCTGTTCCACGCTCGTACCAGTACACGGTGATCGTCTGCTGCCACATGCCCTCGATGTCGGTGCCGTCAAATTTCCGCGTCCACGAGTAGCCCGGGTAATCATCGAACGTGCCCTGTTGATCGAGAATGTCCGTGGGCCGTTCCGTGCGGAACTCGTAACTCTTGTTGGCCAGGAGGATGTCGCACACGGTGTAACTTTGGACGGAGCGGGCCGCGGCGATACAGCGGCTCAGGCATTCAATCAGCCCAAACACACAGATTGCCAGGATAAACACCGCGAACAGCACCTCCAGCAGGAGGAAGCCGGCTTCGTCCCGACGGGGTGTCGTCAGGCGGCGTTGACGAACGGATTTCATAGTTTAAGAGGCCACAACATGCCCCGGCACGTCACGGGATCGACGATCACTTCCAGGCCACTCCCCTTTTCCACACCATGGAGCGTCACGGCAAAGGCATCGCACGTGCCGTTCGGGTAAAACGTGGCCTCGACCTGCCCGCGACCCTGGGGCATGAGTTCCCCCAGTTGGGCCGAGGACAGCCCGATGCGGGAAGGCATCGGGATCGACTTAAGAACATCCCCTTCGCTCGAGGAACCGTCGGCCGTATCGTTGGTGGTGGCCTGCATCAGCCAGATCGTCTGGCGATCCATGTCGATGTAGTAGCCCACCTTTTGCTGGTGCAGCACGGCGTTGAGCTTGGCGAACTCGCAACTCGTCGCGATCGTGCGTCCTGTCGAATTCAGGACCTCGGCGTTATACGAGTGCACGAAACTGGGGATCGTGACCGCGATGATGATGGCGATGATGAACACCGCGATGCTCAATTCGATCAGGGTGAAGCCGGCTTCGCCAGAATGCGCGTCATTGCCAGTTGCCAATATCATCTTCGTTCCCCGGGATGCCGTCGGGACCGGGCGAGAACAGGTCGTAGCCGGTTGTGTTATGGGTGCCCGGATTCTGGTAAATGTAATCGTGGTTCCACGGATCCTTCCGGATGACCGCCGGATTCAGATAGGGCCCCTTCCAATTGCCCGGCACCGGCGCACTCGTCGGCGCAACGATCAACGCGTTCAGCCCCTGCTCCGTGGTGGGATAGATCCCGCTGTCCAAATAATACAGATCGAGCGCCGACGCAAAGTTGTGGATTTGATCCCGCGCTGCCGTAATCCTGGATTCCCCGATCTTGGGCGCCAGATTCACCACGGCCACGCCGACAAGCATGCTGATGATGATTACCACCAAAAGGATTTCGAGAAGGGTGAAGCCCGCCTCGGCGCTACGGTTGTGCTGGGCTCTGTTGTTCATTAGCTGTTTCCTCAATCTCACTTTCCGATTCCTGACGTGATGGAGAATACCGCCATGAGTATGCTCATGACGATACCGCCGACGACCACCGCCATGATAATGATAATCACGGGTTCGAGCATTGTCGTAAAAATCTTCAGCATCCGCGAGAGTTCCTGTTCGTAAGCGTCGGCGATGTTCTTGAGCGCGGGCACAACCGCGCCGCTCTCTTCCCCGACGGCCAGCATGTCAATCAACAGTGGCGGGAACACTTTGCCTTTGCTGAGCGGCTGGCTGATGCTCGTGCCGTCGGTCACCCGGGTGCGGGCCTCGCGAATCTCGTTCGCGATAACGCGGTTGGTCATGGTGTCTTCGACAATCTGCAGTGCCGTGAGCACGGGCACGCCGTTTTCCAGGAGCGTCGCCAGGGTCCGGGCGAACTGGGCCAGCGCGTTGGCCATCAGGATGAGACCGAGCACCGGCAGCCGCAGCTTCAAGACGTCGAGCGCCAGCTTCCCCTCCCGGGGTTCGGGCGCGAATCCGATACACTGTCACCCCGGCAACAACCAAAACGGCCCCGATCCACCAGTAGGACACGAATTTGTCGCTGACTCCGATGAGGATCCGGGTGGGCAACGGCATGGTGGTGCCCATTTCCTTGAACATCATCGAAAACTTCGGCACCATCACCAGCATAAAGAAAATGATCGTGCAGATGCCCACTGCGACGATAATTAGTGGGTAAATCAGGGCGCCGATGACTTTCTCGCGCAACTCGGCCATCTGCTCCTGGTGTTTACCCAGCCGCAACAGCACTTCATCCAGAGAACCACTGGCTTCACCCGCCTTGATCAGGTTCACAAAAAACCGGGAGAACACCGGGGATGTTTCGACAGGGAATCGGACAGGCTCTCGCCTTGGACAATGCCGTTCCGTAATTCGCTCAGGATGGCCCCCAGGGCCCTCTTTTGGGACCGTCGTTCCAGTGTGCCCAGCGCCTGGCTCAGCGACATCCCAGATTTCAGAAGACTGGACAGTTGCTGGGTGAACATGAGGATATCACGGGATTTGACCCGTTTGCCGATCCGGTTGGCCTGATCCTGGGCTCGCTGGTCCGCCTCGGCCGAATCGACCGCCAGCGGAAAGAACCCCAGCTTGGTCAACTCGGCCAATGCCGCGCGACGGTCGCCGGCGGCAAGGGACCCGTTCACCAGTTCGCCCGCGCGCGTCTTGGCTTTATATTGGAACATCGGCATGTGATGGCCGTTAGTTCGACACCGAACAGGATACTTTGTTCCACGTGGTGCTCAATCTCAAAAGCACGTGGTGCACCACCTTCCGCCCCGCTTTGGCCAACGGCGGTCAACTCACGTGCCGGCCAGTTCTTCATCTTCCTGGGTGACGCGGGCGATTTCTTCCACCGTCGTCTGCCCCAGGCGGACCTTGTCCCAGCCGTCATCACGCAGGGTCTTCATCCCCTGGCTAATCGCCAATTGCTTGATGGCGCTCGATGAGGCGCGTTCAATGATCAGCGGCCGCAACGCCTCCGACATCACCAGGATTTCATAGATGGCCGAGCGCCCCTTGAATCCGGTAAACCGGCACTCTTCGCAGCCCCGTCCGCGATAGAACTTCACCTTGCCGATGTCCTGGGCCGGAAACCCGACTTCGCGGAGAAATTCGAGCCCGGGTTTATACTCCTCCTTGCACGCCTGGCAATTGGTGCGGATCAGGCGCTGGGCAATCAGCGCTTCGACCGAAGAACTCACCAGAAACGGCTCGATGCCCATATCGATCAATCGCGTGATCGCGCCGGGCGCGTCATTCGTGTGGAGCGTGGAGAACACCAGGTGCCCCGTCAGCGCCGCGCGAATGGCGATCTCCGCCGTTTCCAGGTCGCGCACTTCACCCACCATGATCACATCGGGGTCCTGCCGCAAAATGTGGCGCAGTCCGCTGGCAAATGTCAGACCGATCTCGGACTTCACCGAAATCTGGTTCACGCCGGGCAGTTCGTATTCGACAGGTTCCTCGATGGTGATGATGCGTTGGTCAATCGAGTTGATCGTGCTCAGAAACGCGTACAGGGACGTGGATTTGCCCGAACCGGTTGGCCCCGTGACGAGGATGATTCCGTGCGGCATATCAATCAGCTTGCGGACGATCTTCTCCTCGTCTTTGTTCAGGCCCAAACTCTCCAGTCCGAGAAAAATGTTGCTGCGCGTCAGCAACCGCAAGCTGACGCTTTCCCCATAGGCCGTCGGGATGGTCGAGACACGCACGTCGATTTCCGCGCCGCTGCTGCGGACGTTGATGCGACCGTCCTGCGGGAGGCGGCGTTCGGCAATGTCCATGTTGGACATGACCTTGATGCGGGAAATAATCGCGGCCTGGAACCGTTTCAGGTGCGGCGGCACGGGCGTCTGGTGCAACACGCCATCCACGCGGTAGCGGATCCGCAGGTCGTTCTCCATCGGTTCCATGTGAATGTCTGTCGCCCGCTCCTTGTACGCCTCCCCGATGATCTGGTTTACAAACTTGACGACGCTCGCCTCCTGGTCACCGCTTTCCAGATCGTCCTTCGTCACTTCGGCGATGTCGTCGATGTCCAGCACGTTCTTCTGCAACAGTTCGTCCAGTGTCTCCGCGCCAACCCCGTAATACCGTTTCAAGGCCTTGGCGATGTCGGCTTGCGTACACAAGGCCACCTGGACCCGCGATTTCGTCACGAGCCGGACGGCTTCGAGCATCGTAAGATTGAATGGATCATGGGCGGCGACCAGTAACGTCCCGTTCTCGGCGCGCATCGGCATGACGTTGTGCTGGAACACCACCTTGGTCGGGACCTTCTGCCGCACGACCGCATCGATCTCCTTCTCGGTGATCCGCGTGAACGGCAAATGCAGCGCTTGGGCCAGAGCCTGGAGCAGCTTGTCTTCCGGAGCGACTCCCGATTTCACCAGCGTCACGATCAGCGGTTGCGCCGCGGACTGCGGAGCCGAGAGCGCCTCGGAAATCTGCGTGTCCGTGAAAAGTCCCGTCTGCCGAAGCAGTTGCCGCAGATCCACCGGTATTGTGTTCAACAGTCGCTACCATCACATTTTCACCACTACGATATGGGACACCACAATCCTTGTCAATGGCACAAGAAATCTGCGGCTTCTTGAAAAACGCCGGCCTAGTCGCTCAGACTTGCGTCATCGGCTGATAGCCTGCCAAGGCTGGGAGCGCAGCCGGGGGTGGTTCACCGAGTCGTGAACGCGGCTCGTCGCGAGTGCTCCTCGCCACGAGCGGCTTCGGTTGTTGTTTCGTCGCCGTTTCGTCCCGACGACTGTGCTCCTCATGCTCAATTCCTATGGCGTAATGGCGAACCGATAGAACCCTTGCGGCTGATTTGCTCCGGCGAAGTTGGTCAACGTCAGGAGACTGCCAATACTGTTGGTGATGGATACGCCGGGGACATTCGACCAGCTTCCAGTGGTCATCGAACTGCGGTACTGCAACTGATAGGTCTCACCCGCTATGGACGGGATCGTGATGACAGCGTTTGTGCCCGCCAACTGGACTCCAGAAACTTGATTGGGTGGCGGGCTGAGGGGAAGAGTCAATTTGAATACGGAACCGTCGTAGTTCGTCCCGCCGCTGGCGGTCGTCCCGTAGAAATTGCCGTCGCTGCCTTGAACGAAACCGGAGCTGCCAAAGTAGTAGAGAGTCGTCAGACTCCCGCTGGCAGTGATTCGAAACACGGTGCCGCCGCCCAACCCGCCCTGCGAAGCCGTGCCGTAGAAGTTGCCGTCGCTGCCCTGAACAAGACCGGTCCTTGGATTTCCCCCATCGCAGCCGCCGGTGAAGGACCAAAGACTCGTCAGACTCCCGCTGGCAGTGATCCGAAACACGGTGCCGTTGCCGTACCTCCCGCCGTCGAAAGTCGTCCCGTAGAAATTGCCGTCGCTGCCCTGAACAAGACCAGCCTCCGGCTCGAATCCATCGTTGGGTTGGCTGCCAAAGGAGTAAAGACTCGTGTAGCTGCCGCTGGGACTGATCCGAAACACGGTGCCGTTGTTGCTCACCCCGCCGTCAGAGGCCGTCCCGTAGAAATTGCTGTCGCGGCCCTGCACCAGCCCGGCCCACGGATTGCCCCCGTCATTGGGGGAGCTGCCAAAGGAGTAAAGACTCGTGTAGCTGCCGCTGGGACTGATCCGAAACACGGTGCCGTTGTTGCTCACCCCGCCGTCGGAGGCCGTCCCGTAGAAATTGCCGTCGCGGCCCTGCACCAGCCCGGCCCATGGCTTGCCCCCATCGTTGGGGAGCTGCCAAACCAGTAGAGATTCGTATAGTTGCCGCTGGGACTGATCCGAAAGACGTTTCCGCCCAAATACGGCCCGCCGTCGAACGTCGTCCCGTAGAAATTGCCGTCGCTGCCCTGCACCAGCCTGGCCTGTGGATTCTGCTCCCACCGTTGGGGGAGCTGCCAAAGGAGTAAAGACTCGTGTAGCTGCCGCTGGGACTGATCCGAAAGACCGTACCGCAATTGCAGCCATTGAGTCGCCCCGCCGTAGGCGGCCGTCCCGTAGAAATTGCCGTCGCTGCCCTGCACCAGCCCGGCCCGTGGATTTTGCCCATCGTACTCACCGTAGGGGAAGCTGCCAAAGGAGTAAAGACTCGTGTAGTTGCCACTGCTCAGCGCGAAGCTGGCCACCAAGGTTACATTGGTAACCGCCGTGAACGTGTAGCAGGCCGAGGTGGCGACCACGTTGCTGTTAACCGTCCAGTTTAGGAAGCTGGAGCACGCGTTGGTCGTCGCGCACACCGTCACGTTCGAGCCACAGGTATACGTGCCACCGCCGCTGGTGAAGCCGTCGGCGGGTGGTGACGAACTGGTGCTGACCGTGTAGGTGATCAGCGCGAAGTTGGCCACCACGGTCTCGTTGCCCGTCACCGTGAGGCTGCAGCAGGCCGAGGCGCTGACGACATTGCTGTTCTGGTCGGTCCAATTCACGAAGCGATAACAGGAATTGGTCGTCGCACAGACTGTCACCTGCGAGCCACAGGCATACGGGCCACCGCCGCTGGTGGAACCACCATCGGCGGGTGAACTGCTCGTGCTCACGCTACACGGCGTAAAATTGGCCACCAAGGTTTCATTGCTGGGCGACTCGAAGGTGTAACAGGCCGAGTTGGTGGCTACGTTGCCGTTTAGCGTCCAGTTCAGAAAGCTGTAGCCCGGCGTCGGGCGTCGCGCAGACCCTCACATTGGAGCCACAAGCCCCCGTCCCCCCGCCGCTGGCGGAACCGCCACCGCCAGGCGAATTGCTGGTGGTGATCGTGCAGGAAATGATCGGCGTAAAGTTGGCCACCAAGGTCACATTGGTGGCCGCCGTGAACGTGTAGCAGGCCGAGGTGCTGACGACGTTGCTGTTCTGGTCAGTCCAGTTCACAAAGCTGTAGCAGGCGTTGGCCATCGAGCAGACCGTCACGTTGGAGCCACAAGCCACCGTCCCGCCGCCGCTGGTCGAACCACCACCACCAGGCGAATTGCTGGTGGTGATGCTATACGGCCCACAGTTGCCCACCAGGGCATTGATCAGGTTCGAACCGGTCGGTGTGCCCCAGCCTGTGCAGAGGTCGTAGCCGGTAACGGCGAGGAAGTTGGTGCTGACCAGATCCGCGGAGCAGTACCACCCGTTGCTGCCAGCGGTGATATCGTGAAAACAGGCGGTATAGTTTATTCCCTCGCCGAGGGCATACAAAGCCGGGTTGAGGAAACCGACCGGGTTGCGACCATTCAGCGCGCCCTGCTCGTTCACCAGCGCCGTGAGGCCCGCCCACAGTGGTGCCGCGAAACTCGTGCCGCTAAGATCTTGGTCACCACCGTCAACCCGAACGTAAACATTGTCAGCGGTCAGGGCCACGTCCGGAATGTTGCGCATGGTCGTCGATCCCTGGTTCGACGCCATGCTGACACCCTGTTGCCAAGGCGGGATCGAGTAGTTCGTGCTGATCCCGCCGCCGCTGCCGATGCCGCCACGGTAGTAGTCGCTACACCCCTCATTCCAGACAGTCTCCGAAACGTAGGAGCCGCCCGGACCTGTTGTTGACAATGTCGTCCCGCCGACCGACGTGATGTTCGTGCTATCGCACGGAAAGGGAATTGACCCAGTGTATCCAGCGACGCCGTAAGCATCGGCATCGCCGGACGCGGTGAAAAAGGACTGCCCTTGCGCGGCCATTTGCACAAGAGCTTGCTCGGCGGTCGGGTCAGGACCGCCACTGCTCCACGAGCAACTGATTTGCTTGGCCAGATTGTCGTTGGCCATCTGGTGCATAAGGTCTTCCCACGGGCTGGGGTTGGGGGCCATATAGAGGACGACCTCGGACACTCCCGGTGCCATGGAGATGACCATTTCAATGTCCAGGGAGTCTTCGACTTCTCCGCCGTAGCCACTAGGGCTTCCGGTGGCCCCATCGATCAGCACGTTCGTCAGCGTGACATTCGGCAACCCGTTCATAGCTTCGTAGTAGGTGATGTCGTTTGTGTAATAGCCATCAAACTCCAACAGACCAACCGCTTGTCCCGCACCGGTACAGTGGCACTTCCGGAACGTACGCGGCCCGGAAATCGTTTCCCATGTACGAACCGCCCGGCCCCGAGCCGGCATTGGGGGTGATATTCGGCACCGCGCCGGGTTGCCTCCGTC
>CAVYAC010000082.1:0-3393 GCA_963766065.1 uncultured Verrucomicrobiae bacterium
ATCACGGCATATTCCAAGCCGTGCTCACAAACTCGCTTGCAGAGGAAAACTTCGTTGTTGTTCAACCTCATCAACGAAGCGCAAACCTCCCACGGACTTCGACCGCCGGCCGAGTCGGGCAACTCCGCAGCCCCGCCCTGAGCTTGAGAATCTAGAGAACCAAGTCCCCGCGCGCTTGCCTCCACGTCGCGCAGCTTGTCGCCGATCAAACATAGGGCTTGGTAATCGCTCTTGATAACGCCGAATGCCTCGAAGTATGCTGCGTATTCCGCGTCGCTCATCCGCTTCAACGAGGGCGGCGCCACTCCCTGTCGCGGTTGGCCATTTCTCTTGATAATGCGTCTCCTTTCCGTGCCCTCATTCAGTCTTCAAGAGTTTGAGCAGTTCCGACCGAGGCACGAGTAGTTTCCCGCGCAGCACACGGCAGGGGCGAAGTTTCCCTCGCTGGATCATCCGGTAGACGCTGAAGTAGTGCACCCCCAATAGCTGCGCCGCTTCCTCGATGGAGTACGCAAGGCGTTCCGAATCCGGCAGCGTTGGTACGGGTGCCTGTGGCACGGTATTCACTGCTTCGTTGTTCTCTGACATTGCCGCGAGTCTACTCGTCACCGGCTGGTAAGTTGTTCCCATTTGGGAACAAAATCGACTCTGTGAGCCGCGCACCGACAGCCCACCATTACAAGCTCGTAGATCAGACCCCAGATTTGAACAAATCCCGCCCTCAATCCTCGGTTAGCCACGGACGGTAAAGCGCCCCTTGGTGTGGGCAGGGCATTCGGTTTTCAGGTATCGGGTTGACCTCAACATCATCTTGTCAGAATATCCCGGCCAGAGGTGATTATATGACATGCGTCGTGTCTGCTTTTGGCATTCCGTGGGGGCAGGGTTCCGAATGGTTTTGGGGCTTCGTTCAATGCGTAGCTGTTGCAGTGACCCTGATTTTCATTTACCTGCAACTCAAGACCCAGACGGCTTCGCATGTAGTTCAATCGGTACTTGCCATTGATGAACGATGGAACTCGGAATATATGCAAAAAATTCGACAAGAGGTATGCTCGGAGTGGGAAAAGGGTAACCGGGAATTTGACGGGGCTTGCGAGGTCATTGCGGAATTCATGGAAGATTTGGGAACGTTCCTGAAAATCAAAGCGATCCCTGCCGATGTCATGTGGGACGTGCAATCATGGAACATCGAACACTATTGGACGATGTTCCAACCGGGGATCGAAAAACTGCGGGGAGAGTCAAGGAGCCTAAAACTCTGTATGTAGAGTTTAAGACCCTGTTCGACGAAATGCGAAAAGTCGGTGAAAGAAAATCTGCCCCCCAAAAGAACATGAAGGACGTTGACGAATTTGTTGAACGGGAGATCCGGTCAACGGGGGTTTATCTAAAGGGCAAACATGATGGACAAGGCCAGAAAAACTAAGCCCAACGAGCCGTCACATGCAGGCGTCTACGTTCGGCTGCAAAAGTCCGACATTCACGGCATCGGCGTGTTTGCCATTAGGGACATTCCGAAAGGAACTGACATTTTTCCAGATGACAACAGTGAGGTTGTTTGGCACAAAATCGAAGACTTGAACCTGAACAGGCTGCCAGAAAGCGTTCGACGGCTGTACGAGGACTTTTGCCTCATACAGAACAAGGGGCGACTCTATGGTTGCCCGAAGAATTTCAATCTGATGACCGTCCCTTGGTACTTGAACCACTCCAAGAAACCCAACGTCCGTTGCGACAAGGATTACAGGTTTTTCGCCTCGGAGGATATTCCGGCGGGCACAGAACTGACGGTTGACTACGAAACCTACAACGACTTCAGGAAGAAGCCCGATTACATCGCCTAGTCCCCGGGGTCTGTACAATGTCGTCGGTGTTCATGTAGCTCAACGCTAGAGGGAGTCAACCGTATGTCGGAGAATGTCAGTTCAAATGTCCTTTTTCACTTCACAAAGTCCATGAACAATCTTAAAGGTATTCTCAAACACGGGTTTTTCCCTCGCTATTGTCTTGAGTATACTTTTGACCGTGCTGATAGCACGGCAGCCGCCGAAAAGCGTTCTCCCATGCGCGCAGCACCTCTGGTGAGCTTCTGTGACTTACCCCTTTCACTGATCCACAAGCACCTTCAAGAATACGGTCCCTTTGGCATTGGTTTACACAAGAAGTGGGGGATCGGGAATGGGGTGACCCGGTGCTTTACACACACTCTGAAGCACGAACCCGCCAGCCCGTATTGCGCCTTATCACCAGAGCGGCCAAAACCGTTGACCAGACAGCAGCAACTGACTTGGAGCTTCTGGCTGCTTATACAAAGCCATTTGAAGGTCACGCATGGAGAAACAACCGAGTCCAAAAGAACGTTCGGTTCTATGACGAACGAGAATGGCGGTACGTACCGGATGTTCGGCGGGATGAGAAGCTGTTCTTGAATCGGGAGGACTATGATAATACTGCGAAGAGGAACGAACTTCAAAAGCGGTTTGAGAAGCACGACGCATTGCCGATTACCCGGACGATATTGAGTATCTGATAGTGCCCTATGACAAGGGTGAAAATAACATCCTTGAATTGCACGATTACCTCATGAGGCTTTATGCGCGGCGTTACAGTCGAAAGGATGCAATACTGGTCACCAGCGCCATTATGACGGATGACTGCATACGGGACGACGTTTGAAGAGAATTCGCGCAGTTGACCACGCCCCGCCCCGCGCTCATGCCTTAATCGGCTCAATGTTGCTCGGCTTGTCAACCGCGGGCGAATTGACTTCCCGCGACACCGGGTAGAACTCCATTTCTTCGGGCGGATACTGTTTCAGCAGCGGCAGCAACTTCTCAGGCTCTTGCGTTTTCGGGTCCAACCAAGCCGCCTCAGCATCCCGCGTCAGTATCACCGGCATCCTGTCGTGAACGGGTTTCAGCAGTTCGTTGGCTTCGGTTGTGACGATGGTGCAACTCAGCACTTCCTCTCCCTCTGGCGACTGCCAGTGCTCCCACAGGCCCGCGAACCCGAACGGCTCGCGTGACTTCAACACGATTCGCACAGGCTGCTTCACTTTGCCGAGCTTCTGCCATTCGTAAAACCCATCCGCCGGGATGATGCAGCGCCGTTTCTTTAACGCGGCGCGGAACGCGGGCTTCTCTGCCAACGTCTCGACGCGGGCGTTAATCATCCGGTTGCCGATACCGGGATCTTTCGCCCAGGACGGAATCAGTCCCCAAAGCATCTTTTCATGTACCTCTTGCCGTCGTCACCAACAACGATCACCGCTTGCGTCGGGGCGATGTTGAAGCGGGGATTGTACGTGGCCGAAGCCGGGGCAACGGCGCGCCGAAACGGTCAGC
Organism: uncultured Verrucomicrobiae bacterium; assembly: GCA_963766065.1. GTDB lineage: Bacteria > Verrucomicrobiota > Verrucomicrobiia > Palsa-1439 > Palsa-1439 > Palsa-1439. The sequence continues at coordinate 3,348 of CAVYAC010000082.1, forward strand.
CACTTTTTTCAAGTCAGCGGTTAGCGTGTAGCGCCCACACATATCG
>CAVYAC010000083.1:0-74813 GCA_963766065.1 uncultured Verrucomicrobiae bacterium
TAGAAACTCATCGAACTGGTCATGGACGCCATTAAAAATCCGTTCTCTCCTGGCGCAGGCTCTCCGCCGCCCGAACTGGTCGGTCGCGAGGGAATCCTTGAGCAGGCCCGCGTTCTCTTGGGTCGTGTCAAAGAAAAGCGACCCGAGAAAAGCATCCTGCTCACCGGTCTGCGCGGTGTCGGCAAGACGGTGTTGCTTAATGAAATCGAGCGCCTCGCCACCAAGGCCGGCTACCGCACCCTGTCATTGGAAGCGCACGAGGACAAATCGCTGGCGGCGATGCTCGTGCCGCCCCTGCGCAAACTGCTGTTCGAGTTGGATCGCGTGGCGGGTGCGGGAGACAAAGCCAAACGCGCGCTGGCCGTGCTCAAGGGTTTTATGGACGGAGTGAAAGTGTCGATGGGCGAAATCGAAGTCGGCTTGGACATCGACCCTGAAAAGGGTGCTGCGGACAGCGGCGATCTCGAAAGCGACTTGCCCAATCTGCTTCTGGCCGTGGCCGAAGCCGCCGAGGAACGGAACACGCTCGTGGCGCTGCTCATTGACGAGCTGCAATACTTCAGCCCGAAGGAACTCAGCGCGCTCATCATGTCCATGCACAAGATGCAGCAGCGCCGGTTGCCGATGGTGCTACTCGGCGCAGGCCTGCCCATTCTGCCCCGTCTCGCCGGTGAATCGAAATCCTATGCCGAGCGGCTGTTCAGCTTTCCCGACATTGGCGCGCTTTCCGAGCCTGACGCCATCAAGGCGTTGCAAGACCCAACCAGGGCCGTCGGCGTGGACTTTGAAGTGTCCGCGCTGAAGGAAATCTTCCATCTGACCCAAGGCTATCCCTACTTTCTCCAAGAGTGGGGTTATCAATCGTGGAATCGCGCCACCGCCTCGCCGATCACCTTGCACGTTGTTCAGGAAGCCACCGGGACGGTGATTCAACGCCTAGATGCGAACTTTTTCCGTGTTCGCTTCGACCGGCTAACGCCGGGCGAAAGGCGATTTCTGCGCGCCATGGCCGGCCTTGGATTGGGCGCGCACCGTAGCGGCGACATCGCCGATGCGCTCGGCGTGAAAATCAACAGCCTTGGCCCGGCGCGGGCGAACCTGATTCAGAAGGGCATGATTTACAGCCCGGCCCACGGTGACATGGCGTTCACCGTGCCTCTATTTGACGAGTTCATGCTCCGGGCGATGCCGCAGTTAGGAAAAAATGCGTAATCCAACGCTGCTCGCGCCGGCGAGCAGCAGTTCATGAAGCAAATGCGCTGGAGGTTGCTACCGTACGCCGATGCCACCGAGGAGGTCGGGCCGCTGGCTATCAACTAGGGGAGCGCAATCCCGCGGGGTGACTTGCGACCGGTCCTTGACCAGATGCAATTCATGAATCGAGATTTGCGGCGACCAACAAATAAAGAGAGGGAGATGTCATGGCAATGCTCGACCAGAATATTTTAGATAAAATGTCGGTAACCACGCTCCAATCCGAGCAATATTTATGCGATCAATTGCGATCAAGTGGTGACCCCTTGGAGACTTCGCCGAAGTGGCTGTTCCGGGGGCAAATCTCGCGTAGGCCGCTGAGGAGATGGCCACCAGTTAACGAGCCTGGAATCCCCAAACATAAGTATACGCTGGAGTGTCTCCTTCCGACAGACTACCGGAATTTTGAGGAGCGACTTGAACGCGGTGAATCTCATGCTGGGCTGGACCCAATCTACGGGGATCGAATTGCCGCCATTCGTAGCTTGGTGACCACATATTTGATTCAATGCCACTCGTGTTGGAACGACCAACAGATTCAGGGTTGGTACAATGGACTGAATGGGGCTGATCGTGCGGACAAATTGCTCAGCATCGGACAGCATTACGGCCTTCGCACTCATGAACTTGATATGACCTCAGACTGGCAAGTAGCGCTGTGGTTTGCCACGCATGATTGGACAACAGGTAATTACGTGCCGGGCGGAGATGGCGTTATTTACCGATTTGACGTGCACAATCTCATCAAGGCCGAAACGAAGGCCAATCGCGATTTAGCGGTCAAGATCGCGAAAGAAAGGTTCCGGATGTTGATATTCGTGATACGTCTCCAATTTTAGCACCGCGCGCGCTGGCACAGCGAGGATTCACTCTTATCCGAGCAGAGTCACCGCATTTGATTCAGGCGATAATTCAGCAGAACGCGATCGAAGCCTTGGTGTTTCCAAGAGGCATACAGCCGGTGACGGACAATTGTTTGACGAGGGATCTCATTGTACCTCCACACGACCAGATGAGCGCCCTTTACGAAGAGTGTAGGGCGGCAAAAAAATGGCCAGAAATAACAAAGTGGCTGGCACAACCGGGATACGCTCAATACGCCGCCAATGCCACGGATAATCAGCATCTGTTTTGACCGACGCATTAACAAAGACAGACCGAACCCGGGACATGACTCTCATCGGGTAAAGGGGTCAGTGTGATATGCGTACACAGTCGGAGCCGTAAGCTGCCGTCACTTCTGACATCCAGCGCGGATTGCAGCGTGACTAGTTCGGTATTCCGACGTTGAAGAAGCACACAGGCCAAACTTGACCGCAACCGCAATAGGTGTTGGGCATGAACTAGCGCGACGTGTGTCGCTGGTATTTTGGCAGCGATTGAGCGTTACCGCATCGTGCCCATCGGCGAGCTGAAACCCCGGTGCCAGTCAGTCGAGACCCGCACGGTCTCCACGCCGACTCCAGCCGTTGGCAGTGAGCCGGGATTCCTCACAGTCGAGCAATGCACCCGGCTCTTAGACAGGGCGCTTGATCACAATCTGCTTGCCTACGTTGCGCCTTCTCTTTTTCAGCGGCATCCGCGTTGCCGAGTTGCGGCGACTGACATGGGACAAGGTGAAATTGGGTGAGGGCATCGTCATTATCGACGGCTCGGTCGCCAAACCAAGTCACGTCGCATAGTGGACTTGAACGAGACAACACGTGCATGGTTGGCAATTTGCAGTAAGCGTACCGGCTCTGTCGTTGACCCGGTGAACTTCCGCAGCCGCTGCGCAACGGATACAACAAGGCGTTGGTCAACCCTGTTTCTTGGGAATCGGCAGCAGCGGTTCGAGCTGTTGCCATTGCGTTGCGGTCAAATCTGTCAGATAACACTCGGGAGACTACATCCCAAGTCTGAACGAATTCCCATACGCCACCGTATGTCCACAATCACTTTTCAAACGCGCTCTCACCGCTTGGCGTCACCGAGGTCCATCCCGCCGAACTGCTTTTCCACCGGTACTAGGTTTGTTCGCTGATGGCGTACTTGCGCACCAACTTGGCCACCGCCAGACCGGCCTACCTTAGAATCCCAATCATCTGCTCTTCATACAATCACATTCCTTTCATCAGTCGATCATTCCCATTCAGAACAGCCCTTCGCGATGTAAACGCAGGTTTCCATGACGGTTGATTTTTCTTGTTGCATCGCCTGTTGCACTCGATTAACTTTTTCCCGGTATACGAAGAGTGGAGGATCTCACACTTCACATCGAACGACTGCATGAACGTGCCTGTTATGGTTCTGAACTGGAATGGGTGGGACGACACGCTGAGTTGCCTTCGTTCACTCAGCGAGAGCGGCGAAGCCAGTAATGTATGGCTTGTAGATAACGGCTCATTTGTTGATCGCTCTGATGACTGTAGAAAAGTATTCCCTGAATTGCGGGTTTTAAGATTGGCCCACAATTATGGCTGGGCAGGTGCATATAACAAAGCGTTGGGTCAAGCTTTGGATGAAGGCCACCAAATGGCCTATTTGCTAAATAATGATACGATTGTACATCCTAGATTCCTGAGCACACCTTGTGACACGATGTTAAGCGATACTCGGCTTGCTGCAATAGGAAGTGTGATTGTGTACGAAGGTGGCCAATGGGTTAGATTTAATGGCCGGTACTATAACGGGCACAAAAAACCATTTTTGTACCATCCGAAGGATCAATTGCGCTTCAGCAATGGGGCCAATGGTGCGGGAATGTTAGTACAACTGGCAGCGATTCAGAAAAGCGGTTGGTTTGACGAGCGCTTCTTCTGCTATGGAGAAGAGACGGACTGGTGTTGGCGTATGCGAGATTGTGGCTGGCAAATAGGAACCGCTCCGTCGTCCGTGGTGTATCACAAATGCCAAGGAAGTGACACGAATGCAAATGCACGGTATTATCGCTGTCGGAACAAATTTCTTCTGCTTGCAAAGCACAGGAATAGGGTTCGGTGGCGTAGCAAGGAAGATCTAGCCGCAGATCTCTTGGCCAAAGCCAACGCCTGTTGGAATCCGAATCTTGAAACAATTCGTCATGCTATCATCGCAGGCCTGCAGGATGGATTGGAAGGACGTTTCGGTCAACGACCAGAATATGAATCGGCTGATATCGCCTCAGTCTGACTCATTGTCTGGATTGTCCTAGGGCATTGACGTCTCAAGTTGTAGTTGGCATTTAGTACTCGCCAAAAGGTATTGTGTGGTTGGAACAAGCGTATGAGCTGTACGTCATGATCTACTGGCTGACCGGTCAACGTGGAACGGGGAAAACAGCTATCGCCTTAGCTCTTAAGGGAGAACTCGAACTTCTTGGGCGACTGGTTATTCATATTGATGAGCATGACCTCGCTGGCTCAAGCGAGGATCTTACAGAGGCTAATCTCCTCGAGAACCAAAAGATTGCTCAACGACTTGTTGCGAACATTGATTCTAAGAATCTCGATGTAGTGGTCTCGCTTGTGTCTCCTTGCCGATCACTTCGCGAAGAGTTCACACAAAAGCATAATGTTTTGGAAGTGCACGTCCACAACACGGTCAACCGGTGCGGGCGCGAGCAGGGATACGAAAAGTGCATCGAGCCGCGTAGCACGGTCATAGAACTTTGTACGAGCAATACAAGTGTAGGCAAATGTGTCCAGCAAGTCTTGGACGCCGATCCGTCGCGGCTTCCTTTGATATTGTACACAAGTATTACGGGACAGTACGATTCTATCCCCCAAATACTTCCCGAACAAGGTGTTCAGTATTGGCTATTCACCGATGATCCATCTCTACACGTGCCCCTATTTTGGAATAAGGCAGTGTTGCCGAATCCCCATGGTTTGAGCACACGTAGATTGTCGCGCATACCGAAACTCCAGCCGCACGTGTTTTTACCCCGTCATGCAGTGTCGGTTTACATAGACGCAAACATAACGCAACGGCGCCCTATAAGACAGTTTGCTTTGGAGTGTATTCGGGATTTCCCCTTTGCAGCCCATGCTCATCCGAATACCAACTGTCTCTATGCCGAAGCTGACAAGTGTATTCAACTTTGTCTCGACGACGAGGAGATTATTCGTTCTCAAATGAACCGATATCGAACCAATGGCTTTCCTAAAGAATTCGGTCTGACAGAAAACGGTTTTCTTGTTCGACGAAACATACGCGAGGTCAATCGCTTTAACGATATGTGGAGTGAGGAATATAGCGCGGGTAGCCAAAGAGATCAGCTTTCCATGATGTACAGTTTGTGGCACACGGGTTTAGGCATCTATATTATTCAGCAGAATTCACGCATAAATCCATATTACAAAATACACAGGCATCTGGTCTCTGATCGGCCGCGTTCTGGTCAACTGAAGCAATATCGGGGACCGCAGACGATGCCCGGACTACAGGCGTTGATTGCAACACTGCCGCAAGATATTCAAATGGTTGAGCTCGGCTCTTTCGCCGGAGAGTCGGCGGAGATATTTGCATCGAGTGGCAAGGTGAAACGCATTTGGTGCGTGGACCACTGGGTTGGATCTGCACAGAACGGCGAACGAGCGTTTGACGAGATCCAAGCATGCTACCCTGACATCATAGGAAAGCTGAAGGCGGAGTCCGCAGAAGGAGCGCAACAGTTTCTAGATCAATCACTAGATTTTGTCTACATTGATGCATGTCAACAGTATAAATCCATCAAGCGCGACATAGAACTCTGGCGACCAAAGATAAGGCCTGGCGGTGTGATTGGAGGGCACGATTACAGTCCACGCTTTGAGGGTGTAATTCGGGCCGTTGGCGAAACGTTTGGTACTCCGGATGCAGTGTTTCAAGACTCGTCTTGGATCGTTAGAATCCCCGATAGTACGTTTGGAATTGTAAGTTATTGTTCCCTCGGTTATCTTGACGCTTTCGAGTTTACTATTGATTCATGGCTGGAGCATGCGTGTGCAAGTGAAATCGTAGTCTATACGGATCACCCTAAGTTTGAGAACATTGCCAAGCCACGCGAGAATGTTCGGTTTGTGTATTCATTTACTCCTCCAGCCGAGGAGTTGCCTCGCTTCCCGCAGATAAGAAAAGTCGAAGCGATCCAATCATACTTCGAGAGCACGACCCGTTCCCACTTTGCCTATCTCGATATTGACTGTTGGGTACACCGAGACTTTCGAGAAGTATTTCAGAATATGGGGCAAGCACACGTTGTGGGCACGCGTTTGCTTGGCCGGGATTTAAGGGGGAACGGTGAAGCAAACTCAGGAGTTATCTTCTTTCGCCGCCACACCGCTCTCACGGAATTCTTTAAAGGATGGAAAACGCGAGCGCTGCAATATCGTAAACAACGTCGAAGGAAGCGTTTTGAACAGGATGCCGTCTCGCATCTTCTCATTGAATCGTTTGACGGACTACACCCTTTCCAAGCGTCCCTCGTCTCAGAGCATATATATAATTGCGAACATGATGACGACAACGAATGGTTGCGTGCGATTGCCCAATATCACCCTAAGATTCTTCACTTTAAGAAGCGACGCTTTCGCAATCAGCTGTTGAAAGATAAGGTGCTTTCCCAAATTAGTGACTTCACCGGCGCTTGATTCCGCGCGAACAGCTGGGCGCGATTAGCTGATACAGTTGTGCATGCAAAGGGCTCTTATTAAGCTATTATGGCATTAGCATCCGGTGGGCTTTCACTTTGGCTTGCGAACGCCATTGTGGTAGGCACACTTGGGACCATTGGCGTAGGAACAGAGTCGCTCTCCGTCGGCGTGAGATGTTGGAACTGTTGGTCGTAGGCGTTTCAACCGATCTACTGATTGCCAGACGCAACATTATGTTAGTAACAGTCGTCATACATTGACAATGCCAATGCTTATTGGCTGCTTGGCAAGACATATTCCCCCGCAGCGGCGCCGATTACTGATAACCATTCGGCACGCTCGCGTTTATGGGAAAGACGATCTACTATTGTGTCGAGGCGAGTTGTGTTCGACACATAACGTTCCCTCAAGAGTACGCCGCGCAAATCGACGGAGCGCATCAGTGAATTCATCTACACTGGCGACCGTAGTAATAGCAACATGTTGGCATCCTGACGCAAGATCGACAAGCGCACCGGTTGCAGTGCTTACAACTGGCATCCCTAAACCGAGAGCAAGCATTGTGGCATTCGAGCAGCCCTCTGATAGTGATGCAGAACAATAGATGTCTTTACTGACTAACAACGACTCGATATCCTTGCGATCAATCATGTTCTGCAGAATCATCCTCTCACCATACCGCGCCGAGTAAGATTGTTGTAGCGTCCCCCAACAGCCGGGTTCAGTCGGACCAAACACATCCAAGTTGACTGGCAGTCCTTCATCGATAAGATGGCTTACAGATTCAAGCAGAATAGCTGTTCCCTTTTTTACACTATAACCAACGGCGGAAACTAGCCGTACTCGGTTGCTGTCTCGCCGGCGCCATATCGGGCGAATGTGATTCGGGAGCGAATTGTATATGACCTGGACCCCATCGGACCGATCACATATATGTTGCACAAAGCGGCGATGCTCCTGATTGGTTGTAATAATCTTGAATGCCCTTTTGATGACAAACTCGATTGTCGCTATCCCAGTCTGGGTGAAAATATTGCACCCAAGGTCAGATCCTCGTGAACATGCCACATGCGGAATGCACAGTTCGGTCGCGGCATGCTGCGCCACGAAACCAGCAGTTGAAAGAAAAAAGGAGAGGATTACATGCTTATCCTTTGGTCGTTCGTCAACTGCGTGTCGAATGGCATTGCGAACAAGGAACACTTCCAGGCGCGCTTTCTCTTTCGCTTTGTGGGTTCAACCCTCGCTCGCCCAATGGCGCTATGAGTGTGTTCACACGTGCACCTATGTCGACCACCTTGAGAATCTCCTTCGGGCACTCAGCATTGCCAATTGCGCGAATCACATAGGCGATAATGCGCACTTCTGTCTCATCCGCCAGTAGCTGCATCACACGCAGTGCGGATTCTTGCATCCCGCCAAGCGTAGGGTCGAAAGATTCGACACAAAAGTGAACGATAATCATAGAACCCTTAGATCAGAGCGTAAGCGATCGGCGGCCAAATATGCCGGGTGCAACTTTGCCAGTCGCCCACCGCTTGTCTAGTAGAAACCAAGCAGAATAGTGAGGTGATGTATCCCACGGAGGAAGCCCGTCACCATTGGGTACGGCAAAATAACGCGCCTCAACGCCGTAGATAGCATGAAGCCATTCTCTTCCGCGTCGGATATCCTCAAGATGATCATCTGGTTGAAGGGAACCAATTCGCGCGTGAGTCCAACCGTGATTTTGTACGTCAACGCCACGCTGTATGAGGTCTTTCACATCGTCAGCTTTTATAGTACAAAGATGCGGCGGAACTATGATTTCGCTTATGCCCAGCAGATATCCCACCTCAGTCACAAAGTCCTGCCGATCACGTTCCGTGCTGAATCTTACAAGACGCCGCTTAACGACTCGCCGAAATCGTCGTTTTGCTCTGTTGTCGCGAAAATTATACTCGACTCCCTCGTACACTAGGACTTCCGCGTTCGTCGAATCGAGAGCCGCATTAAGACGACAAAAACAGTACGGCGTGGCTTCCACCACATTATACCCATTTAGGAATAGCGTGACCTCGTGGCCGTAACTCCGAGCCAGTCGCGCGGCGTTAGCGGCCGTCGCCGTTGAGTCGTCAATGGTGAGAGAGTCACCGTAACCCTGAATCGACCTTTCAAGAGATACGTATGGTCGTTCGCGTTCTTTCAGATGTTTTACAAAACACTCAAGATCGACAAGAGAGCGATGGGTGAAGCGCCCACCCGCCACATCTGGAATCACTCCGTGCATGGCATCGATAATTATAGCTTGTGCCTCCATCATCCTATTATGGCGGCGGGGCTATTCCTTCAAGGGGAGCAGTATACGACGACGCCCTATAATGGATAATCTTTGCCTGCTTCGGAGGAGATTGGGGGAAATAATACCAATTGTATATTTCTGTTGGGAACTCCGCAACAGTGCAATCAGGCTCGGCTAGAAGTGCGTTCAGCGCCTCTTGATCGTTACCAAGCGTTTGTGTTTCACGCTTCCATCGCTCGATGAATATCTTGGCTCGGGATGTGGGACGGAAGAAAACTACGCCTGCATTTACTTTTCCAAGCCTCTTCTGTTCCCTAGGCCGCCTCACAGTTACGCCGATATCATAATCGCCGACAATTTCATCAATGTTCTGGCGAACTAATGTGTCGGCATCGAGATAAACAACCAGATCCGTCGCACTATTGACAAATTCTCCGATGACTTGTGGTTTATGCATTGCTCGGCTTGGCCACTTTTGGAAATTTGTTTGGTAGCAGCCGGTCGATTGGAACACTTCATCTGTGACCGGAAATGAGCGGCCAAATCCTAGCCCTCCGAGATCAAACACTGTCCAGTGGTAGCCGTGCATATCGAGACTCTTCACGCATTGCTCGACGTAAGATCTGAAAGAACCGTTGGCAGCTATCAGAAACTCCATGCTAACGGACTTTTGCAGATGCACAGGAAGATTACAAGGCGCATTTTCATCTGAGTGTGCCAAGGCCGCTGTGCTGTTGATCAATAAAAGGGGCGAACATCTTGATGGATAGAGTTAGAATGATCGGCGTCGTTAACGCCCCGCTGGCGTGTGTGAGTGACGAGCTTCTGAGGCAACCAATGCCGGCCTGTCTTCATGCGATGTGTTTCGGAGTCGCAGGAGTGCACCCATCTGGAGGTGTACCCCTATTGTCGCTGCCCGGGACATCTCCGCAGGTATTTTCGCAGACCATTCAACCCTGGGTGCGCAACCACCTTCACCACACCGGGCTGCTACGCGCCCATCAGGCCAAAATGCGTGCGCCTATTTTGTTGACAGACCGAAATAAAGCTGCCATGAATCTGGTGATTATTTGCTGTGTGTCTTCGAGAGTCGATCACTTGAGGACGCCTGCCGAGCCGACTTGCACAAGATACTATATCGCACATGTTCATTAACGTCTTAACAACTGGCCAGAGCATGACTCTTGATTTTGATAGTGCGTAGTCTTATGACCCTAGCATGTGAAACAGTGGCGACGTATGTGTTTTGACCGCCCTGCGCGTCAACCCTTGCGTCGGCAAGATTACGGAGTTGAGACGTAACCACCGACGCGGATTCAGCCCGATCGGGCGCGTGGGAGTTTCGTCCGAGCAAGGTTCATGACTGTCGTGTTCACGGCAACTGATGGCTTCACGCAAGGTTTAAGGAGGAACTATGCGAACGCAGAGGCGGATGAAAGACGTTTCGCGCCTATCCAATGATTGGAAACAGTGGATCGCAGAAAACAAGATGCTCGGGTGTGATAATCGCACACTTGTCGAGGTTCTCGTAAACAATGGGATAGGGCAACACACTGCTTCTGCAGGGGTCGAGGATATCGCAGCCTCTCCATGTGTTCAAGCGGGTAGCAGGCTGGCACAACGGTTGCGAAAACTACAATCGCTTCTCAGCATACGTCAACGCCTTTCCTCGCTGGCTTACCGATGTGACGTGATTGAGCGCAAACACAAGCTTTCCGCTACAGAGTTTCTGGAGCGCCACTATGCGGTAAACCGGCCCGTGGTCCTGCTTGGCCTTATGGACGACTGGAAGGCTTGCACACGTTGGACGCCGAAGTATTTTGGGACCACTTTTGGGGATGAGATCATTGAGGTGATGACAGGAAGGACTGCGGACCCACAATACGAAATCAATTCGAACAAGCATAAGACCTCAATGACATTTGGCGACTACATCAGGCGACTCCGAAAGGTTCACAAGAGCAATGACTTCTACTTGGTGGCAAATAACGGCTTGATGGAGAGACCGAGCATGAAGGTGCTCTACAATGACATCAAGATCTTTACAGATTATCTGGAGCCCACTAAAACAGCCGGCAGGGTTTTCTTCTGGTTCGGACCACGCGGGACTGTTACTCCCCTGCACCACGACACCATGAATATTCTCATGGCGCAAGTGTATGGACGTAAACGCATCACGTTGATATCTCCGGAGCAAACAAGTCTCGTTTACAACAATAGGTCAGTGTACGGTGATGTGGACTGCGAGAACCCTGATTATTCCCGTCACCCCTTATTCCGGAACGTACGGCCGCTGCAAGTTCTACTGGAACCCGGGGAAGTGTTATTCCTACCCGTCGGATGGTGGCATCACGTCAGGGCAATAGATATTAGTATTACAATGACCTTTACCAATTTCCGGTTTCCAAACGAGTTTCATTGGGAACAACCGTCTATCATCTAAGGAGCCTTCTTCGACACGATAACCGATCCGACCCGCGCTCGCCCTGAATTGTTCGCAGCATATATGTGCGTTACTGTTTCCTTAGAGAGGGACCGTCCATAACGAAGAGACGATACAGATAGGCGAACACTTCCGCGTCAAGACCGTGGACAAGAACATCCCGCTCCTGCGTGCTTCAGTGTCAACGTTATTGATGCTCTGCGCGAAGAGACCGTTCATCTGCCGCGTACACGTTCCCTCACTCAGGGGGTTCCACCGGTAAACACGGCCCAGCCACGGCCTCCGGCCACTCGCGCCACCAAAAGCACATCGCCCGTAATTGTGCTGACATCTTAATTCGCTCCCAGGTAAACTCTGAGTGCCCTTCCTCCGGTATTCTCCCATCCTTGAAACCCACCTCCCCAGGACGTTGATTGTAAAGGTATAGGAACTCCGCCCTTTTGCCATTCAAAATCCTCTTCCTCTGAATGTGCCCCGTGAAAGTGCTAAACATTGTACCGACGAATATGTCGCTGTGCGAGGCAACGATGGCCGAGATCAGTCCAAGCTCTGCACTATCGAATGTGTGCTTGTGGTGACAACGGAACAGTGTCTCATCAATGATCCACGCGTTCCTGTACTTGGCAAGAATAGGCGCGAAATAGCCGTGATCGGTTTCGTCCGAGTGAATCACGAGTAAACACTCTTTGGGAACATGGCAGGTTATACAGTGAAGCATCTCGTCCACCACGATGTGTCGTGCGCGCTTATACACCCTCGCAAAGTCCTTGCGCCTAATATGTATGCTGGCGAACCGCCCGTAGTTGCGAACCAGGTCGCCCACGATCCCTAATGCCTCAAGGACATATGGAGGTTTCGGTGTCAGGGCATTATGACATGCAAGCACAACCCTCTCATCAAAGGGCAGCGTGTAGCTGTAATACCCTAACGTATGGTCATTCTGTGTTGACAGAATGGGGGCGCTCTCAAATCTCTCCCAATCGTCCCTGTGGAGTCTGCGGGCGTGCAGATCTGGCAATACTGGAACTTCGTGCCCCGCTTTGGTATCGGCAAACAAATACGGAACACGGAGGTCAAACAAGTCAAAAACTGTTTTCTTCGTTTCACTGTTGAAAATGGGGTGTTGTGGTTTTTGTAGAACCAGCGTTCTGTCGCACAAAACACCAAGGCCCACTGCCAATTCGAGGGACATTAGGTTGTTGAATAAGCCGACGTTCCCTCCATTATAGATTGAGAACATCAGTTGCCGCACTGTTGCCACGCCTCGGTACCACGTAATTGATAGCAAGCTGAACCAAGCCGCATGATTGCGTACTTTCGCATCGTCTTGCGAAGTCACCACACAGCGCCGTGCATCTTCTTCCCCACATGCGGACCCCACGCTGAGCCAACAAGTGTTTACAGACCCGCATTTTACCTTTACGTATTTGGGACCAAGAAATCAAGCTCTAATCTATCACAGCACTACCATTTCAGTCTCCATTCAGTTCATACTTCTTGACACCGAGTGGAAGTGGCAGTATCTAACCCCACCGTTCACGGTGTCGCGTTCACAGAACTCAGAGCCCACCACGACGTTGTATGGAGTGTCATGGCCAAGAAAAAGTCGGTGCTGAGCAAAAACTTCAAGATCCGGGTCGTAGCCTTGGTGGCCAATAGTCGCTTGCTACCGGCGACGATAGCCAAGACGCTGAGGATTCCGCTGGGTGAATTCTGGAAATGGGACAGCGAGTATTTCGCAGAGGTCACCCGCCGAAAAATGAGTCCCGACGAGGCGCAGAAAGAACTGGCCGCGTTAGAGAAATTACGTGGACAAGTCGAGATCGAGTCGCAACGGGCCGTCGCCCCGAAACCGGCCCCGTTTACGGCTACCATGGATTCCGAGGGGTCTTCGTCTTATACCCCAACACCGACACCCACGCCTACGCCGACCCCAACGCCAACGCCTACGCCGACTCCAACCCCGACGCCGACACCAAGCAGCAGTACAATACCGACGCCAACGCCTACGCCGACCCCAACGCCAACGCCTACGCCGACTCCAACCCCGACGCCGACACCAAGCAGCAGTACAATACCGACGCCAACACCGACGCCAACGCCGACCCCGACACCGACTCCGACGCCGACGCCAAGCAGCAGTACAATACCGACGCCGACGCCGACGCCGACATCAAGCAGCTCATCAGCCTGTCCTGGTACCACCGTATCTGAGCTTACAGCGCAATTGGGTGTCGATAGCTGTTCATCGGTAAGTCAGAGCCTTGATTTTACGGACAACCCGCCGATCGTTGTTCCCAAGAATATTGGAACGTTGAATCTTGAAGTTGAAGGGCTGAGTCCGAATACGACTGACACCCGAGCCCGTGTAAAATGGTGCGTGCAGAGGAACCCCGACGATATTCTTACGGGGCCAGATCCAGTCTTAAGTGTGACTTCAAGTGATCCGCCGCAAGCCACTTTGGGAACCGACACGCAAGGTTCTTTTAATGTGATTGTCTTTTGCGATCCTAACGGAAGCGATGATTACACCCAAGGCAAAATTCTGGTGGTGCTAAATGTCGCGATCGTCCTGGTTAGTCTGCTTAACAACGTCAATTCCCTAGCGCCGACGAGCTCAAACTTTGGCGTTGTAGAAACCACTACCAGATATATATTCTACACTGGAGCAGGTCTCAAACCTGGTCCTGCAATCAGTTTTGGCGCCGGAACCTTTCAAGTCTTGGTTCAAGGCGGCGGAGATGATGCCATGCTCGGAGCGGATAAGATTACTGTAGGTTGGTTGGGGAACGTGACAAGCCACAATCCCAAGGCTCTGTATCCACCAACCGTGACTGGGGGGGATTACGAATCGTGGATCGTCGGTGGCTCTCCTCCGCTTCCCCCTCCGTACCTTGATACAGATCGAGATGATCCCGGTACCGGAGGGAGCACAGCATTCCGAAGTAGTTCACAATATACGCCGGTCCCAGACGCGCCGCCTCCCGGTATCACGGCCACGGTCACGGCAACTGATTCTCCCCATTTCTATTTCGATATACTCTTCCCGGATACGAGCAATCATGGAACCTCAGTGGGTGGGGGGGTTGCCTACAAAGACTTCCTGAGTTGCTTTAGCTCCGATTTTCTAAATGCCTATTCCGCCCTGGGCATGGTAGTGTGGTCTTTTACCTACGCTTTCACATGGAACGCAGCCACGTCAACATGGGATGTGGGCAGCTCGTGTGTCAGTGGTCCTACGGCCATAGTTGACTCGGGGTTTCCCATGAGCGCCGCGGCTGCCGGTGCCGCAGTCGTGCCTCCAACGATTCAGAGTGTAAAACAATTCGTTACGGTGCCACCCACATGATGACGCGCCAAGAACAGTGTGGATGCGTGAGATGTCTTTTCACAATAGTTCTTGTGCTAAGTTCAGTCCAAGTCTACGGAGCGGGGGAGAACGCAACCAACTTTACAAATGTCGCCGCCTTACAGAGCTTTGGTAATTCCCTGGTTTTCGTTTCTCTAAACCGTAATGCCGCAATTTACGAATGCGAACTTGCAAGCCGGAAGCCATTTGCTGCCCATTCAGACCGCAATATCGAACGCGGAAAGGCGATCCTGCATATAACAAAGGTCTTTCGAGGAATTAGAAGGAGCGATATCGTTGTGCCGTATTCATTTGAGCGTCCTAGTGGTGGTGGATCGAGCGAGGGGCCGCTCGTGTGGCCGGCATTAGACCACCTTAGGGAGAACGAGCGGCTTCTATGTATAATAGTTCCCGGAGCGGAGGATCCTAGCACAGCCCGAATCGAAGGAGCTGACGAAGCAGCCAGCATGGTTGAGGTTGTTACCGGTAGGAGCGATCCGAAAATTCAAGAAATACAAACGATCTGCCACATGTACGGAACAAAGGGTACTCCCCAGTTTGCGCGAGAGTTGAGAAACGCCTTGTCCGATTCACGTCCGGGAGTTCGGGACTTTGCCTTACAGGTGACGGCCATAAACCTTGGCGAAACCGCGCCGGACGAGGCTATAGAAATTCTGCGGACCCGAACAGCGGCGTACAGTACTGATGCCGCAGG
Organism: uncultured Verrucomicrobiae bacterium; assembly: GCA_963766065.1. Classification (GTDB taxonomy): domain Bacteria; phylum Verrucomicrobiota; class Verrucomicrobiia; order Palsa-1439; family Palsa-1439; genus Palsa-1439. The sequence goes on from CAVYAC010000083.1 coordinate 15,637, forward strand.
GGCTGAGGGGGTCGAGTTGATCTCGTTCCTGGAACGCATGCGTGGGGAGGTCGAACCGTGGGAAAAGATGGATCCATTTATTTGCCGGTGTCTGGTCACACTGGCGCAGTCTCGGTCGAAGATGGTTAGGGAACGGGCTTTAGCTGCACTTGCGGGTACCATAACATTCTTCGATTACCATCCCGGTGTTCGTTTACAGGATGGTCTGAACGCCTCAGAAAAGCGGGCATTGCGAAATATCGTTAATTCGGAGATCAGTGCAGCTGGAACAGGCGAGAGTGCGCAAGCGCCCTTTCTCAGTGAGTGGCTTGCTCAGTAAGCATGGGGCTTTGGAGCGGGGTGGCGAGAGGCATGCTGTACTGTGATGCGAGATGTGCCTATGAATAGGCTGGTTGTCGGTTCAACTGCTTTGCTGGTCACGGTTTTCTTTTTGGGATGGGTCTACTCAGATAGGTGTCTCACGTCCTGAATCTCTTGCCCAGTGTCGAGAGTATTCAATACGGTTGCCAAGGTAAATGTTGAAGTCCAAAGTCAAGAAGACCGCGCTCAAGAAGCTAATCCTCAAGAACCATCAGTCTCTCGGTGACGTGCTGATGCTCACAGCCGCAGTACGGGATGTGCATTTGTCGCACCCTGGGAAATTTCTGACTGATGTGGATACGCTATTCCCCCAGATGTGGGAGTTCAATCCGTACATCACGAAGCTGTTCCCTGAAGATGACGCCGAGGTCTTGCAAATGAATTACCCAATCGTCCATGAAAGCAATGAGGGGCCGTACCACTTTATTCACGGCTTCCGGCTGTACCTTGAAGAGAAGCTGGGGATTCCCATCAAGGCTACCAAGCTCTGGGGCGATATACATTTGTCGCAAGAAGAGCGTTCATGGATGAGCATGGTACACCAACATTTTACGGATTGGGACACTCCATTCTGGCTGATTTGCACGGGGGGGTAAGAAGGATTACACCGCGAAATGGTGGATACGCGTAGGTGTTCACGCGTTCGACGGTCCAACATTGGGAGAACAGCGACAAATGGGCAGGCCGAGGGTACGCTGATGAAAAGTAACGAACAGTACCGTATCCCAACTGCTGATGCATTCGGCTTGACACCGAGTGGAAGTGGCAGTATTTAACCTCACCATTCACGGTGTCGCGTTCACGGAACTCAGGGCTCATCACCACGTTGTACGGAGTCTCATGGCCAAGAAAAAGTCGGTACTGAGCAAGAATTTCAAGATCCGGGTCGTGTCCTTGGTGGCCAACAGTCGCCTGCTACCGGCGACGATAGCCAAAACGCTGAGGATTCCCCTGGGTGAATTCTGGAAATGGGACAGCGAGTATTTCGGAAAGGTCACTCGTCGGAAGATGACTCCCGACGAGGCTCAGAAAGAATTGGCCGCGTTGGAGAAATTACGTGGACAAGTCAACATCGAGCCGCAACGGGCTGTCGCCCCTAAGCCAACACCGTTTGCGGCCACCATGGATTCCGCGGGTTCTTCTTCTTATACCCCAACCCCGACACCCACTCCTACGCCGACGCCAACACCGACTCCCACGCCGACACCGACTCCAACCCCGACGCCAAGCAGCAGTACAATACCGACACCAACTCCAACCCCGACACCCACTCCTACCCCGACACCAACTCCAACCCCGACGCCAAGCAGCAGTACAATACCGACGCCAACTCCAACCCCGACACCCACTCCTACGCCGACACCAACTCCAACCCCGACGCCAAGCAGCTCCACGACGCCAACACCGACGCCGACACCGACGCCAAGCGGCAGCAGTTCCTCAAATCCAGGTGTTATCACATTGTATCAAAAACCAGTACGCAGAGTGGGGTGGCATGCGTATGTGTATTATAGAATCTCTACTCCCCACGAAGATATTTCTCTGACGGGTACGTTTTCCGGAGAACCAGCAAGGTCCTTCCCACCGTGGGGTAACTTGTTATACGAACCAGATGTGGATCTCGGAAGTGCCAGAGACAATCCTGAAACTGCCCCCCTCGGAAGTATGGATGGGCATTATAATTGCAATTATGCTCTGTTTCTCGATTTGAGCGGCGCAGCGACTACGTATCAGGCTCATCCCTTCGCCTACTTTCCAATTCCGTCTCTAACGAGTGACTCTTTTAATTCCAACTCATTTATCGCCGGTTTGTTTGTTCCTCTTGGATATAATACGAATGATGAGGCTGTATTTGATGCGGCATATGTCTCTTCCATTGGCTGGGAAAGACCGGTACCAATATTCTATATACCACAATATCTAAACGACTGGACAATCTGTGGGATGAGTTCAACGGCAATGAGAAATGCAGGCGAAACACGAAAGCAACAACCGGTCAGCCGTCGGGTTCCAGAGGAAGATCCCCCGTTCATAGCGGCGTGTAAGCGTGGCGATCTGGAACAGGTGCGTTCCATGATGACAGGGGGACGTCAGGTTAATGTGGTAAATCGGTATGGATATCCGCCTCTTATTGTTGCGGCAAGCAATGGACGGTTAGATATCGTAAGGTTTCTTGTTGAGCGAGGAGCTGACGTGAATGAACAAGACAAGAAGCGTCGTACGACGCCGTTAATCGCTGCAGCCGCCGCCGGAAATTCAGAAATAATTAAATTCTTATTGAAACGCGGAGCGAAGATAAATGGCAAGGGAGATTATGCGGTGAGCCCCTTTGCCGCGGCAGTTCTGGGCGGACATAACGAAGCCGCTAAGGTCTTGGCAGAAGCTGGTGCGGACCCGGATGCGCCAGTCTTGGGAGAGACGCCACTCATGATAGCAGTCAGTAATGGTTCTGTTGAACTGGTCAAGACAATCTTGGCGGCAAGTCCCGATACAAATAGACGATCCGAAAATAATGAAACCGCTCTGGATATTGCAAAGAAATTAAACTTACCTCGTGTTATCAGTCTGATTGTAAGGTTTAGGAAGTCCAAATGACGCTACCGGCCTCGGTGTACGGCTCTTTCCGGTACACACGCGCGGGGATCCCTTCGCGCGTTGCGGTGCGCTCATACTTTGGGCGTTTCTCGATCCGGACGACCCGGCAGCGGCAGTAAGGCACAGGAATGAAGGCTCCTAGCGCATTACGGAGAGGGGTGGTGATTCTCACGATTTGTGGTGCGGCAATGTCTTGGACTCCATTTCTGCTCGCAGTCCTTGGTTACGACAGGCTTGTCGGGTTCTATTTTCCCAACATAGGACTGCTCCTTTACGCTGGGTTGGCCTGCCTCTTCGTAGTAGTTCTGCCGTTGTCTATTGTTAGCCTAATGCGCCATGATTACGTCGTCGGTGCATTCGGACTGACAGTAGTATTCTCGTCGGGATTCATGATTTGGGGCTTCACACCATGATGACTTCAATCCACAGATTTCAAATTAGGGGACTTATATACAAAGTTGCCCTTCGGGGGGCGCTCAGGGCACACGTTCAATCATTTCCTGCACAATGGCTTTAAGTTCCTCCTTCTCGTCGTCGTAGCGGATAACGTAGGCGATAGAATTTCACCACGCAGCCGAAGGTGCGCACACAACCTATCGCGTGGGCGGCACGGGAAACCCACCATGCAGTTCGCGACGTGTGACAATGTCCAAGTGTACCTGTCCACCGTCAGCGAAACTCAGACACGGTTGAGCTAGCAGATCGGGTGTGGTGGTTGGGTCTGGGAGGTTCGGTAACCCCCGAGGGGGTTACCGAAAAGTTGTGGTGGAAGTCGCCGCCCTCCCACATTGACGGACTCCACAACTGGGCTAGCATCAGCCCGAAGGAGTCCCATGAGCCCGCTACAACCGAAAGCACAGAACCAAGCCGTCGCGACCAGTGATCAGACTACCCAATTGATTCGCCGGGTGCGTCAAGCCACGCGCAAGCGCTACACTGCCGAAGAGAAGATTCGCATCGTGATGGAGGGGATCCGCGGGGATGACCCGATCAGCACGATCTGTCGGCGCGAAGGCATTCACGCCAACATGTATTACAAATGGCTGAAGTCCTTTATGGAGGCCGGCAAGGACCGGCTCAAAGGCGAGGAGAAGCGCGGCGCGACCCACGCCGAAGTCGATGAGTTGAAGCGTGAGAACGAGCGGCTCAAGCAGTTGGTGGCCGACCTCAGTGTCAACAACATGGTACTTAAAAAAAGTCTGCTCTGATTCTGTCGCGGGACCGCGTGAAACACCAACACACCTCTCAGACGGAACGGACCGAGATCCGGGAACTGGTCCGGAAATCACCCTTGCACATCAAGGCTACCTTGGCTCACCTGGGCGTGCCGCGCTCGACCTACTACGGTTGGTGGCACCCGACGCAGACGCTGGCGTCCCGGCGCAGTTGGAACAAACTACCGGAGGAGCAAGAGCAGACGGTGTTGGCTTACGCCCACACCTACCCGGATCAAAGCAGCCGCGAACTGGCGTGGTTGATCACTAACTCGGCCGGCTTCAGCGTGTCGGAAAGCACTGTGTACCGCCTCCTCAAGCGCCACGGTTTGATCAGCCCCGCTGTGATCCAGGTGGCCAAGGCCGCCAAGGAGTTCCATCGCAAGACCACCCACGTGCATGAACTCTGGCAAACGGACCTGACGTACTTCTTCATCGTCGGGTGGGGCTGGTACTACGTCGGCGGGATTCTCGATGATTACAGCCGCTACCTGATCCACCTGGAGGTCGTGCCCGATATGACCGGCCCCACGCTGACCGATCTGGTCCAGCAGGCCGTGGAGATCACGGGAATCAGTCAGGTCCCGGTCGCGCACAAGACCACGCTGTTGAGCGACAACGGCAGCGGCTACATCTCGGAACCGTTCAACGACTACTTGCGCCAGGTCGGGATCCGGCATGTGCGGGCGGCCCCGTTGCATCCGCAGACCTGTGGAAAGTACGAGCGGTTCAACCGAACCACCAAAGACAAGCTCGGATTGGAGGTCTACACCTCCCCGCCGCAACTGCGCGAGGCCATCCGCGAGTTTCATCCGTGGTATAACCATCAGCGCTACCACGAAGCGTTGGGCAATCTGCGCCCGGCCGATGTGTACTTTGGCCGCGCCGAACAGATTCTAAACAGAAGGCGAGAACTACAGCAGCAAACGCTCCTCCAGCGGTGGAGCTATAACCAAAACCAAAAACTGGAGACCGTCAGTGCCCGCTAACAGCACACCCAACTTCCGGTTTCAGCTTGTCCGACTATTGCTGACGACATACAGTTGCCTAACTTGGTATCGAAGACTTGCCTCCTCTCATCCCCTGTGCTAAAAGTGGGACCGTCTGGGTGTTTGTCCAGCGCCAAGAATATTCAATCAGTTGCCAGGGTAAATGTCAAAGTCCAGAGTCAAGAAGTCTGCTCCCAAAAAGGTGATTCTAAAGAATCATCAGTCTCCCGGTGATGTGCTGATGCTCACAGCCGCAGTCCGGGATTTGCATTTGTCGCACCTTGGGAGATTTCTGACTGATGTCGATACGCTATTTCCCCAGCTGTGGGAGTTCAATCCGTACATCACGAAGCTGTGCCCTGAAGATGACGCTGAAGTCTTGCAAATGAATTACCCGATCGTTCATGAAAGCAATGAGGGGTCTTACCACTTTATTCATGGCTTCCGGCTGGACCTCGCCGAGAAGCTGGGGATTCCCATCAAGGCTACCAAGCTGTGGGGCGATATACATTTTTCGGAAGAGGAGCGTTCATGGATGAGCATGGTACACCAACATTTTACTGATTGGGATACTCCGTTCTGGTTGATTTGCACGGGAGGTAAACGAGACTATACAGCGAAGTGGTGGATACCGGAGTATGCCCAGGAAGTCGTGAACCACTTTAAGAACAGGATCCAATTTGTCCAATTCGGCGCTGAGGGGCCGAATCACTATCATCCCCCGTTGCAGGGAGTGATTAACTTAGTCGGCAAGACGGACCTCCGGATGTTCATGCGCCTGATGTACCATGCGTCAGGCGTGGTTTGCCCCGTCACCTTCGCAATGCACTTGGCCGCGGCCACACCATCCAAACTCGGTCTGCCAAAGCGGAAGGCCTGCGTGGTCACCGCCGGCGGGCGGGAGCCGTCGGTGTTTACTGCGTACACAAATCATGTTTACCTCCATGCGAACGGGCAGATGCCGTGCTGCGACAACGGCGGATGTTGGAAAAGCAGAATTGTTCCGCTTGCTGATGGAGACGAGAAGGACAATAGTGTGTGCGTTGACACAATTTCATTTCGGAATCGGAAAGTTCAACGTTGCATGCACGATTTGGTGACAGCCCGTGACGTCATACGAGCCATTGAGAGATATCATCAAGGCGGTGCCCTGAAATATCTGCCCCCTCACTATAAGACATTGAATGCGGCTTGGGGAGACAGGATAACGGCATGAAGAAAGTTCTTGTTGCCAGCTTTCCGCGGTCTGGAACGCATTTCCTTATCAACAATATGTCCACAAATTTCCTGGACATTGACGATGGCTGGGTTGACGTTTTACACGGCAAGGAGAACCGATGGGTCAAGGATGTAAAGCGAAGGAATCTCAAGGACAAGATCCGGGAACAGCTCCTGGACGCGTACTACCCGAGTCCATGGCGCAGATGCTTGAAAACGCATTATCAACTGTATTTTTTCGAACGCCATTTGGACGCTATTTTGGAAAAGTACGACATTCTATACATTGTACGGGATCCTCGCGATACAATGGTGGCGTGCTTCAATTTCTTCAATCGCACCAATTTCGAGCTGTTCATCAAAGAGCCTGTGTTCTCCAAGTTTCTTCGCGCGGAGTTGTGGGATGTCCAGGGGGAAACGCGGCCATTCTCATATAGTCTTGTGAAGGCTCGCAACTTCGTGGATAGATGGAACAAGCACGTATTGAGCTGGATGCATTACAAAGATAAGGGGGTCCTTTTTGTGAAGTTTAGCGACCTGAAGTTGCGCTTCGAGGATACCTTGCAATACATCGAGTCACACACGAGTCAGCGCTTGAAGGATAAGATTGTCCCAGTTTTACTGGATGACCAACGCTACCGACCTGACTTCGCAAGTCCTGGAATCAGACGAGGAGAAGTTGGCATATGGAGGGAGTACTTTTCCAACGAGGACCTGCACTTTCTCGATCACACTCTGTCAGAACAGACCAAGCAGTTTATCGATAACGGTTACTGATGCGCGTCGCAATTATCGCATCTGGGAAGGGGTACCAAGAAGCTGCTGCTTGGGCTGCCCCCACCTTCTTGGCGCACATGCACCGGCCTAACCAAGTGGTTGTCCTGTTGCCAGAACAGGAACTTGCCGGGGCATTACTGCTGGAGCACGCACAACACTTTGGCTTTTCGATTGGCCATTTTCCATTCAAGAAGGTGAGTGACAGGAAATTTACGAGTCAACTAAAGTGTCAGGGCTTCCTCTTTGCCGTGTCTCAATTGGCAGACGGTGAATTGTTATTCCTTGTCGATGCCGACACACACTGTGCGAAACCACTGGTCATTTCGCCAGAGGTTGAAGATGCGATCCTAAGCGGTAAGATCGGACTCGTTCCAGACATCACGGATCGCCACTGCAAGATAACGGATAGACCGTGGTATCTGGGCCCTGAAGAACGGACCATTTATGTGAACTCCGGTGTAGTCCTTGCCTCACGAAGTTCAATACCGATGTTTGAGACCTTCGTTGAATTATCACAACTACCTCAGTTCCTCGGAGGGCCTTTCAACGATCAAAAGGTTATCAATTTTGCATTGGGCAGATACTTTAGGGATAAACTTATTGTACTGGATAAGGCGTATAATGGTATGCGCGCATACCGGAGTTCATCGACAATCATTGGCCATTGCCCAGGCTTGGCTGGAAGACTCGGGGAGGAGCCTAGAGCGGCTGAGCACCAAGCATTGTGCGCCAACATTCTGCGGTCCGTCAAAACCGGCACTGACACCGATTCTACTACCCAAACAAAAACACAAGAAGCCAGCATTCGGACCGCCGACCGAATGAGTGGCAATCAATGATCTGCTGGACGCGGAGCTGCTTGACGTGTGACGATGGGGACATAGCCCACCTCCAAACCCGCGGGCGGCGTCACGAGCAGGGCGGGATCGAGTGCCACCCGCTCGCCCCGGCTGGGAGGCTGCATATAGTCCCTGTCAATCGGCCAGGTCGCGTGGATCTTTTCCACAATCGCCTGCAACTGCGCCTTCCTCTCCTCGCTCCAACCGTATTGCTGGAAGGATGGTTGATCGACAAAGCGGTACCACGAGTAGGTCACCAAGGAACCGTCGGCAAGTTTGACCGTGAATGGTCCACGTTTCGGGCCGGGCGAGCCCCAAGCGCCGGTGGTCGGTGACATGTAGTGCCGACCCGGCCCGGCCCGTTTGAACTCCTGCGCCAGCAACTGAGTCTCCGTCGGTACATCCGCTGCCGCGACGGCGACACAATCCTCTCCAACGTGTTTGAAATACTGCGGGAACAAACCTTTGGGGCTGATGTCGTTGTTGAACCACTGCAGACCCCAGGCGTTGCCCTCGAAGACATTGGTATTAAACACGTGCTCGACCCCGGTCATTTTCCTTCCATCCTGGTCGTAGCCCGTGGTGCCCGTTGTCAACTTGGGCTTCCATGCGCCCCCCATGTTGAATTGTCCGGAGCAGGCTGTGCCACCGTTACGCCATGCCTTGAACGCATCAAAGAGCGCCGCCTTCGAGTAGAAGGTCATATCCTGCAGGAGCAGGGTTCTCCCCTGACCATCCACCGGGAATTGCAACTTGGGTATCTTCGAATAGACCACCCCGCGCGCGTCTTGGGCATCCAAACGCGGTACAGTGTTGATCTCCATGGCGCCGCCGCCCACGGTGCCCGGGCGCGCGTCTAGCCCGCGTTCGTAGAGGAACGGATTCTTGAACAGCTTGCCGATCTTGCTCCAACTCTCAGGGATGTAATAGGCGATTGGCCCTTTGAAGTTGGCCGCGCTCAGGAAACAAGTCCAACACTGGTCGCCGGTGGGTGGGTCTCCAGTGGTGGAATCAGTGAAGGGTAAGGCCATCCAAGTGTACCCCAGAAACTCACCGTTGGGATTTCCTTGGAAAGGCAGCCCATCCGGAGGAATCAGAAGCCGGTTGCTCAATTGGGCCATGCTCAAGCGATTGTCCGGCAGGGCCTCCCTGCTGCCGAAGAACGGCCACCCCGGTGATCCGACCATATAGTCGTAGCACTGCGGGGTGGCGTTCATGCTGAACTTTGGTGAGCCGTAACGAAAGCGGTTGCCTGCCCAATAGCCCGGCCCGCCTTCGATGGTTTGGAATACGCTGGCCCATGTGGGACCCCGTTCTATCATCGTCCGGGCCTGCGTGCCCTCCGGAGCGAGCGGTATACTCTTGTCCTCGGAGTTATCCGGAAGTATCCACGAGCTCGCCAGGCCGACCTGAAAGCCGGCGAGCGGTTGGTCAATCAGCGACCAGACCGCAGAATAGAACCCCATGCCAACACCATACACAGGCCGCGTGGCCGGACGCGTTGCTTCAAAGGAAATGTAGCCATGCAGTCCGTTGGAATGGGCTGTGGCTTTCCCAGTGTCACCGTTTTCCTTTTGTGCCTTCTTAAACTCTCCTTGTTTAGGATCCTCTCGCTCCTGTATTTCCCGAGTTCGGTTCTCTTGCTTCTGCTGCGCCGTCTGCGGGATTCGTTGCTCGGGAGCTCCATGTTGCGTCCCCTTTTGAGGGCTGTACCCGAATTTCTTCTGCAACTCGGGCGGCAGCTTTTCCAACGAAATCGACGCAACGCCTGTCTGGTGAAAAATGGAAACCGTCGTAGGCGTGACGGTGCGCCATGTGACGTTTGAATAGGTGATACCGTCGATTGTGATGCTTGCAGGCAGAACATTGCTCGCGACCCCGCTTAGCCCGGTGTTGTTTGTCGCACTGGCGCGCGTGTTAGCTTCTTCCGCCCAAGCCCCGATAACAACAAAGATGGAAAACAGAATAACGATACGCAGGCGATTCATCACAACTCTTCCTTCCGTTTCGGCATGCATCCTACCTCCGGGCGCGGCGCGGTGGCAACACTTCACGAACCGGAATGGTTGTAGCAGCCTGCGGTTCTACAGTGGCCCACGATGTGGTGTGGTTTACTCGTTTCCCTTTCAAGATTCAACTACGTATGCCCGTGGCTATTCAGAGAAGGGGTTGTTAGCAAGAAGAATTGGGGACTCCAAAGAGCGAGTCGTCAGCTTGATTGGAGAGCCTTTGTCCAAGCAGTATGTCAGAGACGCGCAGGAAGTGTGGCGGCACACGGCCCGCTCGCCGGACAGAAACCATTGGGTTCTTATGGTCGTATTCGGCATCAGGGGGCATGTGGTGGCCATCACACTAGAATGTTATGCTTATTAATGTGTCAACCAATAGCAGGCGAAATGCCGGTGATTCAAAAGTGATAATTTAGGATGCAGCTTCTCGTGACTTGCGAGTGGCCACCAAAGCAAACGTCTCCGCCTACCCTCCTTCGCTGAAATTTCCGCCCTCGCCGAGGCTACGACGGACTTGCCGCAACCTACTACGGGTTCTTGTTTATCGTGCTGATGACGATGGAGGCGACAAAGGGTCTACCGTGGTCGAGATCGGCATAGCGTTTGGACAGCACATGTACCGTGGCAAGGTTGTTTTCGCGGAGCAAATCGGCAAACCGACCGAGACGCCAGCCCAAAATAACCACGTCGGCTGTGGAGAACGTGAGCGCGAGTATTTGCGGCGGTGCGTCCTTGTCCTCGCCAACGTCCGGGTTAGGTTCCAAAGTGTAATCGATCAACTGGCTGGTGTGGAAGCCGTGGCGGTGGTCGCCGTCGAGATGGAACTCGATGCAGGCGCAATAATTGGTGGCGGTGGTGTAGCAGGAATCTTCTTTGGTGAGTGGCATGGTCGTTGAGGGGTTAAGGGTTCAGACACCGATGCCGCGAGAGTGGCCGATGCTTCCAGGCGGGGTGATACCCCGACGCGGCTTGCGGTGGGTGGACTGCGCTTGCTGCAGAGGTTCCTTGACCGTGCGAGATCGTTTGAGGCCGCTGGTTCGTTTGACGGACTCAGCCAGTTTAACGGATTCAGCCTGTTTTATGGACTCGGTTTGGGGGAGCTTCTCCGGGACAACTTCCTTTTGCTCAACGACGGACCGCTCGCGAAGCCATCGCTGCACATCCTCGACCACCTGAGCAAGCCGTTGCACCGGAGATAAACGCGTGGCGCGAAACACTCTGGGCGACTGACGCATCGGGCGCACCGTGCGGAAATCTTGGTGTACCGCGGACACCGGTGCGCTGGTATTTTGCTCTTGCTGCGGTTGTCGCAGGAAGCCGAGTTTCGCCAAGTCATCTCGCAGGCCTTGGAGTTCGATGGCAGCTTTGCGTTCGTGCGAATCGGTCACGCGACGCGCGAGCAGTTCGGCATCATTGGTGAACACATGAACGCGCTTGCGCCCGCGCGAAATGGAAACGTAGAATTGTTCGCGATTGACAGCGGCGAACGAGCGCGACGATGCGACCAGGAATACGTCATCGACGGTTTTGCTTTGTGATGAGTGCGAGGTGACGGCGTAGCCGTGCGTGAAGGTGTTGAAGGTGCCAGGCAGCACCCGGCCGTCGATGAGCGTGATGCGGCCACCGCGGATCTCCCGCACTTGAACGCGCTCCCCGTTAATGAACTCTTTGCCATGGTTGGCTTGTAGCAACAGCCAATCGCCAGCGGCAACTTTCAGTTCACGCGCTTCGCCCACGTCGAACGAGCCAGCGGCACCAGCGCGGGATAAAATCCACTTCCGTTCCGTCGGGACGGCGAACGCGCAGTCCGTTTTCGAGAACGGCTCGGATTTCGACTGTCTCGCCCCGATCAAAGTCGCGCGTTTTTCTGACGAAGCGCAGGCGCTGCCCTGGTTCGTACTGGCTCGTATTCTTCTTTTGCGCCTGCGTCCACGAGAGTGAATCAAAGACGCAAAGTGCCTGCTCATCTTGGCTGACGACACCCTCAGCTTTAAGAGCTTCACGCACCTTCTCCGTGACCGCTTCAATCTCGCCCCAAGTGGGTGAGACCAACAGTGCGGACCGTCCTTGTTTGGTCGCTGACAGGTATGCCTCAGCCGCCCGCTGGTAAAGCTGCCCATCCTCCGTAGCCGCCTCCGTGACCGCGCCAAGTTCCACGAGCTTCGCAAACGCCTTGTCGGTCTGTTTGGCGGCAGCCAGTTCGACCACCTGACGGAAGGCGGCGGGTTTCTGGCGGCGGATGGTGGTCAATTCGCTGAAGCGGTAGGAGGAATACTGTTCGAGGATGCGGAGCGCATCCCCACGAGCAACGGAAGCGTGCTGGCCGGTGTCGCCGGAGAGCACCACACGAGCGCCGTTACTAACGGCCAGATCGAATAGTTTCACCATGTCATCGAGGCCAACAGCGCCGGCTTCATCCAAGACAATCACGCTGCGGGCGGAAAGTGTTCGCCGCATGGCCCAATCCGTCAGCAGCCTGGCGAGCGTGACCGATTCCAGCTTGTCCTTGCGCAGCGTATCGGCAGCGGCAGCAGTCGGAGCGCAGAACAGGGCCTCGAAACCTTCCTTGTCGAGAATGCGGTTCAGTTCGACCAGAACCGTGCTTTTGCCGGTGCCGGCCAAGCCGCGAAACCCTGTGAAGCGGTCCGGGCTGGTGACAACATGTTCCAACGCCTTGCGCTGATCCGGACCGAGATGAGACGCCGGTTCATAACGGCTGGTGGTCGGGGCGATACTGTCGATGGCGGCGTTGACAGTGCGAATCAACGAAAGCTCCTTGGTGAGGATGTCGCGGGTCGAGAACTCTGAACCGACGCGCACCAGTTCGGATCGTTCCGCCAGCGCATTTTTGAGCAGCGGCAGGTCCAGTTGGCCCCAGCCGTTGACCAGGGCGGCTTCCAGAATCTTGTGTTGCGGCGCGACCGAGGTGCGCTCGAAAACGTGCGCGATGCCGTGGTCAACAGCCTCGCGCATCGTGACCGAGTGGGCGAAATCCCCCGACTGACCATTGGCCGCTTCGACTACTTTGCGCAGCGCCCGTTTCTCGAAGAAACCGATCTCACCAAGCTGCTGGCGGCGGACCTGATCGTCGGTCGCGCCCTTGAGCTTCTTGGGGCGGGACTGATGGACGACGTGAGCGATCTCCTGCTTGGTCAGTTTGCGACCGAGCTTCGCCTCCTGACGTTTCACGGCCAAGTCCCGTTGCTGCGACCGTTTCGAGAACCGGTCAATCAACTCCGGCGCGACGCCCTCGATCTCGAACCCATTGGCGGCCTTCCGGGTGCAGTAGCCCAGCCGGTGGAGCCGCTTGGCCAGTTCGTTACGATAGACGGCCGTGCCGTAGTTGAGTGCGCCGAACATATCGCCGGTTTGCAGCGCCTTCCACCGCTTCTCGGTGTTGTCCCAGGTACAGTTGAACAGGACGAAATGCGTGTGCAGTTGAGGGTCCAGGGCGCGGGAAGTCGTGTGCAGGAACGCTGCGCCGACCAAGTTGCCGGTGGTGCGATCCCGATCCTCGATGCCGGCCTTGCGAATGCGCGTGGCGGCGAATTGCTCAAGCTCGCGCAAGGCCATCGTGGAAGCCTCCCGGTGTGCTTCGATGATGCGATGGTCATTCATCGTGACCGCAAGAATCGACACCGACTTGGGCGGCGAGCAGACGAAGTCGAAGTAGAGCCGTCGGTCCCGGAATTGCTGCGGCGTGAGTCGTTCACCGGTCATCGGGTGCAAATTGTCGCAGAGGCGCAGGAACACTTCGCGGGTGACAGCCTCACCTGGCCGTAAACCCAACCGTTCCGCGCCGGTACCAATCCAATGACCACCTTGATCGTGGGCCAAGACTTCGCCCTGGGCGTAGTAATCGTTGTGCGACAGGTGCTCGTCGAAATACGTCGTGGCGGCGACTCGATTCTTTTGTGGAATGGCGCTGAACATGGTCGGGGAGCTTACCGAAACCGTGCTGCAAAGTTGTTCCGAAATGGGAACAACATTCCGAGGGTCCGTGTGGTGATATAGGCGGCGATGAAAGCATCGTTTGTCATCGCTGGAGTCTGGCACGAAAGCCGGCTTGTGTTGTGTATGTCGTACACAAGCTCGCGAGACCCAAGGGCTATAACGCCACCGATGTCAGCTGGTTTCATGCGACTCACTGTAACCAGAAACAGTGGATAGATTGTTCGCTAGCGCGTTCAAACTGAGCAGGCCAAGTGTGGCATAGAAAAGGGAAAAATGAGCAGGACACTTACCCCTCCTAGCCCGAGTGGCGGGCTGCTGGAGGCCGGTGCGCTTGGCTGCTCGCCGCCAAGTGCCAAGGCTGCTTGGACAAACATTCAACGGCGAGTCAAACGTTGTCGGTGAAATCATCAATCGCCGACGGCAGAAAAGTGGAAGGAATTCAGTATGAGCACACGCATGGATTACACGCAGATCGCCGCGAAGCTGGATTACGCGGCGTTGGAGAAAAAACTGGAACAGTTGACGCAACGCGAGCCGCCGAGGAAGCGCAAGACTGCTGCCGACGTGCTGGAGCCGCTGCGCGAACGGTTGCTGGCGTTGCACGGCAAAGGCTGGAAGATTGGCGAACTGGCAGAGGAGTTGAAGGCTGGCCGGTGTGCCGGTGAGTCCGGCGCGCTTGCGCGAGTGCTTGAGCCGCTGGACTGCGGGCGGAGACGCCGCCACCAAGTCGCGCACGCGCCGCCGACCGAAATACGCTCCGTCAAACACCCAGCCGACGATTACAACGGGTCATGTCCGGACGGAGCAATGACAGTCAGACCGGTCAGCGGGTGACGACGCGGTGAACGCATCCACGTGGAATCTTTGCCGGTCATTCGCCGGCAGAATGCTGTCAGACCCGGCGTGGCGGTCGCTCATAGCGCGTACCGCTCGCCGCGTCTGCCGTGCTGTCAAGGCGCATCGATTATGCGACACTGTCCGTGGCTGCGCGGTGCTTGCCACCGACAGCCAAAAATTGACCTTCAGTTGCCGGTCACGCTATCCACACGCAATCCGTAGTCACGGTCATACTCTGTCCACGCAGTATCCGCTCACACACTCCAATCATTGCACTCGCCGTCTACGGGGCTGGTCGCCGGGCAGTGCTCCAAACAATTTGTGTACTTGCTACACAATCAGGCGACTTCCCTGTGCTATCGGTGGTCGAATGATTGCGCCTTATCAGTCATCAACTTTGCGTGACGTGCCATCTCGATTGTACGGCTCGCGGCGCGCTGTCAATGTATTGCTCGAAAACTGCGCTCCACATCTGCACCGCGCTTGCTCCGCCCCGGCCCTGCTCGTATGGCTTCACGCAGGAGTAATCGTAGTCAAGAGGTTCTTGAGACATGAAGGGTTGTAACGCAGAAACAGGAGATCACCATGCAGACAAACAATAAGGAAATTCGACTCGCGCTGACACGACAGGAAACGGCGAGAGCCTTGGGCGTGACACCGATAACGGTTGACCGCTTGGTTGCTCGCGGACTGCTGCGGCCTTGCCGCGCATTGCGGCGACCGCTATTTCCACTCCCCGAGATCGAACGATTTCTGAAAGAAACGAGCGCTGAATGACAGCATCCTTGGCCGCGTCGCTGGTTGGACTCACCCGCCTTATTTCGGGGCTACCATGGGCACCACATTTTCGGGTTCGGCCGTGGACACGCCCCAATTCATGCGCTTGGCCATCGCTGCGCTGTGTTCATTGCGCAGATGGCCATAGGTGCGGGCGACCAGTACGCCGCCATCCTTATGGCCCAGCCATCCCGCGAATGTCTTAAAATCGACTCCGGCCTCGATGGCGTTGGAGCAGAAGTGACGCAGGCTGTGATGATCAAAGTGCGGAAGGCTCGCTGTTTTACAGGCGATGTGATGGCCGTCTTCGCGGAATAAATCGGGAGGATGCGCTCATTCGCGTTTGTGGGGTCTTGGCGCCGCGACCGCAATTCGCGCAGGAAGTTTTCCATCGCTGGAAAAAGCGGCACCGTGCGGGGCTCATGGTTCTTGGAGCGGGTGACGGTGAACACTTTCAATTCGAAATCCACATCGCGCCAGAACATCGGCGGCTTGGAGTATTTCGCGTCACCGACAATCTCGCCTTTGCGGCAGCCGGAATAGGCGAGCAGTTCGGCAAGGTCCGCGGAATCCTTGCTGCCTTTGTCACGCATTTCGTCCAGCATCGTGCGGAATTGGTCTTTGGTCGGGATGGCGACCGGCTTCTTGTGTGGCTTGCACCGCTTGATCTTGTGGGCGGGATTCTCCATGAGAATACCATGCTCGACTCCGTAGTCCAGGATGCGCCTGAGGGTTTCCAGTTCGTAGTTGAACGTGTGGGCGGAGCAGGTATTCCGCCGCGCCGTCGCCCACTGCTCCAATGTGCGGAGTGTGACGTTGCGGACGGTGAAGCCCCCGAGGTGTTGATTGAGGTTCCTAATCACGACAAGCAGCCGGTCCCCGGCTGCTCGGTTCCATCGTGCCGCTGGCAATGTCAAACCACCGCTTTGCCAACCCGCCGATCAATTCGGTGGGTTTGTTCTTGTCGTACTCGGCAAAGGGCAGGAGTTTGGCGCTGTCACTGGTCAAGCGCCCGACCTTTTGGCGATGTATCTCACGACGACGCTTGGCGAGTTCGGGGTCGGTGGTCTTGAGGCTGCGCTTGACTTGCCTGCCTTCGCGTTGGAAAATCGCATAGTAAACGTCCGTGCGGCTTGAACGATACAGGCAATCACCGACATGAATGAGTTTTTGATGCTTACGGGTTGTCGATGTGGCTTTCACGGTGAAAAATATCCTAGACATAGCAACAAAGCATTGCAACACAAAAATATGACATACGAAATCGTTATGGAAGCCAGTAAAATAAAGGCTTGTACGAGTAGCTAAGATTTATCGGCACCGGGTTTCATAACCAGCACGACCAACCCCGTGGACCTGGCGCAACTGTGGCTGGCTCATGACGCCACAAACCTCTATGTGGCCTATCAAAACCACGGTCCCCTGACAAACGGGTTGAATGCTGCCGGAAATTTGTATCTGGACACCGACAGCAATCGCTCGACCGGCTACCGGGGCGGGGCCAACAATTTCCCCATCGGCGCGGACTATTTGCTCCAGGGGGCCACCCTTTATCGGTATACGGGCAGCACGGGAACCGACTGGAATTGGACGGCGGTGGGACTTGCGGACTCCGCCGTGGCGCAAAGCAACGCGGAGCTTTCCCTGCCACGGATGTGGCTCGGGAACCCGACACAGATCAACCTGTTTTTCTTCGATGACAACACCGTTTTTCCCGGGGGAACCTGGCAGGCCCAGTATCCAAGCGGCGCGTTGCAGACTGGCGGCGGGGGAATGTTCGTGACCTACCAGTTTCCGGATGTCGCCAACCCGGTGAATTCCGGGAGCGTAATCGTGGGTGGCAATCTGACCAACTGGACTTGGTTAACTTCCTTTGGAGTCGACCCCGCAGACTTCCCGATCACGACCGTCAACAAGCTTGATCTGACCCAGATCTGGATGGCGCACGATCTCACGAACTTCTACATTGCCTATCAGAACTACGGCCCGGTCGCGAGCAACGATTTGGGTGAGGCCTATAACCTTTATCTCGATGTCGATAGTGATGGCGTGACCGGGTATCGTGGCAGCAGCGGGAACTTCCCCATCAGCGCCGACTATTTATTGCAGGGGGCGACGCTGTACGAGTACACGGGTACCAATGGCACCGATTGGAGCTGGAGTGAGGTCGGCGTGGCGACGTGGGCTGTCGGCGCCAGCAATGTCGAGTTTTCGCTGCCGCGCGCCTGGCTTGGCAATCCCTATCCATCTCTGGTGCGGCTGTTTTTCCTGGGAGACAACACGGCCTATGGTGGAAGCGCTCAGGATTTAGACCCCGTCAATGCGTTAACCGCAAGCGACGGTGGGGGTTATCGCGTCTACCGGGTCACCGAGGTATCGAATCCCGTCGCCGCCGGAGCGATCGTCGTCAACGGAAATCTGTCGGATTGGTCGTCGCTGACGTTGTTCGGTCAGCAATCTCAGGCAGTGACGATCACGTCCAGCAACAAGGTGGATCTCGCACAGGTGTGGTTGGCCAATGACCCAACCAATCTGTATGTGGCGTACCAAAACTACGGTCTCACAACGAACGGACTGAACGCGGCCTACAATCTTTATTTCGATGTCGATGACAATCGCAACACGGGCTTCTACGGCGGGGCCAACAATTTCCCCATCGGCGCCGAATACCTCCTGCAGGGGGCGACCCTGTATCGCTTCACCGGGAACTTCAGGCACGGATTGGAGTTGGAGCTCGGTTGGCGTGGCGACGTACGCAACCAGCGGCAGCAATGTGGAGTTGTCGTTGCCGCGGGCGTGGATCGGGAAGCCCGAAGTGTTTAAGGTCTTTTTCCTGGACGACAATCAATCGGTCGGCGGCACGCTCGAAGACACCTATCCGCGTACTGCCCTGCAGATCGGCGGAGGTGGAACGTGGTTGGCATACCGCTTGGTTTCAGCCAATCCCAATCTGGACAGTGTGGGAGACGGCATTCCCAATTGGTGGCGCGCAATGTACTTCGCCAACCAGCCGATCGGTAACCTCGACGGTATATTCACCAATAACATGTCTTGCGCGGCTTGTGACGCTGACGGTTCCGGCTTCTCGAATTTGCAGGATTATCTGGCCGGCACGAATCCAACGAACCCGGCGTCCGCGTTTCGGATCACCAGCATTGTCAGCACGGGCACCAATCTGCTCGTCACGTGGACGATGGGAAGTGGCAAGACAAACGCCCTACAGGTGAGCCCGGGCGACGGGAGCGGGAATTTCTCCACGAATAGCTTCACTGACATCTTCACCGTGACCAACACCGTTGGTACCGTCACCAATTACACGGATATCGGGGTGGCAACAAATACCCCATCCCGTTACTACCGCGTGCGGCTGGTGCCATGATCCAATCAAACGCGGTGCTTTGGATGATTGACAATGAATCCAACAAGATATCCCAAACCACGTGTCGCTGCCCCCCTCGACCCCGAGTTCTGTCCGGCCGTTCTTGAGAATCGCCGCTACCAGCAAAGCCTTCGCATTCCTGCTCGCGTGGTGATCGGTCTCGAGCGGGAGAAAGGGTTGCTGTCCCGATACGAAACCATTGTGGACAGTGATGATCGCGCCGACACATTCCGATATGTCGAACGCATTATGAAATTCCTGCTCTGGGTGCGCGGCGGATGGAAGATTCACTTTGGCGGCCCGCTCCCGCTTGGATTGCACCTGCGGAGGTGCTACGCCAGGGATAGCGAGCGTGGGTTCGACGCTGACCTGATGAGTCGGGTGTACGAGCGGGGGTTCGAGGTGGCGGTGATGGAGGCCGACGGCGTGCCTGCGGAACGAGAAGCCGCTTCTTTCAGGGGCAGCCATTTGGATGGCTGTCGCATCGGCTTCGATCTTGGCGCCAGCGACTACAAGGTTGCCGCAGTCAAGGACGGGGTCGTGGTGTACAGCAACGAGTTTCCTTGGGACCCGAAGAACCAGGTTGATCCCGGCTATCATTTCACGAAACTCAATGAAGGGATTGCGCAGGCCGCCCGTTATCTGCCCCAAGTTGACGCGATCGGTGGCAGCACAGCCGGCGTGGTTGTGGACAACCAGATCTGCGTGGCCTCGTTGTTCCGTTCGGTGCCTGTCGAACGGTTTGGTGAAGCGAGGAACATCTTCCGGCGCTTGCAGCAGCAGTGGGGCGTGCCCGTGGAGGTGGCCAACGATGGGGATGTGACGGCGCTAGCCGGCGCGCTGTCGGTTGGAGTCAAGGGCGTCCTCGGCATCGCCATGGGGTCTAGCCAGGCGGCGGGGTATCTTGATCCAAGAGGGCGGATGACCGGTTGGCTCAACGAACTGGCCTTCGCGCCAGTGGACTACAATCCCCAAGCGGCCACCGATGAATGGTCGGGCGACCGCGGGGTCGGCGCGTTGTACTTTTCGCAACAAGCCGTCCACAGGCTGTTGCCGGCCGCCGGGATCGAGTTGCCCAACGAGATGGGCCTGCCGGAGCGGCTCTTGGAAGTGCAGGCGCTGATGACCAGGGGGGACCGGCGGGCCGCCGCGATCTACGAGACCATTGGGGTGTACCTGGGCTACGCCACTGCGCAGTACGCCGAATTCTATGATTTTGAGCACCTGCTGATTCTGGGTCGCGTGATGACCGGCACCGGTGGTACCCTCCTAGTGGCAAAGGCAGGGGAGGTGCTGCGGCAGGAGTTTCCCGGACTGGCCGAACGGGTCCGGTTGCATGTGCCCGACGAAAAGAGCCGACGGGTTGGCCAGGCCGTGGCCGCCGCCAGTTTGCCCGCCATTTCGAGGCGAGAATGATGAAACTGCACAACGCGACGGCGGAGGTCTTTGTTCCGGACGGTGCGGCGGCGGCGGAAGCGCTCCAGCGCATCACGCATCTGGGGATCGGAGCCCATCAGGACGACTTGGAGTTCATGGCCTTTCACGGCATCCTCGCCTGCTACCATGGTCAGACCGAATGGTTCGGCGGGGTGACCTGCACCAACGGCGGCGGCAGCTCCCGAAGCGGGCCCTATGCCTCCTATACGGATGAGCAGATGCGTGGCGTGCGACGGGCGGAACAGCGCGCGGCCGCAGTTTTGGGGCATTACGGGGTGATGATTCAACTCGATTACCCGAGCGCGGACATTAAGAGCTCCAAGGACACCGCGCTAAAGAACGATTTGAAGGAGATTCTCTCAACCACGGGGCCGCAAGTCGTGTATACGCACAATCCGGCCGACAAGCACGACACGCATATTGGAGTGGTCATCGCCGCACTCCAGGCCATGCGGGAACTGCCTCGCGACCAGCGTCCGCAGAAGGCCTGGGGTTGCGAAGTCTGGCGGAACCTCGACTGGTTGTCCGACGAAGACAAGGTGTTAATGGATGTCAGCGGCCACGAGAACCTGGCGGCGGCATTGAACGGGGTATTCGACTCGCAAATCGCCGGCGGCAAACGCTACGACCTGGCGACGCTGGGCCGCCGGGCGGGCCAATGCGACGTTTTTCGAATCACACGCCACGGACAAGACGGCACAACTGGCGTTCGGCATCGATCTGACGCCGCTGGTGGCCGACGAGACCCGGGACATCGTCGAATACGTGAGCGGGTTCATTGACCGGTTTCGAGCCGATGTGGAACAAAAGCTGGGCGAACGACTGAGGCGCTGACGATGGAGATCATCATCCAACCCACGGCGGAAGCGGCCAGTGCGACAGCCGCGCTGATGGTCGCACGATTGCTGCGGGAGAAGCCCGACGCGGTGTTGGGGTTGGCCACTGGGAGCACGCCGCTGTCGTTGTACCGTGAACTTGTCCAGATGAAGCTGGACTGGAGCCGCGTCACCACGTTCAATCTGGACGAATACGTCGGCCTGACGCCGGATCACCCGGCCAGCTTTCAGCGGTTCATGTGGGAGAACCTGTTCAGCCGCATCAACATCGTCAAGTCGAATGTCCACATTCCTGATGGCCAAGCCAAGGACATCCCCGGTTTCTGTCTGCGCTACGAACAACAGATCCGCGTGGCCGGCGGGATCGATTGGCAGCTACTGGGGATCGGCACCGACGGGCATATCGGCTTCAACGAGCCGAGTTCTTCATTGGCCTCGCGCACGCGCATCAAGACATTGACGCAGCAGACGCGCGCCGATAACGCGCGGTTCTTTGGGGGGGAAACCGCCGTGCCACATCATGTCATCACCATGGGCATCGGTACGATCCTAGAAGCGCGACAGCTGGTGCTGTTGGCGTTCGGCCCGGACAAAGCGCGCGCCGTCGCCGAAGCGATGGAGGGCCCGATTACCGCGATGAACCCTGCCTCGATTCTTCAACTGCACCCCGTGGCCAAGATCGTTCTCGACGAACCCGCCGCCGCCCACCTGCGCAAAGCCGATTACTACCGCTGGGTCTACGACAACAAACCCAATTGGCAGAAAGTTTAGAAGGCCAACACATGCAGACAACGCTCCTCGGGCACCTTGTGATTCGCGGCCAATATCCGGAAAGGCTGTGGCGGTGAAGGGGCAACACGATATCCAGGCCGTTTCCCGGAATTTTCAGATATGCGGCCAGTTTTTATCGGCCGAACCGTACGGCAGTGGGCACATCAACGACACCTATTGTGCCGTCTTCGATGAAGGTGGAACACCGATGCGTTACATTCACCAGCGCATCAATCACAACGTTTTCAAGAACCCGGTTGCGTTGATGGAAAACATCACCCGAGTCACCACACATCTTCACACCAAGATCACAGAGCAGGCGGACCGCACTCGTCGCGCCCTGACGTTGGTTCCGGCGCAGGACGGTCGGTCATTTCACCGCGACGAACAAGGCGACCATTGGCGCACCTACGTCTTTATCGAAAGGGCGCGCACCTACGACGCAGCGGGGTCCACGACGCAGGCGTTTCAGGCGGCCAAGGCCTTTGGAGAGTTCCAACGGCTGCTGGCAGACCTCTTCTCCCCGTCTCCATGACACGATCCCTGACTTTCACAACACGCCCAAACGGTTCACGGCGCTGGAGCGTGCGGTCAACGCGGATGCCATGAATCGAGCGAAGCAGGCGAAGGCAGAGATCGAGTTCGCGCTGAGCCGGAAACCGATGACGAACGTGCTCCTCGGTGCCGGCTTGCCCGAGCGGGTGACGCACAACGACACCAAGTTCAATAATGTCATGTTGGACAACGCGACGCAGGAAGGCATCTGCGTGATCGATTTGGACACCGTTATGCCCGGCTTGGTGCTGTACGATTTCGGCGACATGGTGCGCACGACGACCAGCCCGGCGCTGGAGGACGAACGTGATCTCGCGCAAGTGCGGATGCAATTCCCCATGTTTCAGGCGCTCGTACAGGGGTATTTGTCCGCTGCCGGCGGGTTCCTCACGAAAGGGGAACGTGAACAACTCGCGTTTTCCGGGAAGCTAATCACCTTTGAGATCGGCCTCCGTTTTTTGACCGATTTCTTGCAGGGGGACACGTATTTCAAGGTGCATCGCGAAGGCCACAACCTCGACCGTTGCCGCACCCAGTTCAAACTGGTCGAGTCCATCGAGCAACAAGAGGAACAGATGCTGAAACTTGTGGAGAGTCTGATATGAGAGTATTGGTCGCCGGCGGAGCCGGCTTCATTGGCAGCCTTCCGAAAGAGCTTCGGGAAGTCATCGAGTCCTGTCGCAACGGTATTAAATTCAATAATAAATCGTTTTAGCTGGCTATTTTGATGGCGTTATTGTACCATGAATTCCAAGAGTCGGAAGGGAATAGGATAATGAAACCGTTACGAATTGGTTTGATCGGGGCGTCCGGTCGGGCGGTATTGGCGAAGCATTGGCACAGGCCCGATACGGGAGAATCGCTCGTCGTGGCGGCTGCCGACTGTGCGCCCAAGGCGTTGGGCGACTTTAAAAAGTGGGCCATGCCCGGGGCCTTCGTCACAGACGACTACCGGAAGCTCCTCGCGCGGCCGGATCTCGACGCGATTGGAGTGTTTTCCCCCGACTACGTGCATGAGGAACATGCCGTGGCCGCTCTTCAGGCAGGAAAGCATGTGTATCTGGAGAAGCCGATGGCAATCAGCATTGCCAGTTGCGACCGGATTCTGAAGGCGTGGCGCAAGTGTGGCACGAGACTTATGATGGGATTCAATATGCGGTACATGCCAATCGTCGCTCGCGCCAAACAACTCGTCGAGTCCGGAGCCATCGGGCAACTGAAGGCCATTTGGGTGCGGCATTTCGTTGGGGCCGGCGGCGATTTCTACTATCATGACTGGCACGCCAGTCGCACCAACACCCTCAGCCTGCTCTTGCAGAAGGCGACCCACGATTTCGATGTCATTCATTGGCTCGGCGGAGCGTATGCCAAGCGCGTGGCGGCTTTTGGCAGCTTGGATTACTTCGGCGGCGACAAGGAGAATACATTGACGTGTCCGACCTGCCCCGAGGCAACTGTCTGTCCCGAGACACAGGACCCGACCAGTCCCCGCCAACAGTGCGTATTTCGTCAAGAGGTGGACGTTGAGGACAATCACGTGGTGATTCTGGAACTTGCGAACGGAATCAAGGCTTCGTACATGCAGTGCCACTTCACACCGGAATATCTTCGCGACTATGTCTTGATCGGGACCAAGGGTCGGTTGGAGATGGAAGTCGAACATCTCAAACTCTGGACCATCTCCCGTCCCGACGGCCACGCCTGGGAGAAGCCACCAGTCCGAACAGACTACCCGATCGTGAGCAACAACGGCTGCCACGGCGGCGGGGATCCACTTATCGCCCAGGCTTTTCTCGATGCAGTCTGGCACGGAATCGAACCCATCAGCGATCCGCTGGCCGGCCGCATGAGCGTCGCTGTGGGTTGCCAGGCCTCGCGTTCGTTACGGGACGGCGGGGTCCGTCACATCCCGGGGGTGTCGGAACCGCGGACAGCCGTTCGACCGGCTGCGACCGCCGGGCCGCGACCCCCGCAGGTATATCATAATAAATCGATTAATCATCTTGTATTTCCATGGCGATTGTGTTCTACTATTGTGCCATAAGACGAAAAGGTGCGAGACGCAAAGGACGGACGTGAGAGTTGGCGACTTTACTTTATTGAGGAGTCATGGCAAATGATTGGTGTGCCACCAATCTCACGAAGGCCCCACGACATAAGCATTCAGGACGTCGCTGATTTGGTACGCGTGTCGCGAGCCGCTGTTTCTCTGGTCCTCAATGACAAACCCATCCGCATCAGTGAGGAAAAGCGGAGGGCCATCAAGGAAGCCGCCCGGCAACTCGGCTATCAGCCCCATGTCGGCGCGCGCCGCCTGATCCGGCGGAAAATGGACACGATCGGCTTGGTGTTTCCCTACGATCCCGCACCGCTGACGGAGATGTTCCATTTCGAATTGACCCGCAATATCGTTTCCGCGGCCCGAGAGCGCAACTACGATATCCTGCTCGACTTGTTCCACTCCACCAGCCCCGACATCCTCTCAGCCCGTCCCGGGCGCGTCGATGGGACGATCCTGATCTGGGATGGACATTCGCCGGAGCGAGTGGTCGAGGCGCTCGAGCAGGGCGGGCAACCCACGATCGTCCTGGGCGGCGGGTATATGAAGCGCAAACCGCATGATTATGTTGATGTCAACATCAAGTCCGGGGCTCTCGCGGTTACCAGCCACCTGATCAATCTCGGGCACCGTCGAATCGCATTTCTGGCGGGGATTCCCAGTCCGCAGAAACTCGAAGGCTTTCAGGAGGCACACCGCCAGGCGAAACTCCGCGTGGCCGAGGACCTGATCCTGGATTGCGGCATGGCCGAACCAGAGGTCGCGGTCGTCATTGACGCTCTGTTGCGACGCAAGGCGTTGCCCACGGCCATCGTGGCAACCAACGACACCCTCGCGATTCGCACCATTAAGGTGCTGCTCACCCGCTCCGTAAGTGTGCCCCGGGACATTTCCGTGGTGGGTTTCGACGACATCGAGACGGCGAATCTGGTCATGCCCAGCATTACCACCGTGCGGATTCCCCTTGGGGAGCTGGCCGAAGTTGTCGTCAGCGGACTGATCCGCCGGATCGAACACGAAGACGCCACCCACTTGCAGAGACTGTTGGCCACGAAACTGGTCGTCCGCGAATCATCGGCGCCACCGCCCAAGGCGTAGAAGCACCCCAAATGCCGTGATGGCGCCGTTTTCATAATACAGTGATAAATCGATTAATTCGATGTTTTGTTGTTGACGAGCGGATGCCGATCGGGTTAGGATTGCTTCTGCAATGGGGATTTCGGAGTCGCCCTTGCGAAGGGAAGGGCGCGACAATAACGCACTGGGAGAGGACCATGACACGCGTGAATATCAAGTGGATATCAAGATTACTCAGCATGCTGGCGTTGTGCAGCTTTACGCAAGAGATCTCGGCTGGCACCTATCGAACAATCACAATTGACGGGAGTTTCTACGACTGGACCGGCGTGCCGGTCATGGCCACCGCAACCAACGGCACTTCGGGAGCGACGCTGGATCTTGCGTCACTCTCCATCGCCAATGACGCGTCCAACATCTACTTGCTGATCACATATAATCAGCCAGTGAATCCAAATTCGGGCGACGGCACGAATGTGTATCTGGCGTTCGACACCGATAATCATCCGGCGACGGGCTTTAACGTTTTTGGTCTCAATTTGATCGGGTCGGAAGTCGGCTTTCAAAATGACGGGCCCTTTGTGCAGTCCAATGGCGTGTTCAATACCGGTGGTACGATTACCAACGTGTTATCCGGGACTGGGGGAAACGCCGCCATTGCGCCGTTCTACAGCGTGACGACGACCCAGGAGTATGCGATTTCGCGATTCTTGACACACGCGAACGGGCAACCGGTGTTTCCGGGTAACACGTTCACCTTGGCGGTTTATGCGAATCCCACGCCCAACATCGATATGCTCGGGCCAGTGCAGTATACGTGCGCCTCCAACGTTCCGCCGGGAACGTACAAGACGATCACGATCGACGGGAGCTTCTCCGACTGGGACGGGGTTCCGACGCTGGCCTGGCTTCCCCCGGCACCAGCGGGTCAACCTTGGATCTGGCTTCACTGTCGATAGCCAATGATAGTTCCAATCTCTACCTGCTGATCACGTATAATCAGCCCGTCAACCCCAACGCCGGGCCGAGTGTGTATCTGGCGCTCGATAATGACAGCAACACGAACACAGGATTCAACGTTTTTGGCCTCGGTTTGATCGGATCAGAAGTCGGCTGGGACAACGATCAACCTTTTGTGCAGTCCAATGGGGATTACAATGTCTACGGTGGCGTTGGCATCAGCGGTGGCGTTACCAACGGAAACGCTTCGATCGCGCCATTCTACACGGTGACAACAACCCAGGAATACGCCATCGCGCGGTCCGCAACATTCATCGCCAATGGGCTGCCGATCTTCCCTAATAACACGTTCAATCTGATGGCCTATGCTGACCCGACGGCGAATCTCGATTATCTTGGCCCGGTGTCTTATGCGTTTGCCACGAATGTGCAGGCCGGAACCTACGCGCAGCTGATCAGTTCGGTTACAAGCTGGCCTCCGGATTACTCCGCTTGGACCAACATACCGGTGGTGTTCACGGGTGACCCCAATGACGGATTTCCACTTGGTGTGCGAACCATCCAAATGGCCAACGACGACAACTATGTTTACATTCGCCTGACATACTTCATGGACGTGAACCCGCAAGCTGCAGACGGTCTGTACGTGGCGCTGGACGCGGATAATAATCCTGCGACAGGATTCGACATCTTCAGTCAAGGAGTCCTCGGGTGTGACGTTCTCTGGGAAAACGATATGGCTTATGACATGTCGAATGGCGTGTGGAACACTGGACTTGGCATCACGGGAGGCGGAGCTTTGATCTCGCCCTACGACTCCTTCACCAGTGCCCAGCAGTATGCACTTCCGCGCGCCGCGACGCATACCGCGACGGGTGCGCCGGTATTTCCGCCCAACGGAAGCACGATTGGTATCGGGGTGTTTACAGACGTGGGCACTCCCAACTTCTTCTCCGGGCCAATCCACTACACGCTCGCATCGGGTCCGCCGGCGCCCTTCCAGATTCTCTCGATAGTGCGAGGAGCGACCAACAACATTACGCTGACGTGGACGGCGCCAGGCGGGACCACCAACTACGTCCAGGCCAAGAACGGCAACTATAGCACCAATGGCTTTGCCAATATCAGTTCAGCGATCATTAACCCCGGCAGCGCCTCGGTGGGGGTGACCAATCAATACACAGAGTCGCTGGCGTTGACCAACAGGCCGGCGCGATTCTATCGCGTCGCCCAAACCCCGTAACTGGTAACCACCAGAGATTCGGTTGCGGAGTGCGACCGCTCATGCAGTGGGCTGAACAACAACAAGGCCTGCGTTCACGACTCGGTGAAAACAATGTTCGGTCGCGCTCTCCTTTCCATCGAAACACATTGGGAGGCCCAGTCTTTGGTTAACAGATAAACCGATTAACCTATGAGTTTTGTGTTGACTCTGGGGGGTGGGAGACTAGAATGAGATTCAGAATTACATGGATCGCAAGTCCATGTGTGGGTAGGGAACCGCGAGTGAAAGGATAAGAGCGATGAAACGAATCAACGTTGGGAAAGTATTCTTGGTGTTAGTGAGTGCCGGCGCCTTGGCGATCAATGCGTCAGGCGGGACGTATGCGAACATCACCATCGGCAGTGGTTTCTCTGACTGGGCGGGTGTCCCCGTGGCGTACACGGACGAAGATGGCGTGAACAATCCGAGCGGTGCTGATTTTCAGAATATATATCTGGCCAACGACAACAATTACCTCTACATCCGCTTTACGCTCCAGCAACCCGCGGATCCGATCGATGGGTGGAATACGTACATCTGGCTCGACGGCGATATGAACCCTGCGACGGGCTTCAATCCGTTTGGCAACCCGAACTTCGGCTCGTCGCTGATGATCATCAACGACCAGGCATATCAGCAGGCAGGCGGTGGGTGGAACGAGGGAACACTGGCGAATGCGGATGTCGCTTATGCGTGCGATTCGCTTCCCGGAACGAACTTTGAATTCAGGATCGCGCTGGACGTCACCGGAGTGAGTGGTGCGTTTGCAGGAGTTCCACTGCTGCCCGGCAACACGATTGGAGTTCAGTTGGGGAACGAAACGGGTACCGACGATTCTCTGCCAGACTGGGCCAATTACGGGGCGTTGACATATACGTTGGCGACTGTTCCCGAGCCGGGAACGCTTACGCTTGTCGGGTTCGGCCTCTTCATGGCCGTCGGGTTTGTTCGCACTCGAAGGTCTCACTAAGAGACAGACGATTACTCAGGTTGTTGAATCGCGACCGTCGGTGCCCACTCCACCGATGGTCGTGATGTTTTGGGAGGAGTTCTGTCCGGGCGAGGCCCCGATCGATGGTTATACATATAACCGCCTAGTTTCCCACGTGAAGCTTGACCCGCCAGATCCGGTCGCGCGGGATGACGTCCTCACCTTTCCAATTGTCGTCGATTGTCTCCACGAGCAGTGGATTCCCTTTCCACCATGGAGATTCAGCGGGATCAGTGGAATGGCGATGAGCAATTCGGTCTGAGCGCCACGCGTGACCTTGATGGGACCGATCTTCCGCCAACTCCACGCGGTGTGGTCTTGATCTCCATCCCAAGCATATAAGAATCCGCCTCCACACAGAAAATCCGCGCCACCCAGGCCGGCAACAGCTGAGGCCGGATGAAACCCCGTCGAAACATTCAGGTCGCTATCGATGTACACGTGAAACTTCGTGAGATCCGGTTCAGCTTCCGTGGTTGCTTTCACAATGAGCGTGTCTCGTACAAAACTGGCAGACGCGCGGACTAGGCTGGCGGATTGCCTCGCGGCAGGATTGCCAGCTTGTTCGACGCTGCCGGCTTCGATGAGACCTTGTTGCGCCGCAATCGACGTTGAAACCGGCGGAGGCAGGAGAATTGGAATCAATACCCTGGATGCCCGCCAAATCAATGTCCCAGATTCCCTGGCGGGGCAGTGTGTCGGCACTTTCCCATTTCTCGGTCAGAGTTTGGAGGGGGTCCTGACCCTCAACTGATCCAGTGGGACAGAGACCGCCATTTCCCCCTGCATTCCTCGGGTTACTACCACAGTACCGACGCGCTTCCAACTCAAGGCGGCGTGATTACTGCCGCCGTCCCAGACATTCAGGGTAGAACCCTCAATCAAATAGTCCGCGCCGAGCGTTTCCGGTTTCCGCGACGGTGGTTGGGAACCGGCGGAGGCGTCGGCATCGGTGTCCAGCTAGATGTGGAACAGACCCAGATCGATGGCGGTCTCGGTCGCGATGTTGAAGTTCCATGCTGTCTCCGTGACGCGCGGGGTGGCGTTTGTAAGTCGAACCAAGCTGTTTGGCGCCGAGCCCAGGGATTGAGAGAACGAGCATTCATCAATCGGAGAAACGACCACTCCCGCGGAAACCGACCTGCCAGCCAGTATCCACAGCAGCGAACCCAGAATTCGGATGGTCCGTCTGGCGCTACCCATAAAGCTAGTACATGTCGTAAAACGCCGGTCTGCTGCATGTCTGGTACAATGGGGCGAGCTTCGGCATGTAGATCCACAAACAGACAGTTGGCCCATCCGTTGTGGCGACCCAGGCTCGGCTGTTCGGGGCCCCAATTGGAAACGGCGTAGGCGTATTGCGTGCCGTTTGTGTCCATATCCGTGGAATCCGACAGAAGCAGGGTCTTTCCAGCGTTGGAACAACTGGACAGAGGCGCCCCGACATACTCGCTGCCGGTCTCCTCTTCTGTCAGAGCCCAATAATTGTATCCGTAGGACTCTGTCAATGCCGACATTTTGCCGCCATCCCAAATAAAGTACTTGTCGTCGGGGCAGTGGTACACGTTCTGTGCATTGGCGACATAGGGCAGCAACAAGATTGGCCAACTGTTGGTAAGGGCGGGGTTGTAACCGCCAGCCTCCAAGGGCATGAAATGCTGGTTGTTGTCATCCCACCACATGGCCATCGCCATTCCCAGTTGATGCAAGTTGCTGACGCACTGAGCCATTCTTGCTTTCTTGCGTGCCTGACCAAGGGCCGGCAGAAGAAGTGCCCCGAGGATTCCGATAATGGCGATCACCACGAGCAATTCAATCAAGGTGAAACCCTGTGCTTTTTCTTTGGTCGCGTGTATTGTGGGCACCGCTCTCATCGAGCCTATTTGGTATCATGGTAGTAGCAGAATGGCAATACAAAAATGTAGGATAAATCGATTTAGCTTGCGGATCACCCTCCGGATGGCTATTTCTTTCCCAGTGGACCGTTCTCGAATAACCTGGATATTCCAAGCCTGCCGCGTGGGTGTGTTTGGCGTTGTCGTGACGGCCTTGGCGGCCCAAGTTGATCACAATCCTTCGCCTAGGATCGTGTCCGTGACCGCATATCGGGCCGATGGTGAGCGGCTCGCCTTTCAGGTCGAGTTGTCCGCTAACCCCGATCCCGCCCGGCTGCGCATCTTGCTGGATGTCGACGGCCGTGAGCATGGAGAACCCAACTCGGGCGCCGACTATATGCTGGAAGGGACGAGTTTCTATCGCTACCCCGAAGGGGCGAAAGGTTGGCAATGGATTGCCATGGAACCTCCGCTGATTGTTACCAGAACCAACCAGATTGTGTGTCTCCTGCCCAAATCCTTTCACGTGACATCCGCCCGCTGGGTGGTCGAAATTACGGATCAGAATTGGGCCGTCGTTGACCGTTTTCCGAGGGAAGAGAAATCCGACCTGAGATTCCAGGATTTGCCGGCATTGCCCAATGAAGAGTTGGCGCGCCAAGTGGCTGTGCCCGGGTTGAAGATCACCAGTGTAGTTCCCCTGAGAGTTCCCGTCGGTGGCCTGGCGTTCAAAGTGTTTTTCGCAGGCCCGCCCGACCCGGCGCGGTTTCGCCTGATGCTGGATACCAACCAATCCCACGCGCGTGAACCGAACACCGGCGCGGACTACATGTTGGAAGGCGTCAATTTCTACAGCTATCCGGCAGGCGCGTCCAACTGGACGTGGAACGTCATGACCCCGCCTGTCGTTATCGCCGACGGGAATACGCTGACGTATATTTTACTCGACGCTCCGTCGTCGTCGTCGATCAGATGGCTTGCGGAAACAACCGACCCGGACTGGTCGTCAGCGGATCGCTTCCCGACGATTGGAGAATCGGAGTTCACACCGCAGGCGTTGCCCGAACTTAAGCTCGACGTTCACCATCGTTCAGAGGATGTAAGTGAATTGACCAACCGCACTGCCTCACTCAGTTGTCGCTTCGAACAGGAGATCAAGGCGCACACGTGGGAAGCCATGCCGGACCGAGCACCGCTCTGGGAAGTGGTGCAGATGCAGACTTCCTTTCCAGTGCGCGTGGTCCTTACGGACGTCGTGAAGGGGCAAACGGCTGTCGCTGAGCCCGTGCGCGCGTTTCGTGACGGTGACGTTATGCGGTGGGAGGGCACGACGTTGGGAATCGACTGGACGTTGGTGGCCACACCCGACGGAGGCGGGGACGTGTGGCTGTCGGGTGAATTGCGGAGCAACACCAATCGATGCGTGCGCGTCGGCGTCGGTTGCAGCCTGAACCCGATCAACTGGACGTGGCACGATGATATGCGGTCGCGTCGTTCGATCACGGCTTCGTCCGATCCCTATGGCAACGTTGTGGCCAGTCCCTGCGGCGTCCGCGGTGAACAATCGCTGTATCCGTTTGGCGTGATCAGCTCAAACCACGGCGCGCTCATTGCCGAGACCGATCCTGACGAGCCGCGCGTGTCCCAGATTTTCGCGGAGACCGAGAAAAACTTCTTCGGGGTGTATTACGATCTGGCGGTGACGCCTACGACGGCCAAGTTTCCGGGGAAGGCGACGTTCCGCTGTGCCCTGCGATCGTTACCAGCTGACGATACGAATGCATTCCGACGAGCCCTGGCCGCATTCTACAAACGGAATCCCGCGTTTTTTGAGCGGCGCTCGCCGTCCGTGGGATTGTGGATGCCGTTTTCCGATATCTCGACGATCCCGCACGCCGAAGACTTCGGGTTTGCGTTCTTCGAAAAGGAGGGCGCGGCGGGGAAGGACGTTGATTACTGTGCCACGAACAGAATCCTGACGCTGGCGTACACGGAACCGTGGCTGTTCTGGCTGCCGATGCCGGGCAAGAATCGCACCGAAGCGGAAGCGGTCCGACGCATGAGGTTCTACGCCGCGGCGGGCAACGATCAGCGCGGTGAATTTGCCGCCGCAGCGTTATCCGGCGCGGTGCGCAAGCCGGACGGTTCGATCCGTATGGAATTCATGGATGTGCCATGGAACTCGGGCGCGCGCATGGAGGTCAGCACCGACCCGGAATTGCCGAACGTCCGCAGCCATGCCGATCAACCGCGTGATGTCGGAATGGCGACACGTCAAACATGTTCTCGATGACAAACGTATTGATGGGATTTATCTTGATTCCATGTCGGCGATGGATTCGGTGGATTACAATCCCGCAGCCATCGCGGTGGCTGATTACCCATGCACGTACGAGGCGGGCGTATTCCACCGGGGTTGTCAACAAAGATTGCGTCCTGCGAATACACCGCTGGTTTGGGGCAGGCCTTGCAGCGGCGCGGCAAGTATTTAATGGGTAATTTCCCCTGCTGGCGTTTCCCGTATTATATGAAGTACATCGATATTCCTGGAGAGGAAACGACGTGGTGGGCGGGCGGCCGATACGAGCGCCTGAGCGACCAACAGTTGGCCTACCGGCGGGCGATCTCGGGACGAAAGCCCTACGGTTTTCTACAGGCCGCGAATTTCGACCAGCTGAACGGGCCGCTGGTTGAACGATATTTCCAGGACTGTATGTTCTGGGGGTTCCTGCCCAGCTTTTTCAGCGCCGATGGATCAAGCAATCCGTATTGGACGAAACCGGAATGGTTCGAGCGGGACCGTCGTCTTTTCCAGACGTACATTCCCATCATCCGCCGACTCGCGACAGCGGGATGGCAACCGCTGGAATCGGTGCAAAGCGATTCCGAGGATTTGTGGGTGGAAAGTTTCGGCAGCACCGATTCGGCGATTCGACATGTAACGCTGCGCAATCCACGGGACACGGTCGTAACGACGCACTTGTCGGTCGGCGCGCTCAACGAACCGGTCGTGCTGGTGAACCCGCTGGATGGCCGATGTGACGTTATCGAGAATCCTGGGAAAGCCGAAGCGGTGCTTTCCGGCTCGGCCATCGGGGTGCGGGATATTGTCCCCGTTTCCCATTTGAGCGAGGAGATTGAATTTGCGCGTCACTGGAATTCAGGCGCCGGCGAGGCTGAGGCATGCGCGAAGACGTTGACCTCGTTGCAGACCGAATTGGCTGCGGGCGTCCTCTGCACCTTGACCATGCCCTCGACGTTGGTGCGTGGCGAGGACAACCGGATTACGCTCGAAATTGCCAACCGCAGTGCCACCCCCCTCGCGGTTTCCGGCTTGCAGGCGACGACAGGTGGTCGGTTGACCCCTCCCGATGGGGGGCCATGGAAAATCCCAGCCGGCAAGTTCGTGGTCGTTTCGGGGTCGCTGAGAACTGAAAGTAATCGGTGGGTCGAGATTCAGTGGCGGCTCGATCGTGGCGAGACCAATTTCGTATGTGTCCGCGATTTCAAACCACGGCTGATTGCGCCGTTGACGGTTTCGTGCCCGGTGGACGAGGTGGTGTCCATCGGCGCGGAGACGTCGCTGGAGATCACGTTGCAGAACGCGGCGACGCGCGCACGTGCGGTCCGGGTCAAATGGCAAGGCGACTTCGGCAGCGGTGAGCGCGAAGAAAATGTGGCTCCGCAGTCGGTCCAATCAATGCGGTTGCCTGTGACAGCGAGCACGGCCAAACGGGGTGGATTATCGATGGTGGTCGAGTCCGATGGTGCAACGGTGTTCCAGCGTCGATTTGACGTGACGTTTTTAGCGGCAGGGGAAAGCCTGGCGCGGGACAGTCGAGCGCGCATCGATGTCGATAGCACGTACTCTGGATACTCGACCAGGGCGTTGACCGATGGAGTGCGCGACACGACGGGAGTTGCCTGGAACGAAGCCGCCTGGGCATCGGAAGAATCGGGCGGCCCTCATTGGGTCAGAATCACCTTTCCGGAACCCGCAACCGTGCGGTCACTGTCCGCTTACTGGAATGTCGAGGAAGGCGTGACGTATACCTCGCGGCGCGGGACGGTCATCGGCTGGACGGAGTCGGGAGAGAAAGTGGCGCTGGGAGAATTTACAAGCCAGAAGCCGGTTCCGGTGACGCGTGTCGAGTTTGAACCCCGGAAGCTGACGGCCATCGAGCTGCGTCAACCGTCCCGCGGTGGCTCGGAAACGCGGCCCAATTTGATGTGGCTGAGTGAAATCGAAGTGCATTAGGATTGCGATCGATGAGACGAGCCAGGTCACCGTGGGGATTGATGGTTCTGGCAGTGCTCGTTTGCAGTGCGGCCTTGGGGGAGCCGCCGAAGGAAATCGAGGTTGCGATTTTCACAGGCGGGTACGGACTCAAATTCTTTGAGGAAACGGCCCGCCAATTTGAGCGTGAACGTCCGGGGGTGCGCGTCAATCTCTACGGTGATCCGCGCATTAGCGACACGGTCCGCATCCGCGTACTCGAAGGCACCTATCCCAACGCGACCGATGCCTCCGGGCTTCCGTGGCTGAACTTGATCAAGGCGGGGCGGGTCCTGGATCTGGCCCGCGCGATGGATGGCCCCAATTGGGAAGGCGACGGGAAATGGAAGGATTCGTTCCTACCCGGCGCGCTGGATGAGTGGCGTGATGGGGAGCATGTCTGGGCTGTTCCGTTTGCCTATGCCACCTTCGGGATTTTCTACAACAAACGCATGTTTCGCGAGCACGGCTGGGAGGTCCCGCGCACGTGGGATGACCTGTTCGCGCTCTGCGAGCGGATGCAGCGCGACGGGGTCGCCCCCTTCGCATTCCCGGGCGTATATCTCTACTACGCCGACATGATCTTGAACGCGGCCCACTACAACCTTGTCGGGGCGCAAGACTACGCGCGGTTCCAGTTGCTCGAGCCCGGCAGTCGCTCCGATCCGCGCTACAAACGCGCGGCGGCGACGGTGCAGCGGTTGGCGATGAACTGTTTCCAGAAAGGCTGGGAAGGAATGAGCCACACGGCGGCTCAACTCCAGTTTTTCGAGGGCCACACGGCGATGATGGCCAACGGGTCGTGGTTGGTGAGCGAGATGAAGGACAAGATTCCCCCGGACTTCGAGCTCGGGGCCTTCGGCTTTCCCGTGTTCGCCGACGGTGTGGGTGATCCGACGGCGCTAAATGTTGGCAGCGGCTATTACTTTCTCCTGGCGCCGGCTGCAAACCGGGACCTGGCGGTGGACTTCTTCCGTTTCTTGACATCGCGGGAACGCGCGACCGCGTTTGCGACCGAGCAGGACACACCAACCGCCGTCCGCGGCATTCCGGTGGAGGTGTACTCGCCACGCATGCGTGACATCGCGCGGTTGATCGCGCAATCCAGGACAGCCTACGGAGCGCCGCCGGGCGTGACGGCGAATTTTCCCGGCATGGGACAGGCCGTCGACGATGCGCGGTTCAAATTGCTGACCGGAAAGTTCACGCCGGAGCAGTACGGCGATTTTCTGGAGGAGGCGGCGGCCAAAGAACGATCGCAGGCCCAGGACCCCAACCGTGTGGCGTATCGCCATCGTTTCGCCGGCAGCGTGTTGCTGGCGCTGATGGCCACCGTTGTTTCGTACACACTGTACACACAGTTTGGCCGATCACGCGGCGGATCGGCGAGGCCAGCCACCGAACCGTCGGCGCGGATGCGGTGGCGAACCGCCCTGCTGTTTGTCGGTCCGGCGCTCGGCTTGTATGTGCTGTTTAGCATCAAACCCTGCCTCCAATCGTTCGGTTGGGCGCTGACGCAGTGGGACGGGATCACCGACCGCAAGTATGTGGGCTTGCTTCATTTCAAACGGCTGCTATTCGAGAGTGACGTCTTCTGGATCGCATTGAAGAACAACCTGTTTGTGATGTTCGTGCCCGCGCTGTTTGTGATCCCGCTCTCGTTGTTGTTCGCGTACCTGATCAGTCGGGGCGTTTGGGGCAGCAAGGTGTTCCGTGTCTGCTTCTTTTTCCCGAACATCCTCGGGGGCATCGCCGTGACGCTCTTGTGGATGAACGCGTACGACCCGCAGGGCGGATTGGTAAACGGTGCGCTGGTCGCGATTGGCAACATGCTGAACACCATCGGCCCGCAGGCACCGGGCAACTGGTTTTTGGGATTCAGGAACTTCGCCTGGTTGTCACAGGACCATTTGTACTGGGCACTCGTGCCGATGACGATCTGGGGCGCGTGCGGTTTCAACATGATTCTCTACCTGGCGGCGATGGAAAGCGTCGATACCAGCCTGTACGAAGCGGCAGCCATCGACGGCGCGAGTCCAGGGCAGCAGTTTTTCCTAATCACGATTCCGATGATCTGGGAGGTCCTGACCATCTCAGCCGTGTTTATGGTCATTGGCGGGATGAAAGTTTTCGACCAGATCTGGCTCATGACCAACCAGGAACCAACGAGCACGACGCATGTGATCGGCACACTGATGGTGTCGACAATGTTCGGGGAATTCAAGGTCGGTGAAGCCACGGCGATCGCCGTTATTCTGTTTGTATTGGTGTTTTTCGGAACGATCGCCGTCATGCGCTTGATGAAGCGGGAAACCGTGGAGATCTAATCAATGATCCTGTCACCCCTCACCAAACATACACGGTCTGCGGTAGGGAAGGGCCTGCTCTTTCTCGTGCTGCTGTGTTACCTCGTGGTCGTTGTGTTTCCTCTGCTCTGGCTGTTTTACACGTCGTTGAAGGACGATCGGGCGATCTTCATGTCGCCATTCTCGCTCCCCGAATTCAGACACCTTCAATGGGGCAATTTTCAGCGGGCCTGGGTCGGAGCCCATTTCTCCCGGTACTTTTTCAATAGTGCGCTTGTGACCACGACCGCACTGCTGGCGAGTTTGCTTCTGGCAGCGATGGCAGCCTATGCGTTGAGCCGGTTTCGGCTCCCGGGCGGTAAGCCGGTGTTTTATCTGTTTCTCTCCGGTCTAATGGTTCCCGGACAGCTGGCCATCATCCCGTTGTTTTTTCAAATGCGAAGTCTCGGTCTCCTCGACTCACGACTCGGACTCACGCTTTGCTATATCGCCGGGAGCTTCCCGTTTGCCGTTTTCATTCTGGCGGGTTTCTTCAAAACACTACCGTCGTCGTTGCACGAAGCCGCGCAGATCGACGGGTGCAGTGAGTGGCGGGCATTTTGGAGCATTATGCTTCCCTTGGCGCGGCCGGGCCTCATCACCGTGGCGATCTTTCAGTTCCTGGGTTTCTGGAATGAGTTCTTCACCGCATTTCTGTTTATGTCCGGCGCGGGCAGCGAACAAATTCGCACCTTGCCGCTGGGGCTGGCGAACATCGCGATTACATCACAATACCGTAGCGATTGGGGGACGGCCTTTGCGGGTCTCGTCCTCGTGACCATCCCCACGTTGATCTTTTATGTGTTGCTCCAGCGCCACCTTGTGAAGGGAATCACTATGGGCGCCTTGAAGGGGTAGAACGGTGTTAAAGTTTGTTGGCAAGCTTGCAATCCTATTCACCTTCGTAAGCCATACGCTCAGGGACTGCATGTCATCCGCAGATTATGCGCCTTTGCGGATCGTGTTGTTGTAAGCGTCCGCGACGTATACCTTGCCCGCGCTGTTTACCGTAATACCGAAAGGATTATTGAAGCGCGCGCTGCTGCTTATGCCGTCATCGGAGCCCACGGGTGCCCCTGGTTGCCCGGCCAAAGTGCTGACGGCGAATTCCCACAATTGATTTGAGTTGTTGTGGAAGATCTCACAACCCGAACCGTAGAGGAGATCGAGGTTTGGCTGGCATAGGAGAGGTACTTATGAAAAACATGGATTCCGTTTCTGGGCCTGCTCTTGTGCGGGCCGAGTCGGTAAGGATCCAGTAGGTGGAGTGTCAGGGGAATTGTCAGGGAAATAACACTGGCGAGCGGTGACAGAACGCTGACCAAACAGTAATTGAATTCGGACAAGAAGTCATTTAGGGTGGGAATCAACAAGAGACCAGAGGGTTTTTGACAATCTTGTGTTTCGTGCGCAGGGCGAAGGAGTTAGAGAGACGATTGGGTGTTGAGAAAGCTCAACAACGGCGTTCGATTCTGACCCTAGCCACCAGATTCACTTTACCGGGCCGGCGCAGTGAAGGAGACAACGGGATTTGTTGAGCAGCTTCAATTTCCTCGCAGGAATCGCCTTGATGCTTCTTGGCATCCGCAATTTGCGCGTCGGTTCGGACCGCGCGTTTGGCGCGAAATTACGACGATGGCTGCGGACGGCCACCAAGGGGAACATGCGCGCGATGGCGACCGGGTTTCTCGTCTCGGCTTCCCTGCCGAGCAGCACGGGTGTGTCGTTGCTGGCAGTGGAGGCGATCGACGCGGGCTATGTGACGATGGAGCACATGCTGGCGTTGATGTTGGGGGCCAACATCGGCTTCACGGTGACGGTCCAGCTCCTGGCGTTTAAGTTCTACATATACAACGCGATCTTCATTGCCGCGGGCGTACCACTCTATTTGTTCAGCCAACGGCAAAGCACTCGGGGCATCGGGCAGGTGCTCGTAGGCATCGGGTTCCTGCTCCTGTCGATTGCGGTCTTGACGGAGGCGGTAGCTCCGTGGAAGGACAGCGCCGAAATCCGCCATGTGCTCGTGTTGTTGGAGAATCATCCCTGGTGGCTGGTGGCCTTCACTGCCGTGTTGGGGATCGGGTTGCAGAGTCCAACCGCCGTCATCGGGATCGCGATTGCCTTGTGCGCGCAACAAGTGCTGAGCGTGGGCGCCGCATTGGCGACGGTCATCGGAGCCAATGTAGGCGTTGCGGTGACGGGACTGATTGCCGGGTATGCGCGAACGGACACGCGCCGCATGGCAATTGGCAATTTGCTGTTCAAACTGGTGGGCGCGGCGGTGTGCATGCCATTTCTGCCGTGGCTGGTCCGGGCGCTGAAGCCGCTCAGCCCGTCCGGTGACATCCAATTGATCGCCAACGCCCACACGTTGTTCAATGTGGCTCTCACAGTGGTGTTCTTGCCGACCGTGGCCGTCGTTGCCAGACTCGTGGAGAGGTTCGTGCCGGAGCGACCGATGCCGAAGGACGAATTTGGGCCACGGTATCTTGACGAGTCCGCCCTGGCGAGTCCCGCGCTCGCATTGGGGCAGGCGACGCGTGAGATTCTGCACATGGCAGACATCGTGCGCGGGATGTTGCACGACGCGCATGGTTGTTTCCAGGGAGGTGACGAAACGCTGTGTGAAAAAGTCCAGAAAGAAGACGACAAGGTCAACTCGCTCAACAACGCGATCAAGACGTACCTCACGCGGATAT
This sequence comes from uncultured Verrucomicrobiae bacterium, assembly GCA_963766065.1. Taxonomy (GTDB): domain Bacteria; phylum Verrucomicrobiota; class Verrucomicrobiia; order Palsa-1439; family Palsa-1439; genus Palsa-1439. Next base: position 55,690 of record CAVYAC010000083.1, read on the forward strand.
CCGAACAGGCGTTGCATCCCGAGGAATCACGCCGCGAAATCGACTTGCTGACGTTCGCGACCGAACTGGAGAACATCGGTGACATCATCGACAAGAATCTGGTGGATCTGGCACGGAAAAAAATCACGTTGCACGTGGCTTTCTCAAAGGAAGGCGCCGGCGAGTTGGACGGGTTCTTTCAGAAGGTGATCGACAACTTCGAGGTTGCGCTCTCCGCGTTTGCCAGCCAGGACAAGACCCTCGCCGAGCAATTGATCCAGCGCAAGCGCCAGATCAACGAACTCGAACGCGATCTGCGCAACCACCATTTCCACCGGTTGCAGGAGGGCCTCCAGGAGTCATTCGAGACCAGCGCGATTCACCTGGATGTGTTGACCAATCTGAAGGCGATCAATTCCCATCTTACCTCCGTGGCCTATCCGATTCTGGAGAACGGGCAGGCGACCTGAGCGTGTCGCCTCGGATCCATCGAGGGGAAACGAGCCGCTTGTCACCCGGGCATTCGGCCAATACACTGAGGTCGTGATGAAACCCACGGGCCAAACTTTCGGCGCGGCAGAGACGGAGTCGTCCAGCAGCGCCATCCAAGGCCATGCCAGCCCTTCGGTCATTTACAAACCAGCCAATTGGTTTGAACCGCTCGATTGGCGGGCAGTGTTTGATCGGGATCAGCCCATCGAAATTGATCTGGGCTGTGGCAAGGGTTCGTTTCTGCTCTGGGCGGCGCGGACGCATCCGACGCGGAATTTCTTGGGAGTAGACCGGTTGCTTCGCCGGCTGCGTCGAGTGGATCGAAAGGCGGTGCGGGACGGTTTGACCAACGTGCGGCTCGTTCGCCTGGAAGCGATGTACCTCGTCTCGAAACTCATCCCCGATGGGTCGGTTTCGACCTACCATATTTTGTTTCCTGATCCCTGGCCGAAGCGGCGACATCATGCGCGGCGGCTCATTTCGCCGGACTTCCTGACCGACGTGCATCGCACGATGATGCCTGAGAGCACTGTGAATTGCGCCACCGACCACGAAGAATACTTCGCGTGGATTCAACGAGCGTTCGAGAGAAGTGGTCGGTTCACAGAAGCAGACCCCGCCGTCTTGCCGCTGGAAGCGCAGACTGACTTCGAGAAGGGATTTGTGGCGGCGGGAAAACAGGTGCATCGGTGCCGGTGGTTGAGGCGGTGACGGACTGAGAAGGTTTCGCCCGAATGATAGGGATTCTTGCGGGGTTGCGACACCCGCGTTGTTCAGCGGGGTTTACAATATTCGGACACACTTGTTCATCGGCTGGACAGACGGCCGACTTTCGGAAAGGGGCAAGTCGTTGGGGCGGGAGTAGTAGTATCGACGGCTTTCTCAGCCAGGTCTTGGCATGCAGGGTGGTAGGACTTGTCGGGAGGAGGCAAGTTGCTCGGCATCAAGGCAAACCGGCACGAAAAATGCATGAAATCGACAATGGACAACAATAACAAACGTGCTAGTGTGTGTAAACGTCGCAGTATCCTGGGGGAGGCAGATGTGAAGCTGCTAACGATTAAGGCCGTCAAGCTCGGCAGAGCGATTCGTGCCCGTAGCGGAAACTCAATGGTGGAGTTTGCCCTGGTGGCGCCACTGTTTTTCCTGTTGACGTTCGGGATTCTGGATTACGGGCGCTTGTTCTACGAGCAGGAGACCTTGCAGTACGCCATGCGCCAGGCGGGGCGTTTCGCCGTCACCGGGCAGAACTCGGGGACGAATCGGGTAACGGCCATCATCCAGGTCGCCGAGAATGCGGCGGCTGGCTTGATTAATAGCGGCAATATCAATAGCATTGTGATCACCAGTGGTGGCGTTACGAACTTTGCGGGTAATCCCAGCCAGGAGATGACAATCACCATGGTGAGCAACCTCAAGTTGATCACTCCCGGGATTGCCGCCTTTTTCCCGAACGGCACATATACATTTACAAACAGTGTAACGTTTCGAAACGAGCCATTCAGTCCGAGTCACGCAAACTAGGAAGCCGTGATGAACACATTACGCAATTGGATATCGAGGGGCCGATGCCGTTCGGGCCAGGCGCTGGTCGAATTCATGTTTGTTGTGGTGATTCTGATGGTTTTGCTTTTCGGCATGATTGATTTCTGTCGGGCAATTTCCACCCGGCAGGCGATGGTTAACATATCGCGCGAAGGGTCGAACTTGGCGGCGCGAGGCAGTGGTGCTACGACCAGCGCGATCATTTCCAACGCGCTGGGAACGGTGATTAGCAATGCCATTCCGCTGAATATCAATGCCCACGGGCAGGTGATCATCACGGCGGTTTACAACACCGGTAACGCGTTTGTGATCACCGACCAGATATCCGAGGGCAAGCTGACGCAGCCCAGCAAGATTGGCACTCTCGCCAACTCCAACAACGTTACCATGCCGATCTCGGCAACCACGGCGGGGACCATTCCCCAGCCCAACCAAACCGTATTCGTCACTGAGGTGTTTTACGGCTTTACCGCTGTGACGCCTCTCGGCAAGCTCCTCAGCTTTAGCATGCCGACCAACCTGTACGATGTAGCGTATTTCTAGGACGTTCAGGTGTTTCATGAGTCCACAATCTCTCAGGCCGCGGAACGCAGTTGATCGAAACAAGCCAGGTGAACACGGGCAAACACTCGTCCTGTTCCTGTTGATGATGGTGCTCCTGTTCGTGTTTGTGGGGATGGGCATTGACCTCGGGTTTGCCTACATCACCAAAGCCGAGCTTTCCAAGGGGGTCGATTCGGCCGCGTTGTCGGGGATGCGCAGTATCTCCCAGGGCACGGCAGCGGCCAGCCTGATCGCCAGCAACGCGTTTGCGGCGAATTACGGGAAGTCGGGCCGCGATGTCGCCCCTCCCGCGCTCACCATCAATTTCGGGACGGTGAACGGCAATACCGTACTCAACGTCAACGCCACGGTGGCCATCAACACTTATTTCATCCGCGTAATGCCGGCGCTTGGTCTGGGAAATTGGAACACGCTCAGTGTGGGGGAGTCGGCCCAGGCCACCCGCTCGACGCTCGTCATGGCGCTCGTGCTGGATCGATCCGGCTCCATGAACGGTAACGGCGGTTGGGAAACGTTACCGCCCGCAGTCACGAATTTCATTGCCTTGTTTGACGACAAGACCGACTACGCCTCGCAAGTTAGTTTCTCATCGTGCGCTAGTGTGGACGTTCCGATGGGACAACCTTTCATAAACAACATCCAAAGTGCCGCGCTCGCGCTCAATTTCGCAGGCGATACCGACTCGGAGGGTGGCCTGACGAACGGGTTGGCGCAGATTAACTTGGAAACCAATGTGACGGTCCAAAGCATTGTCAGGGTTATGGTGTTTTTTACCGATGGAATGGCCAACACGTACAATTACGTTTTTAGCTTTGGTGATGAGAATATCGGCATGTGCTGCCTTAACAGCACCTTGCTCTTTGATCCCGCCAGTGGATGCGGCATTATCACCAATACCCCCCCTCCACGATTTCCTCCATCAACCCGTCCAGTGGCGCGCTGACACCCAACGCCGTCAATACGACGGACTGCGTCTCCATGCATAACGAATCCGAAAATCGGGCGGAACGCATCGCGTATCTGGCGCGCCAAGCGAATTATACGATTTATTGCATCGGGCTGGGAAATCCAAACGATACGGGAGAGTGTGGTTTTCCCGTGGTGAATCCGGATTTTCTCAAAGATCTCGCCAACACCACGGATTCCCAGACGTACAACTCGTCTCAACCCGTGGGTGACTTCGGTATCGCGACGGACTCGAGTCAACTCAACGGAGTCTTTCAGGAAATCGCGTCGAAAATTCTGCTGCGCCTGAGCCAGTAAATCGCCGTGAGCGAGGGGGCCGGGTCGCATTCTAGTTCAAGGAGGCGGCGAAAGATTGTTGCTGACCAACCAGGAAGAGGTCGGTGGGCTGACGGTGTCAGGTCCATTCCCATGAAGTCTCTCAACGTCTTCCACGGCCTTCTTGGGCTGGGATTGACAGTCTGCCTGTGTGTTTCGGCGTCGGCTCATCAGATCTCGTTGATTCGCGCAGACGCCGTAGTTCATCGCGACAAGCTGGATATGACCCTCAACGTGCTGCCTGAGGATGTCTTGCTCTCGGCAGGCGGACTGAACATCGTGTCAGGCCGGGTGGCCAAAGCCGAAATCCTGAGAGGCGCAGAGACTCACCCCGAACTCGTATTGGAGGGCCTGATTATCCTCGACGAGAATGGCCAACGCTTGAACGGCACGGTGACCGGCATCGATCTGCCCCCAATTCCCGGCGACAGCATTCCAGTGGACAAACTGTTATCCACCACGATCGTGTACCGGTCTGAATTCCTCCTGGCCAAACCACCCGCTCATCTCAGCTTCCAACATCATTTCACGCCCCAGGTATTTGCCATGCCGGTGATGATGGTGCTGACGGTTACCCGGGAGGGATTGAACTCCTCGACGATGATGCAGGTGCCCGGGGGCGAGAATCCCGAAACCGTCGCCTTCGATTGGTCGGAAACGTCGTCGTCGTCCACGAATACGGTAAGAACTGTGACGCAACTCCCGTCGTTCGACATAACCGACACGTATCTCTACATCCAAAATGAAGAGGTCCGGGTCGAACTTCTCATGCCCTTGACCACGCTGGAAACCTGGTTCCCGATCAAGCGCGCCAACCCGGAAATTCTCGAGCCCCTGGAGCAGGTTGTCATACGCACCGCGCTGGAAAAATTCCTCACCTCACAAAACGAACTGAAGATCGACGGCCTCTTAGTGAAACCAAGGCTTGAGCGGTACGACTTCTATGGCCTCGATTACCGGGACTTTTCCGTGCGCCCCGAGCGCAAACGCTTGAGCGCCGCCAGCGCACGCCTCGGCGCGATCCTGACGTATTCCACCAAGGGCATCCCTTATCGCGTCGAATTTACGTGGACGCTGTTCAATCCCCGGGAGCCGACCGTCCGCGCGGTCGTCTTCGCCTACGACAAGGGTTCGCGGCGGTTGTTCCAGCCGGATCAACCGACGTTTGTGTGGGACAATCCCGGCGAACCACCGTTGCCGAAAATCGACGCTGTTCCGATCCGGCAAACCGCTGGCGACGACAGCGCGCGGGCTGCTCTGAGCGAAACGCTGTTGCGCAACGTGTATCGCGGTTTTGATTATCGCAACGAACGGGACATTTACGAGGCGCTGGCGCAAAGCGTGCAGGGCGAATTGCTGACCGATCTGTACCTGAAGATCAAGCGGGGTTTGATCATGCAAGAGCAGGGGGGGGCCGTGGCCCGTGTCAAGGAAGTCACGGTAACGGAATCTGAACCGGAGCGGGCCAGATCAAAGGCGGCTTTGTCGAGCGGGTAACCTGGCAGGTGGCCGGCACCGTCGAGCATTGGGGACACATCCACACCCGCGTCAATGAATACACGGCCGACCTCGCGATCGTCCCAAGCCACGGCTCGTGGAAGATTAATTCAATGGACGTGGTGAAGCAAAGTCAGGTAAAGAGCATGGTGTCGCTAAGGAGGTTGTAAGGGTTTGATCTCAATTGTTGATCTGGGATTCCGTTTTCCTCATTCGGATTTCCAGTTGGCGGTCCCGGCGCTGGACGTGGCCGATGGCGAGCGCGTCGCCATTGTCGGGCCGAGCGGATCCGGCAAGACCACGTTGTTGTATTTGATCGCTGGCATCCTGGCGCCGACGCGCGGGACGATCCGCGTGGCGAACCAGCCGGTGGGTTCGCTCGGCGAGGCGGCGCGCCGGGCATTGCGGGTCACGCAAATCGGGCTCGTGTTCCAGAGTTTTGAACTTATCAGCTACCTCGACGTCTTTGAAAACATTCTCCTGCCGTATCGGCTGAATCCCGCGCTGTCGTTGACGCCCCGGACCTCGCAACGCGTCGAGCAACTCGCGACGGAGACCGGCATCGCCCACCGGCTGCGGTATTTTCCGCACCGGTTGTCGCACGGCGAGAAGCAACGGGTCGCCATCTGTCGCGCGATGTTGCCAGAGCCGCCGTTGTTGCTGGCCGATGAACCGACGGGCAACCTCGATCCGACGGCGAAACAACACGTCGTGAATCTGCTGTTCCAGCAGGTGGAACGGACCGGGGCGACGCTGGTGATGGTCACTCACGACACGGAAATCGCCGGACGGTTTTCGCGCGTGATCAATTGCCGCGACTTTGCGGCCGGAGGCGTGCGATGAAACACATCCTGGTCCTCGCGCTCCGGTACCTGCGCTTTAACAAGATCAAGACGGTCATCCTCGTCTTCAGCATCGCGGTGGCCGTGTTTTTGCCGCTGGCGGTCAACCTGCTCGTGCGCGATTACCAGCACGACCTGCTAGCCCGCGCCAATGCCACCCCGCTGGTGGCCGGGGCGCCGGGCAGCCGGCTCGATTTGGTGTTGCACGCGTTGTATTTTCGCGGCAAGTCCGCCCACGATCTCGAAATGGCCGATGTGAATGCGATCAATGGCAGCGGCCTGGCGATGGGATTGCCGATTCTTAACAAGCACGAGGCGCACGGTCTGCCGATTGTCGGTACGTCACTGGAATACTTTGACTTCCGGGGTTTGCGGGTGGCCGACGGCACCGGGATTACCCGGCTCAGCGATTGCCTGTTGGGAGCCACGGCGGCAAAGCAATTGGGACTGCGGCCCGGCGACAAATTGATGAGCGACCCCGAGAATGTGCTGGACCTGGCCGGCTCCTATCCGATCATCATGCACGTCAAAGGGATTCTGGCGCCGACGGGCACGGCCGATGACGGCGCGGTGTTCGTCAACATCAAGACGGAATGGCTGATCCTGGGCATCATGCACGGCCATCAGGACGTGGTGACGGCCGACCCGAGTCTGTTGTTGGGGCGCGACTCGTCCAACAACATCGTCGCGAACGCGGCACTGCCAACGTATCAGGAAGTCACTTCTTCCAACGCGGCCTCGTTTCATTGGCACGGCGACCCGGCGACGTTTCCGGTGAGCGCGATCATCGTCGTGCCACACGATGACGAGTCCTCGGCGATCCTGCGGGGACGGTACCAAGACCCGAAAGCGACGGTGCAACTGCTCGTGCCGAAACAGGTTGTCGCCGAAACGCTCGACCTGGTCTTTCGGGTGAAGCATTTCTTCGACGCGCAGTCCTTGCTGGTTGGCGTGATGACGGTGTTGCTGCTCGCGCTGGTGGTGCTGTTGTCGCTGCGGCTGCGGCGTGGCGAGATGGAAACCATGTTCAAAATCGGCTGCGCGCGCTCGATGATCTTCTCGATGCAAGCGACGGAGATCGTGATTGTCGTCATTGTGGGTGTGGCCATTGCCGGTGGCTTGTCATGGGTCGTGCTCCGGGAACTTGGTTTGTCCGGTGCACGGGCCAATGTGGCGCTGGCCACGGCCAATGTTCCGCTGGCGAACAGCGCGAAAAAACGGGTCGCCGTTGTCAATTATCCGCTCCAATATTTTACCAAACGGATTGCCGGTGATCGCGTGGACATTTTCTTCCCGGTGCCGCAGGATGAGGACCCGGCATTTTGGAAACCGCAGGACAAGGACATCGTGGATTACCAGCAGGCGGACATTATTTTGCTCAACGGCGCGGAATATGAGAAATGGCTGCCGGCGGCAGTGCTGCCGTTGACGAAACAGGTGATCACCTCCCAGGTGTTCATGGACCGCTACGTGACCAATGGCGAGGTCATCACCCATAGCCATGGTCCGCAGGGGATGCACAGTCACGGCCTCATTGATTTCAACACGTGGATGGATCCGCAGCAGGCGGCGTTGCAGGCGCAATCGGTGCACGACGAACTGGTTCGCCTGGTGCCGTCGGCCACGAAGGAGTTCGATGCGAATTTACAGGCGTTGCAGAAGGACCTGGCCGATCTGGATGCGACCCTCGCCGCCGTGTCATCGCATCTCGGCAAAGCGCCGCTGCTGGGATCGCACCCGGTGTACCAGTACACGGCACGGCGTTATGGCTGGGACTTGCGAAGTGTCCACTGGGAGCCGGACGAAATGCCGTCGGAAGCCGAGTGGCAAAAGTTTGAGGCCTTGCACGAAAGGCATCTAGGGAAAGTCATGATCTGGGAGGAGGCACCACTGCCGGCCGTCGCCGAACGACTTCGCAAGATGGGTATCGAGCCGGTGGCGTTCGAAACGTGCGCCAGCGCCCCGTTGTCCGGTGATTACATGAGCGCGATGTATGCGAATGCCAAACGTTTGGATGCCGCGTTGGCGCTGGTGGCTTCGGAACAAAGCCGTCCAGACCCAAAACAGGGTAGATAGACAATGCCTATTCCGGGCCGCGAGGATGAGTACTAGAAACCCGGCTAACGGTCGCAGCGTCAAACAGCATCCCCAGAATGCGCGACAATAAAAGTATTGACAACGTCATAGATAGTGTCACGCTTTTACTACTTCGCAATACCATGGAAAAGGTCGCCCGTTTCAGTGTTTCGCTGGACAAGAAGTTGCTTCGCGAACTCGACCGCATGTGCCGCGAGAAAGGGTACAACAACCGCTCGCTGGCGATTGCGGACATGGTTCGCGCCCATCTTGTCGAGCATCGCCAGGAATTGGGAAACAGCGAGATCGCCGGGACCGTCACGCTCGTCTACGACCATCACAAGCACCACTTGCAGGGATTACTCACGGACCTGCAGCACGAACACCGTGACGTGACTATTTCCGCGCTGCATTGCCATCTGGATCATGACAACTGTTTGGAAGTCCTCGCCGTCCGTGGTAAGCCCGCGACATCAAGAGGTTGGCCGACGAATTGATCGCCGCCAAAGGCGTGAAACACGGCAAACTCACGATTACCGGTACGGGGAAGAACCTGCCGGCGTAACCGCGCCGAAATGGCCAACATCGAACGCAAATGGGACGACTCAGCATTGTCCCGCTGGTAATCGGTGTTTCCACAGGACTGTTGCTCCAGCGGACGCGATTGAGAGGCTCTTGCCCCGAAGAAGGTCATCGGGCCGAACATGGAGCGTAGGCGAGAGGCTGAGATGGGGCCGTGTTTGGCCGCAGCTAAGAGCGAAGCGTGCGATCGTGGAACACGTCGCGGAGGCCGCTGGTGACTTCGTGGCCGAGATCGATGGGGATCCGGGACTCTCCCCGCGCCCGATCCAACACCGTGGCGATTTGTTTCACCGCCCGGGCGGAGTAGAAACGCACCAGCCCCAGCGTCGTCTTCGGACCAAAGACGGTCAGCAACATCGCTTCATCCTGGATGGAGCAAATGAGAATCTGGGAATTCTTGCCCTGCTGGTGCAATGCGGAAAACTCGGCTTCTCCCACGCGCAAGGCCAGCTCGCGTGTTGCCGCAAAGCTTCCCGCCGCCAGCGCCGAAAGAGTCGTCACGTCCACGGACGAAGGAATCTCCCCGAGTTGGCTGAGGATGGCGCCGCCCCGATCGATGATCAGCGCATAGGACGCCTCGGAATGGTCGAGGTATTCTTCGAGCGCTTTGAGGAGGCGCTCAGCCGATTCAATCGTCAGGATTGCCAGTGCCTGCATAATATGTGTCGCTTACGTACGATCTGCTGGCGTTGGTCGCGTGGTTCAACGGCGCGCCGCGGCGGCCGCAATTCCCGACAGCGCGGTGGATGCCGGCGCGGTCTGTGACGCCTGCTGTTTGGCGGACGCGGCCTCGTTTTCACGCGCGAACTTCTGCAACAGGAGCCGCGAGATGGCGTTGAGCGTGGCGAACACGCCCTGACCCGAAGTGGCGATGCCCACGAAGCTCGGCACGCGCACGCTGCGGTTGTTCAGCACGAAATCAAGGTAATGCACGGGCGCGGGATTCTTCAGGTCGCGCTTGTTGTACTGGAGCACGTACGGAATCTGATCGAGGCTCGTGCCCTGGCGGACAAGGTTTTCTTCGAGGTTCTTGAAGCTCTCGATGTTCTCTTCCATCTTGTCCCACTGCGAATCGGCGACGAACACGACGCCGTCAACGCTGCGCAGCACGAGTTGGCGCGTGGCGTTGTAAATGACCTGGCCAGGCACCGTGTACAACTGGAATTTCGTCTTGAACCCTTTGACGACGACCGCGTTCAGCGGCAGGAAGTCGAAGAACAGGGTGCGGTCCGCCGCGGTGGCCAGCGACACCAACTCGCCTTTGTGAATTTCCGAAACCTGGCTGTGGATGTAGGTCAGGTTGGTTGTCTTGCCGCACAGCGCGGGACCGTAATAGACGATCTTGAATTGGATTTCTTTGTTGACGTAGTTGATGATCGACATGATGGGGCTCCCTTACTCGACAGTCCGCTGACGGCACAGCCGGGCGAGTTCCTGGCTGATGCGCTCGCAGCGGCGCAGCAACGCTTTGCTGAAGTGACGGTTATCGTGCAGGACGATGAGGAAGATATCGCCCGCGCGCAGAATGCTGATCGGTTGCTGGTCGGTGAACACGGACAACCGCGTGACCTGTCCGGCGCGCAGTTCTTTCATGTAGCGCCCGACCTTCCGAAACAATTGGGGCGCGAACACGCTGATCGTTTCACGATCCAGGTGCGGCGGCAGTTCGCCGGTCAGGAACACGCCATCGGACATCGCGAGAATCCGACCGGCCACGCCCTTGAGTTGGCTCGTGAGTCGCACGACTTCCTGTAGCGTAAGCTCGTCGTTGTGCTCGACCCCGAGCAGCCGGTTGAGCCCACGGCGCGACGGGCTGGCCAGCGAGCGGAACAGCCGTCGGCCGACTCCGGGAATCTGGTGCAATTCCTCGATGGACTTGAATCCACCGTGGGTATTGCGAAATTCAATAATTCGTTGGGCAAGAACGGGACCGATCCCTTCGATCCGCGCGAGGTCTGCGAGGCTCCAGCGGTTGAGGTTCGCGAGGACTTGATCGGGAGTCGAGCCGACTGTCAACGCGGGCACTGCTGGCTCCGGAGCTTGGACGTCCTGCCCGGCTTCCGTCGTCGTCGTTTCGTCCCGAGGCGTAACAGATTCCTCGATCGGGGCCACCTCGGCCGGCTGGGGAATTGCCACGGTCTGCTCAATCGACTGTTGCGTTTCGGCAGGCACCGGTTGCTCGGTGGCGGCAGGTGCAGGCGTGGCCGCCTGTGCGGCAGCTTCCGCCAATTCCGGTTCGATGTGTGTGGCTGGTTCCGCTGCGACTGGCACCGGTGTAACAACGTCAGCAATCGGTTCGGAGGACACCGGCTCGACCACGCGCTGTTCGGTGGCGGCCGGCTCGGTGGCCCCGGTTTCTGTGGCGGTCGCAGTAGGTTCAACCGCCTTCGGAACTTCAGCGAATATTGGTACTTCCGTCGCCTCGACCTGCGATGGAGAGGCCTCGGCAACCGGTTCGATGGTTGTCGGTTCCACCGATGTCAACGATTCCACCGTCGTGTCCTCAGTGGCGGATGGTGGCTCAACCACCGACTCGGCGGTGGCCGGTTTCTCCGCGAAAATTGACACAGCCTCGTCTTCCAGCGCGCCGGAGGCAACTTCGACAGTCTCCGCTGGTTGTTTTGGTTGGACGGGAACCGGGGGGACGACAGTTGTGTGGACTCGGAAGCGCGGATTTCGACGGTCGCCGGCGGGAAGTTCTTCTCGGCAAAGGGGGTCGGAATCTCACTGTCGCTGAAATCGATCTCGTGGAGGTCCGACTGTTTCGTTTGGCTGGCGAAGAGATTCAAGGGCAATTGCGGTACGATCTCCTGCAACGCAATCGGGATGGTTTCATCGGAGATGGACGGCAGCGGCGTAGCGAGGATCGAGCGCGGTATCAGGCCGACGGCAACCGCCAGTGGAAGACGTACGCGGGCAATTTTCAACTGTGGTATTACCAGGTCCGACGGGAGCGCGATACGGGTGTCCAGATCAATGCGCCGCCACAGGTCGGTGCGCGGGCAGATGAAATATTGGTCCGGCATGACCGCGACGAGACTGCGCAAACTGACGGTGATCGCCTCGATGCCGTCGGACGCGGGCAGTGACGTGGCGGGTTGTGCTGGAACTTCGTTGGCCGCCGGAATGGGCCTGGCCATGTTCCCGGACAAAGCGCGCGGTGCTGGTTGCTCTTCTTCCTCGACGGGGGCAGGAGTCGGCGCCTCGGGCACCAGCGTCTCTTCCGCTGATTGTGCACTGACTTCTGGCGTGGGAGTCTGCAACTCCTCAACAGTGGCGGATTCTTGAATGGCGGGCTTCTCCTCCGCGGCGGTTTTGTCGGCAACGTCGTCGATGAGATTTGGGAATTGCGTAAATTCGGGAGTGTCGAGGTCAACCTCGGTCTGGTTCTGAGGCTGCATCAGGTCAATCGGCAGCGCGCTCACGATATCCGCCAGAGGCAGCACGATGGCATGTTGGCTGTTGCCCGGCGGAAGCGGTTGACGCTGGATGTCCTCGGGCAGCAACGGCATCAGGTCAGCCAGCGTGATGGTAATGCGGCCCCTCGCCAACTGCGGTAACACCCACTCCGCGGGTATGTTCACGGTGATGTGACGGATGTTCTCCGTTCCCACCGTAGCAAGGAAATTGCCGGGCAATTGCTGAGAAATGGAGCTCAGCGACAGGGCGATCGTCTGTCCGTTTGTCGGAACTGCAGGCCGACCCTCAACATTGGGGGTGGTCGGCGACTCCGGATCTGCTTTTGCCGCATTCAGAGGATGACTCATCAATTGCGTCTCAGCCAAATGAAGGTTCGTACGTGACGTTGAGGTGGGGGGCGGATTGGGGCGCGGCGGTGTAAAACGCGGCGTCGAGGGACGCGACGGGGCGGACACGGTTACCTTGGTTGTCTCGACCTTCGAACTGCGAAAAAACGGCAATCTCATGTTGGCTAATCCCTGTTTGTTTCCCAAACGTCTTTCGTTAAGTTACTAAGCACCCGGTATGCCACGGCCAAGTTTTCGAGCAGAAAAGCGCAATCCTGTTATCGGAGACGCCAAAATCTCAGGTTTGCGACAGGATGGACGGCGAGGAAGGACGCGGCGTATGGTTTCTAGAGCTCGCTGCCCGAAACCCGGAGCACTTCGTCCAAGGACGTGAGGCCCGCTTTGGCCTTTTCGAGTCCCGCCAAGCGGAGCGTCTTCAGGCCTTCTTTTAACGCCAGGTCCTTGATAACCTTGGAGCTGGTGTCGTGCAAGATTTGCTCGCGGAGCGCGTTGGTTACGGAGAGAACCTCCAAAATTGCCATACGTCCGAGGAAGCCGGTATCTTTGCAGCGTGAACAGCCGCGGCCGCGGTAATAGGTACTGGAGGAAATGTCCTCGTTGCTGAGGCCGAGCCGGGAAGTCACGTCCTGTGGGACTATGAAGGCCTCCTTGCAATGTGGGCAAATCTTGCGGAGCAACCGTTGGGCGCATACCATCAGCAGGGAGGAACTGACAAGAAACGGCTCGATTCCCATGTCCACCAGCCGCGCGATGGCACCGGGTGAGTCGTTGGTATGCAAGGTGGACAATACCAAGTGTCCCGTGAGCGCGGCCTTCACCGCGATGTCGGCGGTCTCCGAGTCGCGGATCTCGCCGACCATGACGATATCTGGATCCTGGCGCAGGATCGAACGCAGCCCGCTGGCAAACGTCAGTCCAATCTCGGGTTTTACTTGCACCTGGTTGACACCGACCATTTGGTATTCAACCGGGTCCTCGACAGTCACGATGTTCACGTCACTGGTGTTCAACTGCGTCAGCACCGCGTACAGCGTGGATGTTTTTCCGGAGCCCGTGGGGCCTGTCATCAAGATCATCCCGTGCGGCGCGTCGATGGCGTTCTTGAATTTCACCAGATTGTCGGGGGGAAGCCCCAGGCCATCCAAATTGAGGCTGAGGGTGCCCTTGTCGAGCACGCGCATCACGATCTTTTCGCCGTGGACGGTCGGCAGTACGGAGACGCGTAAATCGACTTCCCGCCCGGCCAATTTGATGCGGAAGCGACCATCTTGCGGAAGACGGCGTTCAGCAATATCGAGATTTGACATGATCTTGATGCGTGACGCGATGGCCGACTGTAATCCCTTGGGCGGGGCGGTCGAGTCATACAGCACACCATCCACGCGGTAGCGGAGACGAAGTTGTTTCTCGAACGGTTCGATATGAATGTCGCTGGCCCGGTCTTTGATGGCTTGGACGAGCATGAGGTTGACCAGCTTGATGACCGGGCCTTCCTCGCTGCTGTCCACGAGTTGGTCGAGGTTGATTTCGTCCTGCTTCTCCCTCGCCAATTCAATATCGGAGACGTCAACATCTTTGAGGATCGCGTCGATGCCACCGTCGACTTGGGTCTGCACGTTGTTGAGGAAGTCGGTAACCGCTTTTTCGGTGCTGATCAGCGGGATGATTTGTGCGGTCGGCCGCACACGACGCAGGTCGTCCAATGCAAGCACATTCAACGGGTCGGCCATGGCCACGAACAGCTTTCGTCCCAGCCGGGCGACGGCAACCATCTTGTAGGTTTGGCCAAGATCCTTTGGGATGAGGTCGATGATGTCCTGGGGAACGCGCATTTTGGCGAGCGTGACCGGGTGTGCGCCGAGACAGCGGCCCATGCTGACCATCATGTCCTGCTCGGTGACCAGTTGCTTTTCGAGAAGCAACTTCAGCAGCCGCCCGCCGTGTTTCTTCTGGGCGTCAAGGACTTCATCGAGTTGCTCTTGGGTCAGCAACCCATCCGCCAGCAGTGCGTCGGCGATTCTTTCTCCGAATGATTTCATGGTTTACCAGAAGCGCGGGCACCTGCGGGATGTTTGGAATCGAGCCCATGGGCGCGCCGCAGTGCCGCATGGATTTCTTCGGGCGAGGTCACGTACCAGAACACATTGTAGGCCAACATGGCCTCCGCCTGGCTGCGCCCCGCAGTGTCGAACGGGTTGGCCGTGGCAATCAGCACCGAGCGGCTGATCAAGTCGAACGGGACGACGCACTTTTCGAAGCAGATGTCCCGCGGGAGCAGGCAGACGGCGTCGCGATCCACGTCGTAGGTCGAACAACGGCAGGTATGGCAGACCACTTCGGTTGACCAGCACTGTCAGCATATCGTCCAGCTTCACCAGTTGCTCTTCGATCAGCAACTGGGCGAGCACGAAAGGCGTTGGACTCTCACCGGTGTTGACGGGGCCCGATGTGAGACGTTTCACCAGCGGCTCGACCGCTTGTGGTGTGAGCATTTTCTCCGCGATCAACACATCGATCAGCGCTTTGTTACCGTCTTCGTGTGTTAGCGGTGGCGGAGGAGAAGAGGGGGGCGCCGCTGTCCCGGCGGCCAGCGCCGGGGCAAGTGGTGTCGGCTTGGAGTCCTCACGCAGTAACGGCGCCCCAGAGGGTTGTCGATTTGCGGCCAGTTGGGAAGTCTTCGCCTCGAGTTCCTTCAGGTCTTTGAGCACCTCCGGATCGTTCGGGTGCTCTTGAAGGATACCCTCGTACTCGAGGATTGCCTGGGAAATCTGGCCGAGAGAGATATGGGCTTTTGCCAGCTTCTTGGAGGCGAGCAGGCTCTCGGTGCGGCGGCCCAGCTTGGCGTACGCCTCCTTCAGAATCTCCCAGGATTGATAATCCTCGGGTTGGGATTTTGTAATCGCTTCGAACATCTCCACGGTTCGGAGCAACTGCTGGATTTCTTCTTCTGAAATACTGGCCATGCTTTACGAGCACTCCAAGCTCAAGAGCTATGGAAGCACTCGACATGCCATGAGACTACGGAGGCGGCGAGGTGGGAGATGGCTGCCCGGCCTGGACTCGAACCAGGAAATACGGCTCCAAAGGCCGCTGTGTTACCAATTACACTACCGGGCAGTCAAGGACTTACAACTTTTGACTTGCATCAAGTGGCAATAAGTGGCAATGTGACCAGACAGAGAGGATCAGATCACATGACCACTTTCGAGCAACAAAAACGCAAGCGCGAACCTGCATGGCCGCCAATCCTAACACGACAATACCCGTCCGGCAAGGTGGGTTATCAGATCGCCGTGATGATTGACGGGACGCGCATCCGCGAGACGTTCAAGACTCGCGCCGAAGCCGAGAACCGAGCGGGAGAACTCCGCGCCGAGCGCCGCAACATGGGCAAGGCAGCATCCGAGCTATCGGTTGCCCAGCGGGTTGAGGCTGCAAACTGTTTCAAGATGCTGGCTGACTATCCGGGCGCGAAGTTGGATTCCGCTGTCGCCTACTACATCGCCCGCAAGCTGCAATTCGTTGAAGCCCCCACTGTGGCGGAGGGTGTCGAGAAGCTTGTTGCGGAGATCACCGGCAGGCGCAGCAAACGCACAGTGGACAATCTCCGTTGTCGCTGGCGTAAATTCGCTGAGGACTTCGGGGTGCGGTCGTTCACCGAGATCGAGAGCGACGAAATCACCGCATGGCTTGATCGAGTTGCCCATCATCCCGAAACCCGGCACAACTATCGGAGGCAGGTCGTCGCGTTGTTCAAGCTGGCGACGGGAAAGAAGTGGTGTCAGGACAATCCGGCGATGGATTCGCGCAAGGATGATCGGTTGCCACCCGAACCCGGCATTTTCAAGGTTGAGGAAGTGGCGCACATTTTGGAACATGCCGACGATCACCTATTGCTGCCCTACTTCGTGCTTGGGACGTTCTGCGGTATCCGCGTTTCCGAATTGTTGCGGTTGGATTGGTCAAAGGTGGATTACCAAGAGCGAGCGGTAACGGTCGAGGCCGCAACCACCAAGACCAAGACCCGCCGTGTAGTGACCTTGAACGATACCGCCGCCGCGTGGCTGCATCCGTACATCAAGCGGTCAGGGCCGGTTGTTGACCCCGTTGGGTTGCGGGAACGATTACTTGACCTTCGCAAAGCCGCCGGGCTAAACGCTGGCACATCAATGCGATGCGACATTCGTTCGGCTCCTACGCATTGGCGCAATGGCAGGACGTGGCGCGGGTCAGCTACCAAATGGGGAACGCACCCGCCGTTTGCCGTCGCCATTATGAACAGATCGTGAAAAAATCCGAGGCTGCCCGGTTTTGGGCGCTGCGACCGGCCGCCGCCGGAAAGATCGTGGCGATGAAAGCCGTCAACGAATAGGCGAACCGATGAAACGGAAGAGAAAAAACGAGCGCGCACCGGCAAGGTAAAATTGCCGGCTTCGTTCACGAGGCTCTGCAAAACACTTATCGCGCGCGAATACTCTGCCTTTTTGCCCAGTGGCAAGCACGAGACGCTGAAACATGCTGGCGCAATTATGGGTCACATCTTCTGCGACCTCGACCAACTCCATGAAGACTACTCTGAAAGCGCAACCGACCGCGCAAGCTCGCGAAGACTTTGACAAAAGACGGGCCTGGCTGGCGGTGAATGTCGGCAAGGCCATGTACATGTCGAAGACTGATGCCGTCGAGTTTTTGAGCGGCCTCTTGTCGGAGTTGAAGCGCCGCAAGCCGCGCAGGGGGCACGGCTACGCTGCCGTTGCTGAGCAGGTCTTCCTAAACCACATCGCCGCTGCGACCCGCTGTCACACGCGAGAGAAGTCGCCGACTTGGTAAAATCGCACCTGCCGCCGGAGATTGTGGAGCGGTGGAACAAAAACCAAGAAATCGCCTTCTATGCGAGCATTAGAATGTTCTGCAATCGCATCGGCTTCACACCGGCGAGGCGAGGCCGTCCGCCAAAAAATAGCACGTCACGCAGTCGCGTTGTGTTCGTATTAAGGAGTGTCGCTCCGTGCTACTGGATAGTCACGGAAGGCAAATTGTGCGACACAACACCATCAAGTCAGCGGCAGCCATACAAACGGCCGTAACCCCGTCAACCGTGGCGGCGTCGTACCTTCGAGCTGACCAAGTCATTCAGCTCTTGCCGATTTCGCGTCGCTCGTTGGGTAATTGGACTCGCACGGGTGTCTTGCCCTGCTATCGCATCAAAAGAGTTTTGCTCTTCAAGCGCGCTGACATCGAGGCGGCATTGGAGAGGTTTCGCACGCCGAATAGGAAGCGCTGGGCAGGGCGCGTGACCGAGTAGATCACGATGAACTCACCGGAAATTTCTGCCCCGACTCCAACAGCCTCAACCGTAAGCACAGCGGTCAAATTGCTTCGCCCTTGCGAGATAGCCAGGCCGGGGGCGTTCACCCAACTACGGTCAAACAGATTGCAGAGCAGCTTCGCATGGATGTTTTGCGGCTGACCGACCGGGAGCAGGTTATTCACGGAAGACCAACAGGCCAAGATTCTCGCCGCGCTTGAGCGCCGACGACAGGAGGCGATGCGCCGATGAAGATCCAGGCATCGCACGGCTCGACGTGGCGGCACTGGCCGCGTACCGGCGGAACTCCGCGAGAAAATCCGTTTCGTGTGTTGGCGTGAGGAAGTCCGCAACGGCAAGCCGACGAAAGTGCCTGTAAATCCGGCAGGGGACAGCGCGGAATCAGACGATCCGCTGGACATGGGGAACGCTGCACTGAGGCCGTGGCCTGCTACGAAGTGCATCCCGACACGTTGCATGGCGTGGGCCGCATGTTTGACCCCGCCGACGGTACATCGGAATCGACTTCGACAAGTGCCTTGACGATCACGGCGCAATCAAACCCGGCACCCTCGCCGCCGAGTGGTTGCCGAAACTGAATAGCTACTCCGAAGTTTCGCCGAGTGGCAAGGGGATCAAGACATGGATTCGTGCCACGCACGTGCTTGACGGCAAGGACCCGGCAGAAAGAACCCCAAGCTGCGCGGCGTGGAAGTGTATCGCTCGCACCGTTACTTGCGCGGTCACGGGGCGAGCGCGGCTCCCGCCAATGCTGGCGACATCGAGGTGCGGCAGTCAGAGGTTGACGATTTTGTCCAAGCCGTTTTTCCCGCGAACAAACACGCCGTTGCAACGCCTTCGCTGCGCGTCCCGTCCACGTTGAATGATGCCGAGATTATCCGCAGGGCCAGTGAAGCCAAGAATGGCCCGAAGTTTCTTGCGCTATGGAATGGCAACATCGAGGGGCACGGCAGTCAGTCGGAAGCGGATGCGGCGTTGTGTTCGCTGTTGTGGTTCTGGACCAACGACCGTGAAGCCGTGGACAACCTCTCCGCAGGGGATCCGTTTGATGCGCCCGAAGTGGAATCGTGCGGATTATCAGAAAAGCACGCTCGACTTGGCATGTAAGGGCGAAGTTTATTCGCCAACAAACGCACGGCCACGACTGCCAACCGATGCGATGGGAGCCGC
>CAVYAC010000084.1:0-6200 GCA_963766065.1 uncultured Verrucomicrobiae bacterium
CGACGCATTGCTCTCGCCCGAAGCGAACCGTCCCGTTCTGGTGGGCCCACGCCGCGAGAGGAATGCTTGGCCTAGGAACAGATTTCGCGAGAAAAGTCCCGTGTGGCACTCGTCGCCATGAACGGTGCACTTGCGCTGCGCCTGCATTGCCTGCTGGAGCGCAGCGGCGAAGCGTTTGTGCCCCTCTTCGTTGTTCGGGCGCTGAGTGAGGACGATGCGCCCTTCGGAGTCGAGGCTCACTCGATTGTCCGGATCGGGGAGATCCTCGGACGTGAGCCAGAAGTCGAGCGAATGCTGCGCCATGATATCGAGCGAAAAGCCAGGCGCCAGCGCAGGCGCTCTGGCCAAGGTGTCTTTGTCCAGCTTGCCGACGAAGGAGATGTGGCCCATGGGAAACTCGAAGTCCTTCGAGCCGAAATAAAAGTCGTTGACCGAGAGTGTCTTTTGAAAAATCGTGGGAGACGACGTGAGGATGCTTGTCGTACATCGCGAGGATTGCTCGCCTGGGCGTTGGCCGTCTGGATCTGGCTGCGCACATGGCCATAATCCAGGATGCGCCACGTCACCGTCGGCCCCGCGGACCAGTACTTGCTGGCGCCGTTAAACCAGTCGCCGGCGGAGAAACTTTGGAAACCGGCCACGCTGGTCAGCGAGAATTTCGGGAATAACTCGGCGGTTTGGACCCCGATGTTGGCGGTCGCCGCCACCAGTTGACGCTCGGCCCGGCGAACGCGGCCGCTCGACGCAACAAATCCGACGGCAGACCGACCGGCACTTCGGGTGGCGGCGCGGGGATCGGCGCGGCGGCACTGAGTTCATCGAGCAACGCGCCCGTTCCTGGCCGATGAGCACTCCCAGCCGATGCACCGCCTGCTTGAGCGATTGTTCGAATACGGGGACTTGCGATTGCGTGGTGGCCAGCAATACGTCCGCTTCCTTGGCGTCCAGTTCACTGGCCAGGCCGGCATGGAAACGGTCGCGGGTGATATCGACGGCATCTTGCTGGGCCGCGATGTTTTGGTGGGCAATAGCCAGGCGTTGCTGGAAATGGCGGACATCGATGTAATTGCGCGCGACCTCGGCGAGAACGCTCACCAGCACGTCGCGCCGATCTTCCTCGGCGGAAGCGAGCAGGGCGTTTGCCTCCTGGAGGGCCCGTCGTTTCCCGCCGAACACGTCGATCTCCCAGCTCGCATCGAAATGCGCGTCGTAGAGGTCGGTACGAAAAAGGTAGTTGCTGCTGATCTGGCCGCCAACGGGTCCCGACGTGTTGAATGGAATCGAGTTTTTGGACTGGCGCGTATCGGCATAGCCCGCGCCACCATTGATTGTCGGGCCGAGGTCAAAAACCGCGCTCGCCCGGAAGCGCGCGGGCCTCATGCAGGCGCCATCCGCGACGCGCAGATCGTAATTGGTCGCAGCCCCACGCTGGATGAGCGAGTTCAATTCAGGATCATGGAATGTCTTCCACCACTCGACCACCGTCATCGCGCCATTGGTCGTGCCGCCGAGTTGGGCTTCGCTCCAGTTGGCGGGCGCTTGTGTCTTCGGTGGATGATAATCGGGTCCGACGGCACAGCCCGCCAGCGCCACGGTTGCCAGGGCGAGTCGGAACGCGGTTCGGGTTTTCATCACGACGTTTCCTTCTTGTTGAGAGCGTCCATCAAATCGAGGATGGTCGCGAGAACCAGGTCATCGCCGAGCGCGGCATTGAGCATGGCGTGATACACGGAGCGGACCGGCCACTCCAAATTAAAATAGTGTTTCACAAACATCTTGCGGTTGTGGTCGACCGTATCGAGCAACTCATTCGCCTTGGCTTCGTTCTGTGTGTGGCCCAGTAGGAAGCGAAACTTGAATTCGCGCGGCGCAAACAGGAACACCCGGAGCGTGTCGGTCCGCTGCCGCAAAAAATAGGCCGAACCCCGCCCGACGATCACGCACTTACCTTCGGCCCCCGCTTGTTCGACGACCTGTTGGACCAGCGCCAGCGCGCGGTCCGCATCGAAGGTTTCCTGTCCGCTGACAGGGATGCCTTTCTCGTAGCAGCCATGCCAGAAAACCTTGGCGAGCCGGTAGAACAGCGGATCCAAACGTCCTTCACGCTGTTCCACAACTGTGTGAGCGACCTGGGCAATGCGCGCGACCTCTTCGGTCAACGACTGGTCCAGCAACTTCCAACCGAGTCGCGTGGCGAGGGTTTCGGCAAGCGCGCTTCCGCCGCAGCCAAATTCCCGTTCGATGGCGATGACGCGGATCATGTTAGTGCACCGCGATGGCTCCTCCCGGCCTCGATTTCTTCATTAGGAACGTTAGCGGGACCAGCGCCAACGCCGACAAACCCAACAACCAGAAGTTATCCAGGTACGCCAGCATCGCCGATTGCTGCGCCACCATCCCGCCGATCGCCGCATACGCCTGTTTGGTGGCCATGACCGTGCCGGCCCCGGAAGCGGCGAAACCACGTTCAACGCTCGCACGGTGTTCATGAAATGGGCGTCATAGGGGGACAGATGGGCGACGAGCACCGATTGATGAAATTGGGCCCGCCGCGCCAGCGTGGTTGTCACCATCGAGATGCCCACGCTGCCGCCGATGTTGCGGGCGAGGTTGATCAAACCCGGAGCCTGCATTGTTTTTTTCGCGCGGCAGATAGGCAAACGCGATGGTGTTGATCGGCACGAATAGGAACGCCACACTGCCCGCTTGGAACACGCGCGCCCACATCATCGTCCGAAAATCGACGCCCAGGTTGAATCGCATCATGTTGAGCGTGGCCAGCCCGACCATCAGAAAGCCGAAGGCGATGATCTTGCGTGCATCGTAGTGCGTGACCAGATACCCGACCAGCGGCATTAATAGCATGATGGTGACCCCGCCGGGCGAAATCAGCATTCCGGCTTCCTCGGCGGTGTAGCCCATGAGGTCCTGGGCATACTGGGGAAGCAGCACGGTCGTGGAGTACAGCACAAACCCCAGCATGAAGAGCATGAAGCACGCCATGAAAAACGTGCGGTCCTTGAGCAGCCGCAGTTCCACGATGGGTCCTTGACGCGTAATTCCCAAATCACCGCCAGAATCAGCGCCGCCACAAAAATAAAGGTAAAGACGCTGATGTAGATCGGCCTCGAACCAGTCGTCGCGCTGGCCCTTGTCCAGAACCACCTCCAGGGAGCCAAGCCCAGCGGCGATCAGCCGAAGCCCGATGTAGTCGATCTTCAGCGGTCCGTTTCTTGATCGCTTGAGGTACGGCGGGTCGTGAGATCAACCGTCGAGGTCAGGAACAGCGACAGGATGCCCACGGGCACATTGATGAAGAAAATCCAGCGCCAGCGTAAAGTTGTCCGTGATCCATCCGCCCAGCGTCGGGCCCAGATGGCGGGCGCGGCACCACGCGCCATGCCGTAGACCGCGAACGCCATTCCGCGCTTCGCCGGCGGAAATGTGTCCGCGAGAATCGCCTGCTCGCTGGGCTGCAGGCCGCCGCCGCCCAGCACCCTGCAACACGCGGAAAAACACCAGCCAGCCAGGACTGGGCGCGAGACCGCACAGCAGCGAGCGATCGTAAACAGCGCCACGCAAGTCATGTAGAATCGCTTGCGGCCGAACCCGCTCTGATAGCCATCCACTGAGCGGCAGCACGACGGCGTTGGAGACGAGGTACGCAGGTGAGCACCCAGGTGCTCTCGTCCTGACCCGCCGAGAGGTTTCCCGCGATGTGCGGCAGCGACACGTTGGCGACGCTGGTGTCCAGCACCTCCATGAACGTCGCCATCGTCACCACCAGCGCGATGATCCACGGATTGTGCGGCTGCTGCCAAAGCGCTTCGTCGGTACGGACTGTGGCGCCATCGGTCATCGCACTTTCACCTCGGGCACCACGGACGCGCCCAGCGGCAACATCTGCGGCGGGTCGTCACCTTCATCAAAAACAATCTTAACCGGCACGCGTTGCACGACCTTGACGTAGTTGCCCGCCGCGTTCTCGGGCGGCAACAGGCTGAATTGCGCGCCCGTGCCGGCCTGGATGCTGTCCACGTGCCCTCGGAACTTTCTCTGCGGAAACGCGTCGATTCTGATCCACACCGGTTGGCCGGGTTTCATGTACGTCAATTGCGTTTCCTTGTAATTGGCGGTGATCCACACGTTGCGCGGCACGATCGCCAGTAACGCCTGCCCCACCTGCAGGTACTGACCCTGTTCGACCACGCGGTGCGTCACCCAGCCGTCGTCGGGCGCGGTGATGTCGGCGTAGGAGCGGTTCAGTTCCGCCTGGCGCAACGCGGCTTCGGCCTGTTGCACGCCCGCGTCCGCAGTCGGGATCTGTGTCTGGTCCTGGCCGATCTGCGCGTCGGAGGCATCCGCTTTCCTGCGCGCTTCCTCGAGTGCCGCGGCGCTGGAATGCGCGGCCGCGATGGCCGTATCCACCTGCTCGCGCGAAACCGCCCGGCTTTCCACGTTTTGATAGCGCGCGAAGTCGGCTTCGGCCCGCGTGGCTTCCGCTTCGGCGACACCGACGGCGGCCCGGTCCTGTTCCGCCTTGGCGCGCGAAACAATGACCTGATGTTTGGCCTGCGCCAAACGACTTTGGGCCGCCGTGAGGTTGGCGCGCGCCTGGGCCAGGGCCACGTCGTAATCGCGAGGGTCGATCTGCACGAGCGGGTCGCCCTTCTTGACAAACTGATTGTCGTTGATGAACAACGTCAGCACGTGCCCTGGTACCTTTGGGCCGATCTGGATCGCATGCCCATCGACGAACGCATCGTCGGTCGTCTCGTACGGGCGGACGGCAAAGAAGTAATAGGCCGCGACCGCCCCGACGATGAGCACACCGATGGCGACGACAAGGGGAATAAACCGCTTGCGTGATGCTCGACTGGTCGCAGCGGATGGTAGTTCGGCGGGTATAGGTGCGGGAGCGGCAAGCGGTTCGTTATCTGGGTTCATGGCAGTCTACTCATGTTCCAGTGCGTTGTTCCTTCCATTCCTGGCGCGTCAACCACCCACTGTAAGCAGATGGTGCAACCTTACAAGCGGTTTCAAAAAGGATTCCGCCGTAGTCCCGAACCGATGAACGCGACCCGATGGCGAACTACGCCTCGCGTTCAGCGATACAACGTAACTGCTTCTGGCGCAATAGCCAGCGAAGCTGACCTCGACCCGGCGCAATGTCATCCAGCCCCACGCAAGCGATGCACGCCTTGCCCAGGGCCAACCCCTGTGGACTCTTCGATCCAATCAACGCCGCCAAATGCTCGGAGAGCGACGGCATGTGGCCAACCAACAGGATTTCATCCTCAGAGGCGTATGGTTTCAGCGCCCGAAGAAGCCCTCGAGTCGGCGTAGCGTTCGCGAGTTCGTTCAGCGATTCTACGGCGCCGTGGACTCGAGAGCTGCGCCGCAATCTCGGCGGTCTGACGAGCGCGCGCCAACGGGCTGCTCAAAATATGCGAAGGTTTGACGCCCAGTTCGGCCAGCGCCGAACCCGCGATCTGTGCTTCCTCTTCACCCTCCCGAGTCAATTCTCGCTCCGCATCACTCGACGCCAAATCCGAGGCGGTGCCATGACGGAGAAGATATAATTTCATCAGCCTAAAACTTCTCGGGGTCAGTGATGTGGCCCGTGATCGCGCTGGCGGCCACGGTGTACGGCGAGCCGAGAAACACCTGCGATTCGAGATGGCCCATGCGTCCCGGGAAATTCCGGTTCGTCGCGCTGATGCATTTCATCGGCTTGTTCAACCGCCCAAATGTATCGGTCGGACCACCCAGGCACGCCGCGCAACTGGCGTTCTCGGTCATTTGCACGCCGGCTTCCTCGAGGCACCTGCCACACGGTCTTGCCGTTCATCTTCGCCGCCTGCAAGTCGTGCACCACATCGGGCGTTGCGGGAACGCCGAATGTGTCAATCTTGACCTTGTGGCCCTTGATGACTTCCGCGAACGCCAGGAAATCGCTGGTTTTGCCGCCCGTGCACGAGCCGATATAGGCGCGGTCGAGTTGGATGCTGCCAAGTTCCCGGGCGAGTTTGCGGTTGCCGGGGTTGGGATGACACGCCACGGTCGGTTCGAGCTTCGAGAGATCGAATTTCTTGTCGTACACGAACTTCTGTTTGTCATCGGAGTCGCAGAACAACGCGTCGTACTTGGCTTTCGTGCCGTTCGCCTTCGTGCGCTCATCGACGTACGCGAATGTGGTC
>CAVYAC010000085.1:0-97159 GCA_963766065.1 uncultured Verrucomicrobiae bacterium
GCTCACCTGGGTAGCGTCCGCCGGTGCGTGGCGCCGCGGTTGGCCTGACCACGAAGCTGGTTGACGCGACCACGGGCGGCTCGAATTCAACATCGGGGTGACGCCCGAGATCGACCTCGCGAAGCTGACGGTTGCCGAGAAGGACGCGCTGATCCTGTCTCTGCTGCCGCTTGTCGGCCAGTTGGAAGCGGCGCTGACGCGGAACGCCGAATTGGAAGCGCGGCTGGCGCGGCTGGAGACTCCGCCCAAGACACCGGACAATTCCTCGCTGCCGCCGTCCAGGGGCCAGAAGTCCAGCGATCAACCGAGCGGCGAAAAGCCGCCGCGCAAGAGCCGTCGCGGTTTCGGCCGCGCGCTCGATCCCAGCCCCGACCGCGTCGTGGATAGCCGGCTCGACGCCTGCCCGCATTGCGCCGCCGCCTGGGCGGTGGAACCGCAGACGCCGCAACGGGTCTACGACCGCATCGAATTGCCGCCGGTCAGGCCGGAACGTCACCCGTGTGCGCCTGTTCGGCGGGCGCTGCGCCTGTTGCGGCGAACGCGCCATCGCCGCTGCGCCGGAAGGCCTCGAGCCCGGCTCGCCGTTCGGCAAGTCCATCGAGGCCATCGCGGTCTATCTCCATTACGCCCAGGCGATCGGCATCGAACGGCTGCGCTGCCTGTTCGCCGAGATGTTCGGCCTGTCGATCAGCGAAGGCGCGCTCTGCAACATCCTCGCCCGCGCGCAAGCGCCCCTGGAAGCGGCCGCCGCGGCGATCGCCGCGGCGGTCACCGCGTCCGATGTGGTCGCCTCCGACGAGACTTCGGTGCGGGTGATGAAAAAGACGCAGTGGGAGTGGGTCTTCGTCACCGCTCTGTCCGTGCTGCACGTCATCCGCCCCAGCCGGGGCGCCGACGTGGTGCGCGCGCTGTTCGGCGAGCATCGCCCACGCGTGTGGATATCCGACAGCTTCGGCGCCCAGCGCGGCCATTCCGGCTTCTGGCAAATGTGCCTCGCGCATCTGTTGCGCGACACGCAATACGCCATCGATTGCGGCGACGACGCGTTCTCGCCGGCGTTCAAGCGCCTGCTGTTGCGCGCGATCGCCATCGGGCGACGACGAGACACGCTGCGCGACAGCACGCTGGCGCAATACCACGCCGATCTGGAACGCAGGCTGACGCGCGTGATGGCGCTGCCGCGACGTGGCGAGGCCGCCGAGAAATTGCGCCGCCGGATTGCCCGCGACCGCGCGCACCTGTTCCTGTTCGTGACCGATCGCGCCGTGCCGGCCACCAACAACGCCTGCGAGCGCGCGCTGCGGCCGAGCGTCATCTTCCGCAAGGTCACCAACGGCTTCCGCTCCGATTGGGGCGCGCAAACCTACGCCGCCTTCCGCTCCGTGGTCAGCACCGCAAAGGCCAACGGCCGCTCCGTCCTCGGCGACCTTCGCACCGTACTGGCAACCGCGGCAGCACCCGAGGCCGCAGTACAGGTAGGGTGAGCAATTACCCGCGCCGCATCGTGCTCGACATCGACGACACCTTCGACGCCGTGCACGGTGGCCAGCAACTGCGCCTGTTCAACGCCCATTACGACGAATACGGCTTCCAACCGATCGTGGTGTTCGACGGCGAGGGCCGCATGATCGCCGCCCTGTTGCGCCCCGCTTGCCGGCCGACCGGGCGAAAGATCGTGTTCTGGCTGCGCCGCCTGATCACGGCCCAGCGTGACAACTGGCCGCGCGTCGAGATCTTGCTGCGCGCCGACAGCCACTATTGCACCCCGGAGGTGCTACGCTTCTGCCGCGCCGAGCGGCTGGACTACGCCCTCGGCGTCGCGCCGACCACCACGCTGCGCAAGCATGTTGCCGCGCTGGAGGCCAGCACGGGCGAGCGCGCCTCCAGGGCAGGCGGCGAGAAGCTGCGCCGGTTCGAGGAATTCTACGATGGCGCCGCAAGCTGGGACCGCGTCGAGCGCATCATTGCCCGCGTCGAGGCCGGGCCGCAGGGCGTCGACACACGCTTCATCGTCACCAGCCTCGACGGCGTGCGCGGCCGCACCGTCTACCAGGACATCTACTGCGCCCGCGGCCAGGCCGAGAACCACATCAAGGCCTGGAAGACCCATCTCGCCGCCGACCGGCTGCGCGGGCTTACGCGCGCTTCGCGCACGGTCCTGCTCGCCGTGTTGCCGCGCTGCCGCCAACCAGATGCGCCTGTTCCTGCACCTTGGCGCCTACTGGCTGATGTGGAGCCTGCGGGCCGCCATGCCGCGACGCTCGTTCTGGCGCGTCGCCCAGTTCGATACGCTGCGCCTGCGCCTGGTCAAACTTGCCGCCAGGGTCGAGGTGCTGAAGCGCAAGGTGCGGCTCCACCTGCCGCGCTCGACCCCGAACCAGCCGATCTTCGCCTGCGCGCTGACACGGCTGTCTCGCATGCTCACCTGAGAAACGGGGCAGAGGCCCCGCGCAGCCACGTCCCTTCAACCCCCAACGCCGCCGCCACTGAGCCCGCCCAACGCCGAGGCCCGGCGCGGTGCCCCATGCCGGTGCGTCAGAACACACCCGCCCGCCAACCCTCGTGCATTTTTGCGGCTAGCGTCGCAATCGACATAACGGCGTCATATCGGGGCACGAGCTTGATCCGCTCCGCCACGAATGTCGGAATTTCCGTCGAATCCAGGAGCAGCACGGCGTGTGCCATGAGCATCGAAAGCGCGGTCGAAAAGACGCGACAGCGCTTTCCGTCATTACGGCAGGAGAAGGGCGATCGGAGGGCGGATGTCGGTGTACGCGGCGGGGGTAGGGTTGGGCGAAATGAGGATCAGATGGCGGTCAGGAGAGTTCGCAGTCGTTCGATCTGGCCGATTTCCTCGCGCAGGCAGCGCATCTGCGGGCCGGAGGTCGCTTCGAGCCGCATGGCGGCGGCAAGATAGCGCTGGCAGGTTGCGCGGTCCCAGCCTTCGTGGTCGGAGATCCGACCCTCCGGCCTGCGACCGCCCAGGGCTGCCGACTTGCAGGCGATGATCATCTCGACTTCGAGGTCGGCGAGCCATCCGCCGGAACTCGACCTGCAGGGTGAGCAGCGCAGCGCCGTTGACCCAATGCAGGTCGGCGGGAGGGGCATGTGCGGGCCGGCTGACTGAGGCGGGCAGCGGAACGGCGTCGCCACCCGAAGGAAGGTGGGTCATGACCTGGACCCGATCCGGGCCGTAAAGAACGGCGAGGCGGTTAGCAACGCCGTGGTCAGCGGGCCTCGGCGCACCCACGGCGCCACGGTGAGGCTGACCTTGGAGATCGATGCCCAAGCCCCAAACGGATTCGATGACGCTGATGTCGGTGCGGTCCGAGACAACACGAAGCAACTCAAGTTCCAGCCCGAGTTCGACTGGATTTGGGAGTATAATGTTCAGTCGAGTTGTTACCTATGTGCACGCAGATGAGAGTAATTGCTCACCCTACCTGTGCTGCGGCCTCTGGGGCTGACGCGGTTGCCAGCACGGTGCGAAGGTCGCCGAGGACGGAGCGGCCGTTGGCCTTTGCGGTGCTGACCACGGAGCGGAAGGCGGCGTAGGTTTGCGCGCCCCAATCGGAGCGGAAGCCGTTGGTGACCTTGCGGAAGATGACGCTCGGCCGCAGCGCGCGCTCGCAGGCGTTATTGGTGGCCGGCACGGCGCGATCGGTCACGAACAGGCACAGGTGCGCGCGGTCGCGGGCAATCCGGCGGCGCAATTTCTCGGCGGCCTCGCCACGTCGCGGCAGCGCCATCACGCGCGTCAGCCTGCGTTGCAGATCGGCGTGGTATTGCGCCAGCGTGCTGTCGCGCAGCGTGTCTCGTCGTCGCCCGATGGCGATCGCGCGCAACAGCAGGCGCTTGAATGCCGGCGAGAACGCGTCGTCGCCGCAATCGATGGCGTATTGCGTGTCGCGCAACAGATGCGCGAGGCACATTTGCCAGAACCCGGAATGGCCGCGCTGGGCGCCGAAGCTGTCGGATATCCACACGCGTGGGCGATGCTCGCCGAACAGCGTGCGCACCACGTCGGCGCCCCGGCTGGGGCGGATGACGTGCAGCACGGACAGAGCGGTGACGAAGACCCACTCCCACTGCGTCTTTTTCATCACCCGCACCGAAGTCTCGTCGGAGGCGACCACATCGGACGCGGTGACCGCCGCGGCGATCGCCGCGGCGGCCGCTTCCAGGGGCGCTTGCGCGCGGGCGAGGATGTTGCAGAGCGCGCCTTCGCTGATCGACAGGCCGAACATCTCGGCGAACAGGCAACGCAGCCGTTCGATGCCGATCGCCTGGGCGTAATGGAGATAGACCGCGATGGCCTCGATGGACTTGCCGAACGGCGAGCCGGGCTCGAGGCCTTCCGGCGCAGCGGCGATGGCGCGTTCGCCGCAACAGGCGCAGCGCCCGCCGAACAGGCGCACACGGGTGACGTCCGGCCTGACCGGCGGCAATTCGATGCGGTCGTAGACCTTTTGCGGCGTCTGCGGTTCCACCGCCCAGGCGGCGGCGCAATGCGGACAGGCGTCGAGCCGGCTATCCACGACGCGGTCGGGGCTGGGATCGAGCGCGCGGCCGAAACCGCGACGGCTCTTGCGCGGCGGCTTTTCGCCGGTCGGTTGATCGCTGGACTTCTGGCCCCTGGACGGCGGCAGCGAGGAATTGTCCGGTGTCTTGGGCGGAGTCTCCAGCCGCGCCAGCCGCGCTTCCAATTCGGCGTTCCGCGCCAGCGCCGCTTCCAACTGGCCGACAAGCGGCAGCAGAGACAGGATCAGCGCGTCCTTCTCGGCAACCGTCAGCTTCGCGAGGTCGATCTCGGGCGTCACCCCGATGTTAATTCGAGCCGACCGTGGTCGCGTCAACCAGCTTCGTGGTCAGGCCAACGGCGGCGCCCCGGACCGGCGGACGCTACCCAGGTGAGCGATTACTCCAGCGTGACGGTCGTCTGGCGGTAGCGGAAGTCCGGCATCATCGCAGCGAGGTACAACCGGGCAATGACATCGAACAGGCGTCGCTCGTCGCCCGACAGCCGGGGCCAGATCTCTCGCAGATCGTCCACCGTGTTGACGTTGGGGATGACAGCATGGTGGCTGGCCCCGGCCAGGCCTTTGTCGTGAAAGGCGCCACTCGCGCCGCGGCGGATGATCGGCGGCTCGGGCACCGGGATGGCGCTGAAGGTTCGGCCGACACGCAGGCCGGCGACGATCCGAGGCACGTCGGGAATCACGCTCTCCGGAAGGTAGCGGCTCTCCGCGCGGGGTGGGTGATGACCTTCTTGCCCTGGCCGTCATAAAGCTCCTGGGCCACTTCCAGCGTCCGCGCCGCCTACCAGCCGAAACGGGAGCCGCAGAGCTTCTGCAGCGACGGCAGATCGTGCAGCCGCGGTGGTCCCTGCCGCTTGTCCTCGACCCGCACTGTGAGCGGACCTTGGAAGCCTTCGGCGGCGGCGGCGATCGCAACGGCGTCGTCGCGCTTGAGGATGCGCTCCTTGGGCGCGTGCCGCATCCGCAACTGGCCGGCTTCGGTCTCGGCGGTGGCGACCACCTCGAAGCAAGCCTGCGGGACGAAGTTGCGAATCTCAAGCTCGCGCTTGCACACGATGGCCAGGGCCGGGGTCTTGACCCGCCCGACACCGATGACGGTACGGGCGCCACGGGCGAGCGTGACGGTAGCCGTGCGGGTCAGGGACAGGTTGTAGATCTGGTCGGCCTGCCGGCGCGCGACGGCGGCGGCGTAAAGGCGCGCATAGTCGGCGTTCGGCATGGCCCGGGCGAAGGCGTCGCGGATGGTCTGCGGGTCCTGGGCGGTGAACATCACGCGCATCACCACGCCGCGGAATTTGATATGCTCCAGGATCTCCTGACCGATCAGTTAGCCCTCGCGGTCGCAGTCGGTGGCCAACCAAACGCGCTTCGCGCTGCGCAGCGCGGCGAGGATCGCCTTCAGCTTGGATGCCTTGTTGCCGCCTGGAGCGGGCTTGGTGCCGTAGAGCCCTAAACGTCCCCATAGGAGGTTGTACGTAACCCCAGTCGCTCAGGAAGAGCAGCTATCACATCTCATGGGGTGCCAGAACCTGACGCTGGTGAAGCCCGGGCGATAAGGATGTCCACTACGATTATGTTTCCAATGAGTTGAAATACGACCCCGATTTGCACATCCCCGAGATCCGCGTCCACACGATCGCACAATTTCGTACGGCCAGCTCATAAATGGACCCTCGCAACTTGGAAGTCGGCGACTGGGAGGACGAGGAGACTCTGCAAAGACTGCGATGACGGTGTCGTGAAGGCTTTTCATCAGACCTCGGATTGATATGCGCACATCTCGGCTTGGTGCTACCGGTTGAAAGTGGACTTAGGGGTGTGGGCTGTCGAAACCCGATGGCCGAAGAGTCGCGCCGATGGGGTTGAAGCGTTTGCGCCAATTGCCAGGCTACGACACCCCAAACGCCCGCAGCCCCTGAAAGACAAGCAGCGAAGCGACGTACGCCAGCACCGTCATGTACCCGAGTTGAAAGACCGGCCATTTGAGACTGTTGGTTTCACGGCGCGTGATGGCTTGCGTCGCAAGACATTGCATCGCGAGGACGTAGAACACCAACAAGCTCGCGCAGGTGGCGGTCGTGAACACTTTGGTTCCGTTGGTTCGCCGGGCGCGCCGCAGGGAATCGTAGAGTGATTCCGGGTTTTCTCGGCGGCATTCTCCCCCACCCCGTACACGACGGCCAGCGTCGAGACCACGACTTCGCGCGCGGCGAAGGAACTGACAATGCCGATCCCGATTTGCCAATCGAACCCCAGCGGGCGGATCGCGGGCTCGATCCAACGACCGAGACGGCCCGCCGCCGAGTTCGCCAGCGCGGAATGGCTGATGAGCCGTCCCGCTTGTTCCTGCAATTCGTCGGCGGACGGCCCGGTCAGTTTCGCGGCCTGTTCCTGCAAGGCGACGGCTTCGGGGGGCGGCGCGCTCTTGGGATATGTCGCCAGCGCCCACAGCGCAATGGAAATCAACAAAATCACCGTCCCGGCTTTCCGGATAAACACCCACGCGCGATCCAGCATCAGCAGGACCGCCGTCTGCAAGCTCGGTAATTTGTAACTCGGCAACTCCAGCACCAGGGGATGCGTCTCGCCCTTCAAGATCGTGTGTTTCAGCGCCAACGCCGCGACAATCGCCGCGACCAGACCCAGCGTGTACGCACCGCTAAACACGAGCGCCGCCTTCCACGCGTCGTGCGCAAACAGCAGGGCCGCGAGCATGCTGTACACCGGGATCCGCGCGGAGCAGGACACGAGCGGCAGCACGAGAATCGTCACCAACCGGTCCCGTTTGTGTTCGATGACGCGCGTGGCCATGATGGCCGGAATGGCGCAGGCATGCGCCGAGAGCAACGGCACAAACGCCTTGCCGGGCAGGCCCACGCCGCGCATGAGCCGATCCATCACAAAGGCCGCCCGCGCCAGATAGCCCGTGTCCTCCAGCAACGAGAGACAGAAGAACAGAATGCAAATCTGCGGCAGAAACACCAGCATCCCGCCCAGGCCGCCAATGCCTCCTTTCACAAGCAAGCTGCGTAAATCGCCCGCCGCCATGTGTTGTTCCATCCACGATCCGAGATTGCTGAACATCGCGTCGATCAAATCCATCGGAATCTGCGCAATGCGGAAAATCAGGAAGAACACCCCCAGCATCACGCCAAAAAACACGAGCACCCCAATCACGGGATGCGTTAGTACGGCGTCCAGCCGCTCCGTCCACGGGTGCGTCACCCGCGGGGGATGCTCCACGCAGTGGCCGACGATCGCGTCCGTCCACGCGTAGCGGGTCTTGAACCGGCAACCACCGCACGCGGCGCACATCGCCGACGCCGGCGACGGCAGTCTTCAAGTGTTCGATGGCGCGGCGCAGTTCGCCAAGCCCGCGACCGCTGCGCGCGACCAGTGGAATCACCGGGCAACCGAGTGCCCGCGCCAGTTTCGCGGCGTCGATGCGGACAGCCGGCCGCCTCGGCGAGATCCATCATGTTGAGGGCGACCACCACCGGAAGTTCCATCTCGATAATCTGACTGACGAGAAACAGGCTCCGACTCAGGTTCATCGCGTCGGCCACTACAATCGCCCCGTCCGGCTTGGCCGGTCTCCGGAGATTGGCCGGTGATTACGTCCACGGCGACGCGCTCTTCCTCCGATAGCGCCTGGAGATCGTAGCATCCGGGCAAATCAATGATCTCGATGGCTTTATCCCGCACCGAAAAGTGGCCGACGCGCCGCTCAACGGTGGTGCCGGGATAATTTGCCGTCTGGGCGCGCAATCCTGTCAGGGCGTTGAACAGCGTGGTCTTCCCGCCGTTCGGGTTGCCCGCCAGGACTAGCCGGTACGTGTCGCGCGACACGACTTCCGCCGGCGAACAGCAGGCCGCCGTGGCACTCATGCGCTCCGTTCCACGACCACGTGTCGCGCCAGCCGACTCGACACGCCGATGCGCGCCCCCAGCAGCCGCAGGATGAGTGGGTTGCCCTGGCGGACAACTTCGAGTTCGCGTCCGACACACAGCCCCATCGCCATCAGTCGTTGCATCGCCTCTCCGGCGGGTTCGATATGCTGGACGACGGCCCGCGGCCGGACGGCAGTTCGTTCAAACCGCACCGCCCCTGGCGGGCTCGGTGGCCGGTTTGGCCGGTGGAATTGATTTTGCCGTCATGGTCGCCATCGTGTCGCAACCGAGCCCGAGGCTCATTTCCACACCGCCTTGCCAGTCATGCCGTACTGCCCCACCAGGAAATCATGCGCCAACCTCCTCGTTTGGGTCCACCCCCCAGGCGTTGCGCCCGGGGCAGCCGAATAGGTTGGCGCGAGGACCGTTCGTTGACTCTCCGCGATCACAATGCCACGCGCGGGAGTGAACGGAATCTGAAATTTGTCCAAGGAACTGGCAACGTTGTTTTCGTGGCTGCACATGGTTGTCAGTAGGCGAAAGTTTCCAGTTCGTAACGGCCGAGGTGCGGCCGGCCACGCCGTTCGTTGAATCGCAGGGCCTCGCGGATGGCGTGTTCCTGCTCGCGCATCTGCGCTGTGGATAACGCCTCGATCTGCAACGCACTAGTCTGTTCGGTGTACCGGCTGTTCGGGTACATCACCAGGGGCGAGAAATAGATAAAATCGTCGCGGCCCAGCGGCAGGTCGCTGATCAGCCGCGCCGTCTCCCGCACGTGGGCTTCGGCAAACTCGTGGCCGCCAGCGCCCAACAGCGCGATCACTCCCACGGTCAGCCCGGCCGCCTTCAGGCTCGTCACGCATTGCGCGATGCCCTCGCTCGTGGCCGGTTTGCACAACCACTTCAGCAGGTCGTCGTCACCCGATTCCAAACCGATGTAGACCCGGCGCAGGCCAAGCTTGCGTAATCCTTCAAAGTCGGCCGTGGTGCGGCGGGGCCCCATGAACGCATCGAGGAACGTGCTCACGCCGTCGAACCGCGTCGCGTGACCCAGCCACCAACTGGCGGGAACGCGCTCTTCGGTGTGCGGTGGCAGCTCAAAATGCTCGTGGAGCACGCGAAACATGCTCACCAAATCCTCGTGCGGCAGGCTGAGCGCGTTGGCCTCGCCCAGAAAAATGGACCGCCGTCCCCGTAACGCGTTCCCATGGTACGCAATCGCGTCCCTGACGTGTTCGGCAAACTGGTCGGGACTCTTTCGCCCATAGAACACATCGCGATACAACTCGCAGAACAGGCAGCAAGAATACGCGCACCCTTCCGTCGCCTGGAGCACGAGCGCGTTGTATTGGTCGGGCGGAAGCACGGCGACGCGACCGTAAATCGAGTGAAACCGTTCGGCATCGCGGCGCGCGGCGCGCTGGTCAAAACTCGCGGCGTGTTCCAACGACGGCAGGATCTCCACCAGCGCCTGCCCGGGTCCGGGTTTCGCGTATTCCAACGTGATCGAGTTCCCCCGGAATTCGTTCAGCACGTGGACAACCTTCTCGTGGGCTCCCGTCACCAGCGCATCGGCGTCTTCCGCGGGGAGAACGCGGCGTTCGATGCCGCCTCCCTGTTGGTCGGAGCGTCGGTGCGTCACCAGCACTTGATGCGACAACCCACGACGACGATGATGATCGGGTTTGGCGACCTTCGTCAGTCGCCCCTCGAGGTCGTAGTGCAACGCCACGTCATTCTCGAAATAGAGCGCGAGTTCGAATGCCGAGAGCGCGACGTACACCCGTTCCCCGCCCGACAGGCGCACCTGTAAACCCGCAGTGTAACGCGGCACTTCCCCGAACGCCAGCGCCTGCTGGTACTGCAACAGGTTGGCCTTCGTTTCTGTCCCGACTTTCATAAATCAAACTTTCCGTCGCCCCATCAGGCGGTCAGCGCTGTCGCCTCGGCAACACCGATTTCCTCGTCGGTCAAGTAGCACGCCGGGTCGGACGCCCACGGATCGCCACATACTTGCGCCGCGCGTACGCGGAAGCTCCCGCCGCAAATGTCCTGAAACCGACACACCGCGCACCGCCCTTTGAGTAGCGGCAACCGGTTCCGCAATTTCGCCAAGAGCGGGATCGAGTTGTCGGACCAAATCTGGCTGAACGGCCGCTGGTTCACATTCCCCAGCGTGGCCGCTTGCCAGAACTGGTCGGGATGGACGTTGCCTTGCGTATCGATATTGGCGATCCCGATGCCCGAGGAGTTCGCGCCGCCGCCATTCCACTTCATCAATTTGTGGACCCGCTCGGCGCGTTCGGCGTCGCGCTCGCACAACTTCAGGTAGACGTAGGCGTTGTCGGCGTGGTTGTCGACCGTCAGGATTTCCTTCTTCAACCCTCGCTGATGAAACGACATGGTGCGATCGAGGATGATGTCCATCGCGCGCCGAATCTCCGCCGGTGTGCAACTCGTCGGCGGCGTTGCCGCGACCCGAGTACACGAGATGGTAAAAGCAGGCGCGCTGGATGCCCTCGGCCTCGATGAAATTGAAAATGTCGTGCAGATCCATGCAATTGCGTCGTGTGAGCGTCAGGCGCAACCCGACCTTCTGGCCGACCGTACGGCAGTTGCGCATCCCGCGCACCGCTCCGTCGAATGCGCCCTTCTTGCCGCGGAATATATCGTTGGTCTCGCCAATGCCATCGAGCGAGATGCCGACATACGTAGTGCCAAGCTCCTTGAGTTTCTTCGCGGCCGCTTCATCCAGCAGTGTGCCATTGGTCGACAGGGTGAGTCGGAGTCCCTTGCCGACGGCATAGCCCATGAGATCGAACAAATCAGGCCGGATGAGCGGTTCACCCCCGGAAAACAAGACGGCCGGCACCTGAAACGCCGCGAGGTCGTCGATCACCCGCAGCGCTTCGTCGTGAGTCAGTTCGCCGGGATACTTCTGCGCGTAGCTGTCCGAGTAACAATGCACGCAACGCAGGTTGCACGTGCGCGTGACGTTCCACACGACGATTGGCCGGCGTTTCGCGGCGGATTTCGGAGCGCCGTGGCCATGACCATATCGCAACCCATCGGCGGGCTGCTCTTCACCACAGTAGAGCTTGGTAATGTTGACCATGACGCATCCTCCTGATGTTGCCGTGCTACAAGGCTTCGTCCAAAATCTCCTGCTTCCTCATCCGTCGCGGCTCGTAAATGCAGTGTGGCTCTTCCGCCATGTAATTGCCGCGTGTCGCGTAAAACGCCCGGGCACGGCAGCCGAGGCACACTTTCTTGAATTCGCACAGACCGCACTTGCCTTCGAGTTGTTCGACGTCGCGCAAGCGACTCGAATACTTCCGAGTGCTCCCAAATGTCTTGCATCGGCTGGCGTTTCACATTGCCCGCGCTAACGGGCAGATAACCGCACGGGAACACCTCGCCTGTGTGCGACACGAAACAAATGGCGCTGCCCGCCAGGCAGCCCTTCGTCATCGCCGCCATCTTCGGACCACCACCATGCCCCGGGCCTTCCGGATGACCGTGACCATTGCCACGAGCCTGCCCGTGTTCGGGTTTGCCGTGGCTGTGCGTGGCCTCGATAGGCACATGTTCCGCTGCGGCCCGCTGGCGCATGACGCGGAAGTAATGGGGTGCGCATGTCGCCTTGAGATGAAGAGCGCGTTCCTTGCTCTTGTCATACATCCAATTGAGCACGCGCTCGTATTCCTCGGCGGGCAGCATGTTCGACTCGGCAATTTGCACCCCGCAGCCGACGGGGACCAGCATGAACAGGTGCAACGCGTCCGCGCCGAGTTCCTCGGCCGTGGCGTAGAGTGTCTCGATCTGCTGCACATTGTGCCGGGTGACCGTGCAGTTGATCTGCATGCTCATCCCGAGCGCGGCGCAGGTGCCGAAAACCTCTCACCGCCGCCGCCAGCGAGCCGGGTTGGCGACGAAAACTGTCGTGCGTGGTCTCGTCGGCGCCATCGATGCTGATGGCGACGCGCTGGATTCCGCTATCCACGATCGCGTGGGCCATGCGTTCGTCGATGAGCGTGCCGTTGGTCGCCAGCGCGACCGTCAATCCCTTGTCGCGCCCGTGCACCGCGATCTGGAAAATGTCGGGGCGGAAAAGTGGTTCGCCGCCGGATAGGACGAGGATGGGTTTGGCAAACGCTGCCAGTGCGCGGACGAACAACAGCGATTCCTCGGTGGTGAGGTCGTTTTTCATGAGCTGCCGGCTGACGTCGAGACGGCGACAATGAATGCACTCCAGATTGCAGCCCGCCGTCGTCTCCCAAAAGAGAAGCCTCAGCTCGTTGTGGTTTTTGGTTTCTGCGACCATGACCGCTCAATGGTTTAGCACTGGCGGTGCCAGCATGACGAGGTGAGGTTTTAACCGGCTGCGTTGCAATAGAATATGTAGGAACGCACGATTCGGCCGGGGTGTCGAGAACCTGACATTTTGGCAAGGCGGCGCGGGCCATGTCGACAAGTTGTCGGCTTGGCACACTTGCTTCAGGGTT
This sequence comes from uncultured Verrucomicrobiae bacterium, assembly GCA_963766065.1. GTDB lineage: Bacteria > Verrucomicrobiota > Verrucomicrobiia > Palsa-1439 > Palsa-1439 > Palsa-1439. The sequence continues at coordinate 12,935 of CAVYAC010000085.1, forward strand.
GACCGCTGTTTTCCCCCTCGTCCGGCGCTAGAAGCGGACGCTGCAACTGGCGCTGACAAGGTTCGCGATGTAGTTGTTGAAACCGCCGGTGCTGGACTCGTCGTAGGAGTAGAACGCGTAGCGCAGATGGGCAACCACGTTCTTGTTAATCTTGCGACTGACGCTGGCCTGAACCGCGTGGCGTTGGAAATTCAATCCCAGCGGCAGACCGGCGGCATCATTGTTGGCGAAGTTGTCGGAACGCGAATAGCTGTATTCGAGCGTGAGATCGGTTTTGTTGTCGAGCGCGTAACCGGTTGTCGCCATGACTGTATACACGTTGCCCCGGTACGTCTGGACGGCGGGGTTTTGATCGGCGGGCGTACTCGTTCGCGTGTCCTGCAACGAGAAGTAGCCGGTCAGATACCATCGGGATAGCGGCGTGACCGTGGCGCTCACGCTGTAGATATTCAAATCGTAATCGCCCGACTGGAGCGTGCCGCCGGGCGTGATCACCGGGATGGCTTCCGTGCTGGTGCGGGTGTCGGTGGAGACGAGCTGGTAGGTGAACGCCACGCTGAACCGCGAGCACGGGCGCAAGGTCAGTTTGGTCATGACTTCGTCGGTGGTAAAATCCTGCGCGGTGATGAATCCTGGATAGCCCACAACCGTGTCGGTGGGGTAGTCGTAGTCATCATGATCGATGTAATGTCGATAACTGCCGGCCAGCGTCACGCGGGAGAGCGGCGCGGTGTTGAACCCCACACGGTAATCCTGTCGCAAGGTCGTCTCGTTCGAGTCGAGGGCGAGGCTGGAAGCGCCGTCCTGCGTATCCGCCTGGTCCAAATCGATTTGCTCCTCATTCCATTGGCCCTCGGCATAGAGGGTGGTATACGGAATCTTCGTATAGCGCATGCCGAGGGTTTCCGAGACACTCTTGGTGTCCTCGGATGAACGAATTACGTTGGTCGTGGCCGCCGACGTGCCTTGCATGAGAAGCGCGTCGGAGAAGCCGTGCGTGTCCGTCTTTTCCGCCTGCAATCCGGCGTAGAAGACGAGGCCCTTGAACGGCCCCAACATCCCATTCAGGTTGACCACGTCCGAATCCAAATTGTTCCCGATCCCGTTGGCCGTCCCGCTGATGTTGAACGGCCCGAGCGGCGGCGGGGTGTCCACCTGCATGTCGCCGTTACCGGAAAGCGAGCTGTGCAGATAGCCGAGCGACCAATACACCTTGTCGTTTACGTGGCAGTCCATGTGGAATGTATTGTAGAAGGCATCCTGATGGTAATCCTCGTGGACTGTCACCGTTTGGCTGGAACCGAGGTCTATCGACGCGTCATCCACCGTGTCATCGCTGCTGAAATGTTCATAGCGGAAGTCGTCCAGCAGGTGGACCTTGCTAATGTCATACTCCACGCTCAACTTGACGATATCGGTGTGTTCTTTGATGCCGTCGAACGAGGGATAAATGTTGCGCGTGTTCGCGCCCTGGGTGACGCCCCCCCACTCGACCAATGACTCATCGCCATCGCGCGATTGTCGCTCATAGCCGACGGTGACCTTGGGAAGATTGGGCAAGGTCAGTCCGGCCTCGAAAAAGATATCGCTATTATCGACCCGCAGATCTTGATCCAGCCGAAATGACGACGGCGTGAACGGCCCGTAGAAGCCCCCCTGGTTGTCGTAGTACTCGCGGTATTCGGTGTACCCGGCCCGAACAAACCCGAAATCCCGTTTCGTCAACTGTAACTGGAACTTGTAGTCATGCTCATCAATGATGAACCGGCCTTCGCCATCGAGCGTCGTGTCCTTGTTGAGATCGTAATGCAGCGTTCCGTCCTCGACGCCGCCGTTCCAGCCCGGCTCGATCCCCACGTCTTCGCGGAACTTCTGGGTGTTGCCGGACACCGTCGCATACGTCACTTCCGGCGTGCCGGACAACTGGATCGGCGAATTGGTTTGCGAATCATCGCCCCGCACCGCTGTGAGCGCCATCAGTCCCACCGGGACGGCGACGAAGAGCGCTTTGAAGAGGGTGTGTTTCATCGCCATGGCTCCGTCAATACCGCAGGTGGGCGTTGATGTCCGAACCGTGAACGGCCGTGTGGCAACCCGCGCTGAAACAGGTGCCCTGCTCCAGGAAGCTGGTGGGCCCAAACCCGGCGTGCGGCATGTTCCCGATCGACACGACACCGGGCAGGGTAGGCGAAGCCACCTGCGCGTGGCACTTCAGGCACAGATTATTGTCGCGCTCGGTCAACATCTTCGGGTTGATCGAGCCGTGCACGTTGTGGCAGGCGGTGCACCCTTCCCGCATCGCCTCATGCTCGTACACGTGCGGCCGCGCCTGCTCGCGATGGCATTGCGCACAGTCCTCGTTCACGCGGCCAACCAGCATCCCCTTCGGCTTGAGAATGTCTTCACCATGCGGATCGTGACAGGAGACGCAACTCATCCGTCCTTCCTTGACCGGATGATGGTATTGGAGGCTGAATTCGGCGTTCTTATCGAGATGGCATTGGAAACACGCCTCCGGACTTGCCGGGGTTGACGATCAGCTTGCGATCCCCGCCCGAATCCACGTGCAAACTCCCGGGACCATGGCAACTCTCGCAACCTTCACCCTCGACCCGCGATCCCTCACCCGGAATCTGGATGCGCGCGTGCTCCGTCAGCTTGAAGTTCTTCACTTCCTTCTCGTGGCACAAGGCGCATTGGTCCATGCCGACGTACTTGGCGCCCGGAATCATCGGCGGGGCGAGGACCACCCGATCCACCGTCGCGCAGGAGATGATCAATGCGGCCAACGCGGCGCCGCCGATGGCTGCGACTGTTACCGTGGTTGAGGATCGTGGGCTATTCAAGGTCACCTCTGTTACCAATCTTCGCCTGCCTGCGAATGGTTGAGCGGCAGCCTTCGACGACCGTGCGCCCCCGGAGCCGCCGCCCGTCTCAGAACAATGGCCATCGCGCCCACTCCTACCGGAGGACGGCGTTCGGATAGGCGTTCAGGAACGTTCTGGTCGGGTTACCGTAATAGTTCGTGCTCAGATCGGTGTAGGTCGATTGCAACAGGCGGATGGTGAACTGCGAGTTGTGCACGCCCATGCTGCCTTCGAAATACTCCAGATTCCAATTCCAAGCGGCCCTGTGTTGCGCTGCCGCCAACGCCGTACTGGTGGTGGAAAAGCCGCCGCCGAAATAGATCGTGTCTCCATGGGCGATGGTATTGGTGAGACCGGTCGTGTACATCAGGGTCCCCAGATCATTCAGCAGTCCCTGCGTTTGCGTCTGGATGCCTTCGATTGCGCCATTCGTATTGCCGTCATAATTCTGGAAGTCCGCCGCCTGGTAGTCGAAAGAACTGACCACCGGCTGGAAGCTTGCGTGGCACTGGTTGCACGCGGCAATGTTTTCCACCAGGTTGGTTGCGCCATTCGTGCCCACATATTGGTACGTCATCTCAAACGTGTGGGAGCCCAACACATCCGCGTAGGTGCCAAGGTTGGCTGCTGTAATCGCAACCGGCGCGCCATTGACGAGGATCGTGTCACCCGCCTTGAGTGTGTACATATGGCAGGTTTGGCAGCTCGCCAGGTACGTGTGGAAGGAATTCCCCATCGTCTGGCCATAGTCGTTGGCACCCAGGCCGGCGAAGATTTCGCCCGCGGTGCTCATGTCCGGTGTCGTCGTTTGGTAGTACATCTTACCGCTGCTGGAGCCGCTGACCTGAATTTGCGTCGGCCATTCGCGCGCATTGTGGCAGACCATGCAAGCCGCAGATAGACCCGCATTGGTCACGGTGATGGTGCTGTTGGTCAACTGCAGATTCGCCGTGGTCAGGCTGTCGCCGAGGCCAACGTAGACCGTCGGGCTGTTCGTCAAGAGCGGGTTGCCCAGTTGGACGGTGTCAAAGACCCGCAACTGATGCCCGGTTTCCCGTGGTGTCCCCAAATGTGCTGTGTGGGTCGTGGCAGACCTGGCAGGTCAACGGTCCCGTGCCAAAGGCCACGGCGGTCAGGCCCGCCGCGTTGGTGATGGCGGCAGCGACCTGGTTCGTCGCGACGCTGATAAAGCCAGCGGGTGAATGGCATCGCGCGCAGCTGGCACTGTTGCCCTCTGAAGCGGCGATGCTCTCATACCCTCCCGAGTGCGGGGAACTCTCCCACTGTTCGGGATAGACGTGGTGGGTGCCGTCTTGGTGGCAACTGGCGCAGACCTTCACATCCAGGCTGATGGATGGCGAACCCGGATGCCGGCTGCCGGGCCCGTGGCAGTTTTCGCACTGGATGTTGGCCAGATTCTGAAGCTGAGCGGGCATCGCCGCGTAGTTGCCCGCCTGCAAGACCTTGGGGAACTCCCAGCCGAGCTGTTGTTGGACGGCGTAGAAATTATTGTTGGTCGCCGCCGGCGATTGGTTGTAGCCGACGGTATGGCATTGGAAGCAAGATGCGCTGTAAAACGAGCCGAGGACTCCATCCACCCCGCGTTCGGCCATCGTCGAATGCTCCGTCTGGCTCCACGGGGTAACAATATCGGGCTGACCGACGTTGTTGCCAGGGCCATGACAGATCGCGCAGAACTGCACGCCGGTCCAACTGGCCGCCGTATTGGTGAGGGTCGTGCCCGTGACATTGTCGTGAATCACGTACACGCCTTCGACATCCGGCCGCAACGCCGCGATCAAACCATTGGTGTGCGTAAGGGTGGCGACAGAACCAGCGGGTTGGGATACGAGCGACCAGTTCATGCTATTGGTCGCCCCCTTGTAAAAGGCGGTTACGCCAACCGGAATATTCGGTTGCGCGGGCGTTTGGAGGGAACACGCCACGGAGAAAACCCCGGTGCGTGTGACCGAGCCGTTGCTGACGAGAACTTTGAAGCCGTACGTGGCTTCGCCCGCCTGTTGGTTGTCGATGGAAATGCCACTGTCAGTGCCAAACCGATGTTCTGGCGGCACATAAAGCTGATTCGTGTTTCCGGCATCGTCAACACCGACCACGTACTCCGAAGCGGCCATGCTTATGAAGTTCGTCAGCGCATCGGTGGTGAAACTGGTCGAAGCAACGCCGTTGGCGCTCAGCGTAACCGCTTTGCCGCTGGTCTGGCTCCAGACATACGTCACCGTCCCAGCCATGTCACTGGTGGGGACAATCGAGCCGTTTAGCGTCACCGTGTTTTCGAATCCCACATCGTAGAGGTTTGTCGTTACAGTGAGAGACCCAGCGGGAGGGGCGTTGGTGACGGCGGTGATGGTAACGTGCAATGTCTTTGAGCCGATGTTCTTGCGGTCAAACGTCGCCGTCACTTTCATCACCGCACCGCCCGCGAAGTTGGTGGGGATGAGAACCGATGTGCCCGACACGTCGTTACTGCCAAGCACCAGACTGCTATTGGTGAGCACGGGGAACGTCGCCCGGAACTTCTTGCCGGTGATCGTGGCCTCGACAACCAATGGACCCGTGTTGGTGATGACATCCAAATTGAACTGGTAGCTGATGTCGCTTCCCGACGTCAGGTTCCCCACAGCTGAGACAGTCCCAAGCTCTGCGGCAGCAGGCGCGGCGTATGTTGGTAGTGCGATCAAGGCAGCCAGCGCGACGACCAGCGCACCGACTCGTTTCAGAAGCTGTGTTCCCGTCATATTCGTTGTCCTCCACCCACCTGCTATCGCAGTGGACGTGCCAACGTCATCATCCTGTTCTGTAAGCTACGCTTGGACAGCTGCTTACATGAAGCAACGTGCGGACACAAGACAATAAATCGCCGCAAGCTGCGCGGTTTCGCTCAAAGAACTGCGCGCTTCCGCGCAAGAGGACATGGATGGATCAACTCCATGCCAGTGCTTTCAACGGTTTCAGGGGCAGAACCAGCGCGCGGCACAAGCAGTGCTGAGCCGATAACGGTATGCTCACGGGCAGGATGTTGGGAATTGTTCTCGCACTGATCGGGCTGATCTTGATCGCCCTGTCAGTGTTCGTGATCCATTTCAGCACTTCACCGCACTGAGCTCGCCCCCGACAGCCGGTGTCGGGGCAAGATATCCGTACTTGATCTCTAGCAGCCAGTTGAAAAAGCGCCCGCTGGGGGCAGCGGGCCTACAGCAGGCCGCCGAAATCGAAGGAAGTTGTAGGCCGCGTGCCCTCACGCGGCGTGTCGTTGATGTTTTTTAACAGCCTGCTAGGGAGCAATTATGCAGGTCGTGTGCCGCGCGGCGTAGTATCCTTGACACCGTAGGCGAGACGGTACAATCCGAAAGCCGCGATGAGACGACCGTGGAGGTCAGAGAGTCGGCAGTGGTGTAATTTGAATAGAAGTGGGGTTAATGGTGAGGTGCGAGTCTTGCCGCTAACTTGTCGGTTGTGCGCGAGCGAAAGCGCACGCGCGGGTGCGGGGCGTTAGATGAGACGGATAAGGTCGCCTACTTTGGGGTCATCGAATGGTTTGGGTTCTGGTAACGGGCGTTCCTCAACTTCCTCGCGACCGAACGGTGGCAACCAGAAGGGACCGCCCTGACGTGTTATCGTTCGGACCTCGGCAGGACGTTGAGTCATGTCGCTGCGAACTGTGGCCATGGTGTCCTGTAGGTGCGTGACAGTGCCTGTGCCCTTCGGTAGCTCGAGGCGGCCCAATGATCTCCCAGTCGCAGGGTCAACGACGTTGTCGCCAATACCTCACGGGAACCGTTAGTTGGTTGCTGGAGAGGGCGAAATAGAAAGCAGAAATGATAAGCCCCAAGAGTGTGACTGGCGCACCGCGGATGCGTGTGAACGATTCGTAGAGATCGTGCCAGAACGAGGGCATTGGCTCACGTTGCTGTTGCAGCGTTCATGGTCGGTTGGTTTGGAACGAGACCATTGAACATGATTGTGGTGGGGGTTGCAAGCGAAAGAGCGGCATGAGTCGTGGGCGTGGGGGAGGCTGCGATGGGGGGCGGGCCGTAACCTTGCTCGGTTATGAGCGCAAGCGAAGGCGAGCGGGGCGGGAGAGAGGTCAGCGCGATATATCAGGTCATGGTGACGCGGCGTGAGAGCGACATCGTTGCCAATTCAGCAAGAGAGATTGTGATTGGGCTGATCGTCATCAGCCTGTCAGCGGTCGTCATCTACTTCAGCACTTCACCGCGCTAAGCTCGCCGGCTGTTGCGGTAAGATATCCGTACTTGATCAACCGGCGACGTAATGCGTCGCGCTCGATCCCCAGCAATTCGGCCGCATGACACTGGTTGCCACCAGCGCGTTCCATCGCCTGGCGAACCAATTCACGCTCCACCTCCGTCAGCGCCACGCCGTCCGATGGCAACTGGATGAGGGAACGGCTATTGGGTCGCGTGCCCAGCCGCAACTCCGCGGGTAAATGCTCGGGCAGCACCAACTCGGCGCGTTCCAGGATGACGAGCCGTTCCATAACGTTGCGCAGTTCGCGGACGTTGCCCGGCCACGTGTATTGCTGCAAGGCCTTCGCCGCCTCCGGGGAAAGCTTCTTGAGTGGCTTGTTGAACTCCTCGGCAAACCGACCGAGGTAATGTTCCGCCAGCAGCGGGATGTCTTCCGACTGTTCGCGCAACGATGGCATCCGCAACGAAATAACCTTGAGCCGATAGTACAGGTCCTGTCGGAATTCTCCGTTGGCCACGGCCTGCTCAAGGTTCTGGTTGGTCGCCGCCACCACACGCACGTCCACGCTGATGTTTTGCGTACCTCCCACGCGCTGAAACTCACGCGACTCCAGGATCCGCAGCAATTTCGCCTGCAGCGCGGGTTTCATGTCGCCGACCTCGTCGAGCAATACCGTGCCGCCATCGGCCAACTCGAACAACCCCTTCTTCGTGGTCTTCGCGTCGGTGAACGCGCCACGCTCGTGCCCGAACAACTCACTTTCGATGAGCGCGTCGGGAATCGCCGAGCAGTTGATGCCCATGAACGGCTGGTTGGCCCGCGCGCTGCCCAAATGGATCGCTCGCGCCGCCAACTCCTTGCCCGTCCCGTTTTCACCCTCGATCAGCACGGTCGTGGCATCGCTCTCGCCGACCCGCGCAATCAACTCCCGCACCTGACGCATCTGCGGACTCACGCCGACGAGGTTCTCCAACCCAAACTTGCGGCGTTGCGCCCGGCGGATGCGCGTCACTTCCCGACGCAGCTTCAAATCCTCCCGCGCCTTTTCCAGCGCGACGCGCACTTCGTCGAATTCGAACGGTTTGCACAAATAATTGTACGCGCCGAGCCGCACGCATTCGACGGCGCGCGCGATCGACGTTCTCCGCGGTCAACATGATGACGGCGATGTCGCGCTCCAGGTTCCGGATCTTCTTGCAGGACTTGTACACCGTCGATTCCCGGCAACCGCAAGTCCAGCAGCACCAGGTCGAAGCCGTCCTCGCGGATGAGGTGCAGTCCCTCCTCGCCGGTCGGCGCCGATTCGACCTCGTAGCCTTCCCGGCCCAGTTTTTGTTGCAGTGACCAACGTACGAGTTTCTCGTCGTCGATAACGAGGATCTTAGTTCTCGGCATGAGCGAACTCCTTCTGTGTTTCCAATCCGGCTGGCGACGCAACCATCCCGGGTTTGCAGGCGGCCAGATCCAGCGTAAACGTCGTTCCTTTTCCCGGCTCGCTGTCCACCGCAATGGTGCCATGGTGTTTCTCAATGATCGTACGGGTGATCGAGAGTCCGAGGCCTGTGCCGCGATGTTTGGTGGTGAAAAACGGGGAGAAAATCTTGGCGAGATGCTCGCGCGCAATCCCCACTCCCGTGTCCCGAACCTGGATGCGAACAATGCTGCCGCCATCGCGCTCCACGGATTCGGTGGAGACGGTTAGCGTCCCGCCATTGGGCATGGCCTGAACGCCGTTGAGCAGGATGTTGAGGAGCGCCTGCTGCATTTGTCCCGTATCGGCCGAAATGTTCGGCAGATTGGCGGCCAGGCGTTCCTCGATGGTGACATGAAACTTCTGGGCGTCGGGCCGCACCAACGCGAGCATCGGGCGGATGAATCCATGCACGTCGCACGGCGCGATCTCCGGATCGCGGAGCCGGGCAAATTCGAGAAGATCGTGCAATGTGCGGTTGAGCCGGGCGATCTGGCGATGAATCTCACCGACGATTTCAGCCCGCTGGCCGTTGAGGTTGTTCTCTTCCGATAACACCTCCACGGCCGCGCCGATACCGGCGAGCGGATTGCGAATTTCATGCGCGATGCCCGAGGCGAGTTCGCCGATCGATGCCAGTTTCCCGGCTCTGCTGGATCTGCTTCTGATGCGATTCCTCCAGCTCGCGCGTGGCGTTGTCGAGGCTTTGTACCATTGCGTTGAAACCGCGGGCGAGTTCGCCGACTTCATCCCCGGTCTCGCTCACCGCGCGGACATCGAGGTCGCCCGTTTGCACTTTGCGCATCTGTTCGAGCACGTGGCTGATGGGCTGGGTGACGAGCCGCACAATGAGCAGCCAGAGCACGATGCCGACCAGCACGAAAATCACGACCCCGTACACGATCAGCAGATTGCGGTTGCTGGCGACGCTGGCCTCGGCGGGGGCGAGCGATTTTTCCACGACGATGGCGCCGATGAAGTTGGATTTCGGATCGTGGCAACGCTGGCAACTCTCACTGTTAAGCACCGGCCGCATCACCACAGAGAGCCGTTGGCCATCCTCGACGCGTGTGCCCTGCAGCACCTGATTTTCGGTGAACAATTCCGGCGGCACCGTCATCACCGCGCGCCGCACCTCCTGCGTGTCGGTCGAGAACACCACCGCGCCGTCGGGTTTGATGAGGCGTCCGCGCCAAATCTCGTCCGAACTCTTGAGTCGTTGCAGGAACCCCTGCACCTCTTCATGGCGATCGCTGAGCATGACACCGTTGAGGTACTCGTGGATCAGCGACGCCGCGATCACATTCTGCGCCTGCGTGCGCTCGTGCCACCACGCGCTCTGCACACGGATGACAAAGTACGTGTAGATCGCAATCACCACGGCCACCGTCACGCCGACGGCGACCAGCATCTTCGCGGTGAGGTTGCGTCTAAACATGGCCGCGCGCCTCCAGCGGGCGGATCGCCCGCCCGCGATCCATGGCCGCATTTGCGTCGGAGTGACTGCCAATATCCGGATGCTCGAACAACGGCAGGTAGCGTGCCGCAATCCCGAAGAGCACGACTCCAAACGAAAGCAGATTCAATATGACGGTGATCTCAATCCACGAGGGGAAGTAGTTGGAATGGGTGGCCGGCAACAGGCCGATCCACGCCACGTTGAGCCGATTCAGGTTAACCCCCAGGATGACGGGAATCGCCGCGGCAAATGCCCAGCGCCGCCGGCCCGACCATCGCGTCTTCAGCACCACGAACAACGGCAGGGTCAGCAGCAGCATCTCCAGGGTGAACGTGAAGCCCTGAAGCGGACAGCGGAATATATACATCCAGGCATTCCGTGCCGTGAGATCGGCGATGCGCAGAAACAGATAGACAAACAATAGCGGCGTCATCCCCTTGGCCAGCGATGTGAGCACGCGCGGTTCCAGCGGCTTGTGGAATATCCAGAACGACAGCGCGGACACGAAGATGGCCATGGCAAATCCCGAGACGAGTGCGCTCAAGAAAAACAGGATGGGCAGCAAAGGCGTATACCACAGCGGCAGGAGTTTGGTCGGCACGATGAGAAACAGCGAGCCGAGCGACGACTGGTGCAGCGTCGAGAGAATCACGCCGCAGATGACAAACGGGACCGTGATCGCATGCACCGCGTGGGACGCCCGATTCCAGCCCAGTTTATCGAGAAGGATTGGCGCGAACTCGACCGTCAACACGCCCGTGTACAACATGATGCACCAGGACACTTCAAACAGTACCGAGTGATGTTGCCAGTAGAAGATCGGCCGCCAGATTTGGTGATATCGACCGAGATCGACCAGCAGCGCTCCCACTGCCGACAGCATGTAACCGAGATAGGCGGCCAGGACAACGGGGCGCAGAATCGGATAGAACGTGCGAATGCGAAAGATGTACACCATGCACGCGGTGAGGAACCCGCCCGCCGCAAACGCGATTCCGCAAACGACGAACGCCTTCCAGATGCCCCAGGGGAATTGATCGGAAAGATTCGTCACCGCGCCGAGGCCCAATGCATACCGCGAGGTGAACGCGTAACCGCCCAGACCCCAGAGCACGATCAGCAACGACCAGCCAAATACGCCCGAAAGATGTTTCGGAGTTTGACGGCCGGACAGCAGCCAGCAAACGAACGCCGCACCGCTCATCATGACGAGGACGCCGATGACGCGGAACAAGGCCAGGATCCAGTTGAAATCGTTCATGGCTGCTCCGTTGGGTTCCGTGTCCGCCAGCGAACAATCGCGCTGAGGATCAGGCCGACGCCGATGACCACAAACGGCACCTTCGAGATCGCCCTCCACGTCAACGACGGCAGCGGCTCCTTCGGTAGTCCCTGCGGAAACCCGAGTTCTTCCGGCGCCCGGTCCGCGAGATAGATCCACGACGTGCCGCCCACGATGTCTTCGCCGTAAACGTACCGGTAGCGGTCCGGCTGCGCGTCCAGGCGCTCCCGGGCTTCCTGCAACAGGTCGGCCCGTTTGCCGAACTTCAACGTTCCCGTCGGGCACGCCGCGACGCACGCGGGAGATTGTCCTTTCGCCTGGCGATCGGCGCAGAAATCACACTTGCCGACGCGTGGCATCAGGGCGTTGTCCCATTCGTACTTGGGTACACTGAATGGACATGCCAGAAGACAGTAGCGGCAACCAATACAGATGTTCTCGTGGTAGACCACGGGGCCGGTATGGGTCTTTTCCAGCGCGGCAACGGGACATACCGATACGCAAGCCGGTTCGAGGCAGTGCATGCACTGCCGCTTCACGGGTTGCTTTGCGGTCTCATGGCCGTCTCGAAAATCAATGAACGTCCGTGTGCGAAACGTCAGTTTGCCTTCACCGGCGCCGTAGCCAATTGCCTCGGTGGGAAGGGAATCGAAACCCGCTCGCACGCGGCAGGCGTTCTCGCAGGCCCGGCAACCGATGCACCGCGTCAGGTCCACCAAGACACCGGCCGATTCGGCCGGGTCGGCAGGCGATTCCGCCAACAAGCTGCGAGCCGTGAGGACCGTCAGGGCGCCGGTCGCCGCGGATTGGAAAAATCGTCGGCGCGAGATCATTTCGGCGGCTCCTGGCGTTTCTTACGGCGGAAATGGGGCAGCGCAACACCCAGGAAAATGCCCAGCAGGAACGATAGCGCAACGACCGGCGGGAACACGCGGCGGTTGGCCTGCAGTTCCTCCTTCATCTTGACGCTGTCCGTTTCCAATTGATCGAGTTGCTCTTTCAGTTTCTCGGGCGTTGCCGCCTTTAGTTGCTTCACTTCCTCATTCAGCGTGGCCCGTTCGTGACTGGCATGAACCATGTCGCGATGACAACCGGCGCATGTCTCGGCGCCGACGCCGAACGTGTGCCCCCGCACCCCCAGCCCGCGAATCTTCATACCTGCGCCCTTCACCTCGGGCATGTGACAACTGAGGCAGTGCAAGCCTTCTATCGCGTGGGTCGCATGCGAGAAGTCCTTGAGCCGTTCCGTGTGGCAAGTGCCGCACATCTGGTCGGGTTGATCCTTGCGCAGCTTCATCTCATGCATCTTGTGGCAGTCGAAGCAACGGATGTTTTTCTGTCCATGCGCGCTGACCCGCCACTCGCCATAGGTGATCGCATGGCAGCTCTCGCAAACTTCGGAGGTGACGGGAAGCCCCATTTTCGATTTGTCGGGATGATCTTCTTTCATTGCGCCGTGACAGGATTCGCAACTGATGCCGTCATGCGAAAACTTGCCCGTCTGGCGATCGAACTGGCTGGTATGACACACGAGGCATTCCCATTTCTTGCCTTCGTTGGTCCACTCGTTCAGGAAGATGTCATTCATCGTCTGGGAATGCGGCGATGCCTGCCATTCCTTGGTTTCCTGCTCGTGGCACAGCACGCAACGGTCGGATTCTTTCTCTTCGACGTCGGCGCGGGCGGTTGTTGCGGTCACGCACGCAACGGCGAGTACCAAACAGATGGTTATCCTAGGTGCCAGCATTCGGCTTGTTCTCCTGTGAATCGGGGCCACCATCGGTTTCGGGTTTTGTCGTTGCGGTCGGCTCGACGGACGCCCCGGCTTTGTTGGGATGGACCTCGCCATGCGAATCTTGATGCGGCGCTTTCTTGCCGATGAGCCACGCCGGATTCATCGGATACTCCTTCGGATCGAAGATGACCCAATAGAAGTGCCACACCAGAATTGCCAAGGTCGCCAGCAGCGCCTCGTAGTAATGAATCACCTGGGCCACGTCATTCCAGACCTTCGGCCACAAGCGCAGCACGGTCTCGGTGAACACCAGCATCACGCCCGTGACAATCATCACGACCGAACCCCAGACCAGCGCCCAATACTCGGCCTTTTCGGCGTAGTTCCAGCGGCGGTGCGGCGGCGGCGTCTGGCGCAGTCCGAGGTTGAACGCCAACTGGGCAATCGCGTCCGTCAAATCATCCCACACGAACCACAGCGACCGCACGCTGGCTCGCCCGCGCTTCGTGCCAGCCAGCGTGGTGAGATGCACCACGAAGAACACGGCAAACGTCCACCCGCAGATGCGATGAATCATCCCGCGCACGTACCCGCCGTTGGGCAGTACGCGAAACGGCCAACTCCACATCGCGTCCGGGAATTTGTGGACGAATCCGGTATACGCCAGCGTGACGAACAACGCCATGAGCACGAAATGCTGGATGCGCGCCAGCCGGGTCAGACGAAGCTCCGCGTTCTGGTCGGCCCTCACGGCGCGCAGGTGATCCCGTGTTTTACGCAGGTAGTCCAGGCCGTTGAACGCCGCCATCCCGCCGATCGTCATGACAATCAGCACGATGTAGAGCCGGGAAATGAAATTCACGATCCATGGTTTGCCTTCCGCAGCGCCCGGCGGCGCGTGGATGCGGAAAAACTCGGCGCTCAACCGTGTGCCGATGCCGGGATGACATTTGCCGCAGGTCTCCGGCAGGTTCTTCGGATTGATCGTCGAGAGCGGGTCGTTGGCGGGCAGGATGTCATGGACTCCGTGACAGGACGCGCAATTGGCCGCGGTGAGATTTCCACCCTGCAATGCCAACCCGTGAAAACTTTGGATATAAGTCGTGAAGACATTCGGCGGCAAACGGTATTGCGTGACGATGCGTTGCGCGGCATGGCACTGACCGCACGTCTCCGGAATATTTGCGGGCGAAACCCGGGACGATGCCAGCTTCACCGCCTGAATCGTATGTTCGCCGTGGCAATCCGTGCACACCGGCGCGTCGCGCAAACCCTGGGCGACCGCCGTGCCATGAATGCTGCGGGAATACGTCTGGCGCACGTTCTCATGGCACTTCCCGCAAGTCGCGGGGATGTTCTGCCAGTACAACTTCGATTCCGGGTTCGTGGACCGATGCAGATCGTGTGTCCCGTGGCAATCGGAGCAGACCGCCGCGTTGGCCACGCCGTTGGAATGGGCCAGACCGTGCACGCTGTTCTCGTAGGAGACGACGACCGCGCGTTGCCGCAGGTTGAACTTTTCCATCGCTTCCAGATTCCCGTGGCAGCGTCCACAGGTTTCGGGAATGTGCGCGCGATTTACGGGCGAGGCGGGATTACGGTAATCGAGTAGCTGGTGCGCGTTGCCATGGCAGTCCTGACACGACGCGGCCTCCGCCACGCCCTTGTGGATGGCCTGGCCGTGGTCGCTCCTTAGATAAATGTCCGCCTCGATGCGATGACACTGACTACAACTGACCGGCTTGAGGTTCTCGGCGTGTGGCAAATCGGTGATGTCCGAGTGGCAACTTGTACACAGGTTCTTCGCGTGGATCGATGCGTTGAACTTCTCCTCATCCACAAACAGCGACACCGCCTGCCCGGCGGCGTTGGTCTTGACCAGCGACTTGTCGGAGTGGCAGGCGAAACAGTCAGTGTTGTCGATCGCCCGCGCGCGCTCCGCGGGCCACCAACACAGAATCAGCAGGCAAGCCCATGCTGCCCGCCATTGGTTAGGACCTCGCATAACTGTGATACCCACTCAGCAGGAAGTTCACGCCATAGTAGGTGAAAATGACCGAGGCAAAGCCGATGATCGAAATCCATGCGGCGCGCTTGCCCTTCCATCCCCGCATGAAACGGCAGTGCAGAAAGACGGCGTAGATGAACCACGTGATCAACGACCAGGTTTCTTTCGGGTCCCAGCTCCAATAGGTGCCCCATGCGGAATTCGCCCAGACCGCACCCGAAATGATGCCGACGGTGAGAAACAGAAAACCAAACGAGATGGTCTTGGCTGTGGCGGCATCCAATGCCGCGATCACATCGGCTGGCGCGTTGCTGCCGGTGCGTGACGCGATCAAATAGCCAACACCAGTCAGGGCCGCGATGGCAAACCCGCCGTACCCGAGGAAGGCGGTAAACACATGGAAGGTGAGCCAGTTGCTGCGCAACGCCGGCATCAGGGGTTGGATTTTTGTTTCAAACGTGCTCGCGTATGCCAGTGTGACCACCGCCAGCAACGCGGTCGCCGCGCCGAGCACGGGGATGCGGTGACGAACCTGTAGCGCGAGATACACGACCACCATCGCCCAGGCAAACAGCACCATCGATTCAAACATGTTACTGAACGGCGCGCGCCCGGCTGCGAACCAGCGCGCCGCCATGTACACCGATTGCGCCACCACGCCACCCGCGAGGAACACGGTCGCGGCTCGAGGCAAACCATCCCCTTTTTGAAAACAGGTTAGCTGCCGAGAACAGTAGTGCCGTGAGATACCCAGCCAGGCTGAGGTTGAATGCGAACGTCATACAGTCGCTCCTTTTCGAGGTTAAGTTTGCTCATCAAGGCCATCGCCCGTGCATTGACGATCTGGTCGCAGGCGGCCAGTTCCTGCTCGCGCGAAAGCACGTTCTCACGCACGAGCGCTTCCAGGTCGTCGATGTTGTAGAGGTACACGCCGTCGATGCGTTGCACATCGGGGTCAATGTTGCGCGGGACGGAAATATCGATCAGGAACAACGGGCGGTTGCGCCGGTGTTTCATCAACGCCTCCACGTCAGCGCGATGCAACAGCGTTTTCGGGCAGCCCGTCAACGCGACGACGATGTCGGCATCGGCCATCGCGGCCAGGCATGACTCAAACTGCACCGCCTGCCCGCCGAATTCGTTGGCCAGCTCGACGGCGCGGTCAAACGAACGATTGGAGACGAGAATGGAATGGGCGCCCTTCTTGGCCAGATGGCGGACGCACGCTTCCCCCATCTGGCCCGCGCCGATAATGATGACCGTTTGCTTGGACAGATCGTGGCGGAAAATCTTCTCGGCCAGTTCGACCGCCACGCTGCCAACGGAAGTCGCGCCGCGTCCGATGCTCGTTCGAGCGCGGATGTCCTTCACTGCCTGAAACGTTTTTTGGAAGACGCGGTTGAGCACGCGGCCCGTGAGCCGGGCCTCTTGGGCGATGTCATAGGCTTTTTTCACCTGGCCGGTGATTTCCGTTTCACCGATCACCATCGAGTCAAGCCCGCCCGCAACGCGAAACAGGTGGCACACCGCCTCGATATCTTCATGTACGTAGACGTGCGAGCCATAATCACGCGGTTCCGCGCTGAGCAATCGGAAGAGTGAATCGATGCGGCCGGTCACCCGCGCCGTCGTGCCGTAAATCTCCACGCGGTTGCAGGTCGAGAGCAGGACGATTTCATCCAGGTCACCGCAGATCTTCAGCCGGCACGCCTGGCAGACCAACTTGGACGGTTTGACCGCGAGTTGCTCGCGCAATTCGACCGGCGCCGTCTTGTAGCTCACTCCCGCCACGAAAAGTGTCATGCCGTCTTCCTCCGCAAGTCGAACCACGGATTGAGGTAGAAGACGATGAACAATCCGGCGATCATTAGCGCGAACCCGGAGTACACGACTGCAACGCCGGGATCTTTCACCACTTGCAGCGACGTGTAGGACAAATCCTCGGGTTATAACCGGATTGGTAGAATGTGTAGCCTTTGTACGAGAACGGGCTGTTGACCTCGACAACGCGTTGGCCGACGATTGACTCACCTTCAATCAACTCCAGCGTGCTCTTGAACGATTTAATCGGGCCCGCGGGCATTGTCTTTGGCGCTGCCGCGCCGCGACTTTCGTACACCATTTCCAACGGGCTTGGGCCGGTTGACTGGCTGTCCTTCGTGTGCATGTCAAAGTCCGGGAACCTGGCAAACAACCAGCGATGGTTGTGATCGGTCGGGCCGTTGACCGCCACGAGGATCGCGGGGTTCCGCGGTTCGTTGGAACGACTGGTGACCTCGCGGGTTTGCATATCGACGACAAAGTCGGGCAAATACTTCAGGATCGTGATTGTGAATTCGCCGAACGCCTGCTCCATGCCCACCTTCACCGGCAATGTGGCCTTGAGTTTTTTCTCCGGCCACAAAACGACCACTCTGTCCCCGCCGTTGTCATTCTCCGCTAGCGCTGCGCGATCAACGCCTGTGGCAGGCTGGTCGTAGGTCTCGATTTCGAATTTCGTGAGGTGAATCGCGAACGGCAGCGGCTTGGTGCTGTTTTCGGTCACGACCTGCGCGTTCGTCTCGCCCTCGCGAAGCTCGATATACCCCTTCTCACCCCAGAAACCACGGATCACGCCGCCCGTCAGGATGAGAAGGATACTGATGTGCGTGAGCATCGAACCGAAAGCACGGTATCGCGCGTAGCCGTTGGTGCGCCGCACGGTGGCAAACCGCCGCGAGCTGCATACCGCCACGCTCGCGCAAAGCGTGCCGAGCAAGCCGATAAACCAGACCGAATAGAAGACGTGGGTCAGGCCCAGTTTGCCGAACAAATCCATGCGGCCCGCCGCGTCCGGATAGTGACGAATGTATTTCGCCACATCCGCTCCCTGTGGGATCAACGTACCGGCAACGCAGGCGACCGCGATGATGACGACGACCGTGACAGCAAACTTTACCGAGGCCAATCGATCCATTAGCGACGCAGTGAAGGGCTTCTCCGGCATATCAAACCTGTTTGCAGCTTTAGCCATGGCGACTCAATTGGTACAGTCTGCGGTTTAGCAGTGGCCTTGCCAGCAAGTTACAACAAACCGACACACCTTTTGCAATAAGCTGATTAGCAATGGGTTGCGGTGCGTGAAATCGCGCACATGCAGAATCCGGCGAACCTGATGGGAGCGACAGATTGGCGGGAAGGAACCATTTCTTGACAGCTTGTCATCCAGTTAGGAAACGAAAAACACCGCGCGAGATCGTCTCTCGCGCGGCGTCGGCGATTCTATCGCAACTCGGCTAGTGCTTCACTTTCGGGTCGAGATGTGCGATCTGCGCGTACGCTTGCTCGTAATCGAAGCCGACCTTCTTACCGTCCTTGGTTGTGTAGCGGTCAGGTTTCCAAGTCGGGTTCTGATCGTTGTGGCACATCTCGCAGCTCTTCGACGCGGGATAAACCAATCCGGCCTCAATGGCTTTCGCATGGTCTTCCATCGTGCTTTTCGCCATGTATTTCTTCCCCGGGCCGTGACACGACTCACAGGTGACGCCATCTTCCGGTTTGATCTTTTCGGTGGCGGCTGATTCGGTGAAGTTGTACGCGGTCGAGTGACATCTCAGGCATTTCCCACTGGTCTGTGGATTGTCAACGCCGACTTTGGCGCCGGCAGCCTTCGCCTCGGGTGTGCCAAGCAATTCGAACGCCTTGGCGTGAGGGCTGGCCTGCCATTTGCCATACGTGTTGCCACTGTCCTCCGACTTGTGGCAGATGCTGCACATTTTCGGGCCAACGTAGTTGGCCGCGTCGCGGTCGGCCGCGAAACTGCCGCTTGCGCTCACCACTGCTGCGGCGAGCATGAATCCCGCTGCTAAAACGAATCGTTGTCTCATCATCGCGTCCCCCATGGATTGTTGCACAGATGTATGTTAACAACTTGCGTGCCATTCATTGTGACCACAATCGCAACGACCTTCAAGCAAGAATGTTCGGTTACGTGCTGAATTGGGGGTACTGTTTGTCAATTGTCAGTGGTGGGCCAACCCGGGTTTATTTTCGTGGTGGTGAGGCAGACGTTGTTCCACCAGTGATTCCAGTTTCTGTGGTCCTGCTGCAGCCAGCGTAATTGGGCCAGGCGGTCGGCGCGCACCGGATTCCAGCCGCGCCCTTGGCGTTTGAAGCGACGGTTGATGTGCACCTCGACGTTCTTCTCGACCGCGCCGCTGCCCGCCCGCACCACCGGGCCGAGGCACCCGTGGCGCTGACGGTAGCGCTTGGGGATCTGACCGAAGGCATCGATGCCGTCCCGATGGCCCAGCAGATAGCCGAAGAGTTCGTGGAAGCCCTCGCGGCGCGGGTCGTCGGAGGCCGGTTCCATGGACCGCAGCGCCTCCAAGGCCGCTTCGCTGTCGTGGGCATACACCGCCGCCATGATCGAGCGCCACGCGGCCTGATCCGGGCCGACAAACTCGCGCACCTTCTGGCCGATGTGCCAGCGATCCAGCAGCCACAGTGTCTCGGGGAATTCGCGTTCCCGCACCCACTTCAGTCCCTCGTCGCCATCGCTCAGCAGCACCGTCAGGGAGCGGGACCCCGGCCCGCCGGATAGTGTCGGTCACGGTGGCGGCGCAGGCGCGTGCCGAACTCACCGAGGCTGCCCGTGCCCACCAACCAGGTCTTCTGGTCCAGGCTCACGTCGGTACGACCCCGCTGATCCAGGCGGCGGCTGCGGCCCGTGTAATGCAGCCCCAAATGCATGAGGAAATGCTGCGGCCCCTCGTGGCCGCACCCCCGCCGCTGCCACTTCAACCACGTCGAGTCCACCTCGGTCACCACCACCTCCGCCGCCACCTTACGCGGCGGGTCCGGCCACCAGTCCCGCTGCAGTTGGTCCTGGAGTTTGGCCCCGTAATACTGGACGCATCGCCACACCGCCCAGTGCGACACCCGCGCCCCGCAGCGCTGGCTCAACTGGCGCGCCGCCGGTCGGTAATTCTGCCCCGTGGCGGCTTCCAAGGCCTGCCGTTCCACCTGCGGGCTTAACAACCGCGTGGCTTTGCCGCGCCAGAGCACCTTGCCCAAGCTGTGATAGCCGCCTCGAGACCGACCGCGCTCCCGCACCATCAGCACCGGCAGCGCCAGCTCGCCCCACGGGCTTAGTAATTGCCGCTGGCGCCAGCGCACCGATTGATAGCGCTCCCGATGCGCCGCCAGCCACTGCCGCTGGTAGGCCGCCACGGCTTGGGCATAGAACTGTTGCGCGGCTTGTTGAACTTGCTGCTGCACCGCTTCCTCCAAATGCTTGACGTTGGTGAACCGTCCCCGTACCGTCAGGCTGACCGATATGGAGACCGCATAGGTCTCTGACATGGGCTCGACTCCATTCCTTGCTCGGTTTGGGTTGAGCCCTTGTTCTTTACCAACTCCTGCCCAACTGACAATTCTCTAACACTAGCTGAATTGGGTCAGGGGGGGCTTGGAACGGACATTTCCGCCGGTTGCTGAGAAACACGTTGCTTGCGATACGATTGCAAGTGGCTGTCGATTTCCCTGGCCAGCGCCCACTGCCCGGTCGAGCGCGCCAGACGGATGGCCTTCTCCGCTGTGTCGACGGCGTCCGTGAATTGGCCGGCGGCAGCATAGGCGGTCGCCAACGTGTTCAGATGTGCGGCTGCACGATAGCCGGTACGCTCGCAGGCTTGGTGCGCCAATCGCACGGCCCGGACTGGGTCGCCGCCCTGCGACGGCGGGCGCGTTGCCAACAGCCAGGCTAGATTGTCCAGGGCCTCAGTCAAGTCAGGTTTAATCCGCACGGCCAGCTCCAGTTGTCTGACAGCATCGTCAGTCCTGCCGGCCGCAAGGAGCGCCACCGCAAGATCGTTGTAAGCCATGGCGTAGTCAGGCTTGATGCGCAGGGCTTCTTCGTACTGCTCCATGGCCTGAGAGACTCTGCCCGAGGCTTGTAACATATTTCCGAGATTGGTGTGCGCCATCCAACAGCCTGGATTCTTCGCCAGAGTATCCCACCAGAGTGTTTCCGCGTCGCGGTAGATATGCCCTTGTTTCCACGTGAGTGTTGCCAGGGCCAGCACAGCCACTGTGGCTGCCGTTGTTCCAACGCGGCGGCCGACCCGCCCACTTCGTTCACAAAGCAAGGCTGCGGCGCTGACGACCAGCGCAATCAGCCCGACACTGGCCAGGTACTGAAAGTGATCCGCGACAAAGGAGTACTGGAAGTAAAACACGTCAAAAAACCCGAGCACCGGCAGAAGGCCTGCGAGGAAGCAGCTGCACCCAAACAACCCGGCTCGTGCCCAAAGTTGTCGCCGCCAAGCCCAGAGAATTGCGCCCACAGCGACCAGCCCCGCCAACGGCAGCCAGGACGCGAAAGAGGCAGCCTTCAGGTCCCATCGGGGATAAACAAACGTCAATCGGACGGGCCACAGCAGCTTGGACGCATAGAACCAGACCGCTTTGCCGGCGATGATCAACCGGTCGGCCGTTGCCAGTTTCCATCCCGAAGTTCCTTCACGGAGTATCTGCCCGTGTTGCTCGATGACTGTCAGTACCGACATGCCCAGCGCCAGAGCGAAGAAGGGGAGGACTCGCAGTCCATCTATTCGCCGCCAGTATCCGCGCTCCCACCACACACAGAGCAGGAGGGCCAGCGGCAAAACCACCGTGGATGGCTTGCTGAGCAGGGCTGCCAGTCCGCACAGGAGCGCCAGCGTATACCAGCGGCGCTTCGCACCGGTTTCGAACCGAAGAAAACACAACAAGGCCAGAAAGAAAAAAACCCCCGATTGGGTGTTCTTGAGTTCGGTGATCCAGGCGACGGATTCGACATTCACCGGGTGCAGCGCCCACAGCATCGCGGCCAGCCACGCCGCTGGTATTCGCAGGCGGCGCAGCACAAAGAAAATCAGGACCCCATTGACAGCATGAAACGCGATATTCACCAGGTGATATGGCAATGGGTTCAGTCCCCAACATCGTCGTTGAAACCAAAACGTGGTCAATGTCAGCGGGTAGTAGCGGGACACGGCCAATGACGTCCAGATCATCTGCAAACCATGGGGCGCGGTCATTGCGGGGTTTTCCGTCAGGTGATGATCGTCATCCCAGACGAAGCCAGCGCGCCATACCGACTGATAGGTCAGGAAAGTCACGATGAGGATGACCGAAACCAGAAACCACGGCCCGCGCGCCCAAGGGACTTCTATTGCACGGCGCGTCACCGCTGCCCGTTCGCTTGGAGTATCATCCACCGGCTTTCGCTTTGCCACGGGACAATCATACGGTTCGGGAGGTGGTTCAGCAAGGCTCGCCACACACCTCACTGCCGGGGGTAGCTCCGACAATCGCCGTGGTGGGGTGCGACAGAAACTCCGCGCCCCGGTGCGCGGCCTTTCGCAAGGGGCTTTGAAACACTCATTTGCGGTTGGCAAACAAATCCATTGGCTCCAGCAGTTAGCTCACTCCGGCACCGCCGGGAGGGGTTTTCCTCTTCAGGATGCCAAATGCCCGGTGGCCGGAGTGCATCCTTCTGGATCCAGCGTTTTGACCCCGAAAGTGGGTCTGGGAGACCTGAATCCCGGCGAACCTGGGCATAGCATACCTAATCGCTGAGGGAACTGGCTCTCGAAATCGGGTCTCCGGCGACAGCATAGTTCTTGCAAAGTCCACAGAAGAAAGTAAGCTTTACGAGGAAAGAGCGACACCGACAAGAACCCAAGGTCAAACGCGGTCTGTGTTATGGAACGAAGACGGGTCAAGAGTATTGTAAACGGTTTTACAACCGGAGGCGCAGCCGATCAGATGCGAATCAAACAAAGCAGGAACAAGGCGTTTACTCTCATTGAACTACTGGTGGTCATCGCGATCATCGGGATTCTGGCGGCGATGTTGTTGCCGGCGCTGAACAAGGCGCGTCAGAAAGCGTTTACAGCACGCTGCGCGGCCAATCTAAAACAGTGGGGCTTGGCTTTCAGCATGTACGCCGACGACTTTAATGGCAACCTCTTTGTTTCGTACAGCGGCAACACATTCACTTGGGATAACACCACCAACCCGTATGGCGGCAAGACGGCTACGAATCTTTATTTCAGTTATTTTGGCGGTGGCGGAAACTTGGTGGACAAGATGCGCGATCTGCGGACCTGTCCGTTTCTTACGACACGGTACAGTCCCGGGTATTTGGAAAACCCCGGGATTTACGGCTACTCGATGGCAGACCCGCAGGCGGCCGGGATCCAGGGAAACGAAAACTACGTAACGTGGACTGATGAAATGGATCCAAACGCTGTGACCTACGTCAATACCAAGTCGATTCCGCAGCCCGCTCAATTCTTGCTGATGCTCGATGGGGGACACAAGTACTTTGTGAGTTGCGACGGCGCGGGCAGTTCCGACACTTTGTCGTCGGACTTAACCACCCCACCAGCATACGATACCATCCGACCGGTTGACCGTCATGGGGGTGGAGTGAACGTTCTTTTCGGGGACTATCACGTGGAATTTGTCTCGCAGGCTACGTTACTGGCGGCAGATAAAAACCCTCCTTGCGGCCAGAAGACTCCGAACCCGTGGTTCGCGGAGAATTAGAACTGATCGAGAAGTCTGCCCCAAGGTCAGGTTGTCCTGGGGGAGGCGCAAGAAGCATTTGTGCTCCGTTCGTTGCTGGAATGACTGAGGCCGTTCACTGTGCTTCATGCGGCAAGGTGCGCGGTTTTTGGTTGAATTGTGGTACAGGCTGATTCGGTCGCAGCAGTCATGTAGATTGGTCGGTGACGTGAAGCGCGTGGGTCCGGGTGCAACGCGAGCTTTTGCGGTTGGTAATAAAACTCAGTTACACGCATGTATCCCCATGATGGGAACCAAGGGCATTTTTCAGGGTCGATTCAACCATTCCCAGACGGGCCGGGCAAACCGTTCATTCACTCATATCATATCGTGTCCGTTTGGCGCCAAAACCAGTTGGGATGCACGAAAATGAACACGGTGGACTGGCAAACAGCCTGCTTGGGATGTAATGTAGACAGTGGCGGGCGACGTACCCACGGATGACGGCACGTCCCTCTTGAATAAACGCGGCGCGGGCACAAGAACATGTAGCTAAGGGGCTTCTGATGACAAAGTATAAGGGAATGCAGTGTTTGGCGAGGCGCACGGTGAAGCTCCAAGTGCAAAGCAATCAACGGTCGCACAGGCGGTTTCCTGCCGCTCCTTGGTGGAGGACGACTGCTTGGGCCATGTTGTTGATGCTGGCAGTCGCCAAGTCCGGGCACGCCGACCCGGATTTGCCGATCATTTCCAGTCGGACCACCAACGTCGTCGTGAATTTCCATGCGACGGGTGACGCGTCAACCGACAACGCCGGATCGATCAACGCCGCCATCACCGCCATTAACAATGCCGGCGGCGGCACAGTGGAAATCCCGGCCAATGGCACGTTAAGCACTTACTTGTCCGGCCCGATTACCATGCTGAGCAGCGTCAACCTGCAAATCGACTCCGGGGCGATGTTGCAGATGCTGCCCATGAGCACCTGGCCCAGCACTTCCACGCCGTTCATCTATGGCTCCGGCTCCAGTCTCCACGACTGCGAGATTAGCGGCGGCGGAACGATTGATGGCCAAGGGTCCTCTGGCTGGTGGTCGGGTTGCGGTTCGCGGCCGAACTTTATCGAGTTCGATCATACCCAAAGACTCCTGATTCAAGGTGTATCAACCAACACCCCGCTGAATCTCCAGAACCCGCCAACATTTCACATCTACCTGAAAGACAGCGACGGTAATGTCACGATTCAGAACATCAGGATCAATACCCCCGGGACTTCCTGCAACACCGACGGGATGGACATCTCCTCGACCAACATGGTAATCCGCAACTGTTACATCAGTGACGGAGACGACAACCTTGAGATTGGAGGCAATGGCGCTCCGGCCAACAACATCACCGTGTCCAATTGCACGTTCGGCACGGGGCATGGCGTGTCGATCGGCAGCGATACCGAGGGCGGGGTCAACAATCTTCTCGTAAGCAATTGTTACTGGGTCGGTACGGAGTACGGGATCAAAGGGAAGTCCGATACGGACCGCGGCGGCACGATGCAGAACCTGGTATACACAGACCTCCATATGACCAACGTCAATTTCGCCATCGCGTTTTATAGCTACTACAAGGAAATTGGTTCGCCCTCCAGCAGCTTCACGTTTACTCCCTCGGCGGCCTCCACGGAGACGGACGCCGGCGGCTCGCACATCCCGATGTGGAAAAACATCACCGTCAGCAATTTGACGGCGACGAACCTCAACGGGAATGTCGCGGGCTTCCTCTGGGGGCTGCCACAGGCGCCCATCACCAACTTCACGCTGACTGGGGTCAATCTTCAGAGCCACAACAGCGGCTCGGGGACCTTCTGCATGTATAACGTCCGTGGCATCCAGTTCATCGACTCCAACCTCACAGCGCCGAGCTCCGGCACGAACACATTGACACTCTATAATGCACAATTCACCGTTACCAACAGCGCGGCCAACGCCAACACCATGACGATGACAGGATTGTGGGCGCCATCCAACACCGTGCTGTCCCTGTTCAATGGCCTGGCCGAGACGGCTGACAGCGGCGCTTTCGGCGCGAATCCGTTGCTTACATTGGCCGGCAGCACGCTCACCGTGAGCAACAGCATGAGCCTCGGCGGATCATCGAAGCTCAGCTATGGCTTAGGAACGAACGCCACAAAATCAGCGGTGACCGGCAACCTGACGTTGGGCGGCACGCTCAACGTCGCCGATGGCGGTGGGTTCACCAGCGGAACGTACGCGTTATTCACCTACGGCGGTACACTGACATACAACGGCCTAACGGTTGGCACGGTGCCGAATACGAACTTCACCTACACGGTCAGCACTAACACGGCAGGACAAGTGAACCTGATTGTTGGTTCGCCATGTTCCGTCGGTTCGGCGGGATCCATCACCGGATCCAGCTCCGTCAATGCCGGGGCCAGCGGCGTTGCGTATTCCATCGCCAGCGTCAGCGGCGCACTCAGCTACACGTGGACCGTGCCATCAGGAGCGTCCGTTGCCAGCGGTCTGGGCACGACCTCGATCACCGTCAACTACTCCTGCTCGGCGACCAGCGGCAATGTAACGGTCATCCCCACCAACGGCAGTTGCAGCGGTGCGTCCAGTAGTTTGGCGGTCACCGTCACCGGCGTGGGTGCGGCGGGTTCGATCAGCGGCCCGACCACCGTCTGCGCGGGACAGACCGGCGTGGGCTATTCGATTTTCAGCGTCAACGGCGCGACGACGTACACGTGGGCTGTGCCGTCGGGAGCGACGATCAGTGGTCAGGGGAGCACGTCCATCACGGTCAATTGGGGTTCGATCGCCGGTAGCGTGACGGTCACGCCGGCCAATGCCAATGGGTGTACCGGCAACGGCTCCAGTTTGTCCGTCGCGGTCAATGCCGCCCCGGGCATCCTCTCGGGTCCCTCGCCCCAGACCGTCTGTGCTGGCGGGTCGGCAAGTTTCACCGTCTCAACCAGCGGCGCGGGTCTGAGTTATCAATGGCAGAAGAACGGCTCCAATATCGGCAACGGCGGCACCATCAGCGGCTCGGGCACAGCGAGCTTGACGATTTCGAATGCGGCGGTTGGCGATTCGGGAGCGAGCTTCGATTGTGTGGTCAGCGGCACGTGCAGTCCGCCGGCGACCTCCGGCGGGGCCACGCTGACGGTCAGCGCTGGTCCGGCGACATTCAATGTGACCGGCGGCGGCTCCTACTGCGCTGCTGGCGGCGGCGTGACAGTCGGCCTGGATGGGTCGGAATCGACCGCGGATTACCAATTGGAATTGAACGGTAGTCCCACCGGCGCGTTGGTTGCCGGCACGGGCAGCGCGATTTCGTTTACGAACCAAACGGCGGTGGGCACGTACACGGTGATCGCGTCCAACGTGACCAGCGGGTGCACGGCGACGATGAACGGCAGCGCGAGTGTGACGCCGGGAGATCCGTTTACGTGCTGGCAATTGCAGTACTTTGCCTGCACCAACTTGGCGATCTGTCCACAAGCGGCAGCGAATGCTGACCCGCTCGGCAAGGGGATGAGTAACACCAACCAATTTCTAGTGGGGCTGGATCCGACCAATAGCGCCTCGCTGTTCCGAATCGTTTCGGTCGTGCCGCAGGGCACCAATGTCGTGATTACGTGGACGACGGCGGGCGGACATACGAATGCGGTGCAGATCACCAGCGGGGACGCCAACGGCGGATACAACACCAACAACTTTGCGGACCTCCCGCCTTCGCAGACGGTCCTGCCCGGCACTGGTGGCGATACCTCGACCAATTATGTTGACTCGGGCGGAGCCACGAACAAGCCATCCCGTTACTATCGGGTCCGCTTGGTTCCCTAAAGCGAGGCACGTCGTGTGGAGATGTCTTCGTGAGGGGGAAGGAGCAGGACCCGTCAGGGAGCTTGGTCAGCATGGATTCTGCTATGGTAGGGTAAACTGGTAATACAGTGTTTTCCCCGCATTTGTTCCCGTGTTTTACAGCGCATTTTCTGTCCATGACCGTTTTGGCTCTCTGTGTCGAATTGCAGTCTGGAGCAGCGGATGATATGTTGGAGAGGGAGTACGGGAATAGAATCGTGAGACGGTAGTGCGCGGTGGTCGCGGTCGTCAGCCCACCAATCATTACTCGGACGCAACTGTCCCAGATTCCGTTGTGAGAACATGAATTACTTGGCATTTCGTTTGGAGGGAGTGTGTAGGATGAGGCGATTGGGAACAGTGATTCTGGCGTCAGTGGCCTTCTTGCGGTTGTCATCGCCCGTAACGGCCACGGTCCTACTCGACCAGACCAGTTGGTCCAGTTCCACGCTTACCAATCAGAATCTGCCGACAAGATCCGGATGGTTTTATTCGTTAACCGGTTCCCTGACGGTTTCGGGCAGTGCCCTGAGGATGACCGTCGGCAGTAGCTCCCAAATGGCGATCACCTATTTTACTACCAATGGTAGCGCGCCAGTTCAACTGAACGTCGGCGACACACTCACCACAACATTCCATTTTACCTTTAACGGAGTCCCCACAAACTCGAGCACTTCGCAAGGGTTCAAGATTGGCGTGTTCGATTTTGCCGATGGCAGCAATGTGCCCTTGCGGGTCAGTAACGATTCATTCAGCAGTGGCTCCCAGGGGCTGTTCGTGCAGGGCTACGCGTTGTTCGAGAAGATGTATACTGTGTTCTACGATGACCAGCCGATCGACGTTCGCAAGCGCACAACCATCTCTGATTCCAACCTGCTCGGCACAAGCAGCGACTGGACGTTCAATCGGTAAGAACGACCTTGTTACAAACTCTTTTGACGGCTTTGCCAACGGGACGAATTACACGTTGCAGTTTGATTTCCAACGCTCCAACCTGACCACGCTCGTGATTTCCGAGACGTGGTCGAATTTTTCCAATGGCGCCACGCTTTCCGTAACCGCCGTCGATAGCCTGGCCACCAACTTCAGCTTCGATGGGATCGCGTTTCGTCCGCAGAACAACACCGAGGCGCCGGCGACGAACAACTTTCTGGAGGTGTCGGTTGTCGTAACGTCGTCACCAGTTCCCGCCTCGATCATCACCGACCCGCAGGATCAGGATGTGGCCTCGGGAAGCACGGCGACGTTCACGCCCGTTCCCAACGGAACGCTGCCGCTGTATTACCAGTGGTTTTACAACACGAACACGGTCCTGAGCGGCGCGACCAACTCGACGCTGACGATCACGAATGTGCAACCTGCCGCTGCGGGAGGCTACTCGATGTTCGTCTCCAACGCGTATGGCTCGGCAACGAGCGGGGTGGCGCAGTTGACGGTGGCTGTCGCGGGCCCCACGATCACGAATCAGCCCCAGAATCTGATGGTAATTCCAGGCGAAACCGCCACCTTCAGTGTCACGGCCAGCGGCAGCCTGCCGTTGTTCTACCAGTGGTATTACAACACGAATTCGGTGCTGACGAATGCCACGTCGGCCACCTTGACCTTGACCAACGTCCAGCCCGGCGAAGCCGGCACCTATTCGGTTGTTGTAAGCAACCCCGTCAGCGCGGTCACCAGTTCCAATGCGGTGCTGACAGTCAACACGAATCCTGTTGCACCGCTATTCATTACGGAACCTACCTCCCTCACTGCAAACGTGGGAAGCAACGCCAGTTTTACGGCGACGGCTGTTGGCTCGCAGCCAATCACCTACCAGTGGAACGTCAACAACGTACCGATCACAAACGAAAGTTCCGCCACTTCCACCACGCTCACCCTGACCAACGTGCAATCGACCGACGCGGGCAGCTACACGCTCACGGCATCCAATAGCGTCGGATCTACAATCAGCTCCGCTGCCGTGCTCACCGTGATCTCCAAGACCCCTCCGTTGCCAATCATCCCCACGAATAACTTCAATGTGACGGACTATGGTGCCGTCGGCGATGGGGTGACGGACAACTCCGGCTCGATTCAAAACACGATCAATGCGGCGGCCGCCGCGGGTGGCGGGACGGTCGAAGTCCCGGCGGCAGGCACGTTAAGCACCTACCTGAGCGGGCCGATTGCACTGTCCAACAGCGTCAACCTGCAGATCGACAGCGGAGCGATGTTGCAAATGCTCCCGATGACCAATTGGCCCGGCGGTGGCAACGGACCAGCCTTCATTACCGGTGCGGGCATTCACGATGTCGAGATCAGCGGATCGGGAACCATTGACGGGCAGGGGGCAGCATGGTGGGCTTGCTGCGGCAACAGCAGTACAAGGCCGTACTTCATTGATTTCTCCAGCCAGAGCCAGCGAGTGCTCATCCAGAATGTCACGCTGCAGAACCCGCCCATCTTCCACTTGATGTTGAAAGGCGGCAACGTGAGCGTCACGATCCAGGGGATCACGATCAACACGCCGGGGAGTTCGCCCAACACGGACGGGATGGATCTGGGTTCGACGAACGTGCTAATTCAGAACTGCACGATCTACGATGGCGATGACAACATCGAAATCGGAAGCAGCGCGGACGTTTCAGCGGATATCACGGTCTCCAACTGCACGTTTGGCACAGGACACGGGGTCTCCTTTGGCAGCCAGATCCAGGGGGGCGTGCATGACGTGCTTGTCAGCAACTGCACGTTCAACGGCACGGACCAGGGCATCCGGTTCAAGTCCGATCGCGACATCGGCGGCCTGGTTCAGAACATCCAGTTCCGCGACATCACGATGACCAACGTCGGCTATGCGATCATTCTCTATGACTTCTATGACACCGTTGGGACGCCCAACAACATCACGCCCACAACAGCGGCCAATGACGCGCCCCAACCGGTGGTCACCACCACGCCGATCTGGCAGAACATTCTGATCAGCAATGTGACGGCGACTGCCCTGAACGGAAGCCGCATCGGGGGGATCATCTGGGCCAGACAAGAAATGCCCGTCACCAACATGACCCTGCAAAACGTGAACATCGCAGCCCCAACGAAGACGTTTTGCATCTACAATGCCCAAGCGATCCAGATTATCGACTCCAACCTCGGTGGACCGACAAGCACCAACTCGCTGACGTTGTACAATGCCCAGTTTACGGTCACCAACAGTGTGGCGACCACCAACCTGGTGACGCTTACCGGTTTGGTGAGACACCGGTACCAACAACAACATGGCCTTCTTCAATGCGACCGCCACCATCGACACCAACGCGCTCGGCACGGGCTCGCTTGCGCTGGGAGGCAGCGTTGTCGCCTTCAAGCAAAGCTCGCTGAATTCCTCGAACAGTCTCAGCGTCAACTCGCCCAGCACGCTGACCGTCACCGGCGGCGTCAATACGCTGAACGGTCCGCTGAGCGGTTCCGGAAGCCTGGTGCTCAACATCCCCGCGAATACGTCGCTCACGTTGCCCGTCGACAACACCAGCTTCGCCGGTGGGGTCATCGTATCCAACAGCGGCACGCTGCTGGTCAACAACCTCACGGGCAGCGGTACGGGCACGGGCGCGGTCACGGTCGTCAGCGGCGCGACGTTGGGCGGCACCGGAATCATTGCCGGACCGGTGACCGTGAATGGCGCCCTGGCTCCCGGCGAAGTGCCGGCACATTGACCGTGAGCAACAATCTCGTGACCAGCGGCGGAGCCGCCCTGCAATATCAGCTCGGCACCAGCAGCGATCTGGCGGTGGTCAGCGGCAATCTGACTTTGGCCGGCACACTCAACATCGCCAATGCTGGTGGGTTCACCAATACCACCTACACGTTGTTCACGTATGGCGGCACACTGCTCTACAACGGCCTGACGATTGGCACGGTGCCCAATGCAAACTTCACCTACGCGATTTCCACCAACACGATTGGCCAGGTAAACCTGATTGCCACAGCCCCGGTGGCGCCTCCAGTGGCCAGCTTCACGGCGAGTCCGACCAGCGGCGCGGCGCCGTTGAGCGTGAGCTTCACCGATGCCTCGTCTGGTTCTCCCGCGTATTGGTTCTGGACGTTTGGGGATGGCGGAACCTCAACGAGCGAGAACCCGTCCTACACGTATCAGACTCCAGGCACGTGGACGGCATCTTTGATCGCTTCCAATGCGGGCGGAGCCAGTAGCCCGTTTACGCAAACGGTTAATGTCTACGACCCGTTCGCGTGGTGGCAACAAGCCTACGGCGTCACCAATTGCGCGCTCTGTGCTGCAAATGCCTCCTACACGGGCGATGGCATGAGCAACACCAACAAGTTCATGGCGGGCTTCAACCCCACCAACGCGGCGGCCTACCTGCACGTCATCAGTATCGTAAAACAATCGGAGCCAGGCAATACCAACAACGTCGTCGTGACGTACCTTGGCGCCAACGGGGACAACACCTATATCCCGGGCATTGCGTCCCGCACAAACGTGCTGGATTACATGACCGGGACCGCCAACGGCAGCTACACCAACAGCGGTTGGCAGGATACGGGCCAGACCAACATCCTCAGCGGCGGCAACGGCTCCGGCACCATCACCAGCATGACCGACTCCAACATACTGGCGATCCCACCCGGTTCTACCGCGTCCGCGTCCTGTTGCCGTAAGAGCCCGAAACAAAACGCCCCTTTGATGGTAGCTGCACCCACGCCGTTTTGGGCGCAACTGATACAGGACCATGTCGTGCTGGGTCGCAAACGCGCCGAATGCTTGCCGACGGCGTAATCTCCAGCGCATTCGGGCGCTACGCCAAATGGGGGCACCAGTTTCCACAGATTCAGAATGAGCGGTTCGAGTCCTGCGCGGGGAGCCGATTTCCTCCGAGCCCATTCTGTTGTAGGCCGCGTGCCCCCACGCGGCGAATCCTGAATAACCTCCCATCTCGCCTTACGGTGAAACGGCGGTCTGGGTCGATTGCAATCATTGCAGTCGTGCCGACGGCGGGCCAGGCGTGACCAAGGCGATTGTCGCAATAGGACACGTCAATGTCTGCCTCGATTGCCTCCGAAAGGGCAAAATGGGGAACCTCTGACGGGGGTGGGTGGTTGTGAGAGGCGAAACACAGGAAGCGTTCTCAATTGCTTGTGGTGGAACATGTGGTTTCGTTGAGCGCTCATGCGAATTCTTGCTCGATTTCTTTTGGCCTGTTACAAGGATCAGTTGTTGCCGATCTTTAATGGGAAGGCGTACTCGCACGATGAAAAACGAGTGGAGATTACTGGCTGCCGTTTGCGCGGTGGTCATCGGGGTCTATGCGTATGCGGCCCACTCCGGCTTCATGGCAACGACGGACCAACGGGCTGCCGACGCTTACTACAATGAACTGGTGGAGGGCTTTCAGGCCGGCCAGCTCAACTTGAAGGTGGACGTGCCGGCCGGACTCACGCAACTTGTGAACCCCTATGATCCAGCCGCCAACGCTCCGTACCGGACTGCAAAGTTTAGACTGTACGACCTGAGCTATTACAAGGGCAAGGTGTACTTGTATTTCGGGGTTGCGCCCGCCTTGCTGTTGTTTTGGCCGTTCGTCGCGCTGACCGGCCATTACCTTTATGACGGACAAGCCGTGGTGATTTTTTGCGCTATGGGCTTTCTGGCCAGCGTCGGCATACTATGCGCCCTGAGGCGGCGGTATTTTCCCGACGTGAGTATCTGGGTCGCCGCGGCCGGCGCACTGGCACTGGGACTGGCGACGGGCATGCCGATACTGTTGCCGCGGTCCTCGGTTTACGAAGTAGCAATCAGTTGCGCGTACATGCTGACGATGCTGGCGTTCGGGGCGATCTATTGCGCCTTGCACGAGCCGGATCGGGGATGGTTGTGGGGTGCGGCGGCGAGTGTGGCGTATGGGCTGGCCTTGGGGGCGCGGCCCACGCTGGTATTTGGTGCGATCATCCTGCTGGCGCCAGTGGTGCAGCAATGGCGGCAACGGCGGACGGTTTGGCCGGTGCTGCTGGCGGCGACCGTGCCCATCACCCTGATCGGGTTCGGTTTGATGCTCTACAACGCACGGCGGTTCGATAGTCCCTTCGAATTTGGCATTCACTATCAGTTGCTCGCGGATCAGCGGGCGCCACAGCAGTTTTTCAGCTGGCGATACCTTTGGTTCAATTTCCGGGTGTATTTCCTCGAACCGGTTCGGTGGCGCCGTCATTTCCCCTTTGTGCGTGACATCGCCGTGCCACACTTACCCGTGGGGCATGGCGCGGTGGAGAGTCACTTTGGTATCTTGAGCAACATTCCTGTGGTATGGCTGGCGTTGGCTTTGCCGCTGGCGTGGCACGGACGGACAGGGGAGTCGCGCTCCCGGCTTCACGGGTTCATTGCGGTGGCAGCACTGTTTTTGGGCGTTTGCGTATTGATCACGCACCTGTACTATTACACGGCCAATCGCTTTGAGATGGAAATCCTTCCCACGCTGGTGTTGCTGGCGGTGATTGGCATACTGGGTTTGGAGCGGGCACTGGCTGACCAGATGGACTGGCGGCGCGCCGCCCGCTGTGGTTGGAGCGTGCTCTTGGGTTTCTCGGTGGCGTTTAACCTGTTAGCGAGCGTCGAGCGTTGCGCCAACGCATACGATTCTGCCGGAACTTCCATGCATGAACTGGGCAAGACGCCGGAGACCATGGAGCTGTACCAACAGGCCCTGCGAATCGATCCCGATTACGCCGATGCGCACAACAAGCTCGCGAACGCCTTGGCACAAACGGGTAAGATGGAGGAAGCCATCGCCCACTACGAGCAGGCCCTGCGAATCGATCCCGATTACGCCGATGCGCACAACAACCTCGCGACCGCTTTGGCGCAAACGGGTAAAATGGAGGAAGCCATCGCCCACTACGAGCAGGCCCTGCGAATCAAACCCGATCTCGCCGATGTGCACAACAACCTCGCGACCGCTTTGGCGCAAACGGGCAAAATGGAGGAAGCCATCGCCCACTACGAGCAGGCCCTGCGAATCGATCCCGATTACGCCGATGCGCACAACAAGCTCGCGAACGCCTTGACACAAACGGGTAAAATGGAGGAAGCCATCGCCCACTACGAGCAGGCCCTGCGAATCAAACCCGATCTCGCCGATGTGCACAACAACCTCGCGACCGCTTTGGCGCAAACGGGCAAAATGGAGGAAGCCATCGCCCACTACGAGCAGGCCCTGCGGATCAAACCCGATTCCGCCGATGTGCACAACAACCTCGCGACCGCTTTGGCGCAAACGGGCAAAATGGAGGAAGCCATCGCCCACTACGAGCAGGCCCTGCGGATCAAACCCGATTCCACCGAAGTCCACTACAATCTGGGGATCGCCTTGGGGCAGACAGGCAGGATCCCGGAAGCGATCGAGCATTTGAAGCAGGCGCTACGGATGAAGTCGGATTTCGCGGAAGCGCAGAACGCGCTGGCGCGACTGCAAGCTGGCCAGTAAGTGCCTGTCCTCGGAAGTTCAAACCGCAAGGTTCGCAAATCGTTCAAAGCGGGGAGCCGTCTCGGTCGGTTCGCTAGCGTTGTTGTTGACGGCGTAAGGCGCAGTTGGTCGGTATGGGCGGAATGCGCGGGGCGTAGCGTGAGGGTCGAAGGGGTATAGCGGAGTCCAGCACGTGCAGACCAGGGCGATCCATCTGCGCAGCCGTGCCTCGGGTGAGGGAAAGGAGGCGAGACGAAAACCGGGGCGGCACACTGCCCCGTGTCGCTTTTGTCGCGGCGGATCGCTGCGCGGTCTTGGTTTATACCGGCGACGCTATCGCGGTCGGCGTTGCGCATGCCTTCATGATGCGCAGCAACCGAACTGTTGCTTCATCCCGGGTTAACACCCCGAATTCAATCCTGAGAATACGAAACCCGGTTATGCCGCCCCTTGCCAGGAGGACATATATCCAACGGTCGAATAACAGCCCCTCCGCAATCGTTCCAAGCAAATTCTCCGAGCCGTCCACGAACCATTCCACTTCATTGCCGATGACTGGTTCGAGAAAGCAATTCCCGGCAAATAAACGGTCAAACCGTGACCGAGCCATGCTGTTAACGTGAATGGCTTCTGCTGTCAATTCGGCTTTCATTGTCCTGGAAGATATGCGGAACAATGAGGGGATGATATGGGGTGTTCACCCCAGTAGAGCAAGTGGTGATAATCGGTGCCGTATCGGGCTTCGCCCAAATCTGGAGCCTGGTGGACCGCGGCGCCCACACCGGACGAGCGGGGACGGGCGCGCTGGCCAGGAGGTTTATTTCGCATTTGACGAGATTCGAGCGCTGGCGCAGAATTGTCACGCGGTTGCAATAAAACAAGTCACGTCAAAGGAAACTACTGACACCGATCAGACCGCCTTCGTGAACTCCCCTTGGTATAAACTCGTCCTGATGGCGCTGTTGGTCAGTGCCACGCTGCTCATCGGTGGACGAAGAAGCAGCGGCGATTTCCCGGTGTACTACCTGGCCGCGCAACGGCTGCGCAACGGCGATGACCTGTACCGGATTGTGCCGGACGAAGTGTATTCGTATCCGCCCTTTGCCGCTTTTGTCTGCGTGCCGCTGACGTTCATGCCGCAGCGCGCAGCGCAATGGGTTTGGGGCGGTCTGCAGGCAATCGCGCTGGTGTTGGTCATCCATCTGGCGCTGCTGTTGAGCCGGCGCGAACGTGCGGCGCTGACACCGCGACAGCAGGTGTGTCTGGTCGGGGCAGCGGTGCTGATCGGGGCACGCCATCTGTTGTCGCCCCTGGAAAACGCGCAGACCGACCTGATGATCGCACTGCTGTGCTTTGCCGCCGTCTACTGGATTGGCATGGGCTGGCCAATCGCCGCAGGGGTCCTCCTGGGCGCGGCCATCGGACTGAAGGCGACGCCGTTATTGTTTGTGCCGTTCCTGTTGCGCTGGAGGCAATGGAAGGCGGCGACGGCGGCGGTCGTTGCCGCCGTCGTGCTCAACCTGGCGCCGTCGATGATCTTCCCGAGTCCTTTGCCGAAACTCCACGCGGTCGAGTGGATCGAATCGTTAGCCAGGCCCGCCATCGCCAATGGCCCCGCCGCCGCGCGGCCGGGCGTGTGGAAGGAATTCACTCAGCTGAACCAATCCCTGGGCGGGCTACTGGCAAGGTTATTCATTAATGGCGCCGAAGATCATGGCCCGCTGCTGTGGGGACTGGGTCATCGCGGGGTGCAAATCGTGTTTCTGGCCATCGCCGCGCTGTTGATGATTGGCGCGGCAACAGTTCGACAAGGGCACCGGTACGGCTGGCCAAAAGCGCCGCTGATCCTGACGGGCTACGATGCCTCTGTCGTGCTCTGTCTGATGCTGTTGTTTTCACCCAAGACGAGCAAGGCCCATCTCTGCTCGCTGATCTTGCCAATCCTGCTGCTGACCGCGCGTGCGGTTCGCGCGCCGAAATCAGCGGCCAGCATCGGCTGGCTGGTTATCGGCGTTGGCGTCGGAGTGTTGACGAAGAACCTGGTCGGTAGACAGCTTGCCAACTGGTTGCTGGACTATGGCTACCTGACCTGGTTCATTCTGGTCATACTCGCGTACCTGTGGTTCTGGCAAACCACGGACGAGTTGGAACCGGTGCCCGTATCCAGGTAGGAAGCTGCCGGTACAAATCGCTTCGCTCGTCCCGTGAGTGCGCGCATTTCCGAGAAGAAGGCATTCGGTGAACCCGTCAACTTGCCGGAGCTTGCGATGGTGAAGACCATCGGCAGCCATGTTGGTGTGATCGGGTGAAAGGAGCAGAACAAAAAGAGGGGAAAACTGCCTGTTCGTATTACGAGACTGTCTGCTCTGCCAGTTGAGCTACATCAGCGAAATCGGTGTCAGGCATTATGCCACGTTTG
Source organism: uncultured Verrucomicrobiae bacterium (assembly GCA_963766065.1). GTDB lineage: Bacteria > Verrucomicrobiota > Verrucomicrobiia > Palsa-1439 > Palsa-1439 > Palsa-1439. Next base: position 50,282 of record CAVYAC010000085.1, read on the forward strand.
CGCCCGCACGCAACCAATTCGAGGATCCGGAAGTGTCCTATTGAGCTTCGTATAATATAGTGGCGGTTTGACTCAAAACAGCTCGGCCTGTTTCCAGAAGGACTGAACCAGGGTTGGGCGACGGCGCATGCGGGCGAGGGCGCGACGGGCGGCGTGGCTGAGTTGGCCGAAGTCTTTGGGGCAGAGATTGGGCAGTTCATGGTGTTTGCAGTAACCCCAGATGTATTCGGTGGGATTGAGTTCGGGCGCGTAGGCCGGCAGGTATTCCACGTGGATGCGGCGGCATTGGCGGGCGACAAACTCGCGTACGGCACGGCTGCGATGCACCGGCAGGCCATCCCAGATGATCGTCAGCTTGCCGCCGATGTGACGCTGGAGGTGTTGCAGAAACTCGATGACCTGCGGGGCTTTGATGCTGCCGGCAAAGAGCCGAAAGTAAAAGTTCCAGATCGTGATCCCGGCCATGGCCGAGAGACATTTCCAATTGAACGAGTATTGCAGCACCGGAGTTTGACCCCGTGGTGCCCAGGTGCGCACCCGATGCGGTCGCTCGCTCAGCCCGCTCTCGTCCACGAAGACTATGGTTCGCTGCTGCTGGAGGGCTTTTTTTTAATGTCCGGCCAGCGCACCCGTTTCCACCGCTGGATCGCCGGCTCATCCCGCTGACGAGCGCGCCCCACGGGTCGTTGGCAACTCCAGCCCAACGATCGCAAGATCCGCCACACATGCCCGGGGTGAAACGTGTGCCCGGTTTGCCGGTGGATTAAATCCGCCACCCGCCATGTCGTCCACAGCCCGCTGCCGTAGCCCAGCGCTTCCGGCCCCTGTTGCAAGCCGCGGCGCAGTTGCTCCACCTGCGACGGCTGCAACCGTGGTTTGCGCCCGGCCCGCCCGACTTTCTTCAGCGCCGTGGCTCCGTTGGCCTGCCACGTCTGATGCCAACGACTGACCGACTGGCGATGCACGCCCAGTCGGCGAGCGATCTCGGCCTGACTCAGCCCGTGATCGAAGAGTTTGGCGGCCCGCAGTCGTCGCCGCTCCAATTGATCGAAGTCGCGTGTGACACCTTTGGGATTGCCCATGCCACAAGACTATCACACCCATCCACAAATGTCACTATATTATGCGAGACTCAGTAATTTGAAATTTCTGGAGGTCACATGCCCCGTTTTCCCCACCCCCCATTTGTTCTTGCGGTCATATTCGGATTGCTGTACGCATGTTTGGTCATGCCGCGGGCAGTAGTCAGGACATTTCTCGAACAAGCAAGCAGCCACGGTTACCGCTCAACGGTAATGAAGGCACTGGCTTGGATAACCGATCTTGGACTCCCAATTTGAGCCAAAAACGGTCGCTGAACCGGGGTTGGCCCAAACGGAAGTTCGGCCCCCCGTATGCGGCTTGCTGGGAATCTTCCAACCCGCCCCCCCTGCGGCGGTGATGTTGACCGATCCGCAGGAGATCTCCGTAAAGTATCACTCGTGGCAGAAGCGCGTCCTGGTCGCTTCGATCATCGGCTACGCCACGTTTTATTTTGTGCGCAAGAACCTGAGCATCGCGATGCCGTACATGGAAAAGGACGGCATTGACAAGGCGCACCTCGGCTTGTTCCTGACGATGCACGGGCTGCTGTACGGCGTCTCGAAATTTGGGAACGGCTTCCTCGCGGACCGCTCGAGTTCACGCGCGTTTCTGACGGTTGGCCTCGTGGCGTCGGCGATCATGAACGTGTTGTTCGGTTTCAGTACCGCGGTGCTGACCCTGGGCATCATCTGGATGCTCAACGGCTGGTTTCAAGGCATGGGCTTCCCGCCCTGCGCGCGGCTGATGGCGAATTGGTTCCCTCCGAAGGAAATGGCGACCAAGTTCTCGATCTGGAATTCGTCGCACTGCATCGGGGGCGGCCTGATCCTGGTGTTATGCAGCAACCTGGTCTATTTCGGCTTCGGCTGGCGGTCGTGCTTCTTTGTCCCCGCGGGCCTTGCGCTGGTGTGCGCGGTGTTCATCTGGTTCAACACCCCGGATACGCCTCCATCGGTCGGACTGCCGGAAGTGGAGGGTACGCACATGGCAGGATCGCAAGAGCACTCGCGCGCCGAGTTCCGTGCGTTCGTGATCGACCGCGTCTTCAAGAACAAATACATCTGGCTCGTGTCCATCGCCAATTTTTTCGTGTACACAGTCCGTTTCGCGGTGCTGGATTGGGGTCCGACCATGCTGATGCAGGCCAAGCACATCGAGATTCGGCACGCGGCCTGGATGGTCGTGGCATTCGAAGCCTGCGGGCTGATGGGCGCTTTGATCGGCGGACGGCTCACGGACCGCTGGCTGGCGGGACGCGCCGCGCGGATGTGCCTCATCTATATGATTCTGGCAGGCGTTTCGGTTCTGGTCTTCTGGAAGGTGCCGGTGAAATCCGAGTTGCTGACAACAGCCATGCTGGGCGCGGTGGGCTTTTTCATCTATGGCCCACAATGCCTGCTGGCGGTTACGGCTGCCAACCTGGCCACCAAACGGGCTGCTGGTACGGCTGTCGGGCTGACCAGCATTTTTGGTTATGCGAGCACAGTGCTTTCGGGATGGGGACTGGGCAAGCTGGTAGAGGACCACGGATGGGACGCGGCTTTCTGGGTGCTCCTGATTGCGACGATCCTGGGGACACTGCTTTTCGCCGCAGCTTGGCCTGCCAAAGCCCACGGCTACGCCGATTAAATCATTGCTTCCCGGGCCGGCGCCGAGGAATTTAGAGAGCGCAGCCGCCAATCTCGATTCACCGAGTCGTGAACGCAGGCTTGGTTATTGTTTGCCTGTGATGAGAGACGGCTGCGCCCCGATTAAGTCTTGCTTGTCTACGGCTCCGGAACAATTTTGACGCGGTAGTAGCGCGACGGCCCGTTGGTGGCACCACCGGCGTCCACATACGAGCCCTGAACGGGTCCAGCCCCCACGCTCAAGACGGACGGACCAGTACCGACCTCCCAGTTGGTGGCACCAAGATCCGCCCACGTATCATTGTTGTAACTGCCGTTGGGACCCGGGGAGTTTGTCTGCACGATATAACTGCGACCCGCCATTCCGTTCCATGTGAGTTGCACGTCGTTGCCGCTCTTGGCGGCAGACGTCACCTGGAAATTATTCGCCGGGGCGAATGCGATGCCACGAAACACCTGCAATGAGCCGAGCGGGTGTGACGCGATCGGCGTCGGCAATTGGCTGGTCGTCAGCGTTCCACCGTAGCCGGTTGTGTCCGTCGCCTCATAAAGAAACCCCCCGCCGCCACCCGGATTGCCACAGCCAGCGGTAATGTACAGGTTCACATTTGTCTGCGCGCCGTCCACATTGACCGACGTCGTAATTCCGCGGGTGCCGCATGGGTACGTAAGTGCGTTGGGGCCAATCGACGTGTTGATTGACCCGAAGTTGACCCAGTTCGTTGTCAGGGGGGACCAGCACCACTTCGCCACATTGCTGCCTTCGTCCGCGACATACATCGTATCGACGTTGGTATTGCCCGTGATCAACGATAGCAGCACGAATTGGTAGGGGCTCTGTGTTGGAGGAGATGTGCCCACGGAAGTGGTAAATGGCGGCAGCGCCGTTCCGGGCAGTAAGCGCTGTGGGCAGGTTCGTGCCGACCGAGACTATTTCCGTGGCGTTCATCACATACAATTGTTGGGCATTGGGTGGATAGCCACGGTCAGGCCGTTGGCCGTAGATTCCAAGGTTTCGCTTGTTTGCGGGGCCATCCACGACGACGACGTTGTTACTGCCCAAAGTTGTGTAGCAGGTACCTTCCGTGTTACCGCAGATCCAGAAGTTGCTTCCATCGGTGCTCACGACACTGCGCGGATTTCCGCCGCTACCGCTGACGAAATTCCCCAGGAACGCGGTCGTTGTATTGATGTTTCCCTGCCAATCGATCGTCCCAATCACACGTGGCACAACGATCGACGTTGGCAATTGCGCCCCGCCGGCCAAAGGCGCTCCAGCTGTTGTTGGTGGCGTATCCCGCAAACACCAGATACCGTCCGTCCGTCGAGAGGTTCAGATACCCTTCGCTTGTGGCCGCCCCGCTGTTCTGGATCGGGTAGTTTACATTGCCATTGGCGTCAATGAACCCGTTTGTCGGCAGCGGGATTGTCTGCACCAACGTTCCGTTCGTTGTGTACTCGTCGAGGAAAGCGTAATTGCCCGTATTGGTCAACGGGGTCGAACCATCATCAATCCGATAGATCACGAGATCACCCTGTCGGAATGGCGCCGCCCAGGCCATTGCTCCCGTCATTAGCGTCACTGCTGCAATAAAAGAAACCCTTCTCATCGCCCATTTCTCCTGTGTTTGTTTGTTCCCTTGGTTTGAACTCACTCGCTCGTTCACATCGACTTCACGGCCACCAGCGTAAGTCCGGATTATTGGTAATCCCGCTGGAGCCACTAACGAATGCTGCCGTCGGGTACCATGCCGCATGGCCGTCCACAAAAAGAAAGTTGCATCCCCCTTGATGCAGGTTGGCATAGGGAGATTGGCCGTTGGGATTCAACTGATTCGGGTCGCCCCGACACTGGTTGGCCAGAATGTCAAACAGCAACACGGTTTGGCTGGGATAGGTTATGTCCGATAAACGCACCCTCGGTATCAGATTACCATCCAAGACACCGGTATCACCGCCATCCAGCAGGTTGTTTATCCCGTAATACACGGCATTCTTCCCGGTATCACTGACAGGGTGTGTGTAATACTTTTCCGGGCACACCCAGATGTGGAGGCCGGTGAAGTTGGTTTGCACACCACTGGTGTCCACTCCCCACAGGTTTGCGTACGACTTCATTCCCAGATACGGAGGAACGGCGTTGACCCAAAGCCCCATGTTGGGGCTGCCAGCGGGCCCCAGAGCCGCCCGCGATACATCGCCCTCGGCTGGGATGTACTCATTCCAATCCCCCTCATACAGCGCGAATCCCACACTCCATTGCTTGAGGTTGCTGATGCAAAATGCCGACCGCGCCTTCTTCCGCGCCGTGTTCAGCGCCGGCAACAGCATTGAGGCCAGGATGCCAATGATGGCAATGACCACAAGCAACTCGATCAATGTGAACGCCTCGACACCGATCTTTCGCATGCAGCCGCTAAATTCCAAGTGCCTCAATTTAATCCTTGATCCCCTCCCGAGGACGATAGCGGGTGGCATCTTTTCTGAGAAACGAAACGGCGATGCGACGGGAACGTTAAATCGCGTTGACAAGGAGACGAGCCGCCTTTCACGTGCCCCCAGCGATCCGAGAATATCGCTTTGGTCCTATCCCGACTTTACAACCGGAGAATTGGGTTTATAATTCGCCCCCAGATTTATGCGAAAGTTTATGCTGAGTGTTGCGGTTTTGTTGGCAAGCGCGGCCTTTTCACTAGCCCGGGAAGCCAGGACGCCGGTTTCATTGCCCGGCCAACGGCCCGACGGCTCCGTCCTGTTGCCAAACCAGTGGTCGCTTCGTCCCGTCGGACGGCAAATACAACTGGGCGACTTTCCCATTAATATCGCCGTCGATCCCACGAGCCGGTTCGCCGCGATCCTGCACACGGGCGACAGCCAGCACGGGCTCTGGATCGTGGATTTGAAGACGGAGAAAGTGGTCACCAACGTCCCGCTCCACGAAGGCTTCTACGGGGTCGAGTTCTCCCGCGACGGTTCACAACTGTTTTGCAGCGGCGCCAGCGACGAAGTCGTCCACAGTTATCATTTCCAAGACGGCCTTCTTACAGATCCACACGACATCCAACTGCGCAGCACCAATAACGTCGGGATCGCGGCTGGATTGGCCGTCGATTCCAACTTGAAGGAACTCTGCGTCGCAAATCTCTATGGGCAGAGCGTTTCGCTCGTCGATTTACACACGAACACCGTCGTTGACGTCCCCTTGACGCCCGACTCATTGACCAACTCGTTCGAAACCGTCACCAAGGCGGCGCATTCGGTTGACATCGAACTCAATCACCTGGGCGTGTTCCCGTATGCCTGCCGCATCGACGAGAAACGCCATCGGTGTTACGTCAGCCTGTGGGGTAACGCCGAGGTCGCCGTGGTCGATTTGGATTCGCAGAAAGTAATCGCCCGCTGGCCCGCCCAGGAACATCCCAATGAAATGGTCCTGACCGCCAATGGCAATACGCTCTTCGTCGCCAACGCCAACCGCAACACCGTCACCGTGTTCGACACGGAAACCGGCAAGACCCTGGAAACGCTCACCGCGGCGCTCTATCCCAATGCGCCCTCCGGCTCGACCCCCAACAGCCTGGCCCTCACGCCCGACGGGAAAATCCTCTTCGTGGCCAACGCCGGCAACAACAATCTCGCCGTGTTCGACGTTAGCGCACCCGGCCACAGCCACTCGCTCGGTTTCATCCCTGTCGGTTGGTATCCAACTTCCGTTCGCGTCACACCCGATGGCCGGCACCTGCTTGTCAGCAACGGCAAAGGCATCCTCCCGATGGCCAACCCGAATGGCCCGCAACCCGGCCGCAAGAGTCGCGCGGAAACGCTTCCACAGTATATCGCCGAACTTCTCAAGGGTGCCCTGAGCGTGATTGATTTGCCGCGCTCGCGCGACGAACTTGATAATCAACTCGTGGTCTACACCGCCGCCGCCTACCGTTGCAGTCCACTCAAGGCGGACACTTCGGTGACCGCCGCGCGTCCCGATGACAACCCGATTCCGCAGACGCCCGGCGACCCGAGCCCCATCAAGTATGTCTTCTACGTCATCAAAGAGAACCGCACGTACGATCAGGTCCTGGGCGACATGAAGGAGGGCAACGGCGACACGAATCTGTGCCTGTTCCCCGAGGAAGTGACGCCGAACCAGCACCAGTTGGCCCGTGACTTCGTTCTGCTCGACAACTTTTACGCCGACGCCGAAATCAGCGCCGACGGACACGAGTGGACCATGGGCGCGTACGCAAGTGATTTCGTCCAAAAGATGTGGCGGCTCCAGTACGGTCACAACCAGAGCAGAAAATACGTCTACCCCGCGGAAGGTGTCTTCCCCATGGCCACACCGGCGGGTGGCTATCTCTGGGATCGGGCAGCGGATGCCGGCCTGAGCTATCGCAGCTATGGCGAATTTGTTGCCAATGGAAAAACACCCATGGACCCGTCGACCCCGCGCGTCAAAGCGTTGCGCGGTCATCTCGACGAAATGTATCGCGGGTTCGACCTCGATTATCCGGACGCCAAACGCGCTGATCGTTTCCTCCATGAACTCAAGCGATTCGAGGACGACGGCGACATGCCCCGCTTGCAGGTGGTTCGACTGCCGGGCGACCACACCAACGGCGTGCGCCAGGGCAAACGAACACCCAGCGCGTACATCGCCGACAACGACGCCGCGCTCGGCCGCATCGTCGAAGGCATCAGCCGCTCCAAATTCTGGCCGCAGACCGCCATTTTCATCCTCGAAGACGACGCACAGAACGGGGCCGACCACGTGGACGCGCATCGCACGCTCGGCTTTGTCGCCAGCCCGTACATCAAACGTCACACGGTCGATTCCACCATGTACTCCACCAGCAGCATGCTGCGTACGATCGAGTTGATTCTCGGGCTCAAGCCGATGTCGCAATTCGATGCCGCTGCCGCGCCGATGTTTGCCGCCTTCCAGGGCAAGCCCGACCTGACCAGCTACACCGCCCTTCCCGCGCGCATCGACCTCGATGAGCTCAACACCAAGGTCAGTTGGGGTACGGAAATCTCCCGGACGATGGATTTCACCAAGGAAGATGCCGCCGATGATCTGCTCCTCAACGAAGTCATCTGGCGCTCCGTCCGCGGCGAGAATTCCCACGCCCCCGCCCCCACCCGCGCCGCCTTCGTCGTCATCCACGGCGACGCGAAGGCCAACGCGGATAACGACAATTAATTTCGGTACGGGATCGCCATTCCAATCGTCACCGACGGTAGAAGGAAAATGCCCCGAAACGTTGAAATCAAGGCGCGCGTCGAAAGCGTTGATGCACTATTATCGCACGCCCGCGCGATTGCCGACGGCGGGCCGACCGAGATTCTCCAGGACGACACGTTCTTCTCCTGTCCAAATGGCCGATTGAAGCTCCGCGCGTTCTCGGAAACAGAAGGGGAATTGATTTTCTATCAACGACCCGACCAATCCGGCCCGAAAGAGTCGTTTTATGTCATTTCGCCGACCGCGTCGCCCAACACGCTCCGTGCGGCTCTCTCGCTGGCGTATGGACAATGCGGTCGGGTCCGTAAACATCGCACGCTCTTCATGGTGGGAAGAACACGGGTACACCTGGATCGTGTCGAAGGACTCGGTGACTTCCTCGAACTGGAAGTGGTTCTTTCGAAAGACGAAACCACCGAGTCCGGAGTCAGGGTCGCCCATGAATTACTGGCCAAGCTTGGCATTTCCCCGCAGCAATTGATCGAAGGCGCATATGTCGATTTGCTTCGCCCGGAGGCATGACCCGGCACAGTGCACCGCACAGAATCCCGTTGTTCCAAGCATCGAACTTTGCACTGTAATTTCGGTCCCAAACAGGCAAAGTGAAACCATGGATGCTCCCTACGTTCACGGATACCATCAACGAGAAAATATGCGGTTGCAGGACCAGGCCGCCACCCTGATTGAGTTGTTGCACTCCGACACCTCTTATCCCGCCGGGTCCGGGTCCTGGAAGCGGGCTGTGGCGTCGGCGCTCAGACGCTCACGCTGGCGCGAAACAGCCCGCACGCGCTGATTACATCCGTTCGACATATCGGAAAGTTCCCTTGCCGAAGCAAAAGGGAAGGCAGCATCAGCCGGTCTGACGAACGTGCAGTTCCAACAGGCCGACATCTTTCATTTGCCTTTCGGTCCGGAGTCTTTCGACCACGTCTTTGTTTGCTTTGTGCTGGAGCATTTGTCCCGTCCAGTGGAGGCGTTACAGGCGCTCAAGAACCTCCTCACAATCGGTGGCACCATCACGGTCATCGAAGGCGATCATGGTTCGACCTGTTTTCACCCCGACAGCGAGTCGGCTCGTAACGCGATCCAATGCCAGATCGAACTGCAGAGAAGGGCCGGTGGCAATGCCGAGATCGGACGGGAACTCTACCCCCTCTTGCACAGTGCGGGATTTGGATCGATCCGCGTCTCGCCGCGAATGGTCTATGTCGATTCCAGCAAGCCGGAGTTGGTGGACGGCTTTACCAAAAAGACCTTCACCGCCATGATCGAAGGCGTCCGCGATTCTGCTGTTAACGCCGGAATCGTCAGCCGAGCCGATTTTGATAAGGGCATCGAGGATCTGTATCGAACCACGCATCCCGATGGCGTGTTTTGCTACACCTTTTTCAAAGCGGTCGCCCAAAGAAGTCGCTGAACATTCCATCCACGAAGTTTGCGTGTTCTCCGAGGCCGCCGGCGCGAGTTGCCCTCTAATGCTCTTCGTCGTGCATCACGGGATTCGGCGGCGGGCCGTTGCGAAACTCCGAATGGCGAATCTTCCCGCCCGCGCGACTGATCCACGCGCCCATGCCCAGTGAGGCCAGCGCAAGCACGAGCGTGGCCAATGCGAGCGGCAACTGCGTGCGCGGACGATATCGCGGCACCGCCAGCGCCACTGCCGCAACGGCTGCCGTCACGTAAAACACCCATTCCCCGACGTTGGCGCGGTGCCTGTGGACATCCAGCCATTGCTGCGCTTCTTTGTTCGACATCGCGTACACGCGGTCGGAAGCGCGCTCGCCAAATTCTCCCACGGGCCACACGGAGAGCGCGGCGAAAATCACGACGACAAACGCCGTGATCTGGGCGGGCCGACTCCGCAGAATCAACGCGACAATCAACGCCAGAATCCCGCTCGTCATCGCGTAGACCGGAATCGGATTGAGCAGCACGTGAACATACTCGGGCTGCCGAAGCTGCTGCAGGAAGTCGTGCAATTCAGTCATCCTGGGCGCGACCGCCCGATGCTGCACCGAATCTTGACTACTTCTGAATCTCGGCGTTCTCGATCATGTTGATCCCGTCACGGCTGGCGAGCTTGCCCTTGACGGTAATCGTTTTGCCCGGCGTATTGCGCCAGCGTCGAGTTAAGCGGCTTGTGCTCGCCGACCAGCAGATACGTCTTCCCGTCCTCGCCCTTGATGCCCACCGGGAAACCCGACTCGATGCAGGTCGCGGCACACTGCGCGTGCTTCTCGCCGTGCGCGCCGTGGTCGAGGTAACAGGCCATGTCCAACACTTCGCCTTTGACGGTGACCGTGCTGTCCGCATCCGCCGCCCGGATGTTCCCGGCCACGATCAAACCAGCGACAACAACTGCCACACTGAATGCCACGAACGTTTTCATAGACTTCCTCCTGCTTGATTGTTCGGTTCCGATCAGAGTTTCGCCACCAACGATTCTTTCCTTACTATCCACCATTTTACCCGACAGTTCCAGTCGTCTTCTGCTCGCGCCCTTTCCAGAGCAGATAAATTGCGGGGTAGACCAGCAACTCCATCAGAAACGATGTGAACAATCCGCCGACCATCGGGGCGGCAATCCGTTTCATCATGTCCGCACCGCTCCCGATGGACCACATGATCGGCATCAACCCCATCGCCGCCGCGCCGACCGTCATCATCTTTGGACGAATGCGTTTCACCGCGCCGTGAATAATGGCCTCGTGCAGATCCGACCGATTGCGCAGTTTTCCATTCCGTTTCGCTTCGTCGTAGGACAAATCGAGAAACAACAGCATGAACACGCCCGTCTCCGCATCAAGTCCCATTAAAGCGATCATGCCGACCCACACCGCGATGGAAATGTTGTAGTTCAGCAACCACAACAGCCACACGGCTCCCACCAGCGAAAACGGCACGGCGAGCATCACGATCAGCGCCTTGAAGCCCGACTTCGTGTTGGCGTACAGCAACAGGAAAATCACCGCGACGGTCACCGGGAATACGATCTTCAAGCGCTCGCGCACGCGCAGCATGTTCTCATATTGTCCGCTCCAGACGATTGAGTAACCGGTCGGTAGCTTCAATCCCGCCCCGACGGCGCGTTTCGCATCTTCCACGTAACCGCCGACATCACGTCCCGTGATGTCCACGTATACGTAACCCGCCAACATTCCGTTCTCATCGCGAATCATCGATGGCCCATTCACCAGCGAAATATCGGCAACCTCTTTCAGTGGGACCTGACGCCCCATCGGGGCCATGACCAATACACGCTCCAGCTGATCGAGGTTTTCGCGTAGATCGCGCGGGTAACGCAGATTGATCGAGTAACGTTCGCGGCCTTCGATGGTCGTGGAAATCGTTTCGCCGCCAATGGCCGTCATGATGACGTTCTGAACATCGTCGATGGTGAGGCCGTACCGCGCGAGCGCCTCGCGTCTCGGCGTGATGTCCACGAAATAACCGCCCGCGGCGCGTTCGGCGAAAATGCTGCGGGTGCCCGGCACGTCGCGAAGAATACCCTCGACGCGCTCGCCGATGCGCTGGATTTCGTCGAGGTTGGACCCAAAGACCTTGACGCCGACCGGGGTGCGGATGCCCGTGGCGAGCATGTCAATGCGATTCTTGATCGGCATCGTCCAGGCATTGACGCTGCCAGGAATTTGCACCGCCCGGTCCATTTCGTTGATCAGGTCCTCTTGCGAAATGTGTTCGGGCCAGATGTGGCCCAGCATCGCGCGCAAAGGCCCCGGCCACGAGGAGAAGAACCGCTGCTTCGGCGGCCATTCGGACACCGGCTTGAGTTGGACGACCGTTTCCATCATCGAGAACGGCGCAGGATCGGTCGATGTGTCGGCCCGCCCCGCTTTGCCATGCACCGAAACGACTTCGGGGAACTGCTTCAGGATACGATCCTGTGTTTCCATCAATCGTTCCGCCTCGGTTACGGAGATGCCGGGGAATGTCGTCGGCATGTAGAGGATCGAGCCTTCATTCAGCGGTGGCATGAATTCGTGACCCAGATGCAAATACGACCGGGACGGTTGTCGCCACGATGACCGCCGCCAGTGCGATGGTCGTCTTCGGATGCCGTAACACGAGCCGGCACGGTTTCTCATACAGCCAGAACAACACGCGGCTGACGGGATGTTTCTCCTCGGGGTAATACTTGCCGACAAACACGCCGTCCATCACCTTCGCGAGCCAACGCGGTCGCAACTGGAACGGCTCCATCCGCGTGAACAGCATGCGCACGGCGGGATCAAGCGTGATCGCCAATAGCGCCGCCAACGCCATCGCCAACGTTTTCGTGATCGCGAGCGGTTTGAAGAGTCGCCCTTCCTGATCGACAAGAGTGAACACGGGCAGAAATGCCACCGCAATCACCAGCAACGAGAAAAACACGGATGGACCGACCTCCATCAGGGCTTCCAGGCGAATCTTGTGAAAATCGCCCTGCCGCCCCTCTTCCTTCCAGCGTTCGAGTTTTTTGTAGGCGTTCTCGACCTCCACAATCGCGCCGTCGACGAGGACGCCAATGGAAATCGCAATCCCGGCGAGACTCATGATGTTCGACGTGATCCCCATGAAATACATCGGGATGAACGCGAGCGCGACGGAGACGGGGATGGTGATGATCGGCACAATCGCCGACGGGATGTGCCAGAGAAAGAACAGGATCACAAAGCTGACAATGATCATTTCCATGATCAGGTCGTCTTTCAAATTGTCGATGGACTTTCGGATCAACTCCGAACGGTCGTAGGTCGAAACAACCTCCACGCCCTCTGGCATGGATGATTTTATCTCCGCCAGCTTCGCCTTGACGCGCTCGATGACGTTGAGGGCATTCTCCCCGTGACGCATGATGATGATGCCCCCGACGACATCGCCATCGCCGTTTAGATCGGCAACACCGCGCCGGATCTGCGGCCCGAGTGCGATATCCGCCACATCACGCAACAACACCGGTGTGCCGGCCTTGGTTGTCTTGACGGCAATCAGGCCCAAATCTTTGGTTGACTTTACGTAGCCGCGCCCGCGCACCATGAATTCCTTGCCGTTCCACTCGATGAGGCGGCCGCCGACCTCGCTGTTGCTATGTTTGATGGCGTCCATGATGTCGACGACGCCAACGCTGTACGCCTGCAGTTTCACCGGATCGACCGTCACCTGATATTGTTTCTGAAAGCCGCCCAATCCTGCCACTTCGGCCACGCCGGGCACGCGTTGCAACGCGTACCGCAACACCCAATCCTGATAACTCCACAAATCGGCCAGACTGTGCGTGCCGGACTTGTCAACGAGCGCATACTGATAAACCCAACCCACACCCGTCGCATCGGGACCGAGTTCTGGTGTCACACCCGCCGGCAATTGGCCGGTGATTTTCGAGAGATATTCATTCACCCGACTGCGCGCCCAGTAGAGGTCGGTACCATCCTCGAAAATCACGTACACATACGAAAATCCAAAATCGCTGGAGCCACGGATGGCCTTCACGCGCGGTGCGCCGAGCAAGGCGGAGATGATCGGATACGTGACCTGATCTTCCACGATATCCGGGCTGCGGTCCCATTTCGTAAACACGATCACTTGCGTGTCGCTGAGGTCGGGGATCGCGTCCAACCGGATATTCTTCATCGTGTAGAACGAATACGCCACCGCGGTGGCGACGAGTAGGACGACGAGAACACGATTGTGCGCGCTGAATTCGATGATTCGCTTGATCATGACGGGCTGACGCTCACGGTTGGTGCGAACTGGCCGCCATCGACTGCAGGGCGGCCTTCATCGACGACTCGGAGTCCACGAGGAAGTTGGCGGACGTGACGACCTTGTCGCCAGCACTCAATCCCGAGAGAAGTTGGTAGTACCCATCGCTGCGTTCGCCCACCACGATCGGCGTCGGCACAAGGCGTCCATCGCCCGCATCCCGAAACGCGTACGCCTGCTGTCCCGTACGCATCACGGCGGTTTCGGGAATGGCCAGTCCCTCGCCCAATTCGTACGAGAGTGTGGCCGTGGCGAACATTTCCGGCTTCAACAGTAATTCAGGATTGGGAATCTCCAGCCGCGCTTTCATGGTGCGGCTCTCGGGATCCAGCGTCGGTGAGACGAACGTCACTTTCCCCGTAAACTTCTTGTCCGGCCACGAGGACAAGGTCAATTCGACCGGGATGCCGACCTTCACGTACAGAAGATCCGACTGATAAATGTCGGCGTCGGCCCAGACCGTCAACAAATCGGCGATGACCAACAACGGTTCGCCTGCCGTGATCTTTTGGCCGGGCAAGACCATGCGCTCGATAATCCATCCGCTGGCCGGCGCGAACAGTGTGATCATCTTTTCGGCAACGCCGGTTTTGTCCAGCCGATCGATTTGCTCGTCAGAAATATCCCAGAGCGACAAGCGTCGTCGCGCCGATACGACCAGGTTCGATGAGCCGGATCGCAATGCTGTGAGGTATTCATTCTGCAACGTCAGCAGATCGGGGCTGTAAACCGTAAGCAGCGGGTCACCTTGTTTCACGAATTGCCCGGTCGTGGCGGTGAAAAGCCTGTCCACCCAGCCGTCCACTTTGACGGTCACCCGGTACAACTGTGTCTCGTCTGCCGTGATCCGAGCCGACGTACGCACCTCGCGCGCGAGTGCGCGCTGTTCCACCATGCCCGTTGTTAATCCCATCCGTTGCCGCGCGTCGGCCGTGATCGACACCGCTGCCAGCCCTGAGGGCGTCTTCTCCGCCGACTCTTCAGGTTCAAAAGGAACCATGTCCATCCCCATTGAATCTTTGCCCGGCTGGTCACTGACCTCGTTGGGATTCATCGTCGAGTGGTACATCGTCTTTTTCGGCGCCGTCGTGGCCGTGCCGGACGTGCCGCGTTCCTTGTACGAGCACGACACGGCTGCCATGCCCACGGCGAGTGCCAACGAGATTGCCATCCATCCAATGCTCCGGTTCATTTCTTTTCCTCTGTCGTTGCCATCGGCAACCGGCCTCCCACCATTCGTTCCAGTAACGCCATGAGCCGTTGAAATTCAGCGGCGTGGTGTAAGTTTTCCATTTCCAGGTCAAACAACATTCGCCGCGCATCCAGAACATCGAGGAACCCGCCAGTGCCGCTCTCGTAGGCCGACCGCGCGGCCTCGACGGCAAGTTGTTGCTGTGGAATCAGCTTACCCACGTACAATTCGTAATGGTGGTGCATCGTGTGAATGCCGTCGTAGAGTTCCTGTACCTCGGTCGCGGTTTGCACGCGCATGGCGTCCAACTCATCCCGGCTCGCGTCGAGGTTCGCGCGCGCCTCGTTGATGCGCGCCTGGTGCTTGCCGCCGTTGAACCACGGGATATTGACGGAGACGCCTGCGTCATACTCCTGGATGCCGCTTTTGCCCTCATACTGCCAGGCCTCCACCCGAACCTGCACATCGGGGTCGTACCCCTTCTTCGCCAGCGCCAGCGCCGAATCGGCGCTGCGCACCGCGCCTTCCTGTAATCCCTGCAACTCGGGCCGACACGCGGCAGCCGCTTGCAGTTGATCCAGGGTCACGACGGGCTCCGACACCGGCGCGGTCACGTCGGGACTGATCTCGACAGGCGAATTGGGCACACGCTTCATAAGGCGGTTCAACTCTGCCAACGCTACCTGATACGTCCGCGTGCGGTCGGTGCGATCCTCGGCGAGCCTGGCCAATTCATTTTGGGCGCGGATAAGGTCGGATTGCGAGGCTTTGCCCGTCTCATAGCGCGAGCGGGCCACTTCGACGAATTGCTGCATCAACCCTTGATTGCGCTGGTTGATATCCAACTCACGCTGTGCCTGCCAGAGATCGTAGTAGGACCGCTTGACCATCGCCACGACCTCCAGTGTTCTCACCCGCCACGCCATTTCCGCCTGTTTCGCCGCGCCCGTCTCGACGCCGCCGCGCAAGTCGCGTTTCCCGAACCACGGTATGCTCTGGGAAACCATCAGGCCGGTCTGGCTCGGTGACGCGGCCTCCTCGCTCTTGCGCCAAGCGTCCACGCCAACCGTTGGATCGTCCAGCGCACGCGCCTGTGGAATCTTCTGCAGCGCTGCGTCCCACTTCCTGTGGGCCATGGCAATTTCGGGGTTGTTTGCGAGGGCGGTCTCGATAAGCGCATCCAACGAATCATTCGTTTGCGCGGATGCGGCCATTGTCCCAACCACAGAGATGAAGGCGATCAGGATGGGCTTCATTGCGTTGGATGATGCATGCCGAGAGGGCCGACAGCGCAGATCTGCTGGCTCACGAGCGCCGCGTATTGTTGCTGCTGGTCGGGCGTCAACATCGCCCGCACGCGGAGGATGTGGTCGAGCGTGGCGCGCTCCGACTCAGCCTGGGCTGCGACCATGCGATCCACGCAGGCATTGGCCCGGGTGAGATCCAACTGCGGCTTGGCCAGTTCCTGGCCCAACGCAAAGCGCGCATCGCAGTGCGTGTCGCAGCAGTGGTCAACCTTCGCGCGAAATTCCTGGTTCAACTTGTCAATCGCGGTGCCCTGGGCGTCGGTCAGGTTTAATTCGCGCTTCAGCCACGGCGCATCGTTCAGGTCGGCCATCCCACGGCTCACGGAGCGATGAATGCACCAACTGGCCACGCCGTAGGAAAGCGAGGAGACCAAAAGCGTCAGGACGGCCAGAGCGATCACCGTTCTTTTCATGGCAACTCCTTCGCAGAGCCTTGCAGGTAGCTACCCGCCAGCGTGCCTGGTGCCAGAAATTGAAGCTCGGCCCGAGAAGTGTCCGCTGGCCGCGACGTGGAAGCGACGCCGCCCCAGACACCGACAAGGGCGGCCACAAGCAGCGCCGCGGCGACCGACCATGCGGGGTGCCACAGCAACCGGCCGATCGCCTCCATCAGGCTCATGCGTTCAGGACGCTTGTCGGCGGCAACTTGAATCCGCCGCCACACATTCGCCTCGAAATTCCCCGGCGGCTCGATGTCGCGCCACTGCTTGAGTAACGCTCTCAGCCTGTCGTCATTCTGGTGCATCACAGAGTGATACGTCGCCGAGACCAAAAACCCTCGCGAGATTCTTTGGCATCTTTGACTCATGGATGTGGCGCAATCTATTCCACACCAATGTATTGCGTACACACACCACCCAGAGGCCCCCGTCTTATCAAAAAAAGACGATGGTTTCAGCCATGTCCCGACGGCCAGCAATCAACCGCCCCGCGACCCATGGATCGGGCTTGACATCCGACACAAGTGTTCTATACATATATAACAGTATATGTTCATTCGGCTTGAGCCAAGTTCCGCGGTGCCGGTGTCCCGGCAGATCGTCAACCAGATTAAGTATCAGGTCGCCTCCGGCACGTTACGCCCGGGGGACCGGTTGCCGAGCGTTCGCGAACTCGCCCGACAGTTCCCGGCCAATCAGAACACCGTCCTGAAAGCGTATGAGTTGCTCACCCATGAGGGGCTGCTCGACCGACGCCAGGGTGACGGCACGTATGTCACTGACACTCCGTCAACCCTCAAGAAGTCCGAGCGGCTCCGTAAAGTTTCGGCCCTTTTGGCGCAAGCCGCGGCCCAAGCCGTCCACTTCGAGATCAGCGCCGAGGAACTGCACACGTTGTTGAACGAGGAGATCGACAGATTATCTCCAGGAGATCGCTCCGATGAATGATTCGACCGTCGCCATCCACGTGGAGAATGTGCGGAAACACTTTGGCCAGCGGGAGGTGTTGCGGGGTGTAAGCTTGGATGTGACGGCCAGCTCGATTTTCGGCTTTCTGGGTCTGAACGGCGCGGGCAAGACGACGCTGATTCGCATCCTGCTGGGGTTGTCGCGGGCGAGCACAGGCCAATGTTCAGTGGGCGGGATTGATCCGGCAGTCGATGCGCTGGGGGTGCGGACGCGCATCGGTTATATGGCCGAAAACCAAACGATGTACTGCTGGATGCGGGTCGGCCAACTCATCGAATGGGTGTCGCGGTTCTATCCTTCATGGGACCAAGATTTGGCCGCAAGCCTGCGCGATCAAATGCGGCTCGACGCCGACGAAAAGGTCGGCGCGCTCTCCAAAGGCCAGACCAGCCGTCTGGCGCTGTTGCTGGCGCTGGCGCACCGCCCCAACCTTGTCATTCTCGATGATCCCACACTGGGGTTGGACCCGATTGCTCGCCGTGATCTGTTGCGCGATGTCATCGGCCAACTTAGCCGGGACGCCACGGTGTTTTTCTCATCGCATCTGCTGTACGAGATTGAACCGATCTGCGACCGGATCGCCATTCTGCACGAGGGACGGATAATCAAGTGCGCGGCTGTCAACAAGTTGCGGGAGAGGGTCAAGCGCATCGTGTTGAAGCCGGCGGACGCCGCACGCGTGCCGGACTTGCCCGGAGTACTGGATTTTCAGGCGCAGGATGGACAATGGTCGCTGACCGTGGAGGGTGTTGAGGCCGTGCGGCCCGCGCTGGCATCGATTAGCCGTGGCGGCCTGACCGTGGTGGATTTGAACCTCGATGAAATCTTTGAGGCCTATGTCATTGGCCGTCGCGAGGTGCCCCATGCCTGAAAACGTGAGAGGCGCACTGGTTCGGCGACAAACCGTGTGGGCGGCCTTGTTGCGCAAGGAGTGGTGCGAGCAGCGCTGGCGATTCTTCCTGGGGACAATCGTCCTCAGTGGTTTGCTGGCGGTCTATTACGGGCGCAGATATCCCACCGCTGGAGGCAGCCGCGCTGATTTACGGGCCGGTCGGTCTGATACTGGTGATTTTCTTCGCCGCCGGCCGGTCTCCGGTGAACGAGCCGACCGTACCTGGGAGTTTCTGGCAATCCAACCCGTCTCCCGCTCGGAAGTGATCCTGGCAAAATGGATAATGGGTGTATTGCAGTTGACGGGCACAATGGCGATCGGCACCACGACCGGGCTTTTCGCCATGTGGAGCCGGGGTAGTCGAATCATGCCCCATGTGTACGAGTCCTATACACGTAACGCACCCGATGCCTTCGCCACATGGTCAACGACTCATCCGTCAGTGTTTTTGTGCGCGTTTGCCGCGGTCGGAACAATCGCGCTGGCCTGTTGGTTTACGCCATTGTTCCTGCTCTTGACGCGGGCGCGGAACGAGTTCGCAGCCGCTTTGGGCGGTGTCTTCCTGACGATTGCGGCGCTGCTGTGGCTCATGCGAATCATCATGTTGATGAATGGCATCGACAATGACGGAGCCAGCGTAGCGCCATGGCTGGCGATCGCCATTCTCAATCCACTATCCCCTTTCCTGATGGTTCTTACGCTAACGTATGCGAATTGGCTCCTGCCGGTTCTGGTCGTTGACCTCCTTGTTTGGATTGTCCTACCACTGTGGTGGACGTGTCGAAATTCGGGCCGAGTTATCGGCAAATGGGTGAACGCATGAACGCGATCTCATCTTCTTCAATCGCACACCCAACTCGGCACACATCCGTTTTCGGCAATCTCATTCGTAAGGAATGTCTCGAATCGCAGGGTGTGGTCATTGCCGGCCTCGCAATCTTTTGGTTGGTGCCCGCTGTGTTGGGACTCTTCGAACTCGCCCTGGCGGGGCGGCGCGACGTATTTCCCTTTGCATGGCTGGTGGTAATCGCGGCCGGTTGGTTATATGCCGTCATTGTGGGCGCACACACGGTCTGTCGGGATTGGGGTAAGGCAGAAGAACATTTCCTGCTCGCCCAACCCGTGTCACCCCGGACCGTCGTATGCGCGAAACTAATCAACGGAGCCGTTGCGGTCGCCCTCGTGCTCGCTATCGCGGTGGCTTGGGATGCGATTTTCATCCGAGAGACTGCTCTCGCTGCCGCCGATAAGCCGGAATGGTTGTTGATGATCTTCTCGGCAGCCTGCATCATGTTCGCGGGCTATGTCATGGCCTTCGCGGTGGCAGTAATGACCCGTCAAATGCTGGCCAGCATCGTCGTCGCGACGCTCGTGCTGATCGTCTGGGCGATTGCACCGTTGTTCTCTTTCCATTTGGCGCGCTTCTGGGCCCCCGCTCTGTTGCTTGGCGAGCAACATCTGACAGCAGTCGCACCGTTCGTTCTCGTGAGCCTCCTCATCCTCGCAGTGGGCGTCGTGGTCAGCTTCTATTATTCTACGCGCGAACAAGTCTTTCGCCTGGGGAATAAACAACTGGCTTGGGCCGCCGCTTTGGTCATGTTGGCGCTGTTTGGTGTCGCCATGAGCGAGGTCGGAAACTCGCTCCACGTCCGCGACCAGGCAGTGTTTGGTGACCCAAGGCTGGTCCGGGGGCTCACGTGGACGATCCGGCGCGGTGGTCGCTTTATTACGGCGTATTGCGAGTATCGACCAGAATCACATCCGGTGATGGCAGGATGGTTTCTGGCGAGCTTTCATGTGTCAGACGGTGGGCATATCCAGAACCTGCGAAGGACACCCATTCCCGGCATGCTCCCGTCGGTCTATTTTGGAGTGCAAAAAGCGGGACGTACCGGAGATCAACTGATCGGGCTTTTCTTCGACAAGGACGGACACATCGTCATCTCGGGACAACGCGAGAAGATTCAGAGCGATCGCCACGACAGCAATCTGGAGACCATCTGGCGAACGACACTAGCGTGGCCGGATGGCGGCGACCTAGAAGTCCTCTCCCATGCCGAGTTGACCTTGCCACCGGGCGAACGCGTCCACAACACGGAATCCTGGTACGAGTCCTGGCATGAGGGTCGAGATCACGCGCCCCGTTACGCCTACCTGGTTTCCCTCGTTGCTTCCACTGCTGGCAATGTCGCGAGTTATCGCGATGACAAGCTGTATGTGTTCGATTGGTCTGACGGTCTCCACCCGGAACCGCGCTACATAATCCCGTTACCGCAGGAAGACCTTCATGTTTCCCTCAGAAATGGAAAGGTGCACGTATGGACAGAGTCGGGGCATTTCCCCAACCAACATTTTTTTTCGACCGATTTCGATGCCGATCGCCCTGAGACTTTTCTCGACAAACAGAATTGGTCACTTAAGGGGCCCCAAGTCACACATGCGTATCAATGGATTCAAGAATTTGAGCGACTTGGCGAAGGATCCATTCGTGTGGACCAACACGGCGACGTTGCCTATCTCAGCGACCAGCTTGGCTTGCGCGTCGCGCGGCTGACTCACCCGGGCCGCTGGGAGATTATCGGCGAATATCGCACCTCGCCACTATCGATGCTGTTTCGCGGGTACACCTGGCCGCAAGCCTTGGACGACTCGCTCGTGATCGACCACGACATGAGGGGAATCATCACCTACGACGTGTCCGATCCTACCCATCCAAGACGGATTGGCTTTTTCAACGCGGTTAACTTGTCGCCACTCGACACCTCGGTCTTCGCCATTGGGAAGTATCTTGTTTTGCGCGAAAACGACTTGATCACGGTGCTTGATCGGCCTGACCGGCGCAGGCGCTGAGGAACAGAAGCGTCTGGCAGCCATTTGGGCGAAAAAAAACCTCGCTGTTTCCAGCGAGGGTTTTCAGCTTCCGACGGGATAAGGAGGGCCTTTGGCGATGGTGTTGGTGAGTTGACGAACGCCGAACCGTTTTGGCGTTCGCGCACCATCGCGCGCGGTTGGTGAGACTATTAACATCCCGCGTGCCAAGCTTGCGTCGCTTGTGTGAATATCCCGCAACTCCCGTGGTTGCAAGAGAATCCGAGGCGTCAAGAATTACCGGCGCGAACGGCAATACGGAAATCCTCTGCCGTGAATCATTCAGGGTGGTTAAACTCCTACAGTGACAAGTCATTCCAACAGATGCTGGAGCGACATTCTCAGTGTCTGTCTGGCGCGGTACAGGCGGGATTCCACCGATTTCTCGGAACAGCGCATCACCCCCGCAATTTCGGCATAAGACATTCCGTGATATTCGGACAGGACGATGGCGGTTCTCTGGTCTTCGGGGAGTTTGGCGATGGCCACGGCAATCTGATCGCCCATCTCGCGCGCGTTCACCTCCTCTGCCGTGCCCGAGGACGCCACAATCTCCGGCACGGACTCGATTGACTCCGTTCGGTGGCGCGAGCGCCAGCGAATCCGGTCAATCGCGGCGTTGCGCGCCAAGGCGAACAGCCATGTGGAGAATTTCGTTTCGGCGCGGTAGGCATCCAGATTCTGGTACATGCGCACGAACACATCCTGCGCGACGTCGTCGGCGTCCTGGGCATTGCCCAACATGCGGAAAATGAAATTCACCACGGGACGTTTGTACCGGCGCATCAATTCGTCAAATGCGGCGGCTGCGCCCGACTGGATTTGGCGGACGATCTCGGAATCTGGTTGTTCGTGAAGTTGCATGACTGACCTGAGACGGACGCAAGAGACACCACGGGCGTGGCGCTCGATCTCAGATCAGGAACGCATGCGTCCAGAGGTACGACGAGGCGGCGGCGGGCGTCGAAGCGGTTGCTCTCGCGGTTGACGCGGGGTTGCACGCAACCTCACTCGCGAGTAGCGCGGCGCCCGCTGATATGACCGTGACTTTTGCGACCCGATGACCGGGCGTTGGCGTGGCACGGGCCGGCATCCGGTTCGACGCCGGTCTGACATGGCGCGGACAAATCGCAACGGCAATGGGCGCCCCGACAGCAATTCATCGGCTGTGATGCTGCCTGGGTACACGGCACCGTGGCAAGTTCAGAGGAATCGCCGCGCATGGGCAGGCCGCCCGCGAGCAAAATCGCCACGAGCGTTGTCAATATTCTCAAAGCCTCGCGCATTGGTGCTTGAAACTTACGCCGGTACTCGTGGCGCGTCAAGAAGCCGTCGGCTGGGCAATCCAAGGCAGGCCGCACTTGCGTAGCGCCATAGAGTGGACTAATACTGTCCTTCGAACCATGAACATCCAAGCCCATGCATGGCGCAGCCGGCTCTTGAATCCATTGTTCTCGGGCGGAATCGTTTTGGTCGCGGTCATTCTGCTGTTAAGCCGGGCGTTTGGGCAGAACACCGTCCGGGTCGCCCAGCCTGCGCCCTCGTTCGTCATGAAGGAACCGCACGGCAAGACCATCAAGCTCACCGATTTCAAGAACAAGGCGCTGATCGTCTGTTTTCTCACGACGTCGGACGTGCCCAGCCGGAAACAGATGGGGATATTGAATGACATGGTTGGACGGTACGGGGAGACGAATCTCGCCGTGCTCGCGCTGGCGCTCGACCAGACAGGGCCTGACTCCCTCAAGACCTACGCGGAGCAACAACACTTGCGCTACGCGCTGCACGTGGCCGATTACGACGTGGTCCAGACGTTCGGCGGTTTGACATCGATTCCGGTGACAATCGTCATCGACAAGAACCAGAACATCATCGACAAATTCGTCGGCGTCACCGAGACGAATGTCCTCGACGCCGATGTGACAGCCATTTTGAAGCAATGAAACGGCTTCGAGTGTCCATTCTTGCGCTTGTCACGCTGGCCGTCTGGCTCGCGCCGTTGGCGGGCGACGCGCAACAGGCCGACTTCAAGGTCGACACGTTTCTATCGGTCGATAAACTCGCCCCAAACGCACGCTTCCGGCTGGCGGTGGTGATCGATGTCGCCGAGCACTGGCACATCAACGCCAATCCCGCCAACGCCGAAGGCCTGATCCCGACCACGCTCACGCTTCAGCCGCCAGCGTCCATTGTCATCGATCGGATCGTGTACCCCAAGGGCGTGACCACCAAGGTCGCGTGGTCGGACGAGCCGGTTGCCCTCTACACGGGCCGGACGATCATTTTCGCCGAAGGACACGTGAGCGCCGACGCCGAGACCGGGCCGCAGAAACTCGAAGGCTCGTTGCGCTACCAAGCGTGCAACGACACCGTTTGCATCGCGCCAAAAAACATCCCGGTCGTCCTGAACACCGAGATTGTCCCCGAATCGCAGAAGCCCCAGCCTGTTCACGCCGACATCTTCGGCGCTGTGACTGAAAGCGCGCCGCTGGCGCCGTTGGTCACTGCCGGCAACGCCGGTGCGGACAGTTCGATTGCCACGCTCGTGCGCGAACGGGGATGGTTTGTCACGATTCTCGTGGTGTTCCTCGGCGGGCTGGCGCTCAACCTGACTCCGTGCGTGTATCCGATGATCGCGATAACGGTCAGTTACTTTGGCGGGCAGGGTGGCGAACGAAACGCACGGCGCGCCTTCGTCTCGTCGCTGATCTATTGCCTCGGAATCGTGCTCACGTACTCGACGCTCGGACTGATCGCGGCGCTCACCGGTTCGCTGTTCGGCTCGGCGCTGCAAAGTCCCGTTCTGCTCATCGGCATCGCCCTGCTGCTCCTCGCCCTGGCCTTGAGCATGTTCGGGTTGTACGAATTGCAACCGCCGCAATTTCTCATGCAGAAGGCCACGGGCCTGTCGTCCAAGGCCGGCTACATCGGCGTGTTCTTCTTTGGCGCGGTGATTGGTGTGATTGCCGCGCCCTGTCTGGCGCCATTCGTGGTCGCGCTGCTGGCGTTTGTTGGCCAGACCGGCAACCCGTGGCTGGGATGGTGGCTGTTCTTCGCGCTCGCGCTGGGGTTGGGCCTGCCCTATGTCGTGCTCGGGACATTTTCGGGATTGCTGAACCGCCTGCCAAAATCCGGCACCTGGATGGTATCGGTGAAACGCGTGTTCGGCGTCGCGCTGATTGCCGTCGCCGCGTGGATCACCAGTCCGTTGTGGTTGGACCTGGCCTCGTCAAAGGAAGGCGGCGTTACGTTTGAACCGTATGCCGCCACTAAAGTCCAACAGGCGACCGCCGATCATCGCCCGGTGTTCATTGATTTCTCGGCGGAATGGTGCGGTCCGTGCCGCAAGATGGAGCGCACCACGTTCCACGACAAACGCGTCCTGGAGGAAACGAAACGCTTCTCGGTGCTCAAGGCCGATCTGACGCATGAAGGCTCGCCCGATGTCGAGAAGTTGCGCAAAGACTTTGGGATCTGGGGCGTCCCCACGCTCGTGTTCATTGGTCCGGACGGCCGCGAGCATACGGAGTTGCGGCGCGTCGAATACGTCACGCCCACCGAGCTGCTGGAGCTGTTGACGGAGGACGAGAGCGTGGCGCCGACAAATTCGACCACCGCCCGCGCCCCCGATGTCCCGCCGCAATTGCTGAATCCGTTCTAGGGGCGTATCTGGATACTGGCCTCGTGTAGATGACATGGTGAAAGTCGGGCGAGCGGGGAGTACGCTCACCCGACGATGAACACAACACAGACAAACTCCCACTGCCGAGGGGAACAAATCTCGGCTCCAAAAGCAACTCAGATCAAGCTGGGTATCGATGTCCATGCCCGCTTCTATGTGGTCGTGCGCCAACTCGACGGCCAGAACCCGCAGCCACCGCAGAAGTTCAGCCCGGCCCAATTCCGGGAATGGGCGCGCGAGCAAACCACCCTGGCCACGCAGGTGTTCAGTTGTTATGAAGCCGGCGCGTTTGGCTATGGCTTGCACCGGGACTTGCTGGCGGTGGGCGTGCGCAACGTCGTCATCTGCCCGCAAGAACTCGACGAGCGCCACACGGGCGTCAAGACCGATCAAACCGATGCGCGGGCGCTGGTGCTCAAACTGGACCAGTACGTTCGGGGCAATCTGTATGCCTTGGCGGTGGTGCGAGTGCCCACTCCCGAAGAAGAACAGCGCCGGGCGCTGGGCCGCCAACGCGAGCAGTTTCGGGATGAACGCCGCCGCTTGGAAGCCCAGGGGCGCAGCCTACTGTTGAGCCAGGGCCGCCGGCTGAAGGGCCGGTGGTGGAAACCGCGCCCCTGGCAAGCCTTCAGCGTCAGCGCGCCGCCAGCCTGGATGGTGGAACAGTTAAGCCGATTGCGGCGGCTGGTGGTGGCGGTGGACGAAGAACTCCAGGCCTTGACCCGGCAGTTGGAGCAAACGGCTCCCCAACAGCGGCCCGTGGGACTGGGCGGCCTGACCCACGCGTTGATTGAGCGAGAGGTTTGCGATTGGACGCGATTCAACAACCGGCGGCAAGTGGGCAGCTATCTGGGGCTTTGTCCGCGCGAGGCTTCCAGTGGGGGCCATCGGCGGTTGGGCTCGATCACCAAACACGGCAATCCGCGGCTGCGGGTTTGGCTGGTGGAGTTGGTCTGGCGACTGGTGCGCTTTCAACCCCAGTACGTGGCGCTGCGGCGCTGGGGGCCGGTATTGAGCGATCCGCGGGCCAGTGCGGCGCGGCGCAAGAAGGCGATCGTCGCGGTGGCGCGGCGCTTGGGAGTGGATCTGTGGCGGATGGCCACGGGCCGGGTAACGGCCGCGCAATTAGGCTTGGAATTGCGAACCAGCGGGAGCGGTCCCACGACGGCCTGAGTCCCGGCCACGGAACACGGGATGGGAACGGCAACGAAAAGCTTTGGCAGTGGCACGCGCCCGAAGCCGACGCGGGGACGGATGGCAGTCCGTCCCGTTTTGTAGATGGGGTGCGTTGATGTTCTGCGCGACGATCGTACGGATAGGTCATGGTGCACTGCTCCTGCGGGAGCATGTGCGGATAGCAGGTGGAAACCCGGAGCGCAGTCTTCGAGGTTCAGGCAGAACAACACGGCTGAGGCAAACAACAGCAGAAAACAAGATGAACCACTAACCTGCGTCCCTTGCGAGCTTGACAATCACCATAGCAGCGTCGGCTGTCCTCAGCCGAGATTTTGGGATCCGCAAATTGCGCTGGGGACAGCGCACGCTACACTTGGAGACCCTAGCGCAACGGAAGACGCTGCATGAGGATTGCGACCGCAGCAGGTCGAGGTCGCAGAATTGGCTCGACTTTCCTGCGGGATTGGGATTTACTGGGTTGCGGAGAAGCAGGAGAGCGCCGTGAAGTTCATCCGAATTTTCGTCACGATGGGCGTGCTGGGTCTGGCTGGAGGACTTGGCGGGGCCGGCGGGCAGACGCTGACGGCATTGTGGCAGTTTAACGGAACCAACGGAGCAATGCCCCAGTCCGCTGTGGTGCAGGGCGGCGACGGGAACTTCTACGGCACGACTTGGACGGGCGGGACAAGCACGAATTGCGACCCCGGCGTACTAGGTTGCGGCACGGTGTTCAAGATCACCCCCCAAGGAACGCTGACCACCTTGTGGGAATTCGACCGCACCGACGGTGGGGCCGCCGAAGCAGGCCTCGTGCAAGCCAGCGACGGTAGTTTCTACGGGACGAGCAACATCGGCGGGACGAACAACGACGGCACGGTGTTCAAGATCACCTCCCAAGGGACGCTGACCACGCTGTGGCAATTCAGCGGTGCTGACGGTCAATACCCTCAGTCCGGAGTGGTGCGGGGCAGCGACGGCAATTTCTACGGTACGACCCGGCTCGGCGGGACGAACGGCTATGGCACTGTGTTTAAGATTACACCACAGGGCATATTTACGCCGCTGTGGCAATTTAACGGCTTCAACGGTCAAGAAGATCTTTGCCGGTCTGGTGCAGGGCGGCGACGGCAACTTCTATGGCACGACCCAGCAAGGCGGCCTTACCAATTTGAACGGCGGCCTTGGCTTAGGAACAGTGTTCAAGATTACTTCCCAAGGAACGCTGACCACGTTGTATCAGTTTGGCGGACTGGCCACTGACGGCACAGACCCCGTAGACGCTCTGGTGCAGTGCAGCGACGGCGATTTCTACGGTACAACCGAAGGCGGTGGGACGAACAACTACGGCACGGTATTCAAGATTACTTCCCAGGGAACGCTGACCACGCTGTGGCAGTTTAGTGACTTGGCGACTGATGGCGCATACCCGGTAGCCGGTCTGGTGCAAGGGAGCGACGGGAACTTCTACGGCACGACCATAAACGGCGGGACGAACAAGTATGGTACGGCGTTCAGGATTACCCCCCAAGGAACGCTGACCACACTCTGGCAGTTTGGCGGTCCTGAAGGGAAATGGGGCGATGCCGGTCTGGTGCAGGGCAGCGACGGCAATTTCTATGGCACGGCCAAATACGGCGGTACGAGCACGAATTGCACAAGCGGCTGCGGCACTGTTTTCAAACTCTCCATTCCCATCAACCCTCCGGCAAATCAGATTTCTTCTGCACAGGTTGATTCGTCCGGCACCAACCTCGTTTTCAGCGTCCCCTCCGTATTCCCTGAGACATATCAATTACAATTCAGCCCGTCGATGAACCCGACGAATTGGTCGAATGTGGTCGGTGTCTGCGTCAGCAATAGCCTCGGCGCGGCGTTGACGGTGACGAATTTTGGCGGGGCGGCCGGGGCGCAGGGGTTTTACCGGTTTGCGATTACGCCGTAAGGTTTGGTCGCGCGGAAGCGCGACCCTCCGAACGGCGGCTCGGCAGGAGCCTCGCCCTCCACACTCAAACAAAGAGCAGGGCGTTGACGAACCACGGGGGCAGGCGATGCCTGCCCGGCAATTCACTTCAGGGCGATTTTAGCGATCGTCTCTTCCAAGACCAGCCTGTCGTCGAGTTGCGTGGAAACGAGTTGGTGGTTCGCTTCCAACAGCAAATCCATGGTGCGGATCAGTTCGGACGTGGAAAAATTCTTCGCCGCGAGTGCGCAGCGGTACAGTCGCCAGGCATTGGGCAGCGCGCCGTCCTTCGTCCGCGGAAAATGCGCCGTCGTCTGTTCGGGCAGCCGCTCGAAGGCTTTCACGAACTCGAAGTTGCCGCCCCGGACCGTCGCGGGCGGTGATCAGCTTGCGCTGCATCAGGTCGCGCGCGAGCAACATCAATCGGAATTGCGCGACCAGCATCATCAACACGCCCATCGGTTGCTCGCCCGCGTCGAGGAGGTTTTCCAACGCGTGGATGGCCTGCGACGTGCGGCGCGCGCCGAGTGCATCGGTCAATTCCCAGATGACTGCCTGGCGCGAGGCGGAACAGATCGCGCGGACATCTTCTTTCGTAATGGCGGTGCGCTTGCCGACATAGACGAAAAGCTTCTCCAATTCGTTGGCGATTTCGCGCAGGTTCGGCGCGACGAGTTCGCGGAAGGCCTGCACGGCCTCGGGATTCATTGTCTTGCCGTCGGCGCGCGACTTCGACTGGATGAACGCCTCGATATCCTCGTCGGCGTCACCCTTGCCTTCTTCGAGCGCCTCGAAGAATCGGACCTCACCGACTTTTTCGAGTGTTTTGTAGAGTGTCTTGCGGCGGTCGGTACCGATGGCGCTGATGAGCAGTGTTACGCCCTCGCCCAAACCGGCCTTGAGCAGGTCGGCAAGTTCGGCCAGCGACTCCTTCACCGCCTCGGCGCGGGTTGTCGGGCTATCGGCGAGAAGGTCGGTATTTTTCAGCCAGACGAGTTTGTCGCCGCCGCCGAACAACCCGACCGTACTCAACGCCTCGCGCAGACGGGAGAGGACCTTCAGGGCTTCATCCTGGTTCGTCGCCGAGCCATCGATGATCTCCAAGCCGAATTCGCCCGCCCTTTTGGGCGCGAGCTTGTCCGCCAGCTTGGCGGCAGTTTCCTTGATCGAAAACTCGTCCGCGCCTCCGATGAGGTAGATGGATTTGGTCTTTGTGGCCGCGACAGGCATGGCGGTAGTTTGCGAAGTGCCACGCCCGCTGTCAAGCAGTGTGGCGTTGTGCGGCCTCCATAACCATCAGTTCAGGGCGGAGAATTCCCAGCGGCGGCGGGATCAGTCAGAACGTATTTGGCTAGCGGGCAGTTCGTCAATTGCTTGATTCCCTCGACAACGCATGCGGCATTCAGTTGGGCGCCGATTTTCTTCGTGTGCTGGTAATCGTTGAAATAGGTGGCCGTCTTTTCCTGACCGAGCGCGTCGTAATGGTCGGCGGCGATGGTATTAAGGTCGATGAAGAGCGCGCCGCCGGCCTTGGCGGCGTCGGCGGCCCACTGGGCGTAGCCGTCGAAGCCGCGCTTGATTTTGCCGTTGACCGACGTGTTGCGCGGGACCGGGCACTGAGCAGATAATGATTGTCGCGCCTTTGGCTTTGGCGTCGGTGACATACTCGCGCAGGTGCCAGCCATAGGTATGGATGGTTTTCTTCGCCGCGCCGACTCCGAATTCGGTCGTTTCGTTGCCGCCGCCGGTGATCGTAGCGCGGTCGGGATAGTTCTTCGAATTGGCGGAGTCATTGTGACCAAACTGGACGATCACAAAATCCCCAGGCTGGATTCGGTCGAGGACATTCGTCCACAGCCCCTCTTCGATGAACGAGCGGCTGCTGCGGCCGCCATGGCCTTCGTTGTAGACGTGGATCTTCGCAGGGTCGAAGAGCGGGATGACTCGGAGCCCCAGCCCCACGGACCGGTTTCGCCCGTGCCGGTGCCCGTCTTCATGATCGAATCGCCGACAAGGAACAGCGCAGGATGAAGCGTGGCCGGCATCGGTGAAGTGGAATCCGGGACGGCTTGCGTTTGCGCGAAGGTCTGCACCAGGGCGGACGTGGCGAACAGAGTGATGACCGCAACAAGAATCCGTTTTCGCATGACAGACGAGAATGTCCATCAGTCGGCGAAACGGCGTCAAGCGCGAATCCGGACCGGGCGCGGGGACACGGAGGCGCGTTGACTTGTCGGCGAGGCGGTTCTATAACCGCGGGATGGAACATCTCTGGGCACCGTGGCGGATTCGGTACATACTGGGGGAACGGGAGACGGGCTGTTTTTTCTGTCGGAAATCGCAGGAGTCCGACGACGCGAAGAACTTGATCCTGATACGCGAGCGGAACTGTTTCGCGCTGCTGAACACGTTTCCGTACAACGCCGGCCATTTGATGGTCGCGCCGTACAAGCACACGGGCGAACTGGATGACCTGTCCGAGCAGGAACTCTCCGAATTCATGGCGCTGACCCGCTGCTGCAAGCAGTGGCTGGCCAAGGCGCTCAAGCCTGAGGGGTTCAATATCGGCATCAATCTGGGCCGGTGCCCGGTGCGGGCGTGCTCGACCACCTTCACATGCACATCGTCCCGCGGTGGAACGGCGACACGAACTTCATGCCCGTGCTGGCCGACACGCACGTCGTCCCCCAGGCGTTGGAGGAACTGTATGCCGAGTTGCGAAAGAGCCTGGAAAGCGGAGAGCGGTGAACGGAAAGGCATTGAGGAGTGAAAAGAGAAGAGGGAAGAGTGCGACGACATGGCGATCATCAAAGACTACCGCGATCTTGACGTTTACCAAGGTGCCGTGACTGCTGCGATGCGCGTATTCGTGTTGAGTCGCACGTTCCCTGTCGAGGAGCGGTATTCACTGACCGATCAAGTTCGTCGATCTTCGCGTTCCGTCTGTGCGAACATGGCAGAGGCGTGGCGGAAGCGGCGATATGAAGCAGCTTTTGTTTCGAAATTGAATGAGGCAGAGGCCGAAGCTGCTGAGACGCAGGTTTGGGTCGAGGTTGCGCATCGGTGCGGTTACTGGAATGAGAAGACATTCGTTGAGATAGACAGCGTGTACAACAAGGTTTTGGCACAGCTTGCGCGAATGTCACAGGAGCTGCATAAGTGGCTGTTGAAAGCCGAACGCATCGATGAGCTGTGATCCGACCATTTTGCTTTCTCGTCGCCCTTCCCTCATCGCTCTTCGGGCGGTTCTGCCTTTGACGGGCGCGACCACAACGGTTATACTGGAGGGGTGAGGCTGCCGAAGCAAATAGCCGTCATGCCGTTGAACAACGCGATCCTGTTTCCGCGAGTGTTGCTCCCGCTGTATATTTTTGAGCCGCGCTACAAGCAGATGCTGGCGGATTGTCTGAACGGCGAGCGGATGTTTGCGGTGGCGCTGCTGCGCAAGGGTTGGGAACTGGAAGGCGACAATCCCACGCCCCATCCGATTGCCGGGATCGGCGTGATTCGCACGTGCGTGGCGCGCCCCGACGGCTCGGCCAATGTGATTTTGGAAGGCGTAGCGCGGGTGCGCGTGACCCAGTACGTGAAACTGCGGCCGTACCGCGTGGCGCGCGTGGAGCCGTTGAAAAGTTCCGATGAAGACGAGGCCACCCAACGCACGCCGTTGCTCAAGATGGTCACACAACTGGCGAGAGCGCGGGCGCGCATGGGCGTGGAACTGCCGAAATCCGTCCTCTCCGCCTTGCGTTCGGTCAAGAGCGCGGATTACCTTTCCGACCTCGTGAGTTACACGCTGCTGGACGATTACTACGAGAAGCAGTTGATGCTGGAGACCCTGGACACGAACGAACGGCTGGAGAAACTCGTGGCCCTGCTGCAACGGAAAATCAACCAGTTCGAACTCTGGAAATCACTTCAGGGCAAACTGCCGAACAAACATGTCGGATACAATTGACGCGGCCGCGCAGGCGGCGACGAGGCTCGAACCTGTTGCCGCGTTGCCTGGGGTCGGCGTGAATCTCCAGGTTCCCGCGCGCGATTACGTCCGTCTCGGGCAGGGTTTTTATTTCATTTTCTGGGGACTGCTCGTGACCGTGCTGATGGGGGCGCAGTTATTGATCCTCAGCGACATCCCACCGTTTGCGGAACTTTTTCTTGGGCTGGGCGTGTTGGCGACGACGGTTGGTACCTGGCGGTTGTATCAGGTGCGCAGCCTGGGAGACCTCTGGCATCGTCGGACGCTGACCACGCTGGCTCTGGCGGGGTTGATGGTGTATTTTTGCCCGTTTGTCTACCTGTGGCGGCGCGTTCCGGACAACAACTACCTGCTGACCAATGTCTTCGCGTTCGCCGCGGCCGGCATCCTGTACATCATCGCCTTCAACCGCGTGGTCGCCGTGTTGGCGGCGACCCTGAGACGCAAGGACATGGCGCTCGAATCGCGCGTGTTCGGCACGGGCAACATCGGGCTGTTGCTCCTCCCCTTCGCGGGTATCCTTGCGTACATTGTCGTGAGCGCCGTCTTGCAGAAGGGCGACCTGCTTTCCGAAGTGCGGTTCGTCCTCAGCCATGCCAACCTGCTCGTGATCATCGTGCTGTTGTTGCCGTTTTCCCTGACGTTATCCCTGGCGTGGAGCTGCAAGGACGCCGTGTTGCGACAGCTTTCCAATTTGGACCATCCCGAGGACTACGACGCCGACAGCCCATGAATGGCTATCGCCACCGCTTTCCGCAGTACGGAACCCTCGGCCTGATTATTCTCTTGTTGATGGAGACGGCGGTTTTCTGCTCGCAAACGGATGCATTTCCGGAAGTCGCGTGGTGGCGAATTACCACGTGGGCCACACCCGTCTGCTGGTGGGCGTACATCCTGATCGTCGACGCCTGGATCTACCGCCGCAAGGGCACGTCACTGCTGACGGACCGGCGCGAGTCGCTGGTCATTCAATGCATCCTGTCCATCGTCTTCTGGTGCTTGTTCGAGGCGTACAACCGGGTGATGCCGGGCTGGCGCTACGTGCATTTGGAACAGAACCTGTCCGTGCGTTTGTTGGGATACGCGATGGCCTTTGCCACGATCATGCCCGGCGTTGTTTCTGACCTGCGAGTTTCTCCAGAGTCACGAAATCTTTGGGAGGGCCTGGATGCCGAAATTTCGGTGGAGTCACGGTGCGCTCGTCACATCGGTCGTGGTGGGAGTGGTGTTTGTTCTCGTGCCGCCCTTGATGCCACACCACACGCGAGGTTATTTGTGGGCGTTCGTGTGGATGGGCTGGTTCTTCCTGCTGGAACCATTCAACTATTGGCGCGGCCTGCCCAGCATCTACCGCGATTGGCAATACGGTGACCTGTCGCGCACGCTGCAATTGTTCGGGGCGGGGGCTGTGTGCGGCGTGCTGTGGGAGTTTTGGAACATGTGGGCCTACACCAAGTGGGTCTATATTTTTCCACTCGGCCAGAATGCGAGGTACTTCCAGATGCCCCTCGTCGGCTTCCTCGGTTTTCTGCCGTTCGCCCTCGAGTACTTTACCATGTTCCACTTCGTCGCCTCGTTTTTCACGCGCGACGATAAACTGGGCATCTGAAGCTGGCGGCTCAACCGACTTTGGAGGGCGCGCCTGGGAAGCTCTCCATGATCTCACCCGGTTTGCGCTCCACCAGCGGATCCCAAAAGAACATGCGCAGGGACGTCCACATCTTGACCGGCGGACTGTGTGGCTCGACGCGCCCTTCGCGGATGGCGCGAAAGATCGAGGACATGGTCGGTTCGGCATCCACCATCGTGTAATGGTGGCCGAACATCCACAGATTGTGCGCGTCGGAACTCGCGACCACCGGTTTCTGGTGTTTTCGTGCGATCCTCACCGCGCGCTGATTGAAAATGTCCAGCCAGGAAAAATGCATCGAGGCGTACTCGACCGCCTCAAACAGGTCGATGTTCGGCTCGAAATCCCGGCCGAGGCTGTGACCTTTCGGGTAGCACGGGTGTGGCGCCACGATCAAGAGATCCTCACCGCGTTCGCGCTTGTAGGCGCGAAGATCGTCGAATGTGAGCAGCTTTTCCGCATCGCGCTGGGTGATATTGTAGAGCAACACATCGCGCCCCTGGATGTTCCACTCGACCGCGCGTATGAGCAACAGCCCCTTCTGCCGCGCGTACTCGAAGACCCGCTCATCTTCGAGCACACGGCAGTGGAGGGTGATGGCAATCGCGCTGTAACCGAGTTCAACGGCGCGGTCGATCAACGCCGTCGCCGGATAGCGCAACCCGTCCTCGGGGTCTTCTCCCGAGTGCATATGCATGTCCACTTTGATCATTCGCTCACTTCTTTGACTGTTCCATCGACCAGGAAAAACAGCAGTTTCTGAGCAAGCTCGATGCCAGCCACTTGCCGGAGCGCGGCCTCATAGGCACGCAATTGCTGGGCGTATTTCGCAACCTCCACCCGCGCGTCCGTCTTGTAATCGACCAGCACCCACCGGCCATTCTCGCAGAACAACAGGTCGATTTTTCCCTCCATCAGCCCTTCGTCCACGACCTCGGTAAAGGGCAATTCGCGATAAACCTGATCCGCGCGTCGCGCGCGCCCCAGCAACTCTGAACCGAGTGCGTTGCTGACCAGTTCAATCGCGCGGCGCTTGTTTCCATCACTCAGACCCGTCCGGGCAACGAACTGCTCGATTTGCCCGCGTTGTTGCGCGGCGGTTGCCTGCAGATCGACGATTTCCAGCGCGTCGTGAACGGCACTTCCAAAGTCCATCGCCTTCTCGCGCTCGGCGCCAACCGGCTCGTCGTCACGTGGTTCCGCCTCCGTGGCCAGTTTCGATGGACTGACACGCGCGAACGGCCTGGCCGCGCGCACGAGCAATTTGGAGCGAGACTCCTGCCATTCACGCCGCCTATCGGCCAGCTGTTTCACCAGGGTGGTTTTTGCTTCTGTCTTGCCACCCCCGACACCCCCGGCACCCAGCGATTCCATATCTGGCGCCTCCACCAAGGCGCCTGCCTCGGGCTTGAATCCGCGCGCCAACAAATCGATCCGCCCTCCCTTCTCCGCAAACCACGGAATCACCAGCCGCTCCTTGGCGCGGGTCGCCGCGACATACAACAGGCGGATTTCTTCCGCTTCCTCGCGCTTGCCCTGCTCCTGGTCCGCTTCATCAAAGCCCGCCGTTCGCATGCCGGCAAATCGCAATTCCCATCGGCCACCATGGCTGAACAACAACTTTGGACCCGTATCGGAAGACCGTCCTGCCAGGTCAGCCAACACGACCACGGGAAACTCCAGGCCCTTCGCCTTGTGCACGGTCAGGATGCGCACCACGTTGTCCGTCTCCTCGCTGGCCGGCGACGGTTCCTCCTCGACGCCGCCCAGCACCGTCTCATGCAGCCGCCGCACAAATGCGCGGACCGAGCGCAGGCCCAAGGCTTCGAGCTGTCGAGCCAACTCGAGGGCCTTCAGCAGGTTCGCGACGCATTGGGCGCCATCGGGTTGGCTGGCAAAGAACGCTTCGCAGATCCTGGCACGGGCGAACACGTGGTCTACGTAGCCCGGAACCGAGAAATCATGCCGACGGTTGTGTAATTCCCGCAGTAGTGTGAACGTCGATCTCGCCTGTTCCGGCATGTCGGCCGGGACATCGGCCAGGTAGTCCAACTTCGACTTCTGGGAGATCAGGAACACCAGTTCATCTGCCCAACCGAATAACGGAGAGCGCAACGTGGCCACCAGATTGAGCTTATCGGCTGGATTGTCGAGACACGAGAGCAGAGAGGACAAAGTTTGGATTTCCTGCCGCTGATAGTACCCCTTCCCGCCGATGACGCGACAGGGTACGCCGTGCTCGTGCAGGACATCGCTGTATGTCTCGACTCCCGTGAAACTGCGGAACAACAGCGCCACATCGCCCCACTGGCAGGCGCCCATCGCCACCTGTTGGTGAAGGTAGCTGGCGACGGCCGCTGCTTCGACACGCCGCAATTCGTCCGCCGTCGCCTTGAGAAACTGCTTCGGCCGAAGCAGTGTCACCGCCGCTTCCGTGGTCTTCAGATCTGGCCGGGGTTCCAGTGCAATATATTCTGGCTGATAATTGCCGTGCTCAGGCTTGACGAGAATCTTTGAAAACACCTCGTTTACCCAATCGAGAATCGTGGACTTACTTCGGAAATTCTGCTGAAAGGTCAGCGTCTTTCCCGTTTGCTCAATCTGATTACGGGTACCGGCGTACATCTCGATATCGGCGCGGCGGAATCCATAAATGCTTTGTTTGGGGTCGCCGACGACAAACAACTTGCCCGACGCACCTTCGCCGAGCAGAAGCACCAACTCGGTTTGCACAGGATCGGTGTCCTGAAATTCATCCACGAGCACAAACTTGAACCGCCGCTGCAAATCGTTTCTGACCTCTGTGCGGTTACGGAGCAAGTCGCGCGCTTTCACCAGGAGATCGTCAAAATCGAGTATGGCCCGTTCGTGTTTGATCTTTTGAAAATGATCAATGAACCCGCGCAGCCAGGTGACCAGTTCAACAAGAAGGTTGTGGTCAGCCGCGGTGTTGAAATCTTCCAGCAACAATTTCAGGTTCTTCACCACGTCCTTCATCTCGTGGAATGCTGCTTCGCCGTCAAAATGCGCCGTCGCCCGCGGCGTGATCATCTCCAGGGACCGAAGCACCGCGACCTGGCGCTCGATCGAGGCCCGTTCCAACGTCGGGAGCACGTCGAGCAAGGTCCGCGCACGGAGATACGTCTTCTCCTTGCGTTCCACAAAATGTTTCAGACATCGCTCCAATGCCGGCGCGGACGATTTCAATTCCGCTACCACTTTGGCGACGTCCAATGGCACGGGTACCGGCAGCTTTGCGACTGCGAGGCGGTCGCGATGATCGACCAGCAGCGCCACCAATTCGGAAAGCCTGTCCAGCTCCACGCCGCGCATCAGCGCGCGGCGTAATTCCAACGGATTCTTCGCCAACTCGGCTTCCAACCATCCTTCCCATGCCTCTTCGAACAGGAGTTGCCGCTGCAATTCATCGGCGACCACAAACTGCGGATCCACCACGGCTTCCACCGGGCGCTCCCGCAGAACCCACGCGCAGAAGGAATGGATCGTGGTGATATGCGCCCGCTCCAGATCGCTCAAGGCTTCCGCGAGCTTGTCGCCCTTGAGCGTCTCTTCGAGTTTCTCGCGCAACCGCAACTTCAATTCCCCTGCGGCCTTCTCGGTAAACGTGATCGCAACGATCTCGCGGAGCCGCGCGCGACCCTTGCTTACGGCCGACAGGATGCGCGCCACCAGAGTGGTGGTTTTGCCCGTGCCCGCTGCCGCCTCGATGAACAACGTCGTATCCAAATCGTTCGCTGCGCTTTCGCGCGCCGCATGGTCAACCGGCCGCGTCATTCCACATTCTCCTTGATTGACCGGAACGGTTCCATTCGAGCGTCATCACACTTCCGTTCATACAGTTTCAGGATGCCGTTGCCGCAGATTACGCGGTAATCGCACTGACGGCAGCCTTCGGCGGTGGCGTACTGCGCGAACACACCATCGCGAATCATACTGGCGGCGCTGTCGAGCAGGTTGGACAATGCCGGACGTTGATCGTCCAGCGCCTCGTGGGTAAAGGTGACCGTTCGATATTCCCCGCGCAGGGTGAAGTAAAGGTAGCTGGCCGAGTCAACCCTGACCTTCGGCAGCAGGCTTTCCGCCGCGAGAATGTACAATGGTAATTGCAACGCTTCGCCGCCCGTGAGTGAGTCGTCTCGGATGTTGCGCGGCAACCGGCCCGTCTTGTAGTCCAGCACTCGCGCGCGCCCGCCGTCGTCGCTCCGATCGATGCGATCGATCGTGCCACGCAATCGCACAGGCGGGGCCACGGCGATGCTGCGAAATTCTCTTTCGAAGTCCGTTGGGCGCCAACCAACGGATGCATTCCGATCGCGCTCGATGAACGCATCCAGTTCCTCGATAATGATCTGCTTCTTGACCTCCCAGACCGTTGGATAGCCGGTCACGCCGCGGCGCTGAAACTCGTTGAAATGTCTTTCGGCAACCGTCGCGATGTTGTTGCCGCGCGACCGGTAATAGTCCTCCAGGATCGCGTGATACAGCGAACCGAGATCCATCGCATCGATCGAAAGCGCCGCCTCGGGCTCTTCCCATCGCTCGATGCCAAGGACATACTTTTGGAAATAGTAGAATGGGCAACCGAAGAAATCCTCCAGCGAAGTGGCGCTTATCACGAGTTTGTCCAGACCGAAACGCTCGCGGAGAACCTCCCGCGCATTGGCGCTGCCCAGCAGACCATCGTATGGGGTGAGCGCGCGCTCGCGCCAGCG
Source organism: uncultured Verrucomicrobiae bacterium (assembly GCA_963766065.1). GTDB lineage: Bacteria > Verrucomicrobiota > Verrucomicrobiia > Palsa-1439 > Palsa-1439 > Palsa-1439. The sequence goes on from CAVYAC010000085.1 coordinate 88,829, forward strand.
CGTGCCGGCATTGTCAACGCCTTCAGCCAATAAGCCTGATATTTGGCCGAGGTAGCCGTGTTTGTCCGCGACCGACATGAGTCCTGCCAAATCAAACTCGCGTTCGTTCAGTGGCTCGGCAACTGTACGCACTGGCGATAGCGGAATCTTGACGGCGCGTTCGTCGAGTTCATGGAAGTTCCTTGTGCCGGCGTATTCCAGTAACAGAAACGAAGCCATGCGCGGACGCGACGTCAACGGCTCCAACCGCGGATAGCTGAGCACGAGTTTCTCACGCGCCGCCTCCATGGTGAGCGAGAACAAGAGCCGTTCCTCTTCATACCCATCGAGCTTGCGGGGCAGATCCGGGCTGATGCGGACGCGTTCCTCATCGGTCAGGAGCGGATCTTCGCGGATGACGCGCGGAAAACTCTTCTCCACGAGACCGAGCAGGATGACCAGCGGCCACGACAAACCGCGGGCGCTCATGACGTCGCCGACGAAAATCCCCCCACCCTGGAATTGCTCGGGTTGGTCGGAAGATGCTTCGACCGCTTTCCAACAGTAATCAGCAAACGTCTCGAACGTCACACGCGGCTGAAACTCCTCCAACTCGGTCAGGACGCCGATACAATCGACGATGGCTTCGTTCCTGCCACCCAATGCACGGAATGAGGTGATCAGCGCAGTGCCATACTCACTCCACGTGGCTTCCCCCGGCAGCCCACCGAGAAGCGACATGAGCTTCCTGACAAACACCAGCACATGTCCGGCATCCTGGCGCCATCGCTCGCGATACCGTTCGTCATCTGCCTCCTGATGTTCCTTGTCAGGCTTGGACGAGGCGGCTTCGAGACGTTCGATCCACTGCTGCTGGCCGCCGACGATGCCGAGTTGCACGGAGAGCACGTCCCAGTGCGAGCGCGGGCCGGTATGACACGCCAGCTCCATCACGGACGCGCGGCTAAAGTCGGAGCGGACCGCGGCCAGCAGCAATGACAACAGGCGGGCATCTGGTTGTTCAGACAGCGGGCGGCCACCGCGGAAGTACGCCTTGATTCCGAGACTGCCGAGCGTGTCCCGCAGGATTGCGTCGTATTGTTCCCGGCTTCGGCAGAGGATTGCGACATCGTTAAAGGAGCGATCCTCTGCCGCCACGAACGCGAGCGCTTCGCGCACAGCCTCCTGCACTTCACTCGTCTCGCCCGGGCACGAGAGAATCGTCGCGGGTTTGGGCTTCCTCCGGGAAGAAGTCAGAGCGGACTTGTAGTCCTGAGCTCGGAACCAATCCAAGAGCGGCTCAGAATAGGCGTTGTGTGAAGCTGACGGAAAGAACACGGTCGAGGGGGAAAGTTTCCGCACGAACTGTTTTTGGGCGGCCGTAAGATCGTAGAAGCCATACAGAAACATTTCCGAATTCAAATTCGGTACGGGCGCACTCTGATACAAGCTGGATTCCGTAACGAAGCCGTGATCCGTCAGCCAGTGGCGATAGGCCGCGTAGGCGACCGACAATTCGGACAACTTACCGGACTTGCCGGCGGCTTTACGGAATGACTCCGGCGCAATACGGCTTGTTCGAGGTCCTTGAACGTCTCCAACAACGAATTGCGAAAGCCTTTGGTGTCGCGAATGGGAGCGAAATAACCATTGGCAGAGATTTCATTTCGGGCGATCTTGTCACAAAGAAGCTCAAGGCCGAGTCGGGGAGCCTGATGCGCTTTCGGCAAAAGGTCTTCCAAGACGTGAAACCGCAAATTGACGTGGCCGTTGGGGAGCATTCGGGCCAGCGTCCGTTGAAGATGAAGGCCCAGCAGGCGCGACCGCACAATGATCGTCAGCGGGGTCAGCGCACCGCGCGAGGTCTTCCGCGCCGAAACCTCGTCCGCCAAGGCGGCCTCCAACACGGGTTGAAACGAGCCCACGTGGATTTTGCGTGGCATTGACGCGGAAAAATTGCTAGTCGTACTCACAGCGAATGAAAACCCTCGCCAAGTATATCACACGGCAAGCGGTCATCACGCTGCTTTTGACCGGGGAACCATGTGCTGTTTTCTCTGGCTTATGGTCCGCTTCGCGCGTGACGCGGACTGAGGGCGCGCACGCCACGCGTGTGGGCACGCTTTATGGATGAGGGTCTGCATGACGCTTCACGCTTCCGGCGGATGGTTCCTAATACGGGCGCGGTAGTGTTCCTGGCTTGTGTCTTGGGTTTCTTCTATTGGGGCTTCCTGAGCGGCCGTTGCTTTATCTGGGAAGACACATTGACGCAGTTTTACCCTTATGTGAACTACTTCGCCAGGTCGATTCATAGCGGCCGGTTACCCTTGTGGTTCCCGGGGGTTCATGACGGGATGCCTTTCTATTGTGACCCGCAGTCGTCGGTGTTCTATCCCCTGCAGTGGTTGCTAATTCCCTTCGTTCGCGACGACCGGCTGCCGTTTATGGTCTACCAGAGGTATATAGTTCTGCACTACTTTCTTGGCGGGGTCTTCATGTACGCCTTCCTCCGGCAGCTCAGGTTCCGGCCCATTCCAGCGTTAACGGGCGCGATCGTGTTTTGTCTCTCGGGTTTTGCTTCACTGCACCTTGTGAACTTTGTCATTGTCCAAGTCTACGTGTGGCTGCCATTACAGATGCTATGCGTGCACCGTTTCAGCTCCACCCGAAGCCGGTGGGTCTGGCTGGGGCTAGTTGGCACCATGCTCATGTCCTTGCTGGCGGGGCATCAGCAGACAACAGTCTACTGCTGGTATCTGGTCATCGCTTACTGGTTGTATCGCGGCTGTTCGGCGGGCCGGAACGATGCCTCAAATTGGAGAACCCGGCTGGTACGTGTTGTGGTGAGGGAGATGCCGAAGTTGGTTGGCACATTTGCGCTGGTCTTCGCATTGGGTGCGATTCTATTGGTCCCGGCAACGCAGAACTGGCTGCACACGGGTCGAGCCCATCCACAATTCGAGAATGTCGCTGACACATCGCTGCCGTACAATCAGCTTCTGACGTTGCTCGTACCCAATTTCTTCGGCCGAACTCAGGCGAAAACGGCCGATCAGTTCTGGGGTTATGACCCCCAGAGTTGGTCCGTCATTCATAACCCGTCGATCACGGGGCTGCCTGGTTATTGGGAGTACTGGGAATTCGGAGCCTATGCCGGACAGATCTCCTGGCTAGCACTGCTGGTCGTATTGTCCAACTGGAAGAGAATCGATGACCGCCGTACCGCGGGTTTCTTCCTGACCGTTTGGGTCCTGGGGACGTGGTTCATGCTGGGGCGATACGGGGGCCTGTTTCAGGTCTTGTATCACGTGCTCCCGGGTGCGTCCCTGTTTCGTGGACCCGCCAAGATGGCCTGCGTGGTCACATTTGCCGGAGCCACTCTCAGCGCTTACGTGGTCGATCACGTGTCACGTCCCTGCCGGACATTACGGGCCTGGTCCCTTTTCGTGACGGCGGCTGCTGGCCTCTGTCTGGTGCTGATGTTGTTGACCGCGGGCAATCATCTTCCGGTCGGGCTGCGTGAACTGGACAGGCTGAGTTGGGCGCGAAATGAAACAGTCTTCGCGGTGGCGGTGGCCGTGGCCTGTGCGGTGGCGATCCTGTGCGCTCTCCGCCTGGCGACGCGGTGGATGCGCATTCTGTCGCTGGGCGTCATACCACTTCTCTGTTTTGCTGATTTCTGCCATGCCTACCGTTTCTTCCAAGACGGCTACGCCAAACCAGACGAAGTTTACACAGACGACGATGCCTTGCTTGTCCAGTTGCAGCGATATCGGGATCAATTTGGTCCGGTCCGGTTTGGCCAATTTGTCGGCGACAAGATTACAGAAAACCTGTCCACGGCTCGAAATGACGCCTTTTTCCATGACTGCCTCGAGGTTCCCGAAGGTTATACAAGCTTTTACCTGGATTCGATAGCGAAGTTCCGGAGCATCAGCAACGTCTTCGCCAAAGTTGATATTCAAAACATCAAGGTCATCATGGAGGAAGACGCCACGGGTGCGTACTATCTGGGCACGCGCTCGACGGCATTTCTGCGCGCAACGTTCTTCTCGCGGGCGCGTTGCTTCGATTCGCGGGAGGCTTTGCTGGAGGCACTGGAGCGCGGGCAGATCGATTGGCACAAGGAGGTGGCGGTATCCGATCCGTTCCGGACCGAGCTACCGGGGGTCATGGAGCGGGCGTCCGGGACAAATGCCGATGATGAAGTGAGGTTCGAGAGTATCACTCCGGAGAGTTATTCTGTCGCCTACAACGTAAAGCGGCCGGGCGTTGTACTCGTTTCCGAAGCGTTCTACCCTGGCTGGGTGACGGAAGACGAACGAGTAAGACTGATTGAAGTCTTCGGCGCGTTCCAAGGGCTCGTAATCCCCGAACCGGGTCAAGGAAGGGTTCGTGTGCATTTTTCACCACCCGCCTTAAAATGGGGAAGCGCGATTACGCTGCTCGGCATCGTCGTATGTGCCGTCCTGGTTTCCGGTAAACGTCCGTGGACAGGCTGAAACGAGCCCACGTGGATTTTGCGTGGCGTTGACGCGGAAAAATTGCTAGTCGTACTCACAGCGAATGAAAATCCTCGCCAAGTATATCACACGGCAGGCGGTCATCACGCTGCTGTTGACCATTGGTGTCTGCACCTTCGTGCTGCTGCTGGCCCGCATCCTCAAGCAACTCAGCGACATGTTGGTGAACCAGAAAGTTGGCCTGGAAGTGGTCGGGTACTTCGTGCTGTTGATGACGCCGAATGTCCTGAGTCTCTCCCTGCCGATGGCGATGTTGGCGACGGCAATACTGATTTTCGGGCGGATGAGCGCCGACAACGAGGTCACCACGATGCGGGCCAGCGGGATCAGCCTCGGGCAGGTCGTGGCGCCGGTCATCCTGCTCGGCGCGGTGGCGAGTGTGTGCTGTCTGTACATCAACGCCAACCTCGCCCCGTGGTGCCGGTTCGAGTTCAAGACGCTGTTTGTGCGGCTCGGCTCGGAACGCCCCATGGCGTTGATCGAGGAAGGCACCTATATCAAGGATTTCCCCGGCTTCGTGATCTACGCCGGGAAGAAGAAGGGAAACATCATTGAAGACGTGATGATTTACACGCTCGATGAGAGCAACAACGTCGCGTCCAGCCTGCGCGCGCAAAAGGGGATCGTTTCCTCGAAGCCCGAGGAACGCAAACTCCTGCTCGACCTGTACAATGTCCGCGGTGACTTGCGCGATCCGAAGGAGCCCACCAACGTCCACAAGATCCGACCTGACACCACGGCCGAGCATTACCCGATCGAGATGGACCTGAGCCGCGCCCTGCGGCAGGCGCGGGCGACGCGGCAATTGGGGGACCTTGTATTTTCCGAGTTGATCGGCGAGATTCGGGATTTGCGCGCACACGGCATCTATCCTGCGGCGGCCCTTATCGAGGCGCATCAACGGGTCGCCGGTGCGGTCGCCTGTCTGGCGTTTACGCTGATCGGCATTCCTCTGGGGATCAAGACCAGCCGCCGCGAGACATCGGTCGGGATCGCCTTCAGCATCGGGCTCGCGCTGGTGTTCTACTTTGTGATGATACTGGCCAACACGCTCAAGAGCCGCCCGGCGCTGTTCCCGGAAGCGATCCTCTGGTCGCCGAATCTCCTTTTCGAATTCCTCGGCTTGTGGTTGCTCTGGCGTGTCGCGCGGGCCTGAGACGGCACCGGCCGCGCCACACATAACATTGTTATGGAGGGGAAACTTCTCAACGCTCCGCGCCTGAGACGGCTGGCGCCCGATGCTTGCGCCGTGGCTTTTCTGGCCGCATTTCTGGGCGTTTTTTATTGGGGTTTTCTGAACGGACGATGTTTCATGTGGGACGACACCCTGACGCAGTTTTATCCGGGCGTGAATTATTTTGCCAAATCGGTCCAAGGGGGGCGGCTGCCGCTTTGGTTTCCCGGGGGCCGCGACGGGTCGCCCTTTTACTCGGACATTCAGGTGGGCGGGTTCTATCCGGCGCAATGGCTCCTGATTCCGTTTGTTCACGAGGGACGATTGCCGTTTGTCGCCTACCAGAGGTATATCGTATTGCATTACCTGTTAGGCGGTCTGTTCCTGTACGCCTTTCTCAAGCGGCTGAAGTTCAGTCCGATCGCGGCGGTCACCGGTGCGCTCGTGTTCTGTTTCTCCGGCTTTTCTTCACTGCGAATCGCGAGCTTCACGATGTTTCAGGCATTTGCGTGGCTTCCACTCCAACTGCTCTTTGTCCACCGCCTCACGAGTGACCGGAGGCGGTTGTCCTGGCTCGGGCTCGTGGGTGCCACGGTAGCGTCCCTGCTGGCAGGATTCCCACAAGTGACGCTCTACTGCTGGTATCTGGTGACCGCCTACTGGTTGTATCGCTGCTACGGCGTTCGCCGTGAGGAAGGTTCCAGCGCCCGCATGGCTGCCCGCCAGGTTGCCGGAAGGGATCTGCCAAGAATTGTCGGTACGTTCGTGCTCGTCTTCGGATTGGCCGCCGTGATGGTCGTGCCCGGGGCTCAGAATTGGTGGCGGACAGCGCGACCGAGCCGGTCCTTTGAAGCGTTGGCTGACTCCTCGTTGCCGTACGATCAATTGCTGACGCTATTCGTGCCCAATTTCTTTGGAACTTCTCAATCCGCAGGCTCCCCGGAGCCGTTCTGGGGGTTTGATCCGCACAGCCAGACTGTCAGGCTTAACGGTTCGATACACGCCGGGCCCGGTTATTGGCAGTACTGGGAATTTGGCGCGTACTCCGGCCAAATTTTCTGGCTGGCGCTTCTCCTGGTTCTTTTTAATTGGCGGAGGATCGAAGACAAACGGGGATCGGGTTTTTCCTGACGACCTGGGTTATGGCCACATGGTTCATGATGGGTCGATATGGCGGCTTGTATCAGGTCCTGTGTTGGCGTCTTCCGGGCGTGACGCTTTTCCGCGTCCCTGCGAGGATGGCGTGTGTTGCCACATTTGCCGCGGCGACCCTGTGCGCATATGCGGTGGACCTCGTTCACCGTCGAGCGCGGAGTTGCGCCTTTGGCCCGTACTCCTCCCGGGGCAGACGGCGCTCGTTGGCGGTGGTGTTATACGCGGGCGGCGGACATCTGGGTGGCGGACTGCGGAACCTTGACAAGTTGACATGGTCACGGCACGAGACATTCTTCGCCCTGGTTCTGGCGATCCTGTGCGCGCTGGCCGTCATAGGCGTGATTCGCAGTCAAAAACAACGGGTACAAAACGTGTGTTTGTGCGGTCTATTGCTCATCTCGGCTGCCGACTTTTACCATGCGTATGGAGATTTCCACCGCGGTGCCGTAAGTCCCGATGAGTATTACCCGGAGACCAACCGTTTACTCGCGCTTCTGAAAGATTATCGTGAACAACGCGGCCCATTTCGATTCGGCCAGATCGTCCGGGGCCGGGTTAGCGAGGAAATCGCCACGTTTCGCAACCTGCCGTATTTTCATGACTATGTGGAAGTCCCGGAAGGCTACACGAGTTTTTACCTGGACAACATTGCGAGATTTCAGGCCATGACCAATCAGGCGGCCAAGATCGGCATTCAAAATATCCGGGTCACCATGGAACGCGATGCAAACGGCAAGGACTGGTTGGGCGCGTACACAAATTCGCTGCCGCGCGCGCGATTCTTTTCACGCATCCGGCATTACGACTCGAGTAAACGCGCTCCTGGAGGCGTTGGAACGGGGCGATATTGATTGGCTCAGCGAGGTGGCCGTAAGCGAACCCTTCTCATTCGACGGGTCGCGCGGGGACGAGCCAAGCCCGGGACCGGGCCATAACGACTCCGTTCAATTCCAGAGCCTGACGCCCGAGAGCTATTCGATCACCTACAGCGTGAGCCGACCCGTATCGTGTTCGTTTCCCAAGCATTCTACCCCGGCTCGGTTGCCGAACGATAAACGTATAAAGCTGATCGAAGTCTTCGGCGCCTTCCAAGGCCTCGTAATTCCCCAAGCGGGTGCCGGGCGGATTGTCGTGAGCTTCTCGCCGCCCGCTTTGAAGCTGGGTGCTGCGATCACCATCATCAGCATCGCGATAACCGCCTGGCTGTGTCTCGGCAAATGGTCCCGGGGCTCACAAAACGACTGAAGATACTCCCCGCCTCTATGCAACTGGCGAGGTGTCCTGGCGCTCCGTCAAAGTTCAATTACGGGCACCCCCTCACCTTAATCCTCCCTCCGAGGGGAGAGGAACAGGGTTTCACCCTCGACCAAACATGGCCTTCAAATCAAGTTTGACGAAGCACTAGTCCGGAACGTTAACTACGCCGAACGGTTGCTCGATCACTTTGACGGGGGGCTGATTCCGCCATAAACAGGTAATCTTAACCAAGGTACACATAGC
>CAVYAC010000086.1:0-29093 GCA_963766065.1 uncultured Verrucomicrobiae bacterium
CATTGAGTAGGTGGAGACAGCGGGCGCACAGATTGGGCAGGTAGAGAATTCGTTGAAGCGGGCGATGGAGAAAGTGGACGACGCGCAACGGCAGGAAATGCAAGTGGTTGCCGATCGACTCCAGCGGCGGAGGGATTTCCATGAAAAGATCCACGGGATGCTGAACAACCCCGTGATCGACCATTTGTTGTAGTGGCTTCCGACGCGGGTCGGGAGCGGGCGCACCAAAAAACTAGCATGCACCTTCGTCATCCGACGGGCGGAGGAAACAGGCGTTTCAAAGTTTCATGAGGAATGCACCTGTACGGTGGCGGCAGCTTGCCCGAAAGGATTCAAAAAGGTCTTTCGATTTCAGACTCTCTCGACCAGATGGTAAATGAAAACAGGAAGCCCCAGGCTAATCCTCTTGCCCGTCCGCGATTCCAGCAATCTTAAGCTGTCGCGTCGGTAATAGTACAGCAGCCGACCATGCGTTTGATACAGCGTATCACCCCAAAACCCGGGTCAGGCGACTTCCTGTCAGCCGTTAATAGCATGTGTTGAGCACTGACCGCACACCGTAGAAGCGCATGCGGAAACTCGGTCCGGCCAATACATATCGTAGAAAATAACCGAATCCATGGTAGCACAAATACCCGCGCGCCCCGCTTGAGGATGCGCCCGATTTCCCGCATCACTTGCGACTCATCGGTGTAGGGAATCGCCACATTACAAATCACACCGTCAAACGCTTGCGCCTGCAACGGCATGTGCTCGCCGGTGCCAAGACCACGGGCAGGTTGGCACGTGAACAATCCGCCAGCGCGCGCGCATCCACGTCAAGCCCGACAGCTAGACATCCATGTTCCACGAGCTGCTTCAACTCTTTGCCGTTGCCGCACCCAACGTCGATCACAACCGCCCCCGCCGCGAAATTGGCCTGTGCATCGGGCAGCGTGTAAGCCTCCCAGGCGAATCGATCTCCACTGGTCACACGCCAATCTTTAGGCGAGGCACCCGCAAGGCAAGACCGCCGCCCATGAACCTCAAGCAACGCGTTTTTCGCAACAGTTCCCGGAGATGATTAGCAAGGTCGTCGGGATTACCGCGGCATTTTCCTGTCGCCCTATCTCATTCACAGCCTGACCAAGGAAACATACGGCTTGTGGGTATTGATCGGCTCGGTGGTGGGCTATTTCGGGTTCACCGACTTCGGCGTACGCATTGCCACCGGGCGGCTTGTCGCCTACTACCGTGCCCGTCAGGACGCGGCCAAGGTCAATCACACCATCAACACGTCGCTGGCGCTGCTCACGGCCTCGGGTCTCGTCGTCACACTGTTGACCTTCCTGCTTTCGCCATATTTTGGCCGCCTGTTTCATATCGGCTCGATACGCCCCACGTGTCCGCCGCTGTTTTTCTGTGCGGATTCGCCGTGGCGGTTGGCCTGCCGCTGACCGTGTTCGAAGGCTGTCTCGCTGGTTACGAGCGCTACGACCTCATCAACATCGTCGAAATTGCTCATGACCATCGCCCGCGTCGGATTGACCGTCTGGATGATACAATTGGGTTACGGCATCCTGGCGCTGGCAGCGATCAACTTCGCACTGACCGCCAGCGGCGGCGTGAAATTCCTGCTGTGCTACCGTGATTCGAACCGTTGCACGTGGCTGTGGAACATGTCGACCGTCTCTATGATTCGCGAAACCTACGCCACCAGCATCTGGTTCCTCATTCTGGCCGTGTCGGTGCGGATAAGCTTTTTCACGGACAATATCGTGATTGGCTACTTCCGCTCGACGGGTGAAGTCGCCGTCTACTCCATCGCCGTACGTCTGGCGCAGTACGCCCTTGTTGCCGTGGCGGCGTTCAATGTCGTGCTGATGCCGGTTTCCGCAGGATACGACGCGCAGGCGGACCTGGCGAGCAGCGGCGTTGCTGCTTGGCACACGGGCATCCTTTGCGGCGGCCATCTTCATGGCCACGATCTTCCTCGCCTACGGCGGACGAATCATCCACATCTGGGTGGGATCAGGGTTCGAAAAGGGCGCGACAGTTCTGGCGATCTCTCACATTCCCGATGATCACCCAGTCGTCGCAGATGACAACACTGATGGTGATCCAAGGCATGGCCAAACATAAGACCCTGAGCTCTGATCTACCTCGTGGAAGCCCTGTCGAACCTGATCCTCAGCCTGATTCTCGTGCGACCGTTGGGAATGATCGGCGTGGCCCTTGGCACCGCCCTGACCAGTACGTTCAGCAGCCTGATCGCGCAGCCCATCTACGTTTGCCGCGTGCTCTCGCTGGGGCTCGCCGATTACTATCGTAAGGCGTTTCTGCCCGTGCTGGTCGCGAGCACGCCCCTGGTCGCGATGATCGTCGGTTTTCAATACGTGTGGCTGCCGCAGAAATTCATCAGCTATGGCCGTCTTCTGTATCTTATCCGCCGCGTTCTACTTCGGCGCGGTGTACCTGATCTTCTTCACCAAACGCGGCCTGACCCGACGTGAGTTTTGCCTCGTGACAAAACCCATTCCTTTGTTTGCCCGCATTGCCTTGGCCACTTGACCGAATCGCCGACACCCTGTCCTGCAAGGGTTGCGGGCGGGTATTTCCGCTGTCGGACGGCGTTCCCAACTTCGGCGTAAAGTCCGATTACTATTACGGCGAATTCCCGCAGCACTGAGATGCGGGCCATCGTCGAGACGGCGAAGCGCGAGGGCAGCGCGAAGGCACTCGAGAACGCGCTCCATGATAAGACCGAAGAGTGGCAGCCGGTACTTCCGCCATTATGCGACCGACGAAACCCGTGCCGCCTGGCAGTTTCTGCTCCATTTGCCGGAGAACGCCAGCGCCCTCGATATCGGTTGCGGCTGGGGTAACCTCTCGCTCTCGCTGGCACGTAACTTCACTACCGTGTATGCCCTCGACCTCGTGACGGAACGTGCTGTGATGGCTTCCATTCCGTGCGCGGGAAGCTGGACTTCCCAATGTGACGGCCCTTGCGGGGGGCAATGCCGCTCACCTGCCATTTCCCGACGCGTCCCTGGATGTCGTCGTTCTGAATGGCGTGCTCGAGTGGGTGCCAGTTTCATTGCGCGGATATCGCTGACCCACGGGAAGCGCAACTGCGTCTGCTCCGGGAAATCGCGCGAGCATTGAAACCCGACGGAGAGGTCTATCTCGGTATCGAGAATCGAGTCGGTTACGGGTACTTCCTCGGGAAGCCCGATGAACATTCCAAACTCAAATACGCCACGTTGCTGCCCCGTTCCTGGGCCAACCGCTATGCGCTCGCGAAACGCCGCGAGCCGTACCGGACCTACACGTACAGTTGGCGTGGCTACCGCAAACTGCTCCGTGACGCCGGATTTACGACGGCCAGATTCTACTGTCCGTTTCCCGAATACCGTGAATTCAGCGAGTTGATCGACCTGGATCGACCACGAAATCTCGCACGGGCCTTGTATCCAACCTCGTTTCTCGGACGTTTTGGCATGCAGGTGTGCAAACGGGTAAATGTATTTCGCGAGTTCTCCCCGACGTATTCCATCATTGCCTCCAAAACCCGGGTTTGGACCGCTTTGTTGACCGCTTGCTGCGCCACGTTGACATTGCCACATCAGACGACGGCCATCTGCACGTCACACGCACGGCCGCGGCACTGCTGTTTACGCCGAAGGCCATCGTTCGACTTCCCTTGACCGAGCGCGCCCGAATGCGCATGAAAGTCGAAATCGCCAACCTCCACAGCATCAACTCGCGGCCACGACCACTCGTTCCGGACCTGATCGCCGAAGGACAATTCCAGGGACAAGCCTATCTCGTCACCCATGTGTTCCCCGGTGCCTCCGGTGCCCAGGTGGCTCGACGTCCACACAATCTTGCCATGATCCTGCGGCAGGCCACCACCTTCCTCACCGAGTTCCATCGGGAAACAATTCAAGAACACGTGTGCTCCGAGGAATGGCTGCGGGAGAACTTCGACTGGCTGGTGGATTACGTCGACAAACTCGGGGGGAACGTAACGGAACTGAAAATGCTGGCCCGCCGCGACCTGTTGGGCAAACGCGTTCAGACCGTCACGGCCCATGGCGATTTCAGCCTGCAAAATCTGGTTGTTCGATCCGCGATCATGCCGACTACCGGGGTTGTCGACTGGGATTTGGCGGACACCCACGGTTGGCCCGGCAGAGACCTGCTTCATCTGTTCGTCGCTTACGAATATGAAACGCGAGGCTGCACCTTCAACAAAGCCGTGCTCGCCGTGCTGAAACGCATCCGGGACAACCCCGGCATCGAGCGCGACCTGTTCCATTCCCATCTCGCCGCACTACAGACGGAGGCCGAACAGGTCGTGTGGGCTGTTCAACGCTACATGCTTCAAAGCATCTACGACAAGCACATGTACGGCGACAAAAAAATCGATCCCTTGATAGCTGGTCTGGAACCGAACTCGCTGCCGTGCGGCTCCTGACGCGGGAGTGTCTGGTCGCTGCCTCAGAGGACCCGCACGTGACGACAGGCCCACACTGAATGATTTCAGTGTTTCGTCCGCCGCCTGCCGGAGCTTGCCCAAGAATTGGGTGCCTACAAAGGCATTCCAGTGAACCAGGTTACAGCTCGGCTGGAGGAGGAACTCCATTCTGGGCAGACACATCGCCGCTGAATGGTAAAGAAACGAGCGATGACCGCCGCCAAATCGAGCGTTCTACAAGGAAACCGACGCCTACCTGTATGAGTTGTTGATTGACGGTGAGAATCCATTCCGCAACGAGACCCGTAACGCCATGATGGAAGCCTTGCGGAAGATCGGCGCTCAACGGGTGTTTGAGTTCGGCGGGGGTATCGGCACGACGCGATGTGGTTTGCCCACGCGGGCCTGCAATGGACCTATCACGACCTGCCCGGGGGACAGACATTCCGATTCGCATCGTGGCGATTCCAGAACAACAGGTCCCAATAACAGTCGTGACGCATCTCGGTCAAAGCCGCGACAACGACGCGGTCATCAGCGTTGAGGTCTTCGAACACCTGCCGAATCTGTTGGCGGCCCTACGAGACATCAATCGCACGTGCGTCTCGGAGGATTGCTCATATTTACCGAGAGCTTCGGTAAGACGGAACGCCACCCGTTACATCTCACCCGCACGGCCATCCAGGGCCGCTTTCTCAATGAATTGGTGCGGGCAGCCGGGTTTGAACCGGTGCACCGTTTTGGCCCCGAGGACTATCTTACTGCACCATAAACGCCGTGAGCCGACGCCATTTGACTGGCTGTACGCGATCGCCTTGATCGCTGGACGCGTCGCTCACAAGATCCCGGTCAAACTCTGGAGAGCGTTGTCGGCGCGGAACCCCGTGCGACAACCTGATCTGCCGTGAGAACCGTAAAAGCGCGCAGGCTATTCGAGGCCCCTGCGGGCGGAAAGCGACGTAGAGCTTGTTGAATCCGAGGCAGGCAGGACGGTTGCCGCAATTGGATTTTCTTCGGGGGATGGCAATCCTTCTCGTGATGGGTCGTCATCAGCCGGTATCTGCGAGTGAGGCCGGTTCCTCGTGGTTCCGATATTTTCCGGCGATTCTTTCACGGTTTGGCTGGACGGGCGTCGATCTGTTCTTTGTACTCAGCGGCTTTTTGGTTGGTGGTCTGTTGTTCAAGGAGTTTAATACCCAGAAAAGGATGGATATCGGGCGGTTCCTCATCCGCCGGATTTCAAGATTTGGCCTTCGTATTACGCATATCTGGCTTTCCTCTTCGCGCTCATGACAGTGACGCACGAACTCGGTGACATGAAATCGTTGACAGTGAGGATGCTGCCACAATTGTCGCACTTGCAAAACTACCTCGGCATGATGCGCACCCACACGTGGAGCCTGGCGATTGAGGAACACTTCTACTCGCGTTGCCGGTCGCGCTATTGTGGGCCAGCCGAAGCCGGCCCCGTCCGTTCGCGCGGTGCCTCTGATCGCAGCTGCGCTGGCGATTGGCTGTCTGCATGGCGTTTGTATCTTTATTTTTCGGGTAGTCCCTTACAGCAACGACCACTACATGTTCCTGACCCATTTGCGGGTGGACGGTCTCTTCTTTCGGTGTGTTGCTTGGCGTTTCTGCACCACTGCCGTGCCAGTGTCTTGGAACCGATTATCCGACACCGCATGACTTGCTCTGGCAGGATTATTGCTCCTGAGCCCGATGTTCGTCTTAGCAAAAGAGACCTGCGCCTTTGTCCCGACGGTCGGGCTGACCGAACTTTACTTGGCGTATGGCTGCGTACTCCTGGCGTCGTCCACACTCCCCTTGGCAAGGGTTGGCTGGGTTCGTTCCTCAACACCCATCCCGCCAGCATCGTGGCATGGATCGGCTGCTTTAGCTATTCGATCTATCTCTGGCACCTCGATTTGGGACGGGACCGGTCCGATGGCTGATGAGCCAAGGGTTCCTGTTTCGCCTTCCGCCGGAACTGCGCTGGTGCCTCGGCATGCTTCTGTTCGTCTGCCTCGCCAGTCCTGTCGGTGCGTTGTTGGGGAGCCTGATTGAAATGCCCGGCGCTGGCCCTGCGAAACCGCCTGTTCCCCGCGCACGCGGACGCGCTGACTAAGGCGACCATCATTTCGGCGACACACACCGAAGGATCGAATTCATGAAAATTGCCGTCGCCTCCGCATTCCTGGGACACGTCCTGCGCGGCGTCGAAAGTTGGGCGCAAGACCTGTCCGCGAAATCTCACCGGCGTGGAATGGATGTGACGCTCTTTCAAGGCGGCGGCCCGTCCGCTGCCTCCTACGCACGCCAAATTCCCTGTCCGGACCAGCACGGACCCGTTCTGGAAACATGTGACGCGTTTCACCCGACACGGTTTGTGGCGCTACGGGCTCGGCTCGCCGCTGCACTTGCAACAAGTGGTGTTTGCACGGCGCGTCGCTCGCGAATTGCATCGGGGTCGGTTCGACATCGTCCATACCCAGGATGCCGGTACCGCGCTGGTCCTGGAAAGGGCGCGGCGCGCGGGTCGTCACTGTGCCAAAGTCATCCTGGCCAATGGAACGGAAGAACCCTTCGAGTTCCTGAGCCAGTTCGAGCACGTCCAGGAGTTGGCCCCGTACTATCTGGAATTGGACCATAAGAACGGGCTGTCACCGTACTGGGAATGGTTTGCCATCCCCAACTTTGTCATTGCGACGTCTACGCCGGGAGATCAGGCACAGGCCCGGCAAAAGTTTGGAATTCCCCGGGATCGATTCGTCGTGTTTGACGCTGCCGCGCTCAAGTTGACTCACAAGAGACTGGACTGGTTGGCCAAAGAAGTGGCCATCGCTCGCCAAAAACATCCTGAAATCATGTTGATCGTGGCCGGAGCGACCACCCCGGAAACCCCACAGGTCGAACACGCCATTCGCAAATATCTCGGAGAAGACGCGTGGATTCTCAAGGACATCCCGCGCCAGAACATGCCGGACCTCTATCGGACCGCCGACGTGTTTGCCCATGCGGCGCTGACAGAGATGTTCGCCATTGTCTTGCTCGAGGCGGGCGCGACCGGTCTGACCTTGCGCGGCCACAAATTCCCCGTGATCGATTGGGTCATCGGGGCCGGGGGGTTTGTGTGACATGGAGATGCCCGGCGAGCTGGCCGTCTGGATCATCGAGGCCCGCGAAAATCACCTCCTGCGCGCGCGACGCGGAAGCAACGCCCGCCACCTGGTTATGGAACGGTTCAATCGAGTTCGTGTCGTTGACCAGATCGTTGCCATGTATGAGGTGGTATTGAAACACCGATGACCTCCCCGCTCGTCAGCGTTGTGATCCCGACCTATAATTATGGGCGCTACATTTGTGAGACGGTAGAGAGCGCGTTGGGCCAGACCTACTCTCCGGTCGAGATCATCGTCGTCGATGACGGTTCCACAGATGACACACGGGAGCGCCTCGCCGCTTACGGCGACCGCATGCGCTACATCCACCAACAGAACCGCGGTCTGTCGGCTGCTCGGAACACAGGCATTCAAGCGGCACAGGGCGAGTTAGTCGCACTGCTGGATTCGGATGATTTTTGGTTGCCGGACAAAGTCGAGCGACAAGTGACCGTCGCTATCCAGCAACCCGATATCGGGCTGGTGGCCACGGAGCGGTTCGCGATTGATGAAACCGGACAACGGCTGGACTATGTGGCCGAATCCTGTTCCCGCGAAGGGTATTGTGAACTGACCGCGCACGATCTGCTGGAGTTTCCCGCATTCAGCCCGTCTTCCGTTCTCGTCCGCAGGGATTGTCTACGAAGGGTGGGCGGATTCGATGAGAGCCTCACCGCCGTCGAGGACATGGAAATGTGGGTGCGCATCGCCGCGCGCTTTCGGGTGGTGCGCTTGAATGCGACGCTCACGGCTCAGAGGTTTCATTCGAAAAGCATGAGTCATCAGGCCGATTCGATGTTCCAAAACCACCAGAAGGCCATCGCCCAGTTATTCGCAGGAGTTCCCCAACTGCACGGGCAAGAAAAATGGCGACGGGTTGCGGAGGCACGGATGTACCGGGAAGTGGCGTTCATGCGATTCAGCGGCGGAGACCGCGCGGGCGCCCTCGCTGATTTGCTGCGTTCGGGCTGCCGCTGGCCGTTCGCCTTGCGCAACCGCCAGGCGCAAAAGAGACCCCTCGAGCGAGCCAGGATGTTGTTGCGATACAGTCTTGCTGGAAAACGCGCTACGGAAGGAGCCGGTGAAATCCATGGGGTTTCTCCTGGTCTGTCTTTACGTCGCCGTCCTGTTGTTGCGCCCGCAGGAATGGTACGACCCGATCAAGGGATACGAACTGGTGAACATCATTGCGATCCCGACGATTCTGATTGCGTTCATTCAACAAAGCAAGCGCAAGGCGGGTGGCTTCTTTTTACGGAACCGGTTTTCCCAAGCCATGCTGGGATTGTTCGCCTCGGTGATGCTGTCTCAACTGGTCAGGCTTCGCATTTCCGGTGCGGTCGATGCCGTCCGGGAATTTGGGAAGATCGTGATCCTTTTCTACCTGGTGGCGATCCTGGTCAATACGCCCCGTCGCGTAAGAATCATGATGTGGGTCATCATCGGTTCGTCCATGATCCTCGCCTATCATACCTACCTGCAAGTCCAGACGGGCCACGGTTTCGGCAATATCGAACCCTACGGCTCCTTCGATTCGGGAGATTTTCGAGTCATCGGCTCCGGGATCTTTGCAGACCCAAATGATTTCGCCATGCTCTATCTGATGGCCATGCCGTTCGCCTTCTGTCTCCTGGCGGCGGGTGGGGCCATCGCCAGCAAGCTACTCCTGCTCGGCACCCTGCCCCCCATGGTGTACGTGCTCTACTATACGCAATCGCGTGGCGGTGTCATCGGGTTCTGTGCCATGTTCATAGCGTACTTCTGGACGACCACGAAAAACCTCATGATTCGTGTCTTCCTATTGATCACCTTGCTCTCGGTCATCGCATTTTTCGGCCCGGAAGCGCGCCCGCGGCGCGTACGTGGAAGGCTCGGCGTCAGGACGCATCATGGCGTGGGGGTACGGGATCCAAATGCTGAAAGAGGACCCGCTGTTCGGGTTCGGGTACCAACAATGGCCGGAATTCAGCGGCGGCATTGTCGCACACAATTCGCTGGTCAATTGTTTCGCGGAACTCGGCTTGGTCGGCTACATCTGCTGGTTCTCACTGTGCCTGCTCATCGTGAAGTCGGTGCTCCGCGTCGCCCGCGCCAAAGGCCAGGTCGATTTACGGACACGGCGGGTCGCCAGCGATGTTCGCGGCCCAGGTCGGCTATCTGACCGCGGCTTTCTTTCTCACGCGAACCTATAATCCCGTATTGTACTTCCTCCTCGGCATGGGGGTGGGGCTCACCCTCTGGGTTGAAAGCCAATTACCGCCCAACTCGCCGCTGGTGCACATTTCCACACGCGACGTGAGGCAAAGCGCGATCTATGCGGTCGCGAGCATTCCCGCAATCTGGCTCATCATCCGCGCTTATTGGGCCGTGAGCGGCTCTAGTTAAGCCATCGAATAACCATGCTGTTTAATTCCTGGCAATTCTTCGTCTTTCTCGCGGTCGTTCTGGCGTTGTACTACTCCCTGGCAACGCTGCCGCAGAATCGCATGCTGCTGGTTGCCAGCTATTTCTTCTATGGATGGTGGGATTGGCGGTTCACCAGCCTCTTGATGATTTCGACGATCTTTGACTTCCACATTTCCATCGCCATCGAAAACGCCACGGAACAGCATCGCCGGAAACTCCTGTTGCTGGTCAGCATCCTGGTGAACTTCGGGATGCTGGGCTTCTTCAAGTATTTCAACTTTTTTATCGATTCCGCCGCGCACGTTATCCAATGGTTCGGCCTTCAACCGCACCTGCCAGTTCTTCGCATCATTCTCCCGGCGGGAATCTCGTTCTACACGTTCCAGACGATGAACTACGTAATCGACGTGTATAAACGGAAGATGAAGCCCACCAACGACTTCCTAACCTATGCCCTCTTTGTGTCCTACTTCCCGCACCTGGTCGCGGGTCCGATAATTCGCGCAGAAGTGCTGTTACCCCAGTTGCTCCGCAAACGCATCGTCACGAACGAACACCTCAATACCGGCGGCGCGCTCATCCTCATCGGATTGTTCAAGAAAGTAGTGATCGCCGATGTCTTGTCGCCCAACGTCGAGCCATTATTCACCACGCCGCACGCGTTTTCGTCGCTCCTGTTGCTGAAGGGGCTATACTATTTTTCCCTGCAAATTTACTGCGACTTTTCCGGCTACACCGATATCGCCCGGGGGGTCAGCCGGTTGATGGGCATTGAATTGCCCGAGAATTTCAACCAACCTTATCTCTCCCGCAACATCAGCGAATTCTGGAGACGCTGGCACATCTCACTGTCCACGTGGCTCCGCGATTACCTCTACATTCCCATCGGCGGCAATCGCCGCGGTCAACTCAGGACCTATCTGAATCTGTTCATCACGATGTTGCTGGGCGGACTGTGGCACGGGGCCAATTGGACATTCGTCGCCTGGGGGTTCCTCCACGGATTGTACCTCGCCGCCCACAAATTCTATCTCGAATTGCGTTCTCCCGTGGAGTCGGCGAGGTCGAGCTGGCTCCTGAATGTGGCCAAGGTGTTCGTCACTTTCCACCTCGTCGCGCTCACGTGGATATTCTTCCGAGCTCCCAATTTCCCAACCGCGTTCTCCTATCTCATGGGCATTCTGCACTGGCATGGAGGATTCAACGTGGTGGAGATTGCTGGCGCCATTTCGTCATCCCTCGTCGTCCTGGCGCTCGATCTGCCCCAATACTTTTCCGAGAGTCACACCATCATTCTGCGCTGGCCGTGGGTCGTCCGCGGCCTTGCCTATGCGACAATGATCACAATGATCTTTGTCTCGCGAAGTCGTTACCGTGCCATCCCCTTCATCTATTTTCAGTTTTGACACCCTGCAGATCCGTTGGGGCGTTCCTCGTGGACTGCTGACCGCAGTCATTTTGCTGGGCGTTTTGGATTTCGGTTTGTCTCGCGCCGACTGGCCGTATCGCAAGTATCCGTCCAGCTATGTCGGCACATTCCTGGCCCAGGAAGAAGTGTTGCGGAGCGACCCTGTACCGCCACGCATTATTATCCTCGGCAATTCGCGCTCCAAGGGCGGATTGCTTTCCCGCGAAATGGAACACCTCCTGGGGCTGCCCGAGGACACCATCTTGAACCTATCTATCGAGAGTGGCGATCTTTACGACAACTGCATTTTTCAACAGCGCAACCGTCAGCGGATGAAATCCGCCCGGCTGCTGATCTGTTGCGTCGATGCTTATCAGTGGAACGCGAACTTTCCGCTGGTCGGAGCGGTTCAACCATTTTGCCAGTCTGACCGACCGTCTGAATCTGGACCCGTCCGTTCCGAGTTTGTTTGGCTGGTTCTTTCGCACCGAGGAAAAAGCGGCGCTGTATACGCAATCTTTCGGAGAATCCAAGCACGAATTGTCTCAACGTTGCGGACCAGTCGCCGAGAAAGAGCCAATGGGAGCGCCGGGCAGCCAGCCTACAGCGCCCTGGCCCTGGGGCCGGTGGAAGATCCCGTCGCCTACTGGTATGGCCATTTTAAGTTGTCCCCAGAACGGCTCTCTCTCCTCCAGAAACTTGTGCATGCTGCGCAAGAAGACGGCCAGCAAGTTCTCGTTGTTCAATTGCCAGTGCGAGACTGAATGGCTGCGCGAAGTGCGTCGGACACATTCAGCAGATTATGATGAGTACAAAGCGACGATTCACAGCCTCGACGGTGTCTCCGTCGCCCTCTTTGATGATGCGTCGAGTTGCGGGCTGCTGGCAGCCCGATTTTCAGGATTGGGAGCATCTGAACCCGACCGCGCTACCAAGTTCACACAACTATGGTGCGATTGGCTGACGAACCACGAAAAGGATACGTTGACTGCAATTGGTGCCAGCGCCAGATGACGATCCACACCGGTCCTGTTGCATCCGAACACACACCGCACCCGATGTCCTTGCAAACAGCCATTCAACCGGAGAAAATGAGAGCAAGCTTATGAAGGCAGTCATCCTCGCAGGTGGTTTGGGCACGCGATTACGCCCATTCACCGAGATCATTCCGAAACCGTTGCTCCCCATCGGCGAAAAGTCGGTTCTCGAAATCCAAATCGAAAGACTCAAAAAACACGGGTTTGATGAGATTTTTCTCGCCACGAACTACAAGGCCGACTACCTCGAACGCTTTGTCGGTGACGGCTCCCAATATGGCGTGCGCGTGACCGTCAGCGAGGAGACCAAACCGCTGGGTACGGCGGGACCTGTCACCCTGTTGCGCGACAAGTTGACCGAACCGTTTGTGGTGATGAACGGCGATATTCTCAGCCTGATCGATTTTACGGACTTCTACCAGTTTGCGATGAAACACGAGGCCTGGCTCACCCTCGCGATTCGGCAGCACATCACGCCGTATGCTTTCGGAGACATCTTTTTCGAGGGCGATCGCGTCACCGGGATCGAGGAAAAGCCGAACATCGTCAAGTTCATCCTGGCGGGCATCTACATCATGCGCCCCGAGATTTTCGAGATGATTCCCGCAGATACCTACTTGGGTATGGACCTGCTCATCAAGGCAATGCTCAAACGCGGCTCGCCCGGTGGTCAAATACAACCTCGAAGCGTACTGGCTCGATATCGGGCAAATCACCGACTTCGAGAAGGCGCAGGACATCTACCGTCAGCACTTTAAAGAGGACTAATCATGCGCGTTTTGGTTACAGGTTCGCCGGCTACATCGGCTCCGTTCTCGACTCGTCAATTGCTCCACAAGGGCCGACCATGTCCGGGGCGTGGACGCCCTGTTCTTCGGCGGCGATTCCCTGCTGGACATCGTCACGCATCCGCGCTTCGAATTCGTCCGCGCCGACGTGCGCGATACCAAGGCCTTGGCGTCCACGCTCGACGGCGTCGAAGCGGTCGCGCACCTGGCCGCGATCGTTGGCGATCCCGCATGCGCCCAACAACCAGATCTCGCCCGCGCCATCAACCTGGAAGCGTCGAGGACACTGCTCCGACTTTGTAATCGAGATCCCTGCCGTCCAACGGTTCGCATTCGCGTCCACCTGCCGCAACTACGGCAAAATGCGAGGTGATGGACACCTTGATGAACATCCCCCGCTGCCCGGTTTCGTTGCTATGCCGAACTCAAGGTCGGATTCGAAAACATATCCTGCAGACTTCCCTGCGGCCCAACCTCATTCCTACCGCCCTGCGTTTCGCCACCGTCTATGGAGTGTCTCCACGGATGCGGTTCGATCTGACGGTCAACGAGTTCGTCCGCGATCTGGCATTGGGAAGGACAGCTGCGCGTTTTCGGCCAGCAGTTTTGGCGGCCCTACTGCCACGTCGAAGACCTGGCCCGCTCCTTGTTCTCGTCCTCGAATGCCCCGCCGACAAAGTCCGACAGAATGTTTTCAACGTCGGGGATACGCGCGAGAATTACACCAAAGAAATGATCGTCAACGAAATCTTCAAATGTTTGCATGACCTGCCCCGCGCGTTGGTCACCTATGTGCAAGAGACGGAAGACCCTCGCGATTACCGTGTCGACTTTTCGAAGATTCATTCGACGCTGGGATTCGAAATCACCAAGCGCGTTCCCGATGGTATTCGGGAACTCTCCGTCTTGCTTCGTCAGGGTGTGATCAGCGATCCGGATGCGGCCAAATTCAAGAATGTCTGACCGTCCCAACAGCTTCATTCCGCTCAGCGTTCCCGTTATTCAGGGAAACGAATGGGCGTACGTCAAGGAATGCCTCGACACCGGTTGGGTCTCTTCCGCCGGCAAGTTTGTTGACCGGTTCGAACAGGAAACCAGTCAGTTCACGGGAGCGAAATACGCTGTGGCGTGCGCCACTGGCACCGCCGCCCTGCATGTCGCGCTCCGAATCGCGGGGGTCACGGCGGGGGACGAGGTCATTGTGCCCACCGTCACGTTCATCGCATCGATCAATTCCGTGCGGTACGTCGATGCCCACCCTGTGTTCATGGATTGCGACGAGTACTACAATCTGGACGCCGGGAAGACGCGTGACTTCATTCTGCAGGAAACCGTGTTCAAAGACGGTCACACGTATAATCGACAGACCGACCATCGCATTGCCGCGGTCATGCCCGTCCACGTGTTCGGCAATGCCGCGTGGCTCGATGAACTCTTACCGCTGTGCCGAGAGCGCAACATCAAGGTCATCGAAGACGCTGCCGAAAGTATCGGCACGAAGTACACGGCCGGCCAATTCAAGGGCCGGCACACCGGCACCGTTGGCGACATTGGGTGCCTGTCGTTCAATGGCAACAAGATCATCACCACCGGCGGCGGGGGCATGATCCTTACCAACCAACGCGAGTACGCTGACCGCGCGAAATATCTCACCACCCAGGCCAAGGATGATGAGGTGAGGTTTGTTCACAATAACGTCGGCTACAACTACCGGCTGACGAATGTTCAAGCCGCCATCGGCGTGGCCCAACTGGAGCAACTGCCCAAGTACCTGGACCTGAAACGGAAAACCTATTCGGCTTACAAAGCTCAGATCGACGCCATTCCCGGCCTCCACTTGGCCGAAGGTCCTGAGTACGCTGCAAACAACTACTGGATGTATGCGTTGCAAATTGACCGCGCGCAATACGGCTTGGACCGGGAGCAACTCATGGCCAGAATGAGCCAAAACCAGATCCAAACGCGCCCCCTCTGGCAGTTGAATCATCTACAACGCCCTTATACGACCTGTCAGCATTATCAGATTGACCGAGCAAGCCATCTGCTGGATGTCACGTTGAACCTGCCCTGTTCGGTTGACTTGACTCCGGCGCAAATTCAACGTGTGATCGAACGTCCTGCGACAAAAACCATGAATGACATCGTGATCGTCGGGCACGGCGGGCTGGCACGCGAGGTCGCGTTCCTCATCGGGGAAATCAATCGGGCCGCACCCACGTGGAATCTACTCGGCTACATTGCCTCCGATGCAGAGTTCGTTTCCAAGACGGTGGGCCGACACACCGTGCGGGGAACCGACGAGTGGCTCTCGAAGTCCACGAAAGAAATCGCCGTGGCCATTGCCATCGGCCAACCATCGCGGCTGCGCACGTTGCACGAACGCTTTCGCCAGAACCCGAAACTGTCGTTTCCAAACCTTGTTTATCCTTCGGTCACCGGAGACTGGGAGCGGATCGCGATGGATTCGGGTAACATTGTCCTGAACAACGCGTCGTTCACGACCGATATCAAGCTCGGGTCCCTGAATATCGTCAATCCCGGTGTCACGATCGCGCATGATTGTGTATTGGGAAGTTACAACCTCATCAATCCCGGAGCGTGCTTGTCCGGCGAGGTGGTGCTGGGCGACGAAATCCTCATGGGCACCGGCGCGCGGGTCCTCCAGCAACTGCGTCTGTGCACTCGTTCGGTCATCGGAGCCGGGGCCGTCGTCACCCGAAGCATCGAAAAGCCAGGCGTGTACATCGGCATCCCGGCGCGGGAAATGAGCGCGGCTCGTGTCTGAGCAGACGGAGAAATCGACGTGAAAACACTAATCAGCGTCATCGCCTACAACGAAGAACGAAATATCCGTGCGACGATTGAGGACCTGCGCGCGCACAACTGCGGCTTCGACATCGTCGTCATCGATAATGGGTCACGCGACGCCACCGCCGCGATTTGCCGCGAACTGGATGTGCCCGTCGTCTCGCACTGCATCAACACCGGCGGTTCCATGGGTACCGTCACCAGCTATTTCAATTATGCCTATCACCACGACTATGATTGCCTTTGCCAATTTGACGGTGACGGACAACATCTGGCCACCGAGTTGCCCTCGATCATTGGGCCGGTGCAGCGCGGCGAAGCGGATTATGTGATCGGTTCACGGTTTCTCGCCAAGGAAGGGTTCCAGTCCACGGCCCTGCGCCGAGTCGGGATCTCGTCCTTCTCCTGGATCGTGTCCAGCATTGTCGGCCAGAAGGTCACGGATGTGACCTCCGGTTTCCGCGCATACAGTCGAAAGGTCATCGAGTTTTACGGAGCCTACTATCGGTATGAAGTTCACGACACGAGCCAGCTGCTGCTCCTGAGCCATTTCGGTGGGGCACAGATCACCGAAGTGCCGATCCGTATGCGCGAGCGGGCGCATGGAATGTCCGAATATGGATTGCGTGACGCGTTCACGTTTCCGCTCAAGGGAATCCTGAGTATTACCGGCGCGCTGCTACAGCGCCAACAAATCCAAGTCGGAAGGCGGTAATAGCCATGGGACTGAAAATCAAACTCATCGCGTTCGCCCTGGGCCTCGTGTTCTTTTACGTAGTGCTGCGCAACGTGAAGCGGAATACGTTTCGTCCGAGCTACGCCGTATTGTGGCTCGGCATGGCGGCCTTTCTCCTGTCCATCGCCGTGCTGGAGCCGCTCTACAAGTGGATCGCCACCTCCGTCATCGGGATCCTCGACGCGCGCCACATCATTTACATAGTGCTCATCAGTTTCTTGCTTGTGTACGTCTTCTTCCTGACTTCCATGGTTACCCGCCTGTCGAACCAAGTCCTGCAGTTGATCAGCGCCATCGCCATCCTGGAGACCAAATTGGCCGAGCAGACGAAATCTCAACGCAAACATGCGGACGCCACCACCGTCGATCCTCCCCGAGGACCCTCTGCATGAAACAGAAGCATTGGCTATTGGTGCTGATTCTGATTGCTGCATTCGGCGCTCGTGTCGGCTACTCGCTGGCGAAAGGTATCGGTCGTGAACCCGGCCGGCCTTCGGACGACGCCTCCTTCTACAGCCGCTACGCTTGGAATCTCGCACAAGGAAACGGCTTCCGAGGTCCCGAACCCGGCGTCAACGGCGAGGTACTGTCCGCTTACCTGCCGCCCGGCGCCGGCGTTGTTCGCCCTTGTGTACGTCATCTTCGGAAAGAGCTATGCCGCTGTTCGTATCGTGCACGCCCTACTTGGCGCCGCATCGGCGTTTCTGCTCTTCCTCCTGGCAAAGGAGGTCATCAATGAGCGCGCCGGTTACGTCGCCGCTGCCGTGTACGCTCTGTATCCCAGCGCGATCTTCTATAGCGACTTGCTGCTGACGGAAACACTGTACACGTTCTGTCTCATCCTCTGTCTATGGCTCTGCGTCGCCTGGTTCGCGCCACGGCCAACCTGGAAAAGCGCGGTAGCATGCGGAATCGCACTCGGCCTCGCGGCGCTCGTTCGTCCGACGATATTCCTGCTGATGCCTTTGCTGGTGCTCTGGGGATTATTTGTCCTCAAGGGCATCCGCGCCAAGACGCTCATCTTCGTCGTCGCCGCGGTGACCTATCTGACGACCGTGCCGTGGTCGCTTCGCAACTATTCTCTCTATCATCGGTTCATTCTGGTTGCCCCAAGGACCTGGACCGAGATTCTGGGGGGCAACAATCCCGTCGTCGCCACCGACCCGAAGTATGCGGGCTATTGCATTTGGTACAGCCAGGTTCCCGGTTGGGAACACAAGTTCGACGGTGTTCCCCAGATCGGACGGGAAGCCATCGCCAAACAATTGGCGACCCAGTGGTTGTCCGAGCACCCCGACAAATGGTGGTATCTGTTTCGCAGCAAATTCATCCGGTTCTGGTCCCCGTTTCTGCATCAGGATAATCGCGCCAATCGACTGATCATGCTGTTTGAGCTGGGGACCCGTGTTGGTGTTCTTCATTCGGCGTTCTTCGTCACACTGGTCGATTTCCTGCGAGAGCGTCATCCGGGACTTCTCCTGCACCTGTTCATCCTCTCGAATCTGGCAATCGCCCTGATCTTTTACGCCATGCCGCGTCCCGGTATCCCATGGAACCGTTTTGCATCGTCCTCGCCAGCGGGACGGTGATCTGGCTGTGGGACAACGTGCTTACGACGGGAACTACGGCCGCCTGTACAACGGAAACCTGTGTCCAAACTCTCCGAAAGCCTTAATCGCTTCGCCGAACGGGGCCGCCCTCGGCTTTCGCTGTGGATTGCGCTCGCGGTCCTCATTCCCCGGCTGGTGTTCCTCGCGATCTCTCCCGGCCGCAACATCTACGGAAACGCACCGGGCGAGTTGGCTGTTGCCCGGAACATCACGGAGGGCCATGGCTATGTCGATGCCAACGGACAACCCGATAGCGACTTCAATCCCGGCTACCCGGCTTTTCTATCGCTGTGCCGGTTTCCTTTCGGGGACTCACTGTGGCCGATCAAGATCGCGCACATCGCCTTCGATGTCGGTACGGCCCTAGCGTTGACCGGGGTGTTGGCAGGCGCTTGTTCCACGCTGACTGTCATCCTGCTCGCCGCGGCAGTTGCGCTCCATCCTTTGTTGCTACTGCTCTGCAACAACGTCAACGATGAACCTCTTCTCACATTCCTCGTCACGATCAGCTTTGTGGCACTTTACCGCGCTCTCAATCACCCATCCTACTGGCGTTTTGTAATTGCGGGAGCAACAGTCGGGCTCGCCATCTTCACGAAGAGCACGGCCATCTTCCTGCCGTTCTTTCTGGCCGGCACCCTGTGGTTGGCCACGAGAAAAGCAGGCGCTCCTTCACTTCGCCACTGGACTGTGTATTTGCTCGCGTCCATTGCCGTCCTGGTTCCGTGGTCCTATCGCAACTACGTCGCGCTTGGTCACTTCGCGTTCAACATCCATGGCATCGGACAGAACTTGTGGTTCGGGTCAGACCCGCGTATTTTCACCCGTTATGGAAAGCTCAACGAGCCGAAGCCGCCGAACTCGCGGACGAAATGACGGCGCGCGGAATCCACCCACCGGGCAACCTGCAACGTCTTCGACCGCGAACATTGGCAACTACAGATGGCCATCCAAAATTACAAAGATCTCCTGTATCACCCCGTCGCCCTGACGCATCTTTTGTGGTTGAAAGCGACGCGGACTCCTTGATGCCAGCGAGGACCGCCCTTCCGGGACCTGCCGATGATTCTGCTGCAGTTGGAGCCTCCGGTTCTCTGCCGGCACAACGGAATCACACAATCATGGAGCGAGTTGAAACCCAAACGTTGGCCTGGCTGCTGACGCTCTATGTCGGTTACTATTATTTCGTCGTGTCCGCCGAAATGCCGATGGTTCGGTACTTTGTCCCTGGCCTATCCCGTTTCTGCTGGCCTGTGCGGCTGTCGGCCTGGCTGCACTACTGCACACGACGAAAACTCCTGCTGTTTATTGTGACCAATCTGGAACTGCGGCACGACCTGCATCCCATTCCTCGACCTGAAAGCTCAATACGCGACCATCCACGAAGTGCAAGCGGCCCTCGCTGACGTGTGCGACTCCGCGCGCTTCGCGCAGGGTCCACCGACAACCGCGTTCGAACAGGAAGTCCGTGGGCATACTGCGGCGTCGCCCATTGCGTCAGTCTGAATAGCGGCACCAGCGCGTTGCACCTTGCCCTCCGCTGCCTCAACGTTGGCCCTGGCAACGAGGTGATTACCACGCCTTTCACCTTCATCGCCACCGCCTGGGCCATTAGCTATGTGGGCGCCACGCCCGTCTTCGTTGACATCGATCCCGTGCGTCGCACGCTCGACCCGGCCAAACTGGAAGCCGCCGTGACTCCGCGCACCAAGGCAATCATGCCGGTGATATTTTCGGCACGCCAGCCGACATGGATTCCATCAATGCCGTTGCCACCAAGTACGAGCTTCCTGTTGTGGAAGACGCCGCACAGGCACACGGCGCCCGCTACAAAGGCAAACGCGTGGGCCAGTTGGGCACCATCTCCTGCTTCAGCTTCTACCCGACAAAAAACCTTGGCGCATACGGTGAAGGTGGAGCGCTGTTGGCCAACGACGACAAACTTGCTCTCCGCGCCCGCTCCTTGCGCGAGCACGCACAGAGCGCCCGCTACGTCCACGAAGAAGTCGGCTACAACTATCGCATGGACAGCTTTCAAGCCGCCGTGCTGCGGGTGAAACTCAAACGCCTCGAAGCCTGGAATGCCGCGCGTGCCGCCCACGCCCGTCGATACACCGAACTGCTCGCGGGCACGCGCTACGGTTTGCCAGCGGTGCCTGCCGATTCCGAACCTGTGTGGCACTGCTACGTCATCGAGTGTGACAACCGTGACCGTGTCCGCACGGCTCTGAGCGAGGCGGGGATTGACACCGCCGTCAATTACCCGGTGCCCCTGCACCTGCAACCGGTGTATCGTCCGCTTGGTTATCATCGCGGCGATCTGCCGGCCGCGGAGCGGCTCTGCGACCGTTGCCTTTCACTTCCCATTTACTCCGAGTTGAGCCCCGAGCAAATCACCGCCGTCGCGCGTGCCCTCCGTGCCACCGCCTGAAACCATCATGCAGGTCGTGCTCGGTCTGCGAGTCGGCGGACTCGAGTGGGTCGTGGTCGATTTGGTTAATCACGCCTCGGACGAATTTCGATTCGTTGTCTGCTGCCTGGAGGAACCGGGGCCATGGGCCAGCGAAATTCCGCCAGATAGGGGTGAAGTTGTGGCACTCAATAAGAAACCCGGCGTGGACTGGCGCCTGATTTGGAAAATCGCCAGCCTTGCCCGCGCGGAAAAGGTTGACGTAATCCATACGCACAATTCGACGGCGCATTTCTACGGGGCGGTCGCCGCGCGATTCACCAAGGCACGGGTGTTACACACCGAACACGGCAAGAACGTCGGCGAGGAAGCTCGTTATCATCGCCTCAATTACATCGCGGCGCGCTTCACCGATTTTACCGTCGCTGTTTCCGAGAAGAATGCCGAGATCGCGGTGGCGCACGAGGGCGCCGTCGCATCAAAACTCAAGGTGATTCCCAATGGTATTCGCGTCGACCGTTTTGCCGCGCCGCGGCACGCCACAGGCCGTCACATCGGCACGGTTGGACGGCTTGTTCCCGAAAAGAACTACCCGCTCTTGTTGCGCGCCACGGCGGCGATTCGCGATGCGGAGCTGGTATTCGTTGGCGATGGACCGTTGCGCGAGGAACTCCAGAGGCAAGCCGGCGCCCGCGTCTCGTTTCTTGGCCAGCGTGCGGATGTGTCCGAACTGCTGGCGGGGTTCGACGTTTCGTGCTCCCTTCAAATACCGAAGGCATGAGCATTGCCTTGCTGGAAGCCATGGCTGCGGGGTGTCCGATCGTGGTCACCGCCGTCGGCGGAAACGTTGAATTGATCAAGCACATGCAGACGGGTCTGGTGGTACCGCCCAACGATGAAGCTGCCTTGCGCACCGCGATCGAGCGACTGCTGGCGGACCCGGTGCTGGCCACCCGACTCGGCACGGCAGCACGCGTTGTTGCCGAGAAGGATCACAGCGTCAAGGCCATGACCGAACGTTACGAAGAACTATGGCGCCAGCTCGCCGCATGAAGTTATTGTTCGTTTCCAACCTCTTCCCCAACGGGGCGGAACCGACCCGTGGAATGCACAATGCCCAGCAGGTTGCCGCGCTCGCGAAGCGCTGTGAGATCAAGGTCGTTTCCCCCATGCACCAACCCGTACCCGATGAAACCTGGCAGGGTATCACCGTGACGCATCCGCGATTCGTCCATGTCCCCCTGCTCTCGCGGCCATTGAACGGTTGGTTGTTCGCGCGCGCCGTTGAACCGGTCATCTGGCGGAACGTCCTGATATCGTACTGGTCAACTGGGCCTATCCGGATGCCTACGGCGTAATGCTCGTGGCCAACAAACTTAAATTACCGTTCGCTACGACCGTACAGGGAAGCGATGTGAATGTGTTCTTCCAAAATGCAGCTCGCAAATGCCAAGTGCTCCGCGCCCTGCGGGCCAGCCGCGCCGTATTCTGCCGCAGCGAGGCCCTGCGCGAAACGCTGGCGGCCGAAGGCGTCGCTGCCACAACGGTTTATAATGGCGTCGACCACGAGCGATTCCGCCTGATCGATCGCACGGAAGCGTGCCGCAAATTCGGACTCGATTCGAAGCGCCGTCGCATCTTGTACGTTGGAAACCTGTTGCCGGTGAAAGGCCCGACGATGTTGGCCAGCGGGTTCCAACATCTCCTGTGTCATTCGCATTTAGGTCAATCCTCAGGCCCGGGCCCAGAAGGAGTTACGACCGCTTGCGACGAGCCGCTTTGCTACGGGAAGAGCGGCAACTTCGGAGACTTGGATGTGATTTTCCTCGGAATCGGTTCCGAGGCGGCACCGCTTCAAAAGGCATTTTGTATGTTCGTCGCAACGTCAACAACCCCGTACTGGCGCGACGACTGTCCAACCGTGTTCCTGCTCGGCGCACGCCCGCACGACGAAATTCCGTTGTGGATGAACGCTGGCGATGTGTTGTGCCTGCCGAGCCTGAGTGAAGGCCTGCCCAACGTCGCACTGGAAGCAATGGCGTGCGGACTTCCTGTCGTTGCCTCGCATGTCGGCGGCGTCCCCGAAGTCGTGCGTGATGGTATAAATGGCTTTCTCGTGCCACCGTCCAATCCGGCCGCCCTCGCCGACGCGCTACGCCGCGCCCTCGCAACCAAATGGGACCGCGAAGCAATTCGCGCATCGGTTTCTCAATTCGATTGGGACGTGAACGCGCGTACTGTGCTGGACACGTTGAGCAAAGTGCTTGCTGCATGATTCAATCAATCGTCAGGCCTGTCCGACGGGCTGTCATTCGGTGGAAGGATTCCCTGAAGTATTCGCCGCGCACCGCCAAAGTGCTGTTGGGGGGAACAAGAATACGACTTCGATTGGTTTGCGAGGATGCGCAACGTGCCAACCTTCTTATGCGGGCCTATCGACTGGCCGGGACAAGACCTGCCCGCCAGGCTCTCCGCGAGGATGCGCAACGGTACCTGGATGACACAAAGGGGAACATCTGGCGGGAACAGCACATCGGCTGGACGCGCTACCCGCGGGCCGCGGAGGATTCGCATGTCAATCGCAGCATCGTGTTGAAAGCTCCACGATCGGCCGGCGAGAAAGGTGTACTGCTGGTCATGTTCGAGTACAACTGGCTGCGGCTGTTTGCCAACGTGAAGGATCTCGGGTACCTCGGCCAAAAGTTCGATATTATCCTCTCCACCAGTTGGTCGCCCACGGATTATGCGTTGTTGGCACTGGCGTTGCAGTCATTGAGCAGCACGATCTTCGTCCAAGCATGTAACTACGGGGAGATTCCCTGGATTGAAGAATTCAGCCCGCGATTGAAATGCCTGCCGTGCATCGCCTGTGACTGGATCAATCCCGAGTGCTACCAGCCCAAGCCCCTTGCCCAGCGACAGACCGACATCCTGATGGTCGCCAATTGGGCGCCGTTCAAGCGGCACTGGCAGTTTTTCGATGCATTGCGGCGAATGCCGCGCAACTTGCGGATTACGATGATCGGACAAGAGGAAGGTGGTCACACGCTGTCGATGCTGCGCGACCAAGCCGCCCTGTTCGGCGTGAAACAGGACATCAACTTCGTCGAGAACATCACCATTGATGACGTCACCCGCCACCAATGCGACAGCAAGATCTCGCTGATTCTTTCACGTCGCGAGGGTTGTTGCGTCGCCGCGGTCGAATCATTGTTCGCCGACTCGCCGCTGGGGATGATGCACGACGCCCATGTCGGTCCCAAGGCATACATCAACAAAGACACGGGTGTACTATTGACGCCCGGTCGCATGAACGTGCAATTGCAGCGGTTCCTCGACAACGCAGGGTCGTTTCGCGCGCGCGCTTGGGCAACAGAGAATATCTCGTGCACCAAATCCAGCGCGAAGGTCAACGCGTTGTTGCACTCCCACGCGGAACATCGCGGCGCGCCGTGGACTGCCGATTTGAAAACGCCCTATTGGCGCCCCTATCCGATATTTCTAAATGCACGTGATCGCGACGAAATGGGGCCGGTCTACAAAGACTTGTGTGAGCGCTTTCCCGAAGTATTCGGGCCTGATCTGCTGGAAAAAGGTTCTGCATGAACTGTCCATTGTGTGACTCACCCACGGTTTCGCAAAAGCCCTCCCGGTTCAAGGAGATGATGCAGTGTGGCGCGTGTGGATTCATCTTCGCAACGAGTTCGACGGACTCGTCGGCGCCAGAACTCTACGAAGAAGACTGGTCGAAAGCGGAAGTGCACCCCACATTCATTTATTCGCACGGCGAGTATACCGTTCGCAACGAGTGGAAGTCGCAGGCGCTATTGGATTGTCTCGAACCATTCCGCAAGGCAAACCGCCTCCTCAACGTCGGCTGCAGCGCGGCCTTCTTCCTCAAGCTGGCGCGTGATCGAAAATGGGATGTGCAAGGCGTCGAGGTCTCCAACTTCGGCGTGAAGTTTTCTACGGAAGAGTTGAAAATCCCCGTCTTTCAGGGCTTCCTTCAGGACGCTCATTTTCCGGACGAGTCGTTCGACGCCGTTTTCAGTTCGCACGTTATCGAGCACGTGGGAAACCCGGTCAGCCTGCTCAAGGAGATGGGACGCATTCTCCGCCCCGGCGGCGCACTCATCACCGTCCTACCGACACAGTTTGCCTCTCCCGCTTACCGGTTCTTCGGGAAATGGACGGGCGAAGGCCCGCCGCGCCACGTGTCCTATTTCACCAAGCGGGTCTTCGAAGATCGTCTGCGCCAACTGGGATTCTCCGTCCACTTCTCACGACAAAACGTCGAGTTGCAGAAAGTCCTGTCGATCCTGCTCCGACGACACGACTCGGCAGGCGCGAACGACGTCGTTTCGTCTTCCGCTTCCATCCAGGAATCCAGCAGCCTGTTCGTGCGGGCCGTCAAATCCGCCCTTAACCTTGCGGCCACCGGACTCGGCGTAGGAGATGAATTGACCACGATCGCAGTCAAAAACTCTGCACCAACTCACTGAAAGAGCCACCATGAAAATCAGCGTTTTCGGACTCGGATACGTCGGCTCAGTCACCGCAGTTTGTCTTGCTGACCGCGAACATGACGTGATCGGCGTGGAAGCGAATCCCGACAAGCTCGCCCTGTTCCGCGCAGGCCAAACTCCATTGTTCGAGCCCGGCCTCGCGGAATTGCTTGCAGAGGTTCACCACACCGGGCGCTTCACCGCCACCGCCAGCCCGGCGGAAGCAATCAAAGACTCAACGGTATCTTTCATCTGCGTGGGCACCCCGAGCAAAAAAGGAGGGCAGCCCGACATGTCTCACGTCGAGTGCGTGTCACGCGAGATCGGTGAAGCCCTCCGCAGCAAGAATGCTCCGCATACGATCGTCGTTCGCAGCACGATGTTCCCGGCAGCATCGAGAGCGTGGTTGTCCCGCAGATCGAATCCGCCTCGGGGAAACAAGAGGGCCGGGATTTTCACGTCGTTGCCAACCCGGAGTTTATGCGTGAAGGCTCGGCCATCCGTGATTTCTACGAGCCGCCGTTCGTCGTGATTGGCGAACAGCATGCGGGCGCTGGCGATTCGCTCGCAGACTTATACCGCTGTGTAGACGCGCCGCAGGTGCGCATTACGATCCGCGCCGCCGAAGCGATCAAGTTTGCCTGCAACGCATTCCACGCGATGAAAATCACCTTCGCCAACGAGATCGGCCAATTCTGCAAGGTCCATGGCATCGACAGCCACGAAGTGATGGATATTGTGTGCCGGGATACGAAGCTCAACATCTCCAGGACCTATCTCAAGCCCGGTCTGGCCTATGGTGGTTCCTGTCTTCCGAAAGACCTGCGCGCCCTCGTCGGACGCGCCCGGGAAAAAGACATCGAATTGCCCATGCTCGACGCCATCGCACGCAGCAACCTCAGCCAAATCCAACGCACCATCGAGGTCATCACCGAACTCGGCCATCGCGAGGTCGGGATTCTCGGGTTGAGTTTCAAGGTTGGCACCGACGACCTGCGCGAAATTCCCATCGTCATCATGGCGGAGACCTTGCTCGGCAAGGGGTTTAAACTGGTCATTCATGATTCCGAAGTGGAATTCATCCGGTTACCGGCGCCAACAAACGGTTCCTCGAAGACAAACTGCCCCACATCAATTCGTTGTTAGCCACATCGCTGCAGGATGTTGTCGCGCGGAGCAAACGCTGGTGATCTGTAAGAATGCGCCCGAATATCGCAAATTGCCGGGAGCACTGCTGCTCATCACCACGTTGTCAACCTGGTGGCTGGCAGTCAAGAACGCCAACATCCCCACAGCCCGGTATCACGGCCTGTACTGGTGGAGAATTCTTACGCTCATTTCGAAATTCCCGTGGCCACTCACGGACGGCGCGGTCATCCGCGATTTCAGCCTGCTTCGCGAAGCCGCCACACGCCATGACGTATCGCTGCTTTGCTTCCTGTTCGAACCGACTGATCGTGAGCGTTTCGATGCGGTACGTCCGTACTGCCAGAAGATCGTCGGAATCGACCTCGTGCGTCCGAAGTGGCGGACGTTGGCAAACGCCGCCCAGAGCCTGGTAACGGCAGATCCGTTTATTATCCGCGAGTACTGGCGGACTGAAATGGCTTGCGCACTGGAGAAGTTTGTGGACGAGGAGCGAATCGACGTTGTCCACTCGCATTTCCTGCACATGAGCCAGTATGTCGGCCACAAGCGGAGCGCCGCGTTCGTGCACGACGCGCACAATCTCGAACACATCCTCTGGCAACGGATGGAGCGCACCACAACGAATCCATTCAAGAAGGCGTTCATCCGCTCCCAATACGGCAAACTGATTCGGCTCCAACAGGATGTGGCACGCGCCAGCGAGAAATGCGTCGTGCTTTCCGACGAAGATCGCGCCGAATACCAGCGCATTTGTCCTGAAGCTGATGTGACAACGGTGCCCAACGGTGCCGACGTCGAGTACTGGACACCAAGCGATACCAATGGCGCCGTCGAGCCGTCATCCATTCTTTACTTTGGCAACCTGAGTTGGCCGCCCCAAGCCGATGCCGCCGTTTACTTTCACGACAAGATTCTCCCCCTCGTTCGCCAGCGTGTGCCGGGTGTGACGTTTTATATAGCGGGGCAGAATCCACCCGAGACAGTGAAAGCTCTCGCTGGCGACGGCGTGATCGTCACCGGCTTCGTCCCCGATATGCGCGAGTACGTGGCCCGCGCCGCTGTCGTCGTGATGCCGTTGGCGCCGGGGCAGGACGAAGCACCGCGTGTTTCAGGCCATGTGCATGAAGAAACCGGTGGTCTGCACGGCCGTGGCCGCTGAAGGCATTGCCCTGACGCACGGCGAGACCGCCCTGCTCGCGGACGATGAAACATTTGCCAACGCCACAGTTTCCTGCTACAAGATACGGCGCTACGCCAGAGACTGGGCGAAGGGGCCGTCAGCTGTCCTCATGCTACGATTGGCGGGCGATCTCGAACAACTGGAAGAGGCGTTTCAGGAGGCAGTCCGCAAACGGAAATGACAAACGGCAAGAGTTATCGTGTCGGTATCGTTGGCGCGGGTTACGTCAGCGAGTTCCATATCAAAGCACTGCAACGTCTACCCAACGTGCGCATCGTGGGTATCACCGACCTCAATCGCGCGCGCGCCCGGGCGACGGCCCACCGCTACGGCATCACGCCGCATCCGTCGTTGAAAGTAATGGCCGCCGAAGGCCTTGATGTCGTCCATGTCCTCACTCCACCCGACAGCCACGTTGATGTCGCGATCGAGGCGCTCTCACTTGGCTGCCACGTTCTCGTCGAAAAACCCCTGGCGACAAGCGTCGAAGACTGCGACCTGCTGATCGCCGAAAGCCAGGCGCGCAATTTGCGAGTATGCACAAACCACTCTTTGCTGGGTGATCCATTGATCAAGCGCGCATTGGAACTGGTCAAGACGGGCGTCATTGGCAACGGTTCTCACCGTCGATTACCTGCGCAGTTCGAATTACCCGCCATATCGTGGCGGTCCCCTCCCCCCACAGTATCGCGAGGGTGGCTACCAGTTTCGCGATCTCGGCGTGCACGCGCTGTACTTGCTGCAAGAGTTTCTTGGGAACATCCAGGATGTTCAGGCCGACTTTCGCACGTCAGGCTTGAAAGACAGCGATCCGAACATCCATTTCGACGAGTGGCGCGCCTTGGTGCGTTGCGCCAGGGGCACGGGCAACGTTCAGCTCTCGTGGAACGTGAAGCCGCTCCAGCATCAACTGATCATCAAGGCACCCGCGGGACCTTGCGCGCGGATTTATTCGCGATGTACCTGACGCGCCGGGGGCCACCACGCCTTTGCCAAAGGCCGCGGAACGTGTGGCCAACGCGTTGGCAGAATCCGTTTCATCCGCGGCGCAGTTGATTTGGAATGCCACTACGCTCCACCAGGTCAGCTTCAACCCTATCAAGGACTGCACAACTTCGTCGGCGCATTCTACGAATCTCTCAGCACCAACAACGCGATGCCGACAGGCCTCGAACAGGCCCGGCGAAGTGGTGCGTTGGACGGAGCAGGTTGCGCGCGAAGCCGACCACGCCAAGGCCAAATTTCATCGGCGGAGGTGTTCGGAGTACCTGAGGGTGATCGGGTCAATGCTGGTACTGCCTGGACCTTCAACATTAGTGACAAAGCTGCTGACTAACTTCTTGGGTCCGTCACGATTGCACCGTCGGTTGTACGGAGTTGCACCTCTACTGGAGCATATTCGTATAACAATCCAATGAACTGTGGACACTGCAGCTATT
>CAVYAC010000087.1:0-19879 GCA_963766065.1 uncultured Verrucomicrobiae bacterium
CGATTGCCTCCTCTACGCGGCCGACATGCAGCAGCGCATTGCCCAGGTTGTACTGCGCCGCGGCGACGTACGGGTTGATCCGCACCGCCAACTCGTAGCGCTCGATGGCCTCCGGGACCCGGCCGATTTGAAACAGCGCGTTGCCGTAATTGTACTGCGCTTCGGCGCTATCGGGCTTGATCTGCACCGCGCGCTCGTACTCCTTGACCGCCTCCTGGGGCTTCCCCGTCTTGAGAAGAATGCTCCCCCAGTTGTCGTGCGCCGAGGCGTCATCCGGCGCTTGAGCCGCAAGGCTTCCTGGCATTGATCGAGCGCCTCCGCGTAGTCGCCGCGTCCAATCAATACCGTCGCGAGGTTGCCATGCGCGATCGCGCACCCGGTATTCCTGGCGATGACGTCGCGCCACAACGTCTCCTCATCATAAAACACGTGGCAATGCTGCCAGCTAAGAACACCCAGCACCGTGACAGCGATCGCGCCCGCCGCGACCCGCCCGGACGGTTGTCGCACCACAACGCCAACCGCCGCGACGGCCAGCGCGATGATGCCGAGGCTCGCCAGGTATTGAAAGTGGTCGGCGACATACGAGTACCGGAAATAATACACATCGAAGAACCCCAGCACGGGCAACAGCGCGACGATAAAGAACCCGCATCCAAACCATGCCGCCCGGACCAGGGCCGCCTCCGAAGCCTCCAGAGGATCACCCCCG
The DNA here is from genome assembly GCA_963766065.1 of uncultured Verrucomicrobiae bacterium. GTDB lineage: Bacteria > Verrucomicrobiota > Verrucomicrobiia > Palsa-1439 > Palsa-1439 > Palsa-1439. The sequence goes on from CAVYAC010000087.1 coordinate 713, forward strand.
CCACCGCCACAGCCGCCAGTGGCGCCCAGAGCAACGCCGATCTCGCGTCCGCCTCCCACCGTGGATAGACAAACATCAAGTCCACGGGCCACAGCGCCTTCATCGCATAGAACCAGATTCCTTTCCCCGCGATGATAAATCGCTCCGCCATCCCGAGCTTCCACTCGCCCGCGCCCGCCCTCAGCACCTGCCCGTGCTGTTCCAGGATGGTCAGCGCCGACATTCCGCACGCCAACCCGAAGAACGGCGTGGCGCGCGCGATGTCCCCTCGCTGCCAGCCCCCATGCTCCCACCCCACGCACAACAGCAGAACCAGCGGCAACACCACCGTTGACGGCTTGCTCAGCATGGCGGCCAACCCGCAGACCAGCGCCAGCGCGTACCAGCGATGGTTCCTCTCCGCGTCGAACCGGAGAAAGCACAGCAGCGATAAAAAGAAGAAGAAGCCGGATTGGACGTTCTTGAGTTCGGTGATCCACGCCACCGATTCCACGTTGACCGGGTGCAGTACCCACAGACAGGCGGCCAACCACGCCCCCGGCACGCGCAGCCGCCGCAAAATCAGAAACACGAGGATGCCATTGATCGCATGAAGCCCGATGTTGACGAGATGATAGGGCAGGGGATCGAGTCCCCAAAGCCGCCGCCCGAACCAGAAGGTTGTCAGCGTCAAGGGATAGTACCTCGAAGAAGGTCAATGACGACCAGATCATCCGCAGTCCGTGGGGAGCTGTCATCGCCGGATTGGCCGTCAGATGATCGTCGTCATCCCAAATAAAGCCCGCGTGCCATGTCGGCTGGTACCCGACAAACGTAACGACCACCAACACCAACGCCAGGAACCACGGTCGGTGCATCAGGCGGGTTGTCGCTGCCGGGGACGACCCCGCCGTCCGTTGATGTGAAGCGTCATCGATTCGCATCGATCTGGTCATCCTTGCCTGCCTTCAGCACGCCTTCACCGCAAAATCCGCCACCGTCAGTTTTGCCAGGCGCTCGTAATCGGCATACCGCATCTTGATCGCGTCGCTGTGCGTCCGGCCTCGAACACGATCTTCCCGGCCTCGCTCAGGCTCGCGTCGATATACCCCGCCACGCCATACAATCCGCCAAACGGCGGCATCGTACCCACCGCGCAATCGGGAACAGCCCCTGGAAATCCGCTTCCGTGGCCAGCGCCGTCTTCCGCCCGGTGATTTTCCCCAGTTTCTCCAAATCGATGCGCAGGTCCGCCGGCAACACCGCCATCAGCACCTCCCCGCCCGCCTTGATCATCACCACTTTCGCGTGGCTCCGTCCCTTCACATGCTCGATCGCCGCCAACTCCTGCGCCGTGAACGCCTCGGGATGGTGCAACACCTCGTACCGAACCTTGCTTTGGTTGAGAAACTCCATCAGTCTCGCTGGCACTCCCATGTCGCACCTCCATGCTCAGTATAATCCGCACCCGTCCCCGCGCAAACACCACTATACGACTCCTCTCCCCTTGGGGGAGAGGACAAAGGCGAGGGGTGCCAGTCAATTCTGACCTGACACTCGTCCGTCAATTCTCTGCCGCGCCGATGAGGTCACTAAACCTCGCCCCGTACTCCGGATCGTTGCGCAACGCCCTCAACTCGCCATCCCGCGCCGCCAGCGCCGCGTATTGTGGTTGCTTCGCCAGCAACGCCTCCAGCACGTCGTACGCTTCCGCGAATCGGCCCGTGCGCGTGTAGGCGCACGCCAGGTTGTATCGCGCCGCCCACAACGTTCCGTCCGCCGCAACGGCCTGTTGCAATTGCGCGATCGCCTCGTTGTACTCGTGTGTCTTGAGATAAATCACGCCCAGCGTCCCGCGCGCCATCGGCAACTGGATCGCCTGGGGATCGGAATGCGTCACCGCCCGCTCTACCGCCACCCGCGCCTCTTCCAACCGATGCGCCTTCAGCAGCGCCACGCCCCAATCGTAGTTCGAATGCGGATCGTCCGGGAAATGCTCCAGCGCCGCGCTCCACAGCGAAATGTCATCATGCCACACGGCAATTTGAGCCCGCGTCCGCAGCCCAAGGAAAATCATCCACGCGCCCAGGGCGACGCAGAACGCCCCCTTGCCAAACACTGACCCGCGCCGCCACATCCATAATATCGCACTTCCCAACGCCAGCAGCACCGGCGCCATCGCCAGATACGCATACCGGTCCGCCACCGCTTGTCCGCCGACCTGCACCAACCCGCACACGGGCAGCAGCACCGCCAGGTAACTCCCCCACGCCGCCAACAGCACCGGCACTCGCTTCCGCCCCCACACCGCCACGACGGTCACCGCGACGCAGAACAGCACCGGCACCAGAAATTCCTCGCTTCGCAGGCTCACGCGATCGCTCAACGGATAAAACGGCGACAGCCACGACGGCCACACCAGTTTCCATAAATAGAACACCACACCCCGCGCCGCCACCAGCAGCCGCGTGGTCAGCGGGTTCTTCGATAATCCTTCGAGTTGCTGGTGCGCCCGCGCTCCAATCGCGCCGACCGCTGCCGCCACACTCAGCGCAATCACCGCCCATTTCTCCGCCACCAGCATCCCGAAGCACTTGATCGCGGATGGTTTCCTCTCCCCCGTTGTTTGGGGGGAGCCGAGTCCGACGAGACGCCGCCGGTCGTGCTGAGGCGGCAAAGGATCAAGGTGAGGGGAAAGACGTCTCAGTGGATAATAATCCACCGCCAGCATCAACACCGGCAGACTCACCGCAAACGGTTTGGTCAGGAGCGCGACCGCATCCAGCGCCACCGCTGTCCACCACCAGCGCCGCGCCGAGCGCCAGTCTGGATTCAGGCCGCCGTCGTCTCGGATCGCCCGCACGTACGCGCACAACGCCGCCACCATCCACAACGAGCACAGCAGCCCGTTGCGCGCCGCGACCCACGCGACCGATTCCACCTGCAACGGATGAATCCCGCACACCAGCGCGATCAGCACGCTCATCGCCAACCGCTCTGTCGAGGAAATGGAGGGCGAAGCCGAGTCCGACGAGACGCGCCGAGTATTTGCCTCCGGCGCAACTCCCGCCGAGCCGCTTTCGTGATGCCTGACCGGTGACGCAGCATTGACCTTCCCGGTCAGCAGCCAAACCAGCGTGCCGACAAGCGCAACGTACACGCCGTGCAGGATCCAGTTCGTCGCGTGATGCCCGACGGGGTTCAATCCCCAGATTTGGTAGTCCGCCAGGTGCGTCATCCACACGATGGGCTGCAAATAGAACGGTTCCAGCAACGTCCACATCCACCGCAGCGACGACCACGAAAACCGCCCCATCCGCTCCAATTCCCCGAGATAGATATGATCGTCCCAGTCAACAAACCCGTTCGCCAGCACGGACCGAAACACCCACAGCGACAGGATCGACACCAGCGCCAGCGACCACGCGACGACGCGAGGTGAAATGCTCCGGAAAAGACCGACTCCTCTCCCCTTGGGGGAGAGGCCGGGTGAGGGGTGCGTCGTTTCTCCCATTTCAGATCTCGGTTGCGTACGCCGCCTTACCAAAACTTCCAATCGCCCCGGGCCAGTACCCACGCCGCGAGCGCCGCGTTGCTCACCGCGTGCGCCACAACGCAGGCGAACACGTCCTTGCGTTTGTAGTACAGCCAGTTATACATCGCCCCGCAGATCAGCCCCGCCAGCCATTGATAGTGTTCCCCGCCAAACAGCGCCACCGTGACCGCGAACGACATCCACGTGAATGTCCCGACCGCCACGCTCTTGAAATTCTCGTTCACCAACCACCGAATCAGAAACGCCCGCCAGAACAATTCTTCCATCACCGGCACCACGATCACCGCGCCGAATACGCGAAACGCCAGAAAGAAATTCCGCTGCGCCACCGACTGGATCGTCGTCGGATCAAACGGCGCAACCGCCTTGCCCATCTTCGGATAAAACGAATCGATCCCGACCCAGATCACAATCGCCACCAGCCCCACAAGTATGGCCAGTATCCATGATTGTAGGGCAGGCGCTCCGCCTGCCGTCGTTGATTCCCCGCCCTTGTAGGCCGCGTCCCCCGACGCGGCGCTTTGTTGTTTTTCCCCTCCCCCGGGAGGCCGGGGGTGGGTAATGCCCTCGCTCCACAAATCATCGGCGACCGCAACTCCCCATATTGTTTGCGGAAAAAAACCAATGCCGCCGCCACACACAACGTCTTCACCGGATACATCCACAACAGGTTCGCATCCGACTGCACGCACAGAAACGCCATGTAGATGCCCATCGGCACCACATACGGCAGCCACGGTTTGGATTTCAGAGGCTCACTCATTCCCGCTCGACACGCAGTTTACGGTGTCATGCTGAGCTTGTCGAAGCATCTCTGTCGTCGCCGCATTTGTAGGGCGAGCGTCCCGCTTGCCGTCGTTGATTCCTCGCCGTTGTAGGCCGCGTCCCCTGACGCGGCGCTCTGTTGCGCGAAGGTCTCCCCAACCCAGAACTCCTGACTTGTGACGCCAGAGGCCCCGTGGTGCCGTGCCCGCGATGAAGGGAGCGCCATCAGACGCGAACTCCAAATGCAAACGAAGAGAATTTGTAAATGCCAAGAGCGACGACATGTATTTTCGAGGGCAAAGAGATCGGCGTCGATGAAGCTTTGCAGATGAGAGACGACGAGAGCATCAGTACTGCGCTCGATTTCCGCTGTGGCGAGTGCACCAAGCCGGTTCGTCCACATCGTGCGGGTGGGACAGCGAGTGCCCACTTCGAGCATCGAAGCAGAAATTCAAATTGTTCAAGGAGCGATTCCTAATACTGTAACTTCGACCTTCGGTCGAAGCCGCTCGCTGGTTGCCCGCGTTGTGATCTCATTCATTTCGACGCCGGCTTAACGTTCCCCGGCGCCGCATTCGTCTGGCTGTTCATCTTCTGAAACACGCCGCGCAGGAGCCAGTGTCTCTTCAATCCCTGCACCAAATTGTCCGTGTCCGCCACCAGCCTGTTCGCGTTTGAGAGCACCGTGTTGTTCGTCGCCACTTGCGTGTTCAGATTGCTGGTAATCGCCGCGAGATTCTGTAGCGTGTTGTCCAGGCTCACCAGGTTCGCATTCAAATTCGTCTGCATCTCGGGGGTAAGAACCCATTGACCCAGCGACCCGTTCGGGTCGCGCAGATTGGCGGTGACGACGACCATGTTCGTCGCGATCTGGTTCGCGTTCGCCGTCAATTGCGCCGTATTCGTCAACACGGTGGACACCTCACTCAAAATGCCGGGCAGCGCCTGCTTGATCTCGCCAACCAGCTCCTGCGCTTGGTCGCTCAACGACGGCACTTCCTCGGGTTCGAGCAGAACCCCCTTCTTCACCTCGCTGATCGGCTTGCGCTTCCCGGAGTGCATCCGCAATTCACTGATCCGTCCGCCTTGCTCGTACACGGTCGCCTCGCCCGTCTCCCCCGCCGTGATCTCCAACTGCCGGCTCCCTAACAGTCCCGCCGCCGCGATGCGCACCTTCGAGTCCGACCAGATGTACCCGTAGTACGGACTGCGCACCTCAAACCCGACGAATACCCGGTGCTGCTCCGGCGATTGCGCGGTGATCGTCGTGATATTGCCGACTTCAAAACCCATCAATACCACCGGCGTGCCGACTTTCAGCCCCTCCGCGCTCTGGACAAACGTGAAGTACGGACACTTCTGGATGAACCACCCTTTCTGCTCCGCCATGTGGTACAGGTAGTACGCAAATCCGACCAGCAACGCGAGTATCGCCACGAGCACAAATACGCCGACGACTTTTTCCACGCGCTGCAGGCGCGTCCGCAATTGGGGTGTCAAATCCTGTATCGCCATATCAAATCTCGCTTGTTAGAAGTTCCCGTACCGTGGGCTCCGCCGCCGCTTCTACTTGTTGACGCCCGCCAATCACCCGGAATTGTCCGCTTTCGACGACGGCGAATTGGCTCGCCTCATCAATCCACCCGCGAAAGTCGTCCGCGCTCGCTACAATCGCCAGCGGTTTGCCGTCCGCCAGCCGATTCTTGTGCAACTTCCCCAAGAAATCCAGCCACCACCGCGCCTCGCGCCACGACAGCGTCGTGAGCGGGTTGTCCAGGAACAACACCTCAATCGGCGACGCGAGCGCCCGCGCCAAGGCGACGCGCTGCTGCAAGCCCTGCCCCAACCGACTCGGCATATACGACGCGTAGTCCTGCAACTCCGTTTGTGTGAGCACCTCGTCCACCCGCGCGACGATCTTCTCTTCGCCAACGCCGTGTCGATACTGCAACGGCAGCGCGATGTTGCGCGCCACCGTCAGATGACTGAACAACCGCCCGCTCTGCTCGAAAACAAATCCGATGCGCCGACGCCATACCAACCGGTCCTTTTCTTTCGCGGCGCTGAAATCCTCACCGAAAATCCGCAGCATCCCGCCTCCCGGACGGCTTAACCCCGCCGCGGTCATCAACAGGGACGACTTCCCGCTCGACGGCCGCCCGCCCACCACCCAGAATTCGCCGGCGCCAATCCGCCAGTTCACGTCGCGCACCACCACCGTGTCCAACGCGTCTTCGTGATGCGTCACCGGCACGCCCGCCAGTTCGATAGCGAGGCTGTCTGGCTTCGTCTTTGGAGCGCCCTCAGCCATTGCTGTACACCTTGCTCATCTCGATAAGATACAACCGTCGGATCGCATCGTAACCGCGGTCGTTCGGATCCTCGAGATTCTCAAAGTACCAGTAATGCGGATCGTCGCTGTGATAGTGCGCGTTGAGCCGATTGGCGCAATGAATGCCGTGCCCCAGAAACGCGCCGTGAATATCCACGAGATGCACATTCGTATAGCTGTGGCACGTGTCGGCAATCAGTCCGTTGAACAATGGCAACACCTTCGTGCCATCTCGCCATGCGGGTAGCATCAGGTGTGCATGTTCAATATCGCCCACATCATCGGTTGGATCATAAACGTTGGCCAAAAACACGTCACACCCGCCGGGAAACTTGGCGATGACCCCGTCCACAATTCCGCGCAGCCGGCCGTGAAAACTGTCCTTCCATCCGAGCGCCTGTTCGTAGGTGCAGCCGTACATCGCCCCGTCACGCGGCGCCGACCGGCCATAGTCGTGTATCAAATCGTTGCCGCCGGTCGTGATGACCACGATGCCGCGCACCGTCGGCGGATACATGGCGATCAGCGGCACCTGATCTCGAAGATGTTCTTCCGACACGGTGTAGGACACGGAGAAATTGTGGGCTATCAGGTTGGGAAACACATGCCGCAAATCTCTCCCGACCATGTCCGGATAGCGTGCATCGTCATTCTGCTGGAGCAAATCGAAATAATCGTGTTTGTGCGTCGCGCCAAAGCCGGCCGTCACGCTGTCGCCGATCCCAATGAGAATAAACTGGTTCGTTGACCACGCCTTTTGGAACGCGCCCGCGGAAACGGCTGGCCCGGCCGGATCGCGCCCACCGGATGTTTGTACCGCCCGATGAGGAAATACCACGCAACGAAGAAAACAACGCACAACGCAACGCCCGTCTGCCACCGAAACGAGTACCAGCGTAAGGGTCGATTCGCATTCATATGCGAGATTTTCGCCTCACTCACTCCGAGACCAGCGCCCCGTAGCGCAGATTGCGAACGCTGACGGTCAGTTCTCGGGCCTCAAGCACCTCCATCGCCATGAGAAGCACTGCGCCACCCGCGACAATGATGTCCGCCCGCTCGGGTGGCAGCCCCGGTACTTTTTTGCGTTCGGACAGCGGTATGGCGCGTAGTCGATCAACAAGCGATTTCACACCATTGCGAGTCAACTTCGAGTGGTCGATTGTATTGTAGGGCAAGCGCTCCGCTTGCTGTGAAGGAACGACGGCAGCCGGAGCGGCTGCCCTACAAATGTTACCGAGTGTTGTGATTGTTCCGCCGGTGGCAATCATTCGGCAACTGCCCGCCTTGTAGTCCGCCAGCGCACCCCGCAATGTCCCTTGCAAATACTGGCACAGTTCCGCAAATCGTCCTTCACCGAATTTCTCCGTGAGGCGCAACGCCCCCAGTGGCAAACTTCGGAAGACCTCCATCTTCCCGCCGGCCCCCTGGATGAACTCGGCGCTCCCACCACCGACATCCACAACCAGGATCCGCGCGCCCGACCATTCGGGATCGCTGGACACCCCGCGAAAAATCAGTTCGGCCTCGCGGTCGCCGGAGATTAGTTGCACCTCCAGCCCGCATGCCCGACGCACGCCTTCAAAGAACTCATCCCGATTCGCCGCGTCTCGCGAGGCGCTGGTCGTCAACGCAATGACATCTTCCGCCCCCTGCGCCTTCGCCTCGGCGTGGAACCCTTTAACGGCTTCGACCGTTCTGGCGATAGCAGATGGAGAAAGTCGCTTGTGTTCGCTAACGCCTTCGCCCAGCCGGGTCGTGCAATCTTTCGCCACCAACGGAACAACCTGTCCCTGCCGCACTTCCGCAACAAGCAGTTTGACCGTGTTGGTCCCGATATCTATGACGGCGCGGCGCATGTATCATCTCTCTATCCCGCGAGTTGTAATCGCGACCGGCCCCAAATGCAACGCGCTCCTCTGGAAAAACCACAGGGTTGCCTGCCGTATCGTCTCCGTGATAGTTTCCACATATCGAATGGCGACGGATCCCCAAAAAAAGCCGGGTGGTGCGTGGAGTTACATGGGCGTTGGCTCCCAGATGGTGGCGTTGACATTTGTCGGCGCGGGCATCGGTTGGTGGTTGGATGGCCGGACGGGTAAGTCCCCGCTGTTTCTGGTCATTTTCTTCATGCTGGGCTCGGCAGCCGGATTCATAAGCGTCTATCGAGCATTCCGTAATGGCGGGGAACCCCCGAAGTGACACTCGACCGGCCAGCCATCTTGGGAATCATCTTCGGTGTCATCATCGGCGGGATTTATATTGTATTGCAGCGGAGTGCGTTGCGAAAACGGCCGGCGTCTTCTCATCCGCGCGGAATGGTCGCACTGGTTCCTGGAGCGGCGGCTCGACTGGTATTCTTAATCGTGGCGTGGTGGCTGGCGTTTGAGTTCACGGACGCCAACAAATACTGGTTGACGGGCGCTTTGGTCGTTACCTATACTGCGCCGCTTCTGAGTCAGTTGAAGGAGTTTATTTTCCCGAAAAGGTGAGCGAGTCCCCATGGGCGAGCAACATATAATTGTACATCTGCCGATTCAATTGTTCGGCATCAACTTGAGCATTACGAACTTCGTGGTCATGCTGTTCTTGGCGGCGGGGTTGACGTTTCTTTTCCTGGTGGGTGCGGCACGAGCCTTCCGTCCGACGGGCGAGGGACGCTTTCCGAACATGGCGGAGTCGTTACTGGAATTCGTAAAACAGAATGTTTCCGATCCATTCTTAGGTCACCATGGCACGAGATGGTTCCCGTTTGTCGCGAGCGTGTTCTTCTTCATCCTCTTTTGCAACCTGATCGGTCTGGTTCCGATTCCCGGCGATTTCCATGCCGCCACGGGCAATTTGAACGTCACAGCTACGATGGCGGTTCTTGTGTTCGTCATAGTCCAAGCGGTTGCCATCAAAGAGCACGGCCTGAAATTTTACATGGGTGTGCTCTTTCCGAAGAGCGCGCCCTTCTGGTTGAAGTTTATAATTCCATTAATGCCGGTTGTTGAGTTCATCGGGATCATTGCCCGGCCCTTTTCGCTCGCCATCCGGTTGTTCGCCAATATGATGGCCGGTCATCAGATCATCATTGTCCTCTTAACAGGAGAATTGATCGGCGTGACATACCTGCTTCATCAGGGAGCTTTCATGAAGATTTTATTTCCTGCTCCTCTCATCGGCGCAATCGTGATGGAAGCATTTGAGATTTTTGTGGCCTTCATACAGGCCTTCATTTTTGCTTTGTTAACGGCGTTGTACCTGGGCGAGGCGTTGGAAGAGTCGCACTAGACCTATCACACAAACTGTCGGAGAAAATGGAATGGACACAAATACCGTAGCACAAACAGCACAAATGATCAGCCCGCAGGCGCTCGCGTGGCTGGGCGCGGGTCTGGCCGTCGGGCTCGGCACGTTGGGTTCGGGCGTGGGCATCGGCATCATCTTTGGCAAAAGCATCGAATCGGCTGCGCGCCAACCCGAAGCCGCACCGCTGATCAACCGCATGATGTACACCGGCTTCGCCCTCGTCGAAGCGCAGGCGCTGTACGCCCTACTGATCACGTTCCTCCTCCTCGCCAAGAAGTAATCTGTCCATGAAAAGAATCCATCGAATCATCAATGGTCTCATCACCACTTCGACCTTGGTCGCCGTCAGCGGCGCCGTGGCCTGGGCGGAGGAAGCATCTCTTCCTCCAGGAAAAGGCAGCGAACTTCCGCCCACCGATTGGGGCCTGCAAATCTGGACGCTGGTCACGTTCGTGGTGTTGCTCGTGCTGTTGGCGAAATTCGCCTTCAAACCCATCGCCCAGGCGCTCGATCGCCGCGGGGAATCGATCAAGAAGTCCATCGAGGACGCCGAAAAACAGCGCGCCGACGCGAAAAAGCTGATGGACGACTACCAGAAGCAACTCGCCGAAGCCCGCAACGAAGCCGGCAAGATCATCGAGGAAGCCCGCCAACTCGGCGAACGCGTCCGCAAGGAGGTCGTCGACAAATCCAATGCCGAAGCCTCGGCCGCCGTCCAGCGCGCCCAAGAGGAAATCCAGCGGCAAAAGGAAAAGGGTATCCAGGAGATGAAGGACACGGTGGCCGCGCTGTCGGTCCAGATTGCCTCGCGCGTCATCGAAAAGGAACTCAACGAAGCCACCCATCGTCAGCTCGTGGATAGCCTGATCAAAGACCTCAGCAAAATCCAACGCGCCTGAGTAACGAGTTTTCCGCCATGCCGCACGACCCCATCAATAGTGGTTACGCCCGCGCCCTCTTCGAGATGGCCCAACCCGAGGGCGTCGTCAGCCGCGTCGAGGAGGAATTGTTCCGCCTCCGCGGATTGCTCAAGAAGAACCCGGACCTGTTGGAGTTTCTCAAGGACCCCAACATCCAGCACGAAGGCAAACGCAAGGCGTTGAGCGACCTCTTTCAGGGCCGTGTCCACCCGCTCGTGCTCAATCTGCTGATCACGTTGAGCGACCAGGACCGCGCGGGCCGCGTCCTGAATGTCATCGAGGAATTCAGCGCCCAGGCCGCCAATGCCACCGAAAAAGTCAGCGGCGAGGTCACCACGGCCATCCCGCTCGATGACGCGACCCTGGGTCGTCTCGCGACGGAACTGTCGCGCATCACCGGCAAGAGCGTGCAGCTCTTTCAGAAGGTTGATCCCGCGATTCTCGGCGGGGCGATCATCAAGGTCGGCGAGCAGATCATCGACGGCAGCCTTCGCCGCAAGCTCAATCAGATCAAGGAGCGGTTAGCGCAGTAACGAGGAAGACCATGCCAGACACTCTCACATTCGATCCGAAACAAATCTCCGATGTCCTGAAACGCAGCGTTTCGGAGTACAAATCCGAAGTCAGCGTCCAGGAAGTCGGCGAAGTCATCGACTGCGGCGACGGCATCGCCCGCATCAAGGGCCTGCCCAACTGCATGGCCGAGGAAATGTTGGAGTTCCCCAAGAACATCTTCGGCATGGCGCTGAACCTCGAAAAAGAGCAGGTTGGCGTGATGATCCTCGGCGATTTCACCGAAATCTCCGAAGGCGACCTCGTCAAGCGCACCGGCCGCCCGTTGTCCGTGCCCGTGGGCGATGAGTTGCTCGGCCGCGTGGTCAACGCCATCGGCCAACCCATCGACGGCAAGGGCCCGATCAATACGAAGAATCTTCGCCCGATCGAATCGCGCGCGCCGAGCGTGATCGAGCGCGAACCCGTCAAACAACCGCTGCAAACGGGCCTGAAGGCCATCGATTCGATGATCCCGATTGGCCGCGGCCAGCGCGAGTTGATCATTGGCGACCGCCAAACGGGCAAGACCGCCATCTGCGTCGATACGATTATCAACCAAAAGGGCGGCGATGTTGTTTGTATCTACGTCGCCATCGGGCAGAAGAAATCCACCGTGGTCAGCGTGGTCGAGACCCTCGAGAAGTACGGCGCGATGGATTACACCATCGTCGTCAGCGCGACCGCCGACAACCCGGCCCCGATGCAGTTCGTGGCACCGTACAGCGGGTGCGCGATGGGCGAGTATTTCCGCGACCTTGGCCGCCACGCCCTGATCATTTATGACGATCTTTCCAAGCACGCCGTGGCGTACCGACAGGTTTCCTTGCTGCTGCGCCGTCCTCCGGGCCGCGAAGCGTTTCCCGGCGACATCTTCAATTTGCACAGCCGGTTGCTCGAACGCGCCGCCAAACTCAATACCGACGCGCCGAAGTTCAACCCCGTCTATCCAAAGGGCGGCGGCTCGCTGACCGCGTTGCCGATCATTGAGACGCAGGAAGGCGATTATTCGGCCTACATCCCGACGAACGTCATCTCGATCACCGACGGGCAGATTTATCTCGAAGCCGACCTCTTCTACGCGGGTGTTCGTCCCGCCGTGTCGGTCGGCCTCTCGGTCAGCCGCGTGGGCGGCAACGCGCAAACCAAGGCGATGAAGAAAATCGCCGGCACGTTGCGCCTGAGCCTCGCGCAGTATCGCGAACTCGCGGCATTCGCCCAGCTTTCCAGCGACCTCGACAAGGCGACCAAGGCCCAGCTTGACCGCGGCCAGCGCATGGTCGAGTTGCTGAAACAACCGCAGTATCAGCCAATGACCGCGGAAGATCAGGTGGCGGTGATCTGGGCCGCGACCAACGGGTTTCTCGATGGAGTCCCGGTCTCGGCCATCCACAAGTACGAGGTCGAGTTCCTGCAATTCCTCAAGAGCAAGTACGCCACCGTGGTCTCGGGACTTCGCGACCGCAAGGAACTGACCGAGGAGATCGTGGCCGGCCTCAAGAAGGCTGCCGACGAATTCAAAGGTCTCTTCTCCGCGAAGTAAGCTGTCATGGCCAGTCTCCGCGACATCCGCCGCCGCATCAAGGGCGTCAAGAACATCCGCCAGGTCACCAAGGCGATGAACATGATCGCTGCGGCCCGGCTCCGGCGCGCCCAGGCCAAGGCGGAATCCGCGCGGCCCTACGCCGAACGGCTGTCCGAGATTCTCAAGGATGTCGTCAGCTCCAGTGGCGGCGCATCGCGTCATCCGTTGATGGCGCAACGCCCCGTGAAAAGCGTGGCCCTGGTTCTGGTCACCGCCGATCGTGGCTTGTGCGGCGCTTTCAATGCCGGCATCATCCGCGAAGCCCAGCGATTCCTGATCGACCAGACCGTGCCTGTCGAACTCATCACCGTGGGTCGCAAAGGACGCGATCATTTCCAGCGGCTGGGGTACACGATCTCGCAGCACTTCCCCCAGCCCTCGCGCGACGTGCGCCTCGAGGAAATCGGCGTCGTCAGCAAACGGATCATCAGCGAGTACTCCGCGGCGAAATACGACCAGGTGTATCTGGCCTACGCGAAGTTCATCAGCGTGTTGAAATCGGAGCCGACGTTGATCCAGTTGCTTCCGCTCGACCAGGGCGATAACGCCCCCAAGGGCGCGAAGACCCCCTATCAATTCGAGCCGGAAGCCGAAGAGTTGCTCAACATCTTGCTACCCCAGTACGTGGAGGTGTTGATGTACCGGGCACTCGTCGAATCGCTGGCCAGCGAGCAGGCCGCGCGCATGGTGGCCATGAAGGCCGCCACCGACAGCGCCTCGGACATGATTACCGCCCTGACCCGCGAGTACAACGGCGCGCGCCAGACTTCCATTACGACGGCGCTGCTGGAAGTCGTTGCCGGCGCTGACGCGCTGGAGAAGAAGGAATAATTTTACGCAGGAGATAACCGCATCATGAGCACAGGCGAACATCAAACGGGCAAGGTCGCACAGGTCATCGGGCCGGTAGTGGACATCGAGTTTTTCACGGAACATTTGCCGCCGATTAACAATGCCATTACCATTGATGACAAAGAACACGGCGTTCACCTCACCTGCGAGGTCGCCAGCCATCTTGGTGACGACACCGTCCGCACCGTGGCGATGAGCCAGACGCAGGGCCTCGTGCGCGGCATGGAAGCCATCGACACCGGCGCGCCGATCACGGTCCCCGTTGGCGCCGCGTCACTGGGCCGCATCTTCGATCTGCTGGGCAACGTGATCGACGGCAAAGGCCCCGTGAACACCAAGATGAGACTGCCGATTCACCGTCTCTCGCCGCCATTCGAGGAGCAGGTGCCAGCCACGAAACAATTTGAAACGGGACTGAAGTCCATTGATCTGCTCGCCCCGTTCGCCAAGGGCGGCAAAATCGGCCTGTTCGGCGGCGCGGGCGTCGGCAAAACGGTGCTCATTCAGGAATTGATTCGCAACATCGCCAAGGAGCACAGCGGCTTCTCGGTGTTCGGCGGCGTCGGCGAACGCACCCGCGAAGGCAACGATCTGTACCTGGAAATGACCGAGTCGGGCGTCATCGCCAACACCGTGATGGTGTTCGGCCAGATGAACGAACCGCCCGGCGCGCGCTTGCGCGTCGCGCTCTCGGCGCTCACCGAGGCTGAATATTTCCGCGATTACGAAAACAAGGACGTGTTGCTGTTTATCGACAACATCTTTCGCTTCACCCAGGCTGGCTCGGAAGTGTCCGCGCTGCTTGGACGCATGCCCAGCGCGGTCGGTTATCAGCCGACGCTCGGCACGGAAATGGGCGATCTGCAGGAGCGGATCACCTCCACCAAGCGCGGCTCGATCACGTCGGTCCAGGCCGTGTACGTGCCCGCCGACGACATCACCGACCCGGCGCCGGCGACGACGTTCACCCACCTGGATGGTTCCATCGTGCTTGTCGCGCCAAATTGCCGAACTGGGCATCTATCCCGCCGTCGATCCGCTGGCGTCGACCTCGCGCATTCTCGATCCGCTGGTGGTCGGCGAGGACCACTACAAGGTCGCGCGCGGCGTGCAGCAGGTGTTGCAACGATACAAGGATTTGCAGGACATCATCGCCATTCTCGGCATGGAAGAGTTGAGCGAGGAAGACAAGCTGACTGTCGCCCGCGCCCGGAAAATCCAGCGGTTCCTGTCGCAGCCGTTCTTCGTGGCTCAAGCAATTCACCGGCTTCGAAGGCAAATACGTGCGCGTGGCCGAGACCATCCGCAGCTTCAAGGAAATCCTCGACGGCAAGCATGACGATCTGCCCGAGCAGGCGTTCTACATGGTCGGGGTCATTGAAGAGGCGCGCGCCAAGGCCGAGAAGATGAAGGCGTAATCGCGCGACACCATGGCCGACGAGAAGACATTCCCATTCGAGATTCTCACGCTGCAGAAACTGTTCCTGCGCGAGGATGTCCGTTTCGTGATCGCCCCGGGTCAGGAGGGCGTTTTTGAGATTCTCGCCAACCATGCGCCGTTCGTCTTCGCGCTGAAGCCGGGAGCGTTGCGGATGCGCATGCCCGACGGCCAGGACCAATATCTCGTCGTGGGTACGGGTTTCCTGATCGTGCAGAAAGACCGCACCACCGTGCTCACTCGCAGCGCCGAACGTCCCGAGGAAATTGACGTGGAGCGGGCTCGTCGCGCCAAGGAACGCGCCGAGCAGCGGTTACAACAGGCGGCGTCAGATATCGACTATGCCAGGGCCCAGGCCGCCTTGGAGCGCGCACTTGCGCGATTGAAGGTTGCGGAGTATGTTGGTCCGGTACGGTGAGGTTAATGACCCGCATCTCTCAAGGGTGGGTTGGATCGGACGTGCAAGCCCGCATCGCCGCGCACGTTCATGCATGGGAGAAAATCAGACCCCTCGGTGAAAAACGGCGCCTTGAAACTTACCCGTTTGTCGCGATTTCTCGTGAATTTGGTTGCGAAGCCCTGCCGCTCGCCCAGCAGCTTGTTTTGACCCTTAACGAACGTTGCCTGCCAGAGATCCCGTGGGTGTCCTACGATCGCGAATTGCTCGACAAAGTCTCCGAGGAATTGCACATCCAACGGGCGATCCTCGACATGTTGGACGGCCACCGTCGCGACGAAATGAGTGAGCTGTTCGACAATATCATCAATCGCAAGGTCGATGACGCTCTCGTCGTGCGCAAGCTCGCGGAAGTCATCCGTACGCTTGCGATGCACGGGCATGCCGTTCTGGTGGGCCGTGGAAGTTCACTGGTGACTCAGGACCTTCGCAACGGCTTACATGTTCGACTGGTTGCCCCCCGCGCGTGGCGGATTCACACCATCGCCGCCAGCCGCAATTTGCCGCTTCGCGAGGCAGAGAAGACGGTCGATGAGGGCGAGAAGCAACGGAGCCACTATATCTCCACGTACTTCGTGCTCGATCACGGATTCCCGTTTCACCATGACCTCGTGATCGACAACTCGCGGTTCAATCTCGTGCAGATCGTCGAAATCGTGTTCGCCGCTCTGAGCACGAGATTTGGCGATACGCTCGTGAGCGCGTGAAGGCGCGGCGAGATTCTTCGCTATGCTCAGAATGACGAGCTGGCGCTCGTCACTTCTTCCAGTACGTCTCCTTCACGCCTGCTTTCTGGTTGCTCCAGCGGGCCAGCATGAACAACGCATCGCTCAGCCGGTTCAGGTAGGGAATCACAAACTCGCCAATCTCCTCGTCCTTGCGCATGCGCACGCAGAAACGTTCGGCGCGCCGGCAAATCGTCCGCGCCACGTGCAATTGCGCGCCCGTCGGGCTGCCCCCGGGTAAAATGAACTCCTTCAACGACCCCAATTCTTTGGTCAACTCCTCGACCAACTCCTCAAGGCCGGTCACGTGCTGTGGCCCGATGCTGGGCATCCCTTTCTGGAATCTGTCGGCCGGCGTGGCGAGTTCGGCGCCGAGGTTGAACAGGTCGTTCTGGATTTCGCGCAGACGCACATCCAAATCGGGATCGGCCCGCAACGCCCGCGCCAATCCAATGGCCGAGCTTAACTCATCCACAGTGCCAATGGCCCAGATCCGCGGCGAATCCTTGCTGGCGCGTCCGCCGCCGGCAAGTCCTGTTGTGCCATCATCGCCGGTGCGGGTAATGATTCTAGTTAATCGGGCCATATTCTGTTCCTGTCATTCTGAGCGAAGCGAAGAATCTCACTCCGTTTGAATCGAGACCCTTCGCTACGCTCAGGGTGTTAGCCTGCGGCTAACATTTCTGGAATTTCGCGGGAATCAGGCACATGAACTTGAATGGCTTTCCCGCCGCGTTCTTGAACTGGTGTTGCTCGTCCGCAGGGATGTAAAGTACGTCACCCGGTTTAATCGGCACTTCCTTGCCCTCGCGCCAGACCGTGCCCTGCCCTTCCATGACGTAAATCTCGTGCTCGTAGGGATGATGATGCAGCGGCGTATAGCCACCGGGGGCGACTTCAAAGACGCGCATCGCAAAATTCGGGGCGCCGTCGCGGGCCGTCACGGCAAGTTTCACCTGGCAATCCTTCGCGCCGTCCATCTCCACCTTTTCCAAAGGAATCTCTTTCACGCTGGCAATTTTCATCGGTCATGCTCTCCCATGGCTTTTGCTTTTCTAGCATAAACGCTATCATGGAAGCCATGAAAAGCTACCGAAAGGAACTGTGGTTCAATCTTCCCACTCGACGCGGATTCGTCAACATCACCCCGGATGTGGAGACGTGTCTGCGCGAAAGCGGGGTCAAGGAAGGATTCGTTCTCTGCAACGCGATGCACATCACGGCCAGCGTGTTCATCAACGATAACGAGTCCGGTCTGCATCAGGATTTCGAGCGCTGGCTGGAGAAACTCGCGCCCGAGAAACCCCATTCCCAGTACGCCCACAACACGGGCGAGGACAACGCCGATGCCCATCTCAAACGCACCATCATGGGCCGTGAAGTCGTCGTGGCGATCACGAATGGCCAGCTCGACTTCGGCCCGTGGGAGCAAATCTTCTACGGTGAGTTCGATGGCAAACGCCGCAAACGCGTGTTGGTGAAGATTATTGGGGAGTGAGTGAACTCGTCAGATGAACCCCATAAGCATGGCCACTATGACGGCGGCGACAACAAGAACAATTGCAACGATTAAACGTGCTTGAAACCGTCTGCTGACGTATTTGGGATCGCGCACCAGAAGTCCAATTGGGTCGTGCAACTGTTCGGTCAAACTGTAGTGCACTTGGATTTCTTTACCGCAGCAGAAAGACAGAGAGGAAACGAGAACGTTGGACGGTGTAGAAACACCATTGGACACAATGGAAAGGGCACACTCAATGCCATCTGCCATACGGCAGATGACGTTCTGAAATTCATAACACTACGCTAACTATTCATCTTTGTTGGTAGGGCCAGGTAGGCCTAGACTATACCATCTTGGTAATAATGTGAATCTATCTGTAGAATCAACTGCAGTATGGATAACTGCATCATGCAATCGTAAGCCACAAGATGTGGCCTTTGATTGGCAGAACATACGGCCAGTTCCAAGCAAGTGTTGCCTGGACAGCAAGGAGATGCTCCTTATTTGTTTTGGAAGTAGATTCATGGCCAAGATGTCCTAAAGTCAGTTTAATAAAAGGTTCGTCCCAGCTTTGCTGATGTGTCACTGGGTGTGGAGCACAGTTAGTTTGTTCAGACCAGGTGTGGAGGTGTGCCTGGTGTGGAGGAAGTACGAAGTCGGTATGTTGAGCTTAGGAGCACTTTATGGAGTTCTTGAGAATGAAGAGGCATCGTGGGAGTGAAGCAGCCTCAGCCTATCAGCAGCTCTGGAAAGAGCGACCACTTTGAAAGTGATCGATATCCTCCCCCATGGCCAGGGCCGCGCCAAGCATTTCACAATCTTCGGGACTAACACGAGAAAAGTGGAGAAAATGGCTGGAAGATCTGAAAAGCTACTTCCTGATATATTCTCACACTTGACAGTGTTCAATGAAAGACCTGGCTCTATTATTATTATTTATAATAGTGGTGGTAGTAGTAATTGTTATGCGGTAATGTTAAGTTAGAAAAGTCGTCAGCAGTTCAGTCAATAGTCAGCCGACTAGTCGGTTGATTCGTCGGCCGACTAATCGTCATGAGTCGGCCAACTAGTTGACTGATTATCGAGTTGATTGAGTTGATTGACGTCATTCTGCGCATGTCTGGATATGCTGATTGTTACACTGATTGTCACACTTATCATTTAATTAGCAATACGTACTCTCTACCAAGTAGACTACATAAAAATGA
>CAVYAC010000088.1:0-8008 GCA_963766065.1 uncultured Verrucomicrobiae bacterium
AAAACCCTACACGACTTGGGCGAGACTAACATCCGGTATGAACGCGGAACCCGTGTACCCCAAGCCCGCGAGGGTCACGGACCTGCCTGCAGTCGTGTGAGCGCCCTTGTGGCCGGAATGAAGTCCGGTTGGAGCTTCAAGGCCTGCTGGTAGTGCGCAATGGCCTCCGGCGTGCGGTCCAGCTTTTCCAACGCGACCCCCAGATTGTAGTGCGCGTCGGCGTAATCGGGCTTGATCCGCAGCGCCTGCTCGAAGTGTGGCATGGCTTCCGAGACGGCTTCCACCCTAATCATGCTTCAACTAACCGTTATGCGCATCTCCGCTGTGCCGCCGGAAATGTATTTTAGACCGCAACCCAATTTTCCCTGTTGCTCCGGGCCGGCAGGGTCTACAATCTTGCAAACAAAGAAGGGAGATAGGCGGACGCGGCAACGCCGCGGATAGTTGAAATGAACGTGGTACCCCTTTCGTCGAACATCAGGAAGGAGATCGGCCATCCGTGGGTCCTGGACGTTCTACTCGTTGTGGGCCTGTGGTTGCTGGCGTGGCTCGGATACTTCGCCACGCCTGAATCCGCCGCCAACCTCCCGCAAGACGCTCTTGATTTTGCTGTGTCGACGGTGAATTTTCTCGAACGCGGACGGCTCGTGATCTCGGCCTATGGTCACGATTTTCCCTCGGCGCACCCATTCGGCACCTCGCTGCTGTTGCTGCCGTCGTATGTGGTCTTGGGACATTTTTTTGGCAACGGCATCTACTCACTTTTTTGCTGCGCGTTCGGTGCCATCGGGCTCACCTACGCTATCGGAGTCAGGCTGGGTGGGCGACTGTGCGGGTGTGTTGCGGCGCTGTTCCTAATCACGAACTACGGCTTCTGGCAGTACTCACAGAAGATTATGAGCGAAGTGCCGTCCGTATTTCTGGCCACCGCGGCGCTCGCGCTGCTACTTGCGAGTCGCGACCGGAAGCGGCCGGCCCTGATGTGGCTTGCGGCCGGGTTGGTGCTGGGGTTCGCCATTACGGTGCGGTATGACAACATTCTGCTCCTGGCACCGTCTCTCCTGTTGCTCCTGTGGGAGGACACGTGGCGGGAGCGTATGCAGCGGGCGGGCTCGTTCGCGGTCGGGTTGGCGCCTTTCCTCATCACCTTGGCCGTGTACCAACAAGCGAACTTTGGCAGTCCCTGGCGCACGGGCTACTCCTACCTCGGTATGGCGGGGACTACCGACCAACCCTTGTTCTCCGCAGAATACATAACGAAACGCGGTTTTATGCGGCTGCGGCAGGCCACCGAGGAGATTCCGGGAACCGTCGAGGGGAATGGCAGTTTCTACGCCAAGTCGTTGCTGAGCGAGGCGGACACAACCCGCATCTTCGGTCACCCGGCCTATTGGGAATTGCCTGGCCGCCATCTCTACCAACTGCTGTCACTGCTTCGCACTGCTTTGGGAGCGGTTGGGTTGCTGGCCTGTCTGGTCGGATGGCGAACCAACTCTAATCGACAACGGTTCCTTCTCTGGTTTGCTGTCTTCTCCGTCACGTCAGTCTTCTTTTATCTGCTGTATAGCTGGCAAGAAGAACGCTTTCTTCTGCGACTCGTTCCGGGGTTTTGTCTGGCGAACGCGGTGGGCGTGACCGTCCTGCTCACTCTGTGGCCTGCAAAGGCGGCGCGCGCTACGGTGATTGTTCTTGTCAGTGCATCGATCATCGAGTTCGCGCTCCTCAACTTGCAAAACAGTTTTCGGAGGGAGAACGATGTGGGCCTCTATACCACTCTCTCCTATTGTTCCCAGCAGATGGAGTCAAACGCTGTCGTGGTGTCAAACTTCGATCCCCTCCGCGTTGACGCCTACGTGATCCGCGGCAGCGATCGCATCGCGGTGCCGCTCGGTCGCGATCGTGGGATCAATTTGTTTGTCGGCAGCGACACGATCCCAACATCCTTGCGTCCATTCGTCGCTTCCGAAGACCCCGCACGACTGCGCGAGCTTCTGCATTCCGGGAGGCCGGTTTACTGGCTCATCAGCGATCCTTGGACAGGAAGGCGATCGCCCGAATTCGATACACTGCAGCAGTCGTTCCGCCTGTGGGTTATCAAACAGGTCGTCGTCGGCAAAGACGGAATCAAGCACCCGTTCTTTGGCCGGATCCATGAACGCACGTAAGAGCGTTGATGCGGCCAGGCCTTCCCTCACCGGAGTGGTTTCAGCCACGCAGGCAGATGTTCCATTGCTCTCTCGATGCGGCAAAGCGAGAATCAAGGCACCCGAGAAACCGCGTTGAGCGGGAGGCGGAGAGCGGAGGAGTCAGGCCATAATTTTGCGTCGGCGCGAGGAGACAGTTAGAAGCCAATGGCCGCAGGCGACAGCGGCATCTCGTCCGACTCGGCTTTTCGGAGTATTGGATGGTGTGGATCAGCTTGAGGGACAAGGTGTTAAAAGTCCAAGTGCGCCGTTTCGTTACACGGCTTTGTTTTCGGGCATCGGCGGCCAATTATCCGCCCGTATTGGCTTCGGTAGGCACTTGGAAGATGGTAGGCTGCGTACACTTACGGTGTGCCAGTGGGGATTATTTCATGAGACCAATTGGCCTTATCCGGGCTGAAGACGATCCTCTGACCGCGAACGCGGCGCATGGATCGCCCGACCGATGAAGAACGCATGGAAATCGCCGGTGGCCGGCGCGGCGCTCATCATTCTGTTGACAGTGGTGGTGTATCTCCCGGCCCTGCGCGCGGGATTCATCTGGGACGATGACAATCTCGTCATTGAGAATCCCCTGATACGGATGCCCGGCGGGTTGCATCGATTTTGGTTTACCACCCAGGCGCCCGACTACTGGCCGTTGACCTCGACGACGTGGTGGCTGGAGTGGCGGCTCTGGGGGAAGAACCCGGTGGGATATCACGCCCTGAATGTGATCCTGCACGCGTTGAGTGCGGTGTTGTGGTGGCGCGTGCTGGCGAGGTTGAGGGTCCCGGGAGCGTGGCTGGCGGCCACGGTGTTTGCGGTGCACCCGGTGAACGTGGAATCGGTGGCGTGGATTGCCGAGCGCAAGAACACACTGGCCATGTTCTTTTTCGCGCTGACATGCCTGTGGTATGTGAAGTTCGACGAGGACGGACGGAGGGGGTGGTACTGGGCGGCGATCGGTGCGTTTGTGCTGGCACTGTTGAGCAAGACGGCGGTGGCGACGCTGCCCGTGGCGCTGCTGGGGCTGGCGTGGTGGCGCCGGGGGAGAGTCGAGCGGCGGGATGTGCTGCGGAGCCTCCCGTTCTTTGCGGTGGCGGGGATTCTGGGTTTCGTAACGGTGTGGTTCCAATCTCATCGGGCCATCGGCGGCGAGATCGTGAGGCAGGACGATTTCTGGTCACGGCTGGCGGGGGCGGGTTGGGCGGTATGGTTTTACCTGCACAAGGCCCTCGTTCCGGTGAACCTGTGTTTTGTCTATCCGCGATGGCAGATCGACCCGCAGAAGTTCGTGTCCTACGTGCCCGGGCTGCTCGTGGTCGCGGGGCTGTTCGTCTGCTGGCGCTACCGGCAACGGTGGGGGAAACCCTGCCTGCTGGCGTTGGGCTACTACCTGACGATGTTGGTGCCGGCCCTTGGGTTTGTGAACATCTACTTTATGCGATACTCGCTGGTGGCCGATCACTGGCAGTACGTTTCGATCATCGGATTGATCGCCCTAGTGGTCAGCGCCGGTATCACGATAGCCCAACGAGGGGGCGCACGCGGTCGAAATGTTGGAGCGACCGCCGGCGCAGCCGCGCTGATATTGCTGGCCGTGACGACGTGGAAGCAAGAGCACATCTACGCGGATTCGGAAACGCTCTGGACCGATACCCTGACGAAGAACCCCCGGTGTTGGATGGCCTATAATAATTTGGGGATTGCCCAGCGCCACGCGGGCAAGGTTTTGGATGCGGTTGCGAGCTACCGGCAATCGTTGCAGATCAACCCGGACAATGCCGAGGCACACTATAACCTCGCAAATTCCCTGTTGGATCTCGGCAGGGTGGACGATGCCATTGCGGAATATGGACAGGCCGTGCGACTCCAGCCCGACTCCACCTCGGCGCAGAACGGCCTCGCGATGGCGCTGGTCCGTGTCGGGAAAACTCCGGATGCCATTGCCGGCTACCAGCGGTCGCTGCTGACCAATCCCAACCCCGCCGAGGCGCACTATCAATTTGGGAATTTCCTGCTGCAGGTGGGCCGGGTCAACGACGCCCTTGTGGAATATGAGCGGGCCGTGCAACTCCGACCGGACTTTGCCTCGGCGGAGAGCAATCTCGGGTTGGCGTTGGCGCGGCTTGGTAAACTCCAGGATGCGATTGCCCACTATCAGCAGGCGCTCCGGATCGACCCCAACCGTGCTGAGACCCATTACAACTTGGGAAACGCACTCGAGCAATTAGGCAATGTTCCGGAGGCAATCGGCCACTATCAGGAGGCGGTACGGATCAACCCCGATATTGCCGACGCGCATAACAATCTGGGAAATCTTTTGTTGCAACAAGGCCGGGTCAACGACGCCCTTGTGGAATATGAACGGGCCGTGCAACTCCGACCGGACTTTGCCTCGGCGGAGAGCAATCTCGGGTTGGCATTGGCGCGGCTTGGTAAATTCCAGGATGCGATTGCCCATTATCAGCAGGCGCTCCGGATCGACCCCAACCGTGCCGAGGCGCAGTACAACCTGGGAACCGCGTTCCAGCAACTCGGCAACGTTCCCGACGCGATCACGCACTACCAGGAGGCGTTACGGATCGACCCCAACGACGCCGACGCCCGGAAGAATCTGGCGAGGTTGCAGGCCACGCGACAGCCCTCAACCGGGGCAATCCGTCCGCCAAATCAGTAGCGCCAACGCGGTCCCGGCGAGTGTGGTTGTGGTGGTGGATTTTGGACAAACCTCGAACTCATCTCGATCAAAGAGGTGACGGTGGGTTTGGTCTTGAGGATGTAGAGGTCGAGGACGGCTTTGACGCGGGCGAGGGATTCGCGGATGGTGGATCGGATCATCCAGCGGAACGGGAGGTCCGGGGGTGCGTAGGCGACGGCATTGATGCCGTAGTAGCGACTGAGGAACAGGGCGCGAAAATCGTGGAACCGCTCGGAGATGATGGTGAGGTTGCCGCACTGGAACACGTCGCGGGCGCGCACCACGGAGTCGAGCGTGCGCAGGCCGAAGTTGTCGAGGACGAGCGCGGACTCGGGGATGCCGCGTGCGAGCAGGGCGCGCTTGAGTTCCATCGGTTCGTCATGCGCTTTGTCGCCGCTGAGGATCAGGCGCTGCACTTTCCGGCGCGATACAGGGCCGCGGCGGCGTCAACGCGACGGACGAAATGCTGGTTGACGCGGCCCTTTTCGATCCGCTTGCCCGTGGCCAGGACCAGGCCATCGCGGTTGACGGGCAGCGAACGGATGTCGGAGAAGACTTCGCGTTGGGTGGCGGAGATGATCCAGATGTTGCAGGCGAGGATGATGGCCAGCAGGAGGGCCGAGCCGGCCAGCAAGACGGTGGCGGCGATCTTCCTGAACTGGCGGCGGCGGTTGCCCACGGACTGGTTCATTGGGCGGGCATGCTAACGGTGCGGAGGCCGTTCGACAAGAACTCACGTGTTACGCCCGCGAAAGCGTTGCCGCCGAATTTTCTTCTTCGACAAATCGCGCGCCGTGTCGTAAGGTGCCGCGCGAATCGACTACAGAAAGGGCTGCGCGTGAGCAAGAACGTCATTTCGTTTCACTATACCTTGACCGACCAAACCGGAAAGACACTCGACTCCTCGGCCGGTGGCGAGCCGCTGACGTTTCTGGAGGAAGCCGGGCAGATCATCCCCGGACTCGAAGCCCAAATTCGCGGGCTGAAGGTCGGTGATAAGAAGCATGTGACGATCAAGGCCAAAGACGCTTATGGCGAACACGACGCCGGCAATGTTATGGAGGTGCCTTTGGACAAAATGCCCGCGAAAGGCATCAAGGCGGGCGATCGATTCCGTGCCGGGAAAGATTCCCATGCCCCCGTCGTCACGGCCACGAAAGTGACCGAGACGCATGTGACACTGGACGGGAATCATCCTCTGGCGGGGATGGACTTGACCTTTGATGTCGAAATTACGGAAGTCCGTGGTGCCACGGAAGATGAGTTGGCACATGGGCACGTCCATGGGTTTGGTGGCCATCACCATTAGACCGCCCGATCACTGGGGCAACTGCCCCGTTGATTAGTCGCATCCCTGCCCCAGCTGACCTTGTCCGATAACGGGTTGGCCAAGAAGGTGTTTTTAGCCTTCCGTGCTGGCTACAATGAAAGTGTTGCAAGATACGCGGGTTTTCGCTATATCGTTGCGTCAAGGAGGCTTACTGATGAAGAATCGTCTAGGAGTACTTTTTTCGCTGGTGTGGTGTGTCTTGTTCCTGATGTTGCCCAAATCGGCCCGGGCAACCGATCCTGATCACCGTTATACGGATGCCGTTGTCCTCATCCAGGAAGCGGAAGACGCCGAGGAGAAGGCCGATTATGCGAGCGCCTTTCCGAAGTATCATGATGCGCTGAACATTTTGCATGATATCCGCACCGCATCGCCGGATTGGAAAGCCAACATGGTTGAGTTTCGCGTGAACGATTGCGAATCGCACCTCAGCCAACTGAAAACCAAGCTGGCCTCGTCGCCGACTACCCGGTCGCGTCCGTCACGGCACCCGTCATGACATTGGCAGCCGCAGAGCCATCACCCGCCACCGAAATTTCCACCCCTCCTCCACCCGCGGAGAAAACGGTGACCGATGATGAATCGGCCAAGCTCCGTGCCGCGGTGGATAAACTTGCCTCAGAGAACAAAGGCCTTTCGGATCGATTGGCCTCCCTCAGCAAGCAAACTGCGGCCGACCAGGGCGAAGTCAAGAAACTGCAGGACCAATTGGCCAACTCCCAAAAGGAACTTGCCGCCGCCCAAAGGAAGACGGCCGTGGGTGAAACCGCGGAATTGAAGAAACTGCGCGATGACGCCGACACCGCCCGCAAAGCCGCCGCCGACCTGGAGAAGAAGAACGTCGAACTTGGAAACCAGCTCGCGCTGGCAAAGAAATCCGCCAACCAGGTTGCTGATCTGCAGAAGCAGAACAAAGACCTGAGCGACCAGTTGGCTTCTGCCAAGAAAGAAGCGGCCACCAAGGTCGCTGCGGTTCCGCCCGTTAACACGGGCGAGGCGAAGAGGCTTCGTGCTGACCTCGACAAGGCCCACACCCAAGTCGATGACTTGAAGAAGCAGTTGGCGGCCAAGCCGACCGTTGACACGACTGAAGTGAAGAACCTCCAAAGCCAGTTGACGGATGCCCGCAAACAACTCGACCAGGCGAAGAAGTCAGCCTCTCAGGTTGCTGATCTGCAGAAGCAAAATCAGGACCTCAGCGGTCAGCTCGCCTCCGCCAAGAAACAGATCGCGGATACTGCGGACGCCAAGTCAGCGCAGTTGAAGAAGCTTCAGGCGGATCTCGACAAGGCCAATGCCCAGGCTGAGTCGGCGAAGAAGTCGGCTTCTCAGGTCGCGGATTTACAGAAGCAGAACAAAGACCTGAGCGACCAGTTGGCTTCCGCCAAGAAGGAAGCGGCCACCAAGGTCGCAGCGGTTCCGCCCGTCAACACGGGCGAAGCGAAGAGGCTTCGTGCCGACCTCGACAAGGCCCACGCCCAAGTCGATGACTTGAAGAAGCAGTTGGCGGCCAAGCCGACCGTTGACACAACCGAAGTGAAGAACCTCCAAAGCCAACTGACGGATGCCCGCAAACAACTCGACCAGGCGAAGAAGTCAGCCTCTCAGGTTGCTGATCTGCAGAAGCAGAATCAGGACCTCAGCGGTCAACTCGCCTCCGCCAAGAAACAGGTCGCGGATACTGCGGACGCCAAGTCAGCGCAGTTGAAGAAGCTTCAGGCGGATCTCGACAAGGCCAATTCCCAGGCTGAGTCGGCGAAGAAATCCGCCAACCAGGTTGCCGATCTGCAG
>CAVYAC010000089.1:0-15662 GCA_963766065.1 uncultured Verrucomicrobiae bacterium
GGTTCGGTCCGGCACCAGCCAGGCCCGGTACCACCACAAGATTCACAAGATCAACGGCGTCTTGACCTTCATGATCAATGACCGCGAGGACGGCTACAAATTCTGGAATTGGAATGGTGGTATACACCTCGACTCGCGTTCGAATCTCCTCGAGATCGCGCTCTCACCCGACCCCGATCAGATCACCATCGTGATGGACGACTGGGAAGCCTATTCCGGGCGTTTCCTTTGGCTCCGGCTACAATAACAACCCGGCCCAATGGGAAAACGTCGTCCGCTGGCTGGCCAACCACCAGTGGATTGACATCGTGCGTCTCCAGGAACGTCGTCAGTATGGCGCAGACCGATTCCAACTGGGTCGTCGATCACGGAAACGTGTACAATATACCGCTGCAGTCCTACGAGTATCTGATGAAAGCCACCGAGCACGACCCCGACAACTGGTACTACGGGTACAGCAACACGACCACGCAGGTGTATCAGGAGAACTACTTCGGACGAGTTCCTGCGACCGAACCGGGCGGGTTGAAGGTTGCCGGGACAGAATCATATGGTGATATGAACACCCCGGGGACGCTGACTCGTGATTCCTGGAACAAGGTGGCAGCCGCGCCGCCGGGAAATCTGCAGGCGCTCGCTCAGTGGCAATATTACGCGATGATCTACGAGACCGCGTGGCACGACGAAAACCCGCCCGCTGGGTGGAACAGCGCCAGCAACTGGAGCAGCGCCTACCATTCCTGCAACTATCAGACCAACTTCAATAATCCTGTCACTGGCTCGTTTGAGAACAGCAATGCCAGCGACGGCTGCTCGGTTTGGTTGGATGCCCTCGCCGGTCACATGCGTTCGGTCGGCATCCTCGCGGACGCCGCCCAGTGGGTACAGGACATCAATAACGGCGTCCAGGGTTCGAACACCGTCGCCGTCGCGAAAGATGTGGATGCCGACCTGGTAAATGAGTACATCCTGAAGAACAATCAGGTCTACCTCTGCTTCAAGCGGTGGGGTGGGCGCTTGGTGGCGGCCTTCGTATACAATCCGGCGACTCAGGATGCCGTCGAAGTCATCGGCCAGCCCGTTGCCAATCCCGCGCAGGAAAGCGACGAGGAAGATGAGGACAACATCCGCTGCTCAGGTTTCAAAGACCGCTATGTCAGCGGTTTGGCCAACAACAACTCCCAATATGTGGACATGGATTATGGCCAAGGGGCTGTCCAGGGATCCAATTATTGGGTGTTCACTTCCTCAGACGGGAAGGTCCGCAAGCAAGTCACGCTCCCCAATGGCCGCGACGCCGTCCAGGCTCAATACACGGTAAACTCCAGCTTGGGCACGTTGTCTCTCCGGCACGGGTTCGGGCCGAATCAGATGGATCTGCTGCTTCACGGCGACGCGAACCTGATCGTGCAGTCAGACAGCACATATTACGGCCTGAGCAACGCAATGGGCGGCGCCGTCTACGCCGTCTGCGATGTCAATTGCCAACGCAGCACGGGTTCCCTGGCGAACGCGGGTTACCAGAATCGTGGCTTCCCCATGATCGAGCAGGTTGAACTCCACAATGCCAGCGGCGCGACCAATTTTACGACATGGCTCGCGTTCAGCCCCAACAGCGCCGTCAGCGTCGATGGCGATGGGATTCCGAACTGGTGGCGGCTACAGTATTTCGGCTCAATCACGGGTTCCGCGACCAACAAGTCGCGCGCCGAGGACGACGCGGATAACACGGGCCAGAACAACCTCTTCAAGTATCTGGCCGGGCTGAATCCAACGAATCCGGCCTCTGTATTCACCATCGGCAACATCCAGCCCGCCCGCCGGCGGATTCATTGTCAATTGGACCTCGGTCCCTGGCTATATCTACCAGGTCATGGCCAGCGACAACGCGGGTGGCCCCTGGCTCAACAACCTCAGCGGGTCGATCACGGCTGCTGTCGGTCAGGTTTCGATGTCGTTTACGGACACGACCGCAACCGCCGTCTCGTCCCGGTTCTATCGCGTCCAGAATATCGGTCAATAACTGCGGGAGACACGGGTAAGCTGTAGGAGAGCTGGGTGAAAAGGGAGCTCCGCCATGTTGTCTTGTCCGCAACTGGATCTGCACGGGCGGGGGGGGCGCCCTTCCTGATTGTGGGCCGCAACAACCTCGGCTCCTGCGGAGCGTATCGATCGTAATGAAAATTGTCTTCATCAGCCTCCTGCTCGGCCTCGCCACTGCTGCGAAAGCCCAGCATTACCCTTCGCCCACTGACTGGCGAAATGAGAACATCTACCAAATCCTCACCGATCGTTTTTACGACGGGAATCCGTCGAACGATAATGTAGAAGCCAGTCACAACTCGCCGTATGCGCCAACCGCCAACAACGGCATCCATGGCGGCGATTTCCAGGGGATTCAGGACAAGCTGGACTACATTAAATCTCTGGGCGCTAGCGCCATCTGGATCTCGCCGATTGTGTTCAATATCGGGGGAACTTCCGCCTACCATGGCTACGGTGCGCAGGACTTTTACATGCTGGCGCCGCATTGGGGCACGATGACCGATCTGTCCAACATGGTCCAGGCCGCGCACGCCCGGGGGATCAAGGTCATCCTCGACATCGTTTGTAATCACACGGGCGACCTCCTCTGCAGCACGGACTCGGGCTACGCGAATTTCGTCGCGCCGCCTGGGGGGTATAACATGAAATACTACAATTCCAGTAACGTGCACGCGCCGCCTTTTCTCACGAATAGCGCAGCCCCCGCCATAACGAATATCTTCCACAACAACGGCGCCATTCAGAACTTTTCAATTACCCAGCAGGTCGTTTTGGGGGAATTGGAGAGCCTGGACGATCTGGCCACGGAAACCACGTATGTGCGCACCAACCTGATGAACATCTATACTAACTGGGTTGGTCTCGCCGACTTCGACGGGTTCCGCGTGGATACGGCACTGGAAGTGGACTACGGGTTCTGGCAGTACTGGTGCCCGCAGCTCCATCAATTCGGGACCTCGATCGGTAAATCCAATTTCTTTATGTTTTGCGAAGCCGACACCGGCACCGAGCAACAGATCGGTTCCTACACGGGGTCGAAGGCGGCGGGGCATTCAAGTTTGACGGGACGCTGGACTACGGGTTGTATTACAACTGTATCAATTCGGTCTTCGCCACCGCCTCGGGCAACACCCAGCTGATTCAAACTCACTACAATAACATTGCGACGTATTACGACACGAACTCGTGGTACCGGCTCGTCACCTTCCTCGACAACCACGACCAGCCGCGGTTCCTGAGTTCGAACAATGCCAACGGGAATACGAACCGGCTGACAGTCGCCCTGCAGTTTCTCTACACGTCCCGCGGCATTCCCTGCTTGTACTACGGCACCGAACAGGCGTTCAGCGGTGACGGCAACAATAACGACGATCGCGAGGACATGTTTGCGGGGAAATGGGAGCCGGATCCTGCGTCGGTCGGGGACAATTTCAACGAGACGCACCCGCTGTTCCAACAGGTGGCCAAACTTGTCCTAACAACCGGATCGTGAGACCGGAATTCTGGGGAAACGGGGTAACACTTCGAACCTGTGGTTCGAGGAAAGAACCACCTGGAGTGTTACCATGGAGAGGACTCACAAGGTAGAAGGCGGGAAGAGGAAGACCTGCCCCCCGAGGGGGGCAGCGCGGCGCGGCAGTCAGCCATATCCTGTCGAGTTGCGACTGAAGGCGGTCAAGCTGCGGCTGGAGGAAGGCTACCCGTTGGAACTGGTGGCCCGTGAAGCCGGGATCGGCCAGAGTACGCTGTCAAAGTGGATCGATCGCTACCAGCAGCACGGGGAAGCCGGGCTACAGCCACTGATCGGTGGACCCAAACCTGGCGCGCCCAAGGTGGCGGTCGCAGTCAAATCGCGGATCGCCGCGTTGAAAGAACAGCATCCCCACTTCGGCGTGAAGAAGATCGCCCAAGTGCTGCGGCGGGTGTTGTTTCTGCCGGGCAGTCACGAGACGGTACGGCGGACGTTGCATCAGCACCGGCTGATGCCGAAGACGAAGAGGAAGGTGTCGAAGAACCCACCCAAGCCGCGGTTCTTCGAGCGCAGCACGCCCAACCAGATGTGGCAGACGGACATCTTCACGTTCCGGCTCGGTGGCAAGAACGCTTACCTGATCGGGTTCATCGACGACCACTCGCGCTACATCGTCGGGCTGGATCTGTTCCGCAGCCAGACCGCCGAGCACGTACTGGAACTCTACCGCACCGCGGTGGCGGAGTACGGCGTGCCCAAGGAAATGCTCACCGACAACGGGCGGCAGTATGTGAATTGGCGCGGCAAGACCCGGTTTCAACAGGAGCTACAAAAAGACCGCGTCCACCACATCCGCAGCTCTCCCCATCACCCCATGACGTTGGGCAAGATCGAGCGGTTCTGGAAGACGATCTGGGAGGACTTTCTGGTGCGGGCGCAGTTTGACAGTTTCGAGCAGGCCCGCGAACGGGTGCGGTTGTGGGTCAAATACTACAACCACAAACGTCCGCACCAGTCGTTGGAGGGGTTGTTCCCGGCCGACCGGTTCTTCGCCATCGCGAAAGAACTGCGCGCTGTGATCGAGGGCGGCATCGCTGACAACATCCAGGAGTTGGCGTTGCGCGGTCAACCCCAAGAGCCCTTTTACATGGTCGGCCGGCTCGGCCAGCAATCGGTGGTGATCCGCGCCGAGAAAGGCCAGGTGAAGATGCAGCTCGATGGCGAAGATACCCCGCTGAATCAAGAACTCACGTATAACCTGAAAGGAGAACCCCATGACGACAGAAACCAAACCCAAAAAGGAACTGAAGGTGTACAATGCCCACCAACGAGCGCAGGCGGTGCTCTCAGTGTGGACGGAGCGGCGCCGGCCGGCAGAAGTCTGCCGGCAACTGGGGATCAACAGCACGCTGTTGGCCCAGTGGCAGGACCGGGCGATGGTCGGGATGCTGGACGCGTTGCAACCGCGCAGTCTGCCGGAACAACAACTGGGTCCGGCGTTGACGAGCAAACTGGAGCGGCTGCTGGCGCGCCAGAGCCTGGCCCAGGAGGGCAAACTCTCGAAACTGGAGAAGCGTCTGGCCCGGCTGCCGTCGGAGCCGCCAGCGACGCCACCGTCCAAGGAAAAATAACCTCGGCGCTTGACGAATCGGAGGAGCATGAATCCGAACCAACTCCCGAATCCGCAGGAGGCGCTGGCCCGGCAACGGGCGGCGCTGATTGTGGCAGTGCAGAGCGGCCAGATCACCGCGAGCGAAGCGGCGCAGCAATTGGGCATCTCCCGCAAGACTTATTACCAGTGGGAGAAGCGGGCGCTGGCGGCGTTAGTGGAGGCGATGCGCGACCGGCCGGGCGGCCGCCCGGCGACGCCGACCGATCCAGCGCAGGAATCGCTTCACCACCAGACGCAGCAGTTGCAGGAGCAAGTCCAGGTGCTGGAGCAAACGCTGGCGATTCGCCAACAACTGGCGGAACTGGAGCGCACTAAAAAAAAGCCCTGAGAGCGCCACCATGATTGTGAACCAACTGCAAACACTGCACGCGCAAGCCGTCCAACCGTACCGCCCGCTATGTGCGGCGGCGACGATGCCCTACGCGACCTTCATGCGCTGGAAAGGGCGGTTGGAGCGTGGTGAGCCGGTGCTTCCAAGCCCGGCCCAAAGCCAGTCGGCTCCTTGGACTTGGCCGGACTGCAAACGCGGTTGCGCCGGCTGGAGCACGGTCCCCATCGCAGTCACGGCACGACCGCGCTGTATGCCGAACATCGCTCGCAGATCTCGCGGCGCAGCTTCCTCGATTTGGTGGAAGAAACGCGCCGCCAGATCCTGCGGGAACGCGAGGCCGATCGGCGGAGCGTCCACTGGCAAGTGCCCGGCACAATCTGGTCGGTGGACCCCACCGAGTTGGTGCTCGTGCGGGATGGAGTCCGGCAGAAACTCCCCATGCTATCAGTGCTCGACCTGGCTTCGCGCTACAAGTTCGCGCCGCTCGTAAGCGACCGCCTCACGGGTGAATTGGTCGCGGCTCGACTCGACGAGTTGTTCACCCAGCACGGCCCGCCGCTGGTGCTCAAGCGCGACAACGGCAGTAATCTCAACAGCGAAGCCGTTGACGCCGTGCTCAGTCGGTGGCTGGTGATCCCGCTGAACTCACCGCCGTACTACCCTCCTTACAACGGCGGCATCGAACGTGCCCAGCGCGAACTCAAGGCGGTGTTGCGTCCCCGGCTCCTGACCCACCCGGCCGGCAACGTCGCTGGACTGGCCGCGTTGACCGTCCATGAACTCAATCACCGGCCCCGTCGCTGTCTGCGGGGCGTCACGGCCTGTGAGCAGTTTGCCAGTGCAAAGTGGACCCTCTGCGGCTATACTCGCCGTGGGAGAAAGGAAATGTTTGAGCAGATCAGCGAATTGGCCATGAAGATCATGCTGGAACAGCCCGTTCGCACCCAGGGACACGCCGACGCCGCGTGGCGTCGAGCCGTAGAAACCTGGTTACAACAACAAGAGATCATTACGATCTCAGAACCCAAAAGTGTTACCCAGTTTCCATGAAAACTGGTCTCATAAATAGGTTGTCCCTACAGAAAAGTGTGTAGTCCGGTTCCCCAGACTTGAACGACAATTCGCAAAGCGCGACACCCTTGGCGGCGTGTAGATTCATTTGCGCTTTGTCCTGAACGGTCCAACCGCAACGGCTGAGGACGGTGTCGATTTGCTGGCGGGCTTTTTCTTCGGGTGTCATACCGACTGTACTCAGGATCGACCTGTCACATAACGCCTAGGAATGTGACGCAATCTTACTTCCCAGCCCGGGCACTGGCAATGCGATTCGTCACGCTACACGGGAGAGATTGTTGCCGCTGATGAGGTAGTAGCCGAACCACGCAGGGTCTGCGAACTTCTGCAATGCAGCCATGCGCGCTGGATGCAGCGGTTGCACACCATCGCTAGATGACGACGACTCCGAAGAAATATCACGAGCATCAGAGGTACGCAAATACTGGCTGAAAAACTGTGCTCATAGGAGCATCATGCGTTAATGTGGCATTCTGTCGAGGGCAAGACCACCCCCGATAATTCCCCGCCCACTCCATTCATCGGGGTCAGCGAATGATGAGACAATTGCGAGGGTAGGTTCGTCCACCGCGAGCACGCCACAGGCTGCTCTGGCGTCGAGCAAACATTCCGCCACGGCATCACCCATGAGTTTTTCCACGGCATCGCGCATGGGGCGGGCGCCGAGTTTCGGATGGAAATCCGCGTCGCACGAGGAACGGGAGAACCGTGGCGTCCGGTGTGAGTTCGTGGCCCTTGGCTTTCAGGAACGCCAATTCCTGTGTGAGCAAGAGTTGGGCGATTTCCAACTGGTGGTCATAGCTCAGCCGGTTGAACACCAGCTTTTCCGTGATGCGGGCATACAATTCGGGACGCATGGACTTGTTGCGCGCGGGCCAGGACGTGACGCTCCATCGTGGCCGGTGTCGAGTATTGCAGGTTCATCAGGTCGGCGCTGCCGATGTTCGAGGTGAACACCACGTAGAACCCGCTCAATTCCAGCGTCTCGCCGCTGGCCATCGTCACACGTGCTGCGTCCAGGATTTGCAGAAAGACATCCAGCACACGGGGATGCGCCTTCTCGATTTCGTCAAACAGCAACGTGCCGACTCGCGACTTGTCATAGACCATAGCCAACGTCCCGCGCTCACCGAGCTTGCCGCCGAGCAGTAATCCCAAGCTCTCCTGCGTTTGATACTCGGACATGTCGAAGCGGAACAAGTGTTCCTTGCTCATCAGGAAACCGGTGAACGCCAGCGTTACCTCCGTTTTGCCCACACCGGTCGGGCCGAGGAACAGGAAACTCCCGCGTGGACGCCCAGGCTTCGTCAACCCGAGTTCGCCACGCCGAAGAATGGAAACAATGCGCGGCAACACGTGATCCTGGCCGCGAATGCGCTGCCGCAGGTGCGATTCCAGTTCGTGCAGTTTTCCATTCGAAGTTACCGCAGGGATCGCCGTTTTCATCGGCTCTTATCTTGCAGACTACCCACCGAAAAGTTGTTCCCAAATGGGAACAACTATCGCAGCTAATCGCAGTATAACTCTGGCCCATGAAAACTAAATTCACTGACCGCAACAATGTGGTTCACACCGATTCTCGCTCAAGCTCAGGGGACAACTCTGACCAGCGGAGTCAGCAGCGCGCTGGGCATCGTCATGCTCATCGGCTTTATCTTTGGGACAATCTGTGTCGTCGGCGGAGGCTTCGCGATTCGCCGGGGGGACACGGATTCCGGGAAACTCTCCATCATCGGCGGCCTCATCATTGCCGGTGCGCCCGTGATCGTAAAGGCACTGTTCACCTCGTTCGGCATCGGCACTTCGACGGTGGACGTGGGCACGTTCCAATGAGCAATCAAATGCTGCGACTCACCGAGACCAACAGCGCCGACGACTCCAAAGGGCGGACGTGGGGGTTGGAGGGCAACCTGTTCTGGTACATGACCGGCGGCTGCTTCACATCCGTCATGACGCTGCTGATTACATTCAGCTGCGCGAAGGTCTCGTTTCTCGTCTCGTTGGTGATCGCGGCGATTCCGTTGCTGCTCACACTTGTCTACATCTACGGCTTCCGGCAGGGCAAACCGCCTGGCTACGACACGGATTGTTTGGATTTCTGGGTCAAGGGTGCGGGCTTCGGCCCCGACGTATCCCGCCACCCCGGTCATCCCCTTGAGGGCCAGCATGTTCGATAACGCTCCACACGGTTACTTCGTCCGCGACCTGATCGTCTTCAACGGTCTGCGCCAAGGCTGCTTCGTTTCCAAGGGGTTCGTCTTTGAACCACCCGACCTCGACAACGCCCAGGTCTCCGACCTGAACGAGTTCCAAGACCAAATCACACTGCTCCTGGCATCGCTCGGCGACGCGCGCCGGCTACAGGTGCAATTCTACTGCGACTCGGACTATCGCGCGCCGCTGCTGCGTTACCAGCAGGAAACCGAGAAGATGCAGAACGTCTGGACGAAACGCTGCCGAAACGAGCGGTTCATGCGCTACTGGCAGGCGATGGCGGACCGCAAACTCCGCCGCCAGCGTCTCGTCCTCTACATCTCGCGCAAGATAGACAACTCGCCGAAGGCCACCAGCAGCGCCAAGGCGCTGGCGGCGTTCTACGAGATGACGCTGGAGCAGATGCAGGCGGAATTCACCCAACTCCACGAGATGCTGGCCAGTATTTTCGCGGGACAGGGCGCTCGCATCATTCCGATGACCGATGCCGACCATTACCGGCACTACAAGATGTTCCTGAATCCGTCTCTGGCCGAGCGATTCGATTACGACATCTTCGAAGCCTTCGACCCGGAGTTGTCCATCCAGGAGAACTGCTGGCACTCCGAAGCCAACGGTCAACACGACTACGGTTTCTGGATGGACGGCTACTATCATTCCATCATCGCCCTCACTCGCTGGCCGAAAATGACCCATCCCGGTCTGGTCCGCCGGCTGACCAATCTCCGGCTCCTCAACTACACGATCACGGTCAACATCGACCCGTTGCCCGTTCGCCAGGAAATCCTCAAGGAAGAAAAGGAGCACGACCGAATCGCCGGCGACTACGCCAGCGAAAAGAAGGTGTCGCTGCTGACCGTGCTGGAAAAGAAGCAGCGCAAAATCGCCGCCCTCGCGCGCGGGGACACGCTGCCGTTTCACGTCCAATTCATCGTGCGCACCTGGGACAAGACCAAGGATGGCCTGTCCGTCAAGACCAGCGCCATCAAGAACGCGATCAACAGCATGAACAGCGCGCAGTATTTCGAGAGCGCGCTGCCGAGCACGTCGCGTCAGTTGTTCTACGAAACGTGGCCGGGATGGACATGGGGCCGGTACGAACACCGCAAACTTTACGGCGAAAGCCGGTACATCGCGGACATGCTCCCATTCGCCGCCACCTTCACCGGTCACTTGGACACCGCCGAGGCGATCTACGAGGGCTCGGCCAACAATCTTGTCGGCATCAAGACGTTTGCCGGACAGGCGTCGAACGTCTCGCCGCAGCACGCCGTGTTGCTGGGCATGAGCGGGGCCGGGAAATCCGTCACCGTTTGCGATCTTCTCACCCAGACCGAAGGCTATTTCGCCTACACCGTCATCATCGAGGAAGGCCTTTCCTACGGCATCTACGTGCAGACGGTCGATCCCGATGCCAAGCCCATCATCATCCAGCCGGACGGCAACATCACCATCAACTACCTCGACACGAAAGGTCTTCCGCTGACACCCGATCACCTCGCGTCCGCGACGGCGTTGGTCGCCCGCATGGTGGGCGTCAGTCAGCAGGAAGATAAACAGATGCTCCGGCAGGCGCAAATTGCCAAGTACATCAACCTGCTGTACGAAGACGTTTTCCAGGAGTGGTCGCGCAAGCATTCCGAGCAATTGCTCGCCATTGCCCGGCACGCCTATGCCCTCACGCATTACCGGCGCGAGAAGATGCCGCCCGGCGCAACGTCGCTGGAAGCGTTCGCCGACTTGCGGGACTGGAAGGCGAAACACGAGGACGAGGCCCGCACGTTTCTCGACCAGTTCGAGGAAGCCGAGATTCTCAAGTTCCTCAAAGACCCCAACACGAGCAAGGAGGTCCGCAACCTCGCGTTTGCCTATGTCACGCCCGAGGAATTCCCGACGCACCGGATGTTGCAGGAGTTGATGTTTCTCGACGCGTCCGGGGCCGAGCGTGATCAAATCCACGAGATCGCCACGCTGCTCTTGCCTTGGTGCCGGGACGGCAACTACGGCGCGTTGTTCGATGGCGTCACCAATCTTTCCCTGACCGGCAAGATTGCCCATTTTGAGTTGGGTTACATCCCGGACTCGGCGAAAGAATTGCGTGCCGCTGCCGGTTTCCTCATCACCAACGATGCCCGCAAACACATCATCACGCTGCCCCGCGCGTTGCGGAAACGAAACGTATACGAAGAGGTCGCCCGCTTCCTCGACATCCCTGGTGGGGAGGAGATCGTCAAGGAGAGCTACGCGCAGCTTCGCAAGTTCAACTGCTGGAATATCTCCATCGTGCAGCAGTACGCGCGGTTCAAGCAGAGCCGCATCCGGTCGGCGGTATTCGGCAACAGTCGGCAATTCTTCCTGATGCGCCAGAACGACCGCGCTGACATCGACGACATCGCGCAGGACATCGCCCTCCCGGAGATCACGAAGCATACCCTCATGAACTACCCGCTCCCCGACCACCAGGTCGGACAGAAGTATTCCGCGTTCACCTACCTGCAAATCGATTCGCTCCGCCCGATTTGCGGGACGGTGCACAACATCGCGTCACCCGAGATGCTCTATTGCAGCAGTTCCAGCGGCGAGCACTTCGAGAAGCGGGCCAAGGAACTGCGCGGCAGCGCCAACATCATCGACGGCATCATCCACCACGCCAACCCAACCCCGGTAGCCGAACCCGCATGAAAACACACCCTCTCATTGCTCTCGCGTTCGTTGCCCTCCTCACCGGCTGCGCCGCCACGCGCCCGATAAGCGATCTCGCCCTGGGTGCTGGCGGCGCAGCACTCGCCGGCGAATTCTCGCATGGCAACCCGGCCATCACCGCAGCCGGCGCCGCCGGTGGCGTTCTTGTCAGCGAGGGGCTGCATTACGCCAGCCAGAAGCAAGCCCAGACCTCCTACAACACCGGCTACGAGAAAGGGCGCAGTGACGCCGTGAAACAGCAGTACTGGATACTGGTCAACCAACAAAAGGAGAAAGCCGACCAAAACCAAGAGAACGTCCGCTACTACGAAATCCCGGTCCCCGAACAGACAATCGACGGGGCCATCCTAAACCCAACAACCAAACTCCTACGAATCGAGGAATAAACCATGAAACGCATACTTACCGTAATCGCCGCAACCTTGCTGTGCGCCGCATCCAGCCGCGCTCAGTACGTCGTGTACGACCCGGCGTTGCACACGCAAACCATCATTGATGAAGCCGAGAACATCGCCAAGTACGTGATGATGATCGACAACCAGGTTCAGCAGATCAGCACGATGACTTCGCAGTTGCAGCAACTTCAACAGTACAACCAGGCATTTGGCACGCCATCCCAAATCCTCAACCTGGCCGGCTTCACGAGCCTGATTTCCGACCTTGGAGACACCGGCGTCGGTCAGGCCGTTGGCCAGCTCGAAACTCTCGCCCAGGGGATCAACGCCGAGCAGTACGACGCGAATGGCCTTTACCACAACGTGGGGGCGACGTTCACCACGCCGGACGGTAGTTCGGTGTCGCGAGACGCCAACCTCTACCGTCAATTCGCCGCCATCAACGAGACGACCAGGAACTTCAGTAACGTGTATGCAGACGTGGTGTCGCGCCGCGATTCGCTCCGGCAAGACATTGCCGCCACCACCGAACAACTCCGGGCGGCCACCACCGCGTCGGAGGTGCAAAAGCTCACGGGCGTCCTGATTGGACTGAACGCCGAACTTTCCGCCACGGACAAGGAACTCGACCATGCCGCCAGCGTCAGCTTTGTCCAGAACGCGGAGAACCAGAACGACCAGGCCAAGCAGCAACAGGCGCGTGTCGAGGAGCAACAGGCCGAGTTCTCGGAAGGAATCCAGAAGTACAACAACTCGATCACCCTCAGCACGGAGCCGGCGACGTTCCCGGTCGAACAGCAATGATTAAGAAACTGATCATCGTCTCCGTTGCCGCGTTCGTGATTCTCACGGTAGTGGTCGCCGTGAACACCGCGCGGCAGACAACGCAAAGGCGGCCGACATCTCCAGCCGCGCAACCCAACAAGGTGCTGAATCTCGACGCACCACAGCCGCGCAACCCCTAGCGGTCGTTCCATGAACAACTTCGACACGATGTTTCCGAACTTCGCCGCGAGTTGCGCCGCCTTGCAGTCGCTGCTCATGCCGGTGGCGTATCTGTTTCTCGTCACCGGGATGGTGTTGTCCACGATCGCGGGTCGCCGCAGCGCCGAGGCCGTCCTGCGATCCCTGGGCCGGACTATCGTGTACATCATCGTGCTCACGCAGTTGGTGAATTGGGGCAATCAGATTGCCACCATTACCGACAACACGGTCACCAATGTTCTTCACGCCAATCCGAGCAACGTGTACCAGCAATACAATCAGGCGTTGCAGGTTCAGAAATCCACCACGTCCCAAAACAGTTGGTGGCAAAAACTGTTCAACGTCGGCACGTCGATCTTCGAGGCGCTCATCTCCGGCCTGCTCTGGATCTTCGGCTTGCTGGCCAGCGTTATCGTGTTCTATGCGTACCTGGTCCAAAAGTTCATTCTCTACCTGGGCTACGCTCTCTCGCCGATCTTCATCGGTTTTCTGGCGATCCGCGCCCTGAACTCAATCGGCACGAACTACCTGTTGTCGCTCGTCGGCGTCATGCTCTGGCCGCTGGGCTGGGGCGCGGCATCGTTGGTCACGGCAGGGTTGATCACTTTCATGACCGACCAGAGTTTTCTTTGGAATCAGTCCATCGGCGGGGCGGCCGGGTATGCGTTTCAGAACTTCATCGGGGTCGCTGCGCTCGGCGTGTGGGTGATCTTCAGCACCATCGCTGCGCCCATCGTCATCCAACGAGTCATCACTCACGGCATTCAGGCTGGCGCAGCCCTGATGAGCGGCGTGACAACCGCCGCGACCACCGCCGCCGCCAGCGGATTCATCACTGCTGGAACGTTTGGAACCGGTGGCGGCCTCGCCGGTGCGGCGATGGCCACCGCCGGCGGTCTCACGGCAGCCGGGGCGACGCTGGTTGGTTCATCACTCAGCGGCAGCACGTACTCGCCAACCGGCTCGATGATCACTGCCTTGGGGCAGATGCGCTCCACAAGCGCGAACACGAGGAACCGTGACAGTGACGACACGAGCACAACCGCCTCAACGCCGTCCTCGATGGACGTGAGCGGCGACAACGCCGTGCAAGCGTTGCTGCGCAAAACCAAGAACCCGCACTCCCCATCAACATGAACGCAATGGAGACAACACCCCGAGAGACGCCGGTGCCGAAGACCGAGCGCCCCAATCTCTCCCGCAAGAAATTCGACCCGACGCGTATCTTCGTTGACCGCGACCGGCTCGCGTGGTTCTGGTTTATCGTCGCCGGACTGATTCTCGTGGGAGCGGCCATCGACCGCTTCGTTCTGGTGCAATCGTTCAAGCAACGCGAGCGCGTGGTTGTCCTTGATCCATCCGGCACATACCACGTCGCGCCCCTCCTGAAATTCGACGAGGCCAAAGACCTCCACGCCGAGCAAAGCACGCTGGCTACCATCGCCTTCCTGGAGCGCAATCCCAAAGGCTTCGACCATGATGACCTGATGAAGCAGATGTTCCTGAAGAATGCCCTGGTCAAAGCCCAGGCCGAACGCACTTCCGAAGAGCCGGAGTTTGCCGCGAAGCAATTGCACCAAAAGGCCGAGATTGCCAGGATCACGATCCTCCAGACCCGCGAGAACTTCGTCCTGACGCAAGTGACCGGACAACTCGTTCGCACCGGGATCTTCGACGACAAAGCCTTCGCCGAAGCTGTTCCGTTCACGCTCGCCTTCAAGTTCCAGCGCAACCCCAACATGGTCCAGAACGGACGATTCCCGTCCGCCGTGTACGATTTCAAATATGAAACAACTCCTTAAACATATCCCCGTGTTGCTTTTGCTGTGCGTTCAGTCAAGCTCCGCAAAAGCCGCCAGCCCCATCGCGGAATACCGCTTGGACGAACGCACTGTGTACCCAATCCCGGTATCCCGCAGCCGCGTGACAACCATCAGCTTTCCCGGCCCGATCTCGGCGGTCGATGCCGCGAACGTCACCAGCGACCCCAAAATCCCCGGACTGTTTCAAATCGCCCACACGAAAGGCTCCTACTTCCTGTCCGTGAGGGCATTGGTCGAAAGGGCGACGACCAACATGAATATCCGTTGGAACAAGAAAACCTACGTGATCGAGTTGATCGAGAGTTCCTCGCCGCTCTACTCCGTGATCTTTGAGGACGACACCGACGCCGATATTCGTCCCGCCTCGGCCCGCGTCACGCCGAATCGGTTGCTGGCGCTGTTGGACAAGGCCAAAGCCTACCCGCTTCTCAAAGAGTATCACGCGGACGCGGTTGCCCAGGTCGAATACATGAACTTCCGCACCAACCCGCGAGTCCTGGACTACAAGGACTACGAGGTTCAACTCGACGAGGTGTTCCGGTTCGACTCCGAGGACACGCTCATCTTTCGGATTCTGCTCCTCAACAAGACCGACCAGCCAATTCAGTACCGACCCGACGGCTTTTCGCTTCGCGTGGGCGACCGCACGTATCCGCAATCCATCAGTGACGCCAGCGGCACGATCCCGCCGAAGGGCGAAGCGCCCGCATACTTTGCCGTGACCGGAACACCCAACGGCGGACGCAATGACCTGTCTCTGAAGAACGATTTCACAGTCATTCTCGACCGCATCGAGACGAACGCGGCGCTGGCGCAGCCGGTACAACCTGAATCCAAACCGTCAAAATGAACCCACGCAACGCCATCACATTTCTGCGCAGCCCGACCGGCGTACTCCTGTCCTTCGTCGTCTTGCTGATCGTCGCCATCGTATTCGTCAAAGGGTTCT
>CAVYAC010000090.1:0-12716 GCA_963766065.1 uncultured Verrucomicrobiae bacterium
CGCGTCAAACACAGTCCGTGGCGGGTGCACGGGTCTGACCGCCCCCAAAACCAGTCGGTTGGGCAGCCAAAGACTCTGAGGTTTTTCGCGTCGAACCGCTCCGTGCGGTGCCTCGCGTCAAAACCCAGAGACTTTGGCTTTGCCTTTGGTGACCGTACCGCGCAACGATGTCGCCGCTGCGAGCCGGGGTTCTCGCGGCCACATCGCCGGGAGATTGTTCAGCGCTGGTCTCCTACTCAGAGGGCCTTCCAAAGACTTGGCCTTTGCCGCTTCGGCTTCCCCCTTGGCCCTCTGCCGCCGCCCGCAAAGCGCCAAGACTTTGTTCTGGCAACGGCTATCCAATTCGCTGGCGATGTCGCCGCTTGCACATCACGCGCGGCCACATCGCTCACCAAGACCTGATCGTCCGTGTTCTATACCGCACTTTCGCTCCGCGCCGGTTGATTGCCGGCACCGCAACCACCAGCGCGGGCAGCCAAAGACTTCGTGTTTTTCGCTTCGGCACAAACGGCGGTGCTCCGCTGCAAAACCCGAAGACATTGGCTTTGCCGGTGGCGATCTAATGCCTCCCTGATGTCGCCGCCGCGAGCCGTGGTTTCTCGCGGCCACATCGCTTGCTGCGCGCGACTTTCTGCCGCCCGCCAAAGTGGAGGAGTGCAGAATCGCTTCGGTGCGGATTCGCAGCGCGGTGATTTCTGTCGCAAATTTCGCCCCACAAGCTTCATTATTTCTTGGCTTGTTGCGCATAATCTTGGAGCAACTTTCTCTAGCACTTTGAAAGCTTGTGAAACTTTTCACAATTTGCCTTGCAAGTGATGAATAAATTTGTTACGCATCCTTCCTGAATCAGGCGACGTGGTTGCGGACATGGCAGCTATCGCAACTACACGACAAACGCTGAGGCGGTAGCGGGGCAGGGAGATCGGATGATGACGGAAGTCACCGATGGACAGCGAGGCAATCAGCAAGTCGTTTCACTAAGCGGGAGAATTATACCCGCAATGCATTTCTCTGCGGGCACCCAGCCAAGGAGCGCTCAGCACAATACCAGAAGCACCAATTGCGAAGAAGAACTTGTCGGGGAGAACAACGCGACGTAAAAAACGAAGCGAATGACATACCTATAGAAAGAACACAAACAATATAGCGTAGCTTCGGCTACGGTCTGCTCTAAAACCGCGAATTTTTGTCTGGAGACCGACCGAGCGCGCCCGAAAGGGCGCGGCTCGTTGCGTACTCTCCAGACGGGCGCTTCGCGGTGCCCAGAGCGGGGTGCGTTGAGTCGCGCCCCTGTTATTTCCGTAGTCGGCAACTGAACGGGAGGAGCATCGAGTATGAAGTCTGCGAATGAGGATGGTGGGGTAGCATCGAGCAAGTTTGTTCTGTATTCTCTGATTCTTTTCTTCGGTATCCCGCTTGTTGTCGCCGCGCCCTGCACGATCACCAACAACGGGGCCAGTTTCCAGATCGTAAGCACGACGGTGGGCACGAACGGATTCGCTGTTGTCTTTCAGTCGTGTTCTGACCATGCCTACTTGATCGCTTCCACGGGCGCGCTTTCGACCACGACCGCTTGGGGTTACGTAGCGGCCATTGTGCCCGGTCTGGATGGAACCACGGGCTGGACTGATTCCAGCTTGGTCAATACGAACGTTCGGGCGCGATTCTATCGGGTGGATCGCTGGTGGTTGGGGGACAGCATTGGCGACGGCATCCCCGACTGGTGGCGGCAGTATTACTTCGGCAGCGGAACCACAACCAACAGTTTCACGTGCGCGTCCTGCT
This sequence comes from uncultured Verrucomicrobiae bacterium, assembly GCA_963766065.1. Classification (GTDB taxonomy): domain Bacteria; phylum Verrucomicrobiota; class Verrucomicrobiia; order Palsa-1439; family Palsa-1439; genus Palsa-1439. The sequence goes on from CAVYAC010000090.1 coordinate 1,786, forward strand.
CGTACATCGGTGACGGCGTGAGTAACAAGGAGAAGTACCTGGAAGGTCGAGACCCGACCAAGACTGGGGTTCCAGACACCTCTGGCTTGGTCGCGTTGGATGTTTTTACTCCGACTGAGTAGCTCACACCGCAAACGACCGGGAGAACAACGCCATGACGACAAACCCACTGACAAGCTTTGATATCGGCAATTCCACGCCCCATTCGATGCGCACCCATCGGCATCAACAATTTCGGTGCCCGTTTTTCATCACTCTTCTGCAACGTGTGGGCGCGAACGCGCTCCACACCCCGCTGCTGACAGTCCTTGTAGGTGTATCGGCCTTGCTGGCGTTATCCGGGAACGCCCAAGCGGGAGGTGGAAACGACCCTGCGTGGATCACGCAACCACCGAAGATTTACAATCATTTTGCGTGGACGAGCACCCTTCCGAACCTTTACATATATGACAAGCTCCAGAGTGACGACTTCGGGTTCCAGCCAGCACCCGGCAATTACCGCGCGATTATCAACGGCGGGCAATGGACAGATTTTGGTCGCATAGCCGGCTGGAGCAGCCCCCAAGCGGCTTCAAACCGATTTCCGTGTGTCGAATCGTATGCTTGTCTCTTTTATTATCCGTCTTCCACGCCGGACAGTCTCCCTACGGGATACGAAGTTCCCGCCAGCCAGATTACCGTCGTCGGGAATAGGCTACAGGTGAATATTTCTGCGACGGCTTGCCACTACACCTGTTACATCAATGGCACCTGTATTCCCGGTGTTCTCACATGCAGCACCTGGGCGTGGGACCCCTACGAAGGCATTAATGACCTCATTGGCTATGGCGGGGTCAGCATTACTTGGATTGCCAAGTGTAGCAATTGCGGGTCCGGCGCGTGCGGACAGCCCGGTGCCAGCCAGCACCAAAACCAATGCGTAAACTCCTCGTTCAGTCTCGGTCAGACGGCGTTTGGGGCTTCGGCCGGGCAGTTACAGGTTTACAGTTTGACGCCAAGCCCGCAACTGGCCACCCCGGCAGGATTGCAGGCGTTCACGGCCAGCGGCGTGCAGGTCATCACCAACGGAGCAGGCGTGCGCCAGGTTCTCGCCCCGCAGGAATTGGCAGATATTGTTACGAACAATGCCTATCAATATCAGATCAACTTCTACAGTCCCGGGAATTTCAGTACGAACCTGACGGGCGGGCTGTACCAGCCCACCGGATCGGCGTTCAAGACGGCGACCATTCTGAACGTGGATGGCGCGAGCGACTACAACCATCTCCGGATTACCGAAAGCGATACGGGCGTTCAAACTGATTATACTTGGAATCAGGCCAACCAGCAGTGGACGCTGATCACCGGCAGCGGCCTGCGCCAGGAAACGCGTAGTGTTCAATGGCAGGCCAACACGTTGACTGAGACAGATATTGTCAGCGACGCAACCGGGAAAGTGGCCACCAAGACCGTGTTCACATATCAGGTATTGCCGGGCGCAACGAACGTTTTCAGCGGAGTCACTCGGGCCACTCTGACAGCGACCAATCTGGTGCAATCGATTGCCGCCCCGGACGGCGCTAATCCTCTCACCAATCAGTGGCTCTATTACACCGACACCAACAATGCCGGCTACGGACAATTGCAGATGAGCATCGACCCGAACGGTCACTGGGTGCGGTACGAATACGACGCGTTCGGCCAGGTTACGAATGAGGTGAGCCAGTTCATGGATGCCCCAACCAACGCGCCCAATTCCAGCGTCCGTGTGGTTTCGACGCTCGACTATCCCTATTCGCAGAACGCGAACCAGTTCCAGAAACAGACGGTCACTTACCTGCTGGGGCAGGAGGTTGGGCGGACATACGAAATCGACAACGGCAACATGACTCAGTTGATTCAGGCCCAACTGCCGGGAGCAGCCACCAACGATCCAAACAATCTGGTGACGACAACTGTGACGTATCCGGCGGGCAGCGCCTTTGAGGGACGCACGCAAAGCATCACCCAGCCGGACGGGACACTCAATCTGTACACCTATACGAGTAGCGGGACAGCGATCACGACTGTTCTTGATGCCGGGGCGCCCTCCATGGGAGCAACGTCCGTTGTTGATGGCACCCGCACGGTTACCGTCAATGATCTGGCTGGCAATCTCATTTCACAGACAAGCACTGACATCGCGTCCGTCCAATTGATTTCCCAGCAATCGGCGACCCAAGCTGACCAGTTCGGGCGACCGACCACCGTCGTTTCGTTGGGGGGAACTAATTACACGAGCTACACGTGCTGCGCTGTCGGCTCCATGACCACTGCGGAAGGCATCACGACTTCGTATCAGTACGATGCGCTTAGGAGACTGACGACCACGACTGTCGCGGGCATCACCACGACTAACAGCCTCGACGCGGACGGCAGAATCGTCGGAACGGTGCGCATCGGCTCGGACGGCAGCGCCATCCAACTGAACACCTCTGTATATGACCTCGCGGGGCGGCTGACCTACTCTACCAACGCGCTGCAATACCCGACCACGTATACTGAGACCCGAGATTCCAGTTATCATTTGGTTCGCACCACGATCAATCCGGATCAATCTGCGCGGGTCGAGACGTATTATCTGGATGGGCAATTGCTGAGTCTCACTGGCACGGCGGTGCATGGGATCACCTACGTCTATGGCGTGGATACGCCACCGGGTGAATCCACTCCGCGCGCGTTCACGCAAGCGATTGACCTGAATTCCAATGGCTCCCCAACCGGTGAATGGACGAAGACCTACACCGACATGCTCGGTCGCCCCCACAAGATCGTGCATGCCGACAACTCCTACAGTCTGACGGTTTACAACAACAAAGGGCAATTGGTTCAACAGACCGATGAAGATGGCGATACCACGCTTTACACATATAACGCCAAGGGCCAACTGGAGACCACCGCCATTGACATGAACAACAATGGCACGATTGATTTCGGCGGGACGGATCGGATCACCCAAACCGAGAACAGCGTCGTTTCCGCGCACGGCACCACGGTGCAACGAACAACGACGGCGGTGTGGCCCACCCTAAACACCGACTCGTCGAATGTGATTTCAACCGTCGATACCAGCATCGACGGGTTGCAATCTTGGACAATCAGTTACGGCCTCACCAACCAAAGCCAAACGGCTTATGCCCCGGCGACAGCCAGTCGAACAGTGATAGGGACTGCCCCCGATGGCAGTCAGACGGTTAGCACGTACCAGAACGGACGGTTGACTTCGTCCGTAAGTTCTGCCGGTGCCCTGACGCTTGGCAGCCAGTCCTACAGTTACGACCCGCACGGACGGTTGGCGATCACGACGGACAACCGGACCAGCACACAAACGACGAATGCTTACGACAAAGCCGATGAGGTATTGTCAACCACCGTGATTGCGCCAAGCTTGCCGGTGCAGGCCACATCCTACCAGTACGATACGATGGGGCGGCAAACTCTGGTCACGCTGCCAGATAATGGGGTAGTGAGCAATGCGTATTATTCCACCGGAGAACTCGCGACCAATTCTGGCGCGCGCACGTATCCCGTCGCTTACACGTATGACTACGCCGGGCGCATGAAGACGATGACGACCTGGCAGAACTATGCCGGCAACACGGGCAGTGCCACCACGACGTGGAACTACGATGCGCAACGCGGTCTTCCCGCATCGAAGGCCTACGCAGACACCAGCAGTGTGACGTACAGCAACAGCTTCGCCGGGCGGTTGCTCACGCGCCAATGGGTGCGGGGCATCACAACGACCTACGGCTACAACCCAGCGGGCGACTTGGGTACGATTACCTATTCGGATGGCACCACGCCGAATGTGACATTCGGATTTGACCGCCGAGGCCGCACAACCAGCGTGACTGATGGCACCGGTGCACACACGCTGACGTGCAACGATGCGGGGCAACTGCTGACGGAGTCTTTCCCCAACAGTGGGCTCGTTGTGACCAACACGTACGATTCGCTGCTGCGCCGTTCGTCTCTCAGCGGCATAGGCGTCTCACCTGTCCAATACGGCTACGATGCTGCCTCGCGGCTGTCCTCTGTCACCAACGGCATATACACCGCCTCCTACACGTACTTGCCATATTCCAGCTTGGTGAGTAGTCTTCTCTTCCAGAGTGGCGGCACGACGCGGATGGCGACGACGAAAACTTGGGATAATCTCAACAGGCTTCAGGGCATTTCTTCGGTGACGCAGCCGTCAATCCCTATGACCAACTCCTTCAGCTACCAGTACAACTTGGCCAACCAGCGCACCCAAGCCACGCTGGCCGATGGGAGCTACTGGATTTACCAGTATGATCCCCTGGGGCAGATCACCAGCGGACAGAAATACTGGCCCGATGGCTCGTTTGTTTCCGGTCAGCAATTCGGTTACACCTTCGATACGATCGGAAATCGCAACACTGCTACCGTCAACGCCAACACCGGCACGTACACGGAAAATTCGTTGAATGAGTACACCCAGCGCACGGTGCCGGGCTACGTTTGGGAACTCGGCAACGCGGCAAGCAATGCCACCGTGACGGTGAATCTGCAAGCGACCACTCGCAAGGGCCAGTATTTCTCCGAGGAACTGAGCGTGAACAATTCCAGCAGCGCCGTGTACACGCAGTTGGTGACGGTCGGTGTGCTCAAGAACGGTGGGAGCAATCAGATGGACGTCGTGACCGCAACCACCGGCAAAGTATTCGTGGCGCAATCGCCCGAAATCTTTGGGTACGATTTGGACGGCAACCTGACCAACGATGGCCGATGGTCCTACAGCTGGGATGGCGAAAACCGACTAACACAGATGCAGACTCTCACGAGCCTGCCCGCGAGCGTGCCCCAAGAGAAACTGCTCTTCGGGTATGACTATCAGAGCCGCCGCGTGAGCAAAGTCGTGTCGAATTTCAACGGCAGCACATGGTCTGCGATAACGAATCTGAGGTCTGTTTACGACGGCTGGAACCTAGTGGCCGAACTTGATGCCACCAATGGCTTGGTACGCTCGTACGTTTGGGGGGCGGATTTGAGTCGCACACCGCAAGGGTCCGGCGGCATCGGTGGCCTGTTGTGGCTTACTCAGAACGCTGCGCAACCCACGAACGATTTCGTTGCCTACGATGGAAACGGAAATGTAACGGCGCTGGTGGATGGAAACACGGGCTCGAATACGGCACAGTACGCTTATGGCCCCTTTGGGGAAACCGTCCGCGCGGATGGCATTGCGGCCAAGGCCAATCCCTTCCGGTTCTCGACCAAATACCAGGACCCTGAGACCGCCCTTCTTTATTACGGCTACCGGTACTACCAACCGATCGCTGGGCGGTGGCTTAGCAGAGATCCTGTAGAGGAACGAGGCGGGGCCAATCTGAACGTTGCGGTTCGGAATGATATGCTGGATCGTGTTGACGTGTTAGGTCTAGTGGTTGTGGGAACCACGCCCCATGGGTATTGGGCGAATAACGATGTTGCTATAGATCCTATTCAGCTTCCTGATAAGAATGTTATCGAGTACGGGCCTAGTGGAACCATAATAACGTATGGTACTGTTCATATTGTGCACAGCTACATTGACGGCTCCATGAATACCAGCGTTCAGGATAGAGACATGGAGTTGATCAACTGGATCTTCTCCATTCGGGGCAACGCACTGGATCGCGCAAAAATCAATACACCTACTTATCTTGGAGCAGGTTTCGCCGTCGGATTTAAGCCAAACGCAAGTGCAGGCGGCTGTTGCCAAAAGTACTATTGGAAGCAGGAAAACGTCGGCACATTCTGGTCCACGTCCGATTATGACACTAAGAATCAGTCTGACTCCACAATCGCCGTAGATTTTCCCGGGAGCCTCTACTCCGGGTTAGTTAATCGGCATACACGTTGGCAGTTCGCATTGCATTTATTCTGCCAACGGAACCCGCCATCTCACGATCAAGAGTTATTCCGAACGACATGGGGAGTTGACGTGTACTCCTACAGCGCTCATAATGACGCAGGGACGGGTTTGGGCATATATTGGTGAAATTCGACTCGGCGGGGAGGATACGATAATGTCCAGATGCAGTCAAAGGTGGATGATTAGGTGTGGCATTATTTTGTTCTTATCACTATTACCCACTTTTGATTTTGTGAGCCTTTCTGGATTCCATTGGAACGCAGGAATACCGTTTCCAGCCTTGAAGGTTAGGACCAATAGTGATAGTGGATGGCAGGTGGCGGTCGTGCCGCTCGGATTATGTGGCGAGCTTATTTTGTGGGGGTGCGTGGCCGTGCTCATCAAGAAGTGGGTGGACTATTGCTGTCACAAGCACCCAGATATAGGGAGTATGGCGAAAGCCGAGATGTATCTGTGGCTGTTGGTCGGCATAATTGCGATTGCAAATTCCCAGGGAACATTGCAGACGCTGGATTGGTTCTTATCGCACTTTGCACAGCCCAGAACAGGTAGTGCGCTATTGTTTATCCTGCTGTTCATCTTGATTCCACTTTACATAATTCTGACTGCAGTTGGGTTGTGGAAAAGCGCGGGGGTAAAATTCCCGTGGCTGGTAAGGTGCATGATCTGTATCGCAATTGTGTCATGTTCTTGCTCGGTTCTTTACCGTGCTACAGATCTAAGGCGAATTGCGAACGAGACGTTTCGTTCGGAATGACGCGACGGCAGTGGCGGGCCAATAATGCGAGTGCGATTTGACACGATTGGTAATCGGCAGACAGCTACCGTAAATGGTGGGTGAATTGGTTTAACGCTGCTTGCAGGGTAGGATCACAGAATCCAGGCTGCATTCCGTAATGAAGTCCACACTTCCACTGTTTAGACGATCAGAAATGGCTTTCCTGATCGCTGTGAGCCTAATTTCAGTTGGGCTGACGTCATGGTTTACAACGAGTCGGTTGCTCCAGAATCAATCTGCTGCCGCCCAAGACGTTTTGGGGCAACGGATGCAAGACAGTCACACGGCCAAAGGGTTAGAAGGCGCGCCCTTGTTGCTAAAAAGGGTTTTCTTGGCTGCCGGTGTTCACCAAGGAATTGAGTTCTCAATCTGCGTGTGTGCTTTTGGTCTAATCATTGGATTAGTTGGTATTTACCTTCGCGAGCGCGAGAATAAAGATTTTGCCAAGCAATAGTGGGCGAAACACCGGGAATTCCGAATGACGGTCTCAGATGCAGCTTCTCGCTACGGACCCACTGCAACTACGGCCAGTGAGCTCTCACATGCCATACCAACGCTCACACCTGTCAACGCCGTGACCAACGCGGGCGTTGCTGCACTCCACACGCTTCCGTCTCGACCCTGTTCCCCCCCCTCGACCATCGCTTGCTCCGCTCCACAACGCCCGCGCTCGTCACGAGCAGAAGTCTCTTGGTTCACGCCAGGCGCGCCCGCTTCCGTCTGTGGCTCCTTAGCGTCGTTGCGCTCTGACTCCACTTTTGCTAAACGCTCTGTTCCGTGGTCGCTCCACTTTCCGCTTGCCGACCGCAGACCGAAGCTCTTTCCTTCCATCGTAACCATCGGCCAGTAGCGTGCGTTTCACCCTTTCACATATTTGGGACTCAATTCTGAGATTTCCCCTTCTTGGGCACCAACGCCGCGACTTCGGGTCGCCGTGACCAACGCGCTCTGCGTTCCGCTGCCCGGGCTATTGGTCGTCTCCCTGCCCCCCTTCCGACCACGCCCGTTCTGCTGCACTCCGCGCGCGTTCGTCACAAGCGTGACTCGTGTTCATCCACCGCAATCGCGGCGGCTTCCGTCTGCGGCTCGGCAGCGGCGTTTCGCTCCGGCTTCGTTCCGCTAGACGCTCCTCTCCGGCTGACGCTCCACTTCCTCCGCTTGCCGACACGCAAACCGAAGCCCAGTCGGTCGCAAACGCGAATACCTTGCTTAATCACGATTTCCAAAAAGCCATTCGGGTGATATGGGACTCACGGGACTCTTGGGCGCTGAGTCCCCTGTGGGATAAGTACGCGGACGAACTAAACACCGCGAAGGTGAAGGAGATCGATGCGGACTGGGCGAAACATTGCTTGGTCAAAGTGTTCTATAACCCACTTTTTCGGGGGGACACGTTCGACAAAATCAGTTGGCTCGCTGACTCGCGCGACCACTGAGAGGAAATTTGCATCAATCTGCACGACGGCTACCGCTAAACGGGTAGCTCTGGCAAAAAGTGCAACGTCTGCCCGTCAAAGGCAGCGAGCAACCAGCCTTGTGACGTGCGCTCCACAGCCCGTTTTATCCGTGCGATTTCCTTACCAGTCAGTCCGCCCGCGCCCGATTTGAGTTGCACCAGCCGTATGTCTATCCCGTCTGAGTCACGCGGGCGGATTCTCGCAATGACGGCATCGACTATCCCTGTGCGTGGTGCCCCGCTCAGTCCCTCGAAAAAGATGACCTTCCACCCGTGCACTCTGCACCAAGCTGCCAACGCTTCCTTGCTCGTCCGCTCGCTCTTGTCCGCTCGGTACTTGGCGCTACGGCGCGTGAGCCACGCCTTCTTTGCGGCTGCGCTTCTCCCCTCGCCTTTCACAGTGAGTGCACGCGCATTGCGTGAAGCCTGCTTTGAAAGATCGTTGGGCACAACATTACCCCTTCTTTTTGACGCCGCACCGAACTGATACCGACAGCGCCCAACGTGGAATCATTTGGCGTAACTCCATTCGATGTCCGAAGCACCTGGCCCTATCGGACGAGGATAGTCTTTGGCACTACCAGTGGCGACCAACTCACCGTTATGCCATGCAAAAAAGTACGGCTGGAATCCAGTGTATCCGCCGAAACCATTCTTGGCGTTGACCTGTACTTCGCTCACCCACACAAGAATCGGCTCCGTACTGAGAAAGTGGCTCTGAATCGCTGATCCCCTGAGCGCGATAAAATTGAACCTTGCGCTTTCTGGGTCTCTAAGGCTGCGAAGGATGATGTCCTTTTCTGTGTCCTGATAGTTCGTAGGCGGCTGTGGGCCGTAGCCAGTTTCGGATGCGTTTTTGAGCATCTGATCCATCCTCGATTGGTAGACCACGCCGCAACTGCAAAGCGTCAGGATTGCGGACGCCATAATGACGATACTCAAAGCTCTTTTCATGGACAGGCTCCGTTCCCGCTCGCTACGGAAGCCGTCAATAAAAAAGGGGGCGCACCTACTTGCGCCCCTGACTGGCACTGAGATGCCTTGAGAGAACGCTTTCGGCGCACCCCTTGCGGGGCGCGCTTCCAACGCCGTCTCTCAATCAAAATTCTCAGTTTCGTCAGGACAGCAGCCGAAGCCACGCGGAATGATTTTGGGTTACTGGCTCTCGATAATTCTCCTTACCATGCTGAATCGGCCAGAGACTACCACCCTGACAGGATGAAGCAAGCCTGCCTTGGCGACGTGGACGCGCACCAGCGGCCATCGTCGCGTGAACGCGGGCCGTCGCAGCGGTCTTGCCGACAGTGCCACAGTCGGCAAAACGCCTTTGCCCTATTTTGCCCTAACGGGCTGAAAACCGCTGAAAACTCACGGAATGACAGAAGTGGCGAACATCCAGAAAAGCCCATCATTATTGGCTGGAATCGCTCTTTTGTGAACGGGGAAAGGCTCGCGATTGGAATGTCAAGGTTCGAGTCCTAGCGCGGCAGCCATTTGGTACCCTACGACTGGCCTCTGCTGATCGTGGTGATGATAATCGAGGCGACGAAGGGTCTGGCGCGGTCAAGATCGGCATAGCGTTTGGACAGGACGTGGACTGTGGCGAGGTTGTTTTCGCGGAGCAAATCGGCCAGCCGACCGAGACGCCAGCCCAGAATCACCACGTCGGCAGTAGAGAAGACGAGCGCCAGTCTCTGCGGCGGCGCGTTCTTGTTCTCACCGGTGTCCGGGTTGGGTTCCAAGGTGTAATCAATCAACTGGCTGGTGTGGAAGCCATGCCGGCGCTCCTCGTCGAGATGGAACTCGATGCAGGCGCAATACTTGACGGAGGTGGTATAGCAGTCGTCTTTGATGGGGTACATGGGGTGATTGAGGGTTGAATGTTCAAACACCAATGCCGCGAGAGTGGCCGATGCTTCCAGGCGGGGTGATGCCCCGACGCAGCTTGCGGCGGGCGGACTGCTCTTGCTGCAGAGCTTCCTTGACCGTGCGAGATCGTTTGAGGCCGCTGGTTCGTTTGACGGATTCAGCCTGTTTGACGGATTCAGCCTGTTTTATGGACTCAGCTTGTTTGATGGACTCGGTTTGCTCAAACTTGGTCGTGACAGTTTCCTTTTGCTCAATGACGGACCGTTCGCGAAGCCATCGCTGCACATCCTCGACAACCTGAGCGAGCCGTTGCACCGGAGACAAACGCGTGGCGCGGAAAACTCGCGGCGACTGACGCATCGGGCGCACCGTGCGAAAATCTTGGTGCACCGTGGACACCGGTGTGCTGATATTTTGCTCTTGCTGCGGTTGTCGCAGGAAGCCGAGTTTGGCCAGGTCGTCGCGCAGGGCTTGCAGTTCGATGGCGGCCTTGCGTTCGTGCGAATCGGTCACGCGACGCGCGAGCAGCTCGACATCATCGGTGAACACATGAACGCGCTTGCGCCCGCGCGAAATCGAAACGTAGAACTGTTCGCGGTTCACCGCGCCGAAGGAGCGTGACGATGCGACCAGGAGCACGTCATCAACGGTCTTGCTCTGCGACGAATGCGAGGTGACGGCGTAGCCGTGCGTGAACGTGTTGTAAGTGCCAGGCAGCACCCGGCCATCGGTAAGCGTGATGCGGCCGCCGCTGATCTCCCGCACCTGAACGCGCTCACCGTTAATGAACTCTTTGCCATGATTGGCTTGCAGCAACAGCCAATCGCCAGCGGCGACTTTCAGTTCACGCGCTTCGCCCACGTCAAATGACGCGGCGACCGTTTGCGGGATGAAATCCACTTCTGTTCCATCGGGACGGCGAACGCGCA
>CAVYAC010000091.1:0-9135 GCA_963766065.1 uncultured Verrucomicrobiae bacterium
GTCATCTGTTGTGGTTCCTGATCCTCCTGGGCCCGGTGGCCTATTACGTGCAAGAGATGACAGTTCGGCTGGGGGCAGTGACCAAGCGCGGCCATGCCGAGGCGATCTTTGCTTCGTTCGGGCGGTTCTGGGGATGGTTTTCCCTGCTGGACCTGGTGATGACGGACTGGCTGACGATGATCACGGAGTTCATCGGCATGACTGTGGCCATGAGCATCTTCGACTCCCGCCGTTCGTGACCGTCATCTGTTGCTGGGTCATCATGGGGAGCATGATCATGTCCGGGCGTTATTGGACATGGGAAAAGATCACGCTGGTCTTTTGCGTGGTCAACCTGATCTACATCCCGGCGGCGTTCATGGTGCATCCGTCGGTTAAAGACATTCTAAGAACAGCTTCCTTCCGCACTTTCCCCCCGGCGGCCTTACCAATGATCTATTTTTCATGTTGATGGCCAACATCGGGACCACCATCGCGCCCTGGATGCTCTTCTTCCAGCAAAGCTCGGTGGTGGACAAGGCGCTGAAGGAAAAGGACATCAAGTTCGGCAAGGTCGACACGTTCATCGGCGCGGTCCTGACGGTGGTGGTGCGCGGTGGTGCTGATCATCGTCTGTGGCGCACTGCTCAAGGGGCAGGATCACCGATGATTTCAGCGCGGCCGATGCGGCCAAAGCCATCATGCCGCAGAGCCGGGTGATCGGCACGATCATGGCCATCGGTCTGTTCGACGCGGGACTGCTGGGGGCGGTATGCATCTCGTTGGCCAGTTCATGGGCGTTTGGCGAGGTGTTCGGCTGGGCCCATTCGCTGAACCACAAGATCAAGGAAGCGCCGTGGTTCTACGCGTATTACTTTTTCGACCTGCTGTTGGCCGGGACGGTGGTGTTGATTCCCGGCGCGCCGCTGGTGCTGATCACGCTATTCGTGCAGGTGATCGCGACCACGCTGCTGCCGGCGGCGCTGGTGTTCCTGATCATCCTGCTCAACGACAAGAAGACGATGGGCAAGTACGTCAATACCGCGTGGGAAAACATCGCCAACATCACGATCGTCGTCGCGGTGATCGTGACGTCGACGCTGTATGGCGTCAGCGCAATTTTCCCGGCGATCCTCAATGATCCGCTGTCGGCCTGGCAGGGCATCGTGGCCTACTTCCAGCAGATGGCCTGGAGCACTCGGATCGTCGGCGGCTTCCTGGCGGCCCTGATTTTGGGCGTCGGTCTGTTGGGTTGCCTGGGGCGGCTGCCTGTGGACAAACTCATCAAACCGTTGGTAGCCCTGCTGGCCAGGAGGCGCAGGATCCGGTCGGCGGCGCGGTGGTCTCGGGGATGCCGGTTGGACGGCGGCATGTCCGGTTCGTGGAATGGTTTCTCCGGACGCCAATCGCCGCGTTTTTGCGCAGCACGGCGGCCCAGGTGCGTCTGGTAAACCGCCGGTACGCCAAACCGGAAATCGCGACCACGCGGTTCGTGAAGATCTGTCTTGCGGGATTGCGGGTCTATCTGTTTTCGCTCATTGGCCTGATGGTCTTCAAGTTCGTCATCGCCGCGACCTCCGGCGGAAACAGCCCGATTGACAAGGCCGCGGCGACGCAGGCGGCGGTAGCGCCGGCCAGCACCCAGAAGAGCCTCAGCGTGCAAGTGCCTCCCGTCATGACGGCGGGTAGAATGGACCAACCATGATGACGACCACGCAAGCCAGCGCACTCGGCGCCGAGGAACTCTATCGACTCAGCGATTTGCGGAAGCGGCAGGTGCGGTGGGGGCCCGCAAGATCGGGTGGCTGGCCGACCTGATGATCGTGGACCACGACGTAGTGGCAGAGGTCACGCACCTGTGTGTCCACCGGTCTTTCGGCGAGCCGACTTTGTACTTGCCCTGGCAGAAGGTGCAGATCCTGACAAACCACGGTGTCGTGCTCGACATCAATACGGCGTTGGAAGAACTGCAAGGCGTTCCGAGCAAGGCCGTGCCCCTGCAGGATTACATCGTCAACAAAAAGGTCCTGGATGTGCAAGGTCGCGAGGTTGAAGTGGTGTACAACGTCATGTTGGCGGTCATCAGGATCCATCTGTACGTCATTGCCGTCAACCTGAGCAAACGCGGGATGCTGCGACAGATGGGCCTGGGATGGGTGGCCAGGCTGCTGGGCGAGGCGCTGCGCGAGCGGACGGTTGCGTGGGACCTCGTGGAGCCGTTGCCGGAGAACATCGGCAGCTTTGCCGGGGACATCAAGCTCAAGGTGGTCGGGGAAGAGCTGGCCAAGATGCCCGCAGCCGATGCGGCGCGCATCCTGGAAACCCTCAGCCACGACCAGCGGTTTGCGATATTCGACAAGCTGGAAACCGAGAACGCCTCGGACACACTGGAGGAGATGGATCCCACCGCCCAGCGCGGCCTGATCGCCGCGATGCCGAAAGCCCACGTCGCCCGGATGATTGATCTGATGACACCGGGCCAGGCGGCGGACATCCTGTCGGTGCTGCCCTCCGCCGAAGCCAAACTAATCCTGGAATTGCTGAGCAAACAACTGGCCGGGAAGGTCAGCCAAATCCTCCAGCAGCAGGAAGTGAGAGTCGCGAATTTCCTCACCGCCTCGTACGTCGTGCTGCCCCCGGATTGCACCGTCGGCCACGCCCGCCGGGCTTATCAAGAGATCGAGAGCCTCAAAGCTCCACGCTCCTATCTCTACGTGGTCAACGGGCAGGCAAAACTCCTCGGCATCGTGACGACCGCGGAACTCCTGCGGGCCCACGACGATTCGCCGCTCCGTGACATCATGAACGGCACCGTGCTCACGCTGGCCCCCGACCAGACCCTGAAAGAAGCCTCGGAGATGTTCGAGCGGTACAGTTTCCGCGCCTTGCCGGTGACCGACCCGGCGGGCAAACTACTCGGCGTCGTTCCGTATCGCGACGTGATCGAATCTGACCCATCGGCATCTGGAGTAGCATGAGACTGACGGAAAAGCGCGATTGTCTGTTCGCCATCTTCGTCTGCATCGGCCTGTCTGCGACGCAAGCAACCGAGGCGGCTGAAAGTTCCCTTGACGCCACGAACGAGGTCAAGGAGCAGCGTTGGAATCTCCATGCCCAGAACACGGACGTTGTCCAGTACCACCCGGCGTTCCACGCGGATTACTCCGGGCCGAACAGTCTGGCGAAGAATGAGGAAACAAAGGAGACCGTGTCGGTGGACCTGATGGGCGGGGTGCGACCTTGGGAGGGTGCGGGCCTGTACGTGGACGCGCTGACGTGGCAGGGATACGGCTTGAGCGATGCCTACGGCATTGAGGCGTTTCCGAACGGAGAGGCGTTCCGTGTGGGAACGACAGACCCCAACTTCACCCTGTCCCGCGTGTTCCTCCGTCAGGTGATCGGGCTGGGCGGGGAGCAGGAAGCCATTGAGGACGACGCGCTCCAATTGGCCGGGAAGCAGGACGTGCGGCGGGTGACGATCACGCTGGGGAAATTCAGCGTCAAAGATATTTTTGACAACAACGCCTACGCCAACGACCCGCGCACCCAGTTCATGAACTGGAGCCTGATGGCCAACGGGGCGTTTGACTATGCGGCGGACAGCCTCGGGTTCCAGCAGGGGTTCGCGGTCGAGTTGAATGAGCGGCACTGGGCGGCGCGGTATGGCATCTTTCAGGTGCCAGAAAGGTCAAATCAGATGGCCCATGATTGGCACCTGTTGAAGGCCTGGCAGATGCCGGCCGAACTGGAGTACCACTGGACGGTGGACGACCACCCGGGAACGGTGCGATTGCTCGCCTATGTGATGCGGGCGCACATGGGCAGTTTTGAGGCGGCGCTCGATAGTCCCATCCGTCCGGGAGACATCGTGGCCACGGAGAAGTACCGGTACAAGTACGGCTTTGGGCTGAACGTGGAGCAGGAAATCGTCAAGGATGTGGGTGTGTTTTCGCGGCTGGGATGGAACAATGACAGGACCGAACCGTGGTGCTTTAACGATGTTGGGTGCACGGGGTCCGGCGGCGTCAGCGTCAAGGGCGAGCCGTGGCGCCGCCCGAACGACACGTTCGGCGCGGCGTTTGTAGTCAGCGGCATTTCCCGCATTCATCAGGAATTCCTGGAGGCGGGCGGCACCGGGATTCTCGCGGGCGACGGCGAAGGCAATTTGTCATACGGTTTGGAGAAAGTCGTGGAGACCTACTATGATTTCCAAGTCTGCAAGTCAGTTCGGGCCGCGATCGATTTCCAGTACATCGACGACCCGGGGATTCAACCGCGACCGCGGGCCTGTCGAAGGCGTCGGCGGAAGATTACACTGGGAGCTTTAGGCTGGTCCCCGCCGCTTGGCGGTCGTTTTCGAGTCGGTATTCGTGGAGACACGAACGATCTTGCCTCCCACACGAAACCGTGCAAATATCTCGGCTCGCCAATTTGCTTGTGCCGGCTTGCTGTGAGCGACGGCAGTCGTGGAGAGGTACCGAAGTGGCCAAACGGGGCAGACTGTAAATCTGCTGGCTTATGCCTTCGGTGGTTCGAATCCACCCCTCTCCACCATCTTTGCCCACAAGGACGTACGCGGGTTTCTTTTCCAGCGGCAACCCGTGTGCCACGGCGCTTGCAGCAAAAAGAGCGTGTCATAAAGACGGTTCCTTGGAAAATTCATCGGGAGCCAGGCGGGCGCCTTCCTGTGGGCCAGGGACACGAATCGCGACGTTCTCGCCTCCACGGCGATCTTGGAGGCGCGACGCCAATTCAGTGCTTTGATTTTCCCGGCGGTCGGTTTTGACGAGAGAGACTTACGCGGCACTGCTTTTCTTCGTTTGGGCAGTTCTATACGGGCGTCGAGAACTACCGCATGCAACTGCTTCTCGCTGCTTGAGAGGGCCTTCGCTTGCTTCACCAGAAACTGATTCGCTCTCTCCAAGGAGCGAAACTTGACGGCGTTGCAAGGTGGGTTCTTCCCGGTCCATGCGTCGCACAAGAACCAACCGACAAGATAAATGCCCTGCTGGCAGTCGTTTTTTGCCAGGTAGCGATCGAGAAGCTGGGTTTCATCGCGTTCTTCAGTTCGCGGTGCCAGCAGCCCTTCACTTCGATGATAACTTGCACGGTGCTGTAGTTCTCGTGGCCAGGATCTTTTGCTACGGCGTCGATGCAGAGGTCAAGGCGGCTCAAGTGGTGGATCTTCACCTCCCGACCGATCACAATTCCTTGACCGGTCAGATCTTCATTGAATTGAACTTCAAGCCAGTCGGAGAGGTCTTCTTCTGGTTTTGGACGGTCTCCAGCCCACAGCAAACGCGCCAGCGGACGTTTGCCCTGAAGTTTGGTTTGGAAGCGGGCAATCGATTCGAGAATCACCTCGACCGATTGACCGTCTGATTGAACCAGCCGGCCTTTTCGGCTCGCGGCCAACTCAAATAACTGGCTCGGAGTGGGCGGTTGCCACGTCTGCCGACGCATTTGCTCCCGCGCTTGGTGCAAGGCCCGGCGGATAAGCAAGTGGCGAGGAAATTTCTTAATCAGTGAACTCAAAGCATTGCAGCCCTCCCTACTGCACAAACTCGCAAGGTATAGGGCTGAGGTTACATCCTGAAGTTCCTCAGCGCAACAACGCAGCGATGAGGGGGATCGTCGCGTCAGATTCAATGTCGGTGCATCCGCCAGTGAAAAAGGTCTGGACAGCTAAGATGTGATTATGTATAGTCGGGGTGGTTTGGAGTTGTTCTTTGACATATAGGAAAGGGGGATCGAGGATGAGGCTCACCGGGAGGTTCGCCCTCCAACCGAGCCGATCCGCGGCGACAGAGCGCCGTGGCTACAGCACAACGGCAGCCGGGCCGGCTGCCCTACAATTCGGAGAGGCACGGCGACAGAGCGCCTGCGGCTACGGGCAAAAAACGGCATTTCGCCTGGGACCCGTTCGACGGGCTCAGGGCAGGCAGGCGACGCTACAGGGGGAGTGGCCAGCCAAATGCTAAATCCGGCAAAACGAAGCCAATTTTTCGAGGTGTTAGCGGTTTCTGATTGGCTTGAGGGACAATATGTTAGAAGTCAAAGTGTGCCATTTTGTCACTTGGCTTCGTTTGTCAAAAAATGGCTTCGTTTGGGGGGTGCGCAAGCGTTTGGGGGCTGTTTGCGGTGCGAAAATGGCGTTGAAAGCGGTCTGAGACGAGGTTTGCGGCGGGGCGGGGGATTTGCTAAAATTGGACGTTGTGCGAGTTCGAGTCCATCTCCTGATTGCGGTGTGGCTGGTGGTGAACGGTCTGGTCCCGTTGCCGTCATGTCGCGCGGTCTTGTTCGAATCCACCGGTGATCCCGGCTTCAACACGTCGGCACCGGGCGGCTCGCTCTCGGGCAGCGGCTGGCAGTACGAGGGCCAGTGGAACACCGATCCCGGAAATTTCCTCGCCACGCCGGTGGCCCCGATGTTTTTTCTCGCGGCCAAGCACGTCGGCGGCGCGGCGGGTGACGTGTTCGTGTTGAATGGGTTCACCTACCACACCGTGGCGTCTTCAGATTGCCCGAATTGCGATCTGATCCTCTGGCAGACAGCGGAGACATTTCCGACGTACGCTTCGATGTACTCGGCGAGCGCTGAGGTCGGGAAAGATTGCGTCGTTTTCGGGCGCGGCACGCAGCGGGGTGTCGCCGTGACGGTGACCAACGCCGTTTATCCAAACGGCGAATTGAAGGGCTGGCTATGGGGCGCCAGCGACGGCGTCGAGCGGTGGGGCCAGAACGTAGTCTCGGACGTGTACACGGACCAAACCGACGGGGAAATGCTCCAGGCGTTTTTCGAGCGGAATCAAGGTGGCGCCAACGAATGCGACCTGTCCGACGGCGATTCCAGCGGCGGAATGTTTATTCAGAATGGTTCGACGTGGGAACTGGCGGGTATCCATCACGGCGTGGACGGCCCGTTCAGCAACAGCACGGCGAACACCCAGTTCGATGCGGCCCTCCTGGACATCGGCGGCTTGTATGTTCAAGGCGTCACCAATTGGGTATTCGTTCCCCAGCAATCGGTTGATACGCCTGGCTCGTTCTACAGCACGCGCGTGTCGGCGAACCTTGGTTGGATCGATAGAGTGATCAACGCGGCTTCGCCCGTGGCCCCGGTGGCCAGTTTTTCGGCGACACCGACCAACGGGGCGTGGCCGCTCGCCGTGACATTTACCGATACCTCGACCGGCACGCTCACGAATCGACTCTGGGATTTTGGCAACGGTTCGACCACCAATACCACGGCCAATATCCTGATGTATACCTACGGAGGATCGGGCACCAACACGGTCAGCCTGACCGTGAGCGGGCCTGCGGGAACCAGTTCTGTCACGCTCACGAATTACATTGTAGTTGGCAACGAAGAAGCGCCAGCCACACCCGCCGATCTCGCCATAGCCTTAGTCTCAGCCGACGAGATCGACCTTAATTGGATGGCATCGATAAATGCCGGCGATTTGGATTTCGTCGGTTACGAGGTTTTTCGTAATGGAACGCAAGTGGGCGCCACCGTGGGAACGAACTTTTCGAATACGGGATTGGCGCCAAGCTCCAACTATTGTTATGAGGTCGTGGCGTATAATAGCCAGAGGACCATGTCGCCTCCGAGCGCTCCCGTGTGCACGAACACGATTGCGACACCGGGTTCGCTGCTGGGCGCGTACAACGGCCTGGTCCTGCAGACAAATGCGCCATCGGACGCAACTTCCGGGAGCATCCAGATCACGCTTTCCAAGACCGGAACAGTTTCGGCGAAATTGACCATGGGCGGCGCAGAATCGAGCTTCCGCGGGCAGTTCGACGCGAGCGGCAACTCGACCAACACGGTCACGCCGCATGGATTGAATCCACTGCGAGTGATTCTGCACCTCGACATCGAAAATCAAACCGATCAAATCACGGGAACGGTGTCGGACAACAACACGTTTACTTCCGTGCTTCTCGCCGATCGCGCGGTGTTCAGCCGCGCGAATCCATGCCCGTGGGTCGGTCAGTATGCCGCGGTCTTCGGAGCGCCACCTGGCAACGATCCGAGCCTTCCACAAGGAACCGGAAACGCAACCCTGACGGTGACGGTCTCGGGGGCCGCTCGCATGAGTGGTGTTTTGGCCGACGGGACGAAGATCAGTATGAATGCTCCCGTTTCGGAACAGGGAACGTGGCCGCTCTACGAGGCACTCTACAAGAAGCAGGGTGCATGCATCGGCTGGGTGACGTTCGGCTCCAACAGCACGCTGGCCGCGACCGTGGATTGGTTCCGGCCACCGATGTCGAAGAGTGTTTCCTTTCCGCTCGGGTTCTCGACCACCGTCGCGCTTGCCGGTCAGTGAACCACGGTCGGCTTCCGCACGACTCCGCAACACATGGCCCCCAACGCCCACAGCAGACTCGCGGCGACAAGCGCAATTGTGGAAGGTTCGGGAATATCATTCGCCATAACATCGCCGATGAGATCCGGTGCTTTGAGGCTCGTCCCGTATTGGAAAGTGACCTTCGAGATCTCCGAAAGGGAAAAGTCGTCCGGCAAGCCGGAGAATGTGAACACGACGGAATTCTGGATCAACGCCTGGTTCTTGATGTTGCCACGATTGTCAACGCCAAGATCGTCGAGAGTGGTGATTCCAAACGATATGCTGGCGAACGATGCGAACCCCTTGACCTTCCCGCCAGGGAAGAGATTTTTCGTGCTAAACCATTTCAGGCTGGTGCTGGAAATACCCTCGTCCGTCTCATTCGGGGCGCGGGCCAAATCGTTCCGATAGGCCCACTCCGAGCCAACATCGCCGACGAACCCAAGCGGCAAGCGCTGGGCGATGATTGAACTCCCAGACGCAAGTTCCGCCGACTCGGGTGTCAGCTTCGGGTCTCCTTGGATCGTGAAAAAATTCCCGGTGAGAATGTCATTGGCATTGACGGGGTCGAACGTGCCGGTATTGGAGAGTGTGACGATCAGGTCGAGATTCGAGACGCTGAACGTGGCCGAGGCGTCCAATGTCTCGCCGCGTTTATCCCCGGGGCCCGAGCCCGTGACGGTTTGACCGCGCGCTGTGGCGCCAATTGTAACGATTCCGAATACAGCTACTACACCCGCAGTAATTCTCATACTCTGATGTCTCCCCGTATGACGACATCCCCAACGTCTCAGCGCCC
>CAVYAC010000092.1:0-28918 GCA_963766065.1 uncultured Verrucomicrobiae bacterium
AGATGAAGCCCGTACTTGGCACCCGTAACGGCATACGTCGTGATCCCGCCCGCGTCGTTGTCCGCCACCATCACGATGATCCCCGCCCGGCGATGGCACACAGCATCCGTAACCATTTCTGACCCCGACGCGAGCCGTAGAACAATTTTGAGATCAGGCTCATCCCGGGGCGCGGTCCTTGGGCGTCGTTGAGAGCTGACTTTTCCATGGTTGGTGGCTCAGGAGACGTGTCCATGTGTAATAGTCTTGTTACCGGTGGCTGAACTGGGCTTGATTCATCATCTCGGCTTCTGGTTGCTGACGCGCGCAACCATAAGTCGCGGTGAACGACTTGCCTACTGAAGACTCCCTGAAGTTTTGTTAAGAAACCGGGAGGTGCCCCGGGATCGAGTCGTCCCCCATTACTCCGCGGGCCGTGAAGGTAACCGGACGCGGAAGACGCTGCCGCGGCCGACCTCACTCTGGAGTTCCACCGTGCCGTCCATCCGCTCCACCGACCACTTTACAATGGCCAATCCCAACCCAGCGCCGCCGGCGGCGCGCGACCGGGCCTTGTCCACGCGGTAGAAGCGCTCGAAGATTCTTTCGTGGTGCTCCGCCGCAATGCCGGGACCTTCGTCGATGACTTCAATCGCCGTGGCGCCATCGGTGCGAAAGCCACGGAGGATGATGTCCGTGTCCGGAGGGCTGTAGCGAATGGCGTTTTGCGCGAGGTTCATCAGCGCCAGTCGCAGCAACCCCGCATCAAATTCGGCCACTACATCGCGTTCGCAATCGACCTGGATCCGTTGCTGCTTTTCCTCCGCCACGAGTCCCAACGCATCGCTCACCTCCAGCAACGCGCTGCGCACCGGCCCGGCCTCCAGATCTACGGGGATATCGTCGTTATCCACCCGCGCCAGCAGCAACAGCCGTTCAATCAGCTGGTTCATTCGCCGAATCTCCTCGAGGATGCTGACGACCGCGTCGTAGAGGATCACTTGATTGGGTTCACGCAAGGCCACTTCGCCGACCGCGCGCATCGCCGTCAACGGCGTGCGCAATTCGTGCGAAGCGTCGGCCGCAAAGCGCCGCAGTTCGGCGACGGAGTCTTCGTGCTGCTGGAACGTCTCATTCACGACCGTGGCCAATTGGCCCAACTCGTCGTGCGGATTGGTCACCGGCACTCGCTCGCTCAACGAGTTCGGCGAGAATCGCCGGGTCTGATCCACCATGGCTTTGACCGGTGCCAGCGCGCGACGACCGAGAAAGTAACCCACGATCGCAAACAGCAGCGTGGCCGCCGGCAGTTCAACGGCGAACATCCAAATCGCGTCCCGGTGGGGCGACCGGCTGCCAGATTCCCAACACCCGCGCCCCGAGCAGGCACAACGTCAACACGGCGGCACCCGCGGCGGCCGACCACCCGCCCAGCCGCACATATACCGAGCGCCGCTGCCACCAGATGTTCATCCGTGTCCTTCCTCGCGGAGCATGAAGCCGACGCCCCGGACCGTGTGGATCAACTTGATCGCGTGTCCCTCGTCCACTTTGCGCCGCAAATGGGCCACGTGAACATCAATGACGTTATCCAATGGCGTGACCCGGTTCGGTTCGCGCCAGACATCCTTCGCCAGCATCCCCCGCGTGACCGCCTGTCCCGCCTGGCGAACCAGATAGACCAGCAGGTCAAACTCCCGCGGCGTCAACTCAATCAACACCCCCGCCCGCCAGGCGCGCCGGGTCTCCAAATCCACAACCAGATCGGCCACCTGCTTCCGCAACGGTTCAATCACCGTGCGGCGCAACAACGACCGGATCCGCGCCGCAAGTTCCGCGAAGGCGAACGGTTTGACGAGGTAATCATCGGCGCCAACTTCCAGGCCCCGGACGCGATCCCGAACGGTATCGCGCGCGGTCAGCAACAGCACCGGTGTTTTCGCTGCCCCGCGACCGGAGCGTCTTCAGGATTTCGATCCCGTCGCGCCCCGGTAACATCCAGTCGAGCACGACCAGGTCAAATGCTTCGGCGCTGAGCACGAAAAAGCCTTCTTCCCCTGTGCGGGCTATCACCGACTCGAATCCTTCGCCTGCCAGCCCGCGTTGAATGGCCCGGGCCGTTGAGCATCGTCTTCGACGACGAGAATCCACAATATCTTGGCAGCATGGATTCGGCTGTCCCCATGCTTCAAGTTTGTGCCAGCTCCGCTCGCCGTGCAAGAACACTCTCATAGGGAAGGTTCCGCGACCGGTGAAGTGTGGCTGTTCCGCACTCGGCGTCATCTTTGTCTGTGAGTTTACTGCTTGGGCAACGTTCCGCGAATGATCGAACCCGGGACATAATACACGAAGTTAGTGTTGCTGTGGCTGCGGGAGTCGTATGCATGTCTTGTTGTTTTCCCCGCAGGAAAGATCGATCGATTACGACGGCGAAAATCAGGCAGACCGGAGCGTCTGCCAGCCGAAAGCAGATGTTCCATCGCCATTCTCGCGTATCGCGGCGATTGCTGTTCACCTCGCCATGCGTTTCGGATTTCGCCTTGGCGAACGCCCGCAACTATCCTCTCTTCGCTGCGCTGGCACTGGGCGGCGGGCCGCTCGTCCGGGAACTATTCCTCAAGCTGCTGAAACGTGAGTTTGGGTCAGATCTGCTCGCCGGTATCTCCATCGTTACGTCAGTGATTCTTGGCGAATATCTTGCCGGCACGTTGGTGGTGCTGATGCTGTCGGGCGGCGAAACACTCGAGGCGTACGCGGTACGCAGCGCGTCGTCGGTGCTGCAGGCCCTGGCGAAACGGATGCCGTGGGTGGCGCACTGCCGGGACGACTGACGCTCAATGACGTGCCACTCGAGAACTGGCGGTCGGCGACACGGTGGTGGTGTTTCCGCACGAGACATGCCCGGTGGACGGCACGGTGATCGAAGGCCACAGCGTAATGGACGAATCCTACCTGACTGGTGAGCCGTACAGGATGTCGAAGACGCCGGGGGCGACAGTGTTATCGGGCGCGATCAATGGTGAGTCGGCGTTAACGATCCGGGCGGACAAGCTCACCGTGGATTCCCGGTATGCCAAGATCATGCAGGTGATGCGGGCCGCTGAAGAGCAGCGGCCGCGCATGCGCCGGCTCGGCGATCAACTGGGCAGTATTTACACGCCCATTGCGGTGGCCATCGGCATCGCGGCCTGGTTGTGGAGCGGGCAAGCCGTGCGATTTCTGGCGGTGATGGTGGTGGCGACGCCGTGTCCATTGTTGATTGCGATCCCGATGACGATCATTGGCGCGATTTCGTTGGCGGCGAAGCGCGGGATCATCGTCAAGGACCCTGCTGCGCTGGAGACGGTGAACAGTTGCCGAACGCCGATTTTCGACAAGACCGGCACGCTCACCTACGGGGAACCACAGTTGACCGGGCAAGTCGTTCCGCACGGGATGAACCAGACCGAAGTGTTGTCGTTGACAGCGAGTGTCGAGCGCTACTCGAAGCATCCGCTCGCGAAGCCGATCGTCAGCGCCGCGCAATCTGCGGCGTTGGCTTTCCATGAGGCAAGCCAGATCAGCGAACGGCCCGGCGAAGGCCTGCGGGGCGTCGTGGCCGGTTGACAGGTGGAGATTACCAGCCGAAAGCGGTTACTGAAGCGCGCGCCTGGATTGGAGACGAGTTTGCCGGAGGCGACGGGCGGCATGGAGTGTGTCGTAATGGTGGACAACACGTTTGCCGCGGTTTACCGATTCCGCGATACACCCCGGCATGAGGGCGCGGCGTTTGTTCGGCACCTCAGCCCCAAGCACCGGTTCGAAAAGATCATGCTCGTGTCGGGCGATCGCGAATCCGAGGTGCGTCATCTCGCCGAGCAGGTTGGCATCCGCGACGTGTTTGCCAACCAGACGCCTGAGCAGAAACTCAAACTCGTCAGGGCGGAGACGCAGCGCACCCGTTCGATTTTCGTCGGCGACGGCATCAATGACGCGCCTGCCCTGATGGCCGCCACGGTGGGGATTGCGATGGGGCAGAACAGCGACGTCACCACCGAAGCCGCCGGTGTGGTCATCATGGACAGCTCCCTGAGCCGTGTGGACGAGTTCCTGCATGTGAGCCAGCGGATGCGAAGTATCGCGCTGCAGAGCGCAGTCGGGGGCATGGTGCTAAGCATAGCCGGCATGCTCGTGGCATTTGCGGGACACCTGCCGCCGGTCAGCGGTGCGGTTTGTCAGGAGATTATTGACGTGCTCGCGGTGGCGAACACCTTGCGCGTGGCTGTCGTCCCAAAGTCTCTGGTGGATTTCGACCAAGACTAGCACCGACCTGTGCGAAACGCCAAAACCATTGGTTTCACTGGTTGGAGCGGGCGATGGGAATCGAACCCACCTCACCAGCTTGGAAGGCTGGCGCATTACCACTATGCTACGCCCGCGATCAAGCACTTACAACAATTGGATTGCTTCGTGCGTGACTTTGCGTGACACTGTAACATGGGAAAAGATAAACCCGATGAATCAACAAACCGAGTCACGCACGAACCAGAAATCACATCGCAAACCCTCATGGCCCAAAATCCTATCACGCCCCCTGCCCTCTGGCAATACCCAATGGCGCATTAACGTCGTCGTGGACGGCGCTCGCGTTTATGAGTCATTCAAGACCGAGGCGGATGCGATCAGCCGCGCATGGCAGATTGCCGACGACCGCAAGAACGCCGGCAAGGCTGGGTTTGAGTTGCCCATGTCGAAGCGCGTCGAGGCTGCCGAATGTTACAAGCTCCTCGCATCGTACCCAGATGCCAGCTTGCGCGAGGCGGTCGAATACTACATCAGCCGCAAAGCTCAGTTTGCCGCCGCCCCGGCCGTCGCCGATGGCGTTGAACAGATCGTCAGCGAATTGACCGGCAAACGCGGGCAACGCACCGTGGACAATCTCCGCTGGTACTGGCGCAGGTTCGCCGCCGACTTTGGTAGCCGTGGCTTTACCGAGATCGAAGCCGACCAGATCACCGCATGGCTTGACCGCACCGCCTCGCACCCGACCACCCGCCACAACTATCGCCGCGCCGTGGTGCATTTGTTCAATATCGCCATCACCAAAAAGTGGTGCGTCGAGAATCCTGCCGCTAAATCACGCAAAGACGACAGCCTGCCGCCGGGGCCTGAGGTGTTCACAGTTGCCGAATTGACCTCGGTATTAACGCACGCCGACGACTACGGGTTGCTGCCCTACATCGTGCTCGGCACGTTCTGCGGCATCCGTGTCAGCGAACTGACTCGGCTGGATTGGTCGAAGATCAATCTCGTTGAACGCACCGTCACAATCGAGGCCAGGACGACCAAGACCAAGACCCGCCGTGTCGTCACGTTGAATGATACTGCCGTCGCATGGCTCACCCCGCACGTCCAAAAATCCGGTCACGTTGTACAGGCCAAGGGATTACGTGAGCAGTTGCACAAGCTCCGCACCGCTGCCCGGTCTCAAACGCTGGCCGATTAACGTCATGCGTCACAGCTTTGGCAGTTATGCGTTGAGCGAATGGCAGGACGTGGCGCGAGTCAGCTATCAGATGGGCAACAGCCCACAAATCTGCAAGCGCCATTACGAGCAGATCGTCACCAAGTCAGCCGCCGTAGCGTTCTGGGCGTTGCGTCCCCCGCCGATGCTGCCGAGAAGATCGTGACGATGAAAGCCGCCAACGGTTGACGGAGGCAGTGCATGAAGAAACCACCTGTGATAATCAAGCCGGCATTCATCGTCGGCCAGTGTGGAACACGGGTGGTGCGTACTACGATAAACGGCGGCGTGTGGCACACCCGTTACGACGAGGGTGGTAGAATAGTCGGCCTTGAATTGATATCCGGGAAAGAACACTGGTGGCTGGACGCAGAAATCAACAGGCCCGACCTGCAAAGGGAGGATTGGGACTTCTCGCCGATAAAGGACAGCCTCCAGGAGTGGCAGCTTCCGTGGGCTTGGAAGTACGAGTGTGAGCGGGAATGGCAACCGTGGAGTGATTTCGACCGGTGGCGTGAGGATTGGCGGAAGGAAACGGAGAGATACTGCGACCCGGCCACAGACTGGATTTGTGGGAAGCGCACCCGGGAAGAAGCAGAACGCGATGCAGCGTCTTCCTACGGCGGGCGACTTCCGCTCTGGTTATTGCGAGGTTTTGGCGATTACTTTCCGCACACGCCATGGCTGAATATCCCGTATGAGAAGCGCAAGGAGTTAGAGGTTGCTGCGCAGCCGGAAATTCTCCCCATTTCTCTTGAAGGCTCATTGCTGGATTTGAAGGAAGATGTCCCGGGAACGACCGGTTCACCCTTTGACGGCGAATACTTGGCGCGCTACCGACAATGGATGGACGGCCCCGGATCTTACCAGGATGAAAACGTGAAAGAAATCGCACCAGGGCGTTTTGTCGGTACGTATGTCATAGAAATACTTTGGAATCACCCAGACACCGATTTGAAGGACGCGTTTCTCGCCTGGCTGAAGAAACATGCGCCAAAGAGAGGCGATCTAGTGCAAGTCCATGACCAGAAGGGCTACCGCACAGAGCCGACAACTCATGATCGCGAGACACAAGAGATGACCGGAAAACAGAAGCCTTTCGCTCGGCTAAAGCAATTAAGCGCCCTCCGTCTGTGGCGGGAGATGAAGGCCGAGGCAGCCGTCGGCCCCACAATGCCCTACATGCACAAATCCAGCTTGCTCGAAGCCAAAAGGAATGCGGATCTGAACTTGGCCAGTTTTTTCGGAAGAACTTGACGATCGGCGAATAAGCTTCCCCATTTACCGACCATTCAGGTCGTGACTTCACACGCGTGTTTTAGTTTTAAGATGCACAGTGAAGAGGGATTCACAACTGTGCGGAGAGCGAGTCGCACCGGGGCCGAATCCGATGACGGCCCCAGCAAAGGCGCTGGCGGCAATCACACCACTGTATTTGCGCCCTGAGCAAGCGATTCAACTCTTGCCGATCAGCAGGCGGACTCTTTCGAATTGGCAGGCTCGCCGACTGGTTTAGCCGCTCGGCTTGGGGTCGCGTATCCACGGGGATTCCATGGGACGGGGGTCGGGGACGAATCAACGCTCAATGTGAAACGTTCAACGCGGAACGTTCAAGGCGCGGAAGAGGTGGCGGGTGTGGAGGCGGTCACGCGGCAGCGTGACCCTACCAACGACGACGGGCGACGCGGACGCCTCGGAGAGGCGTCCCTACCAACGACCGATCGGGATTGGACCAACGCAGGGGAAGTAGTTGGTCTGCCCGGGCGTATGATGCGGGTTGGGCGCACAAAGACGTGTGAGAGACCGTTGCGCCGTCGGCGAACATTCGGCGCGTCTCGGCGGCCAGTGCCGCTTTCGGCTTCGTCGGACTCGGCTTCGCACGCTACATCGGCGCATTGTCCACGAAGGCTGGACGCGCAGCAACGCGTCCCCACCAAAGGCAAGAACGGCGGTTGCGGCAGCGGTTAACGGGTCACGGTCTCGGGCGATCTTTGGAACGCCTGGAGCGCTTCGGCGAGATGGTCGTAGAACTCCATCAAATCACCCATGGCGATGAGATTGGCGACCTGCTGGATGGTCTGGGGAAGCCCGACACATTTGAGGTCGCCGCCGCGGGCCTGGGCCATGTGGGCGAACCCGATCAACTCCTTGAGCTGGGCGCTGCCGATGTAGGTGACTCGTGAGCATTCGAGAACGATGCACGGGGTGACCTCTTCCATCGTCCGCGTCAACGTGGTCGCAAACTGGGCAAACGCCAACGCGTCGACCGCCCCCGTCATTTCGATGACCTCCGCGCTGCCGGTTCGGTACATTTTGAACTGTAGCTCTTGCATGTTCGTCGTCCGTCCCGTTGCCAGAGCATGGGATGTGCCCTGTTCCAAGCCGAGCGCCTCGGCACCGCAGAATTCGGCTGGGTACAATTTTGGCAACCAGGCGGGACGATTCTGTGCGGCCCTTCGGCAGGTTTGTACAAACCTCCGCCGATACCAGAGTAGAAATTCTTTTCCGAGCGCTACGGTCCGTGCCGAGAAGAGCGACCGCCCCCTTCAGGACGGCAAGACGTGCCTTTTTGCAGCGCAAGGCGACGAAGCGTACCTCCGGACGTATCTTCCGTGGATTCGGTTATGGCGAGGTCCAACCGCAATTTTCGGCGTAGCGCCACCGTCTCGATCCGTGAACTGTTACGGCGTGGCAGGTTTGACCGCGGGCGGTGTGGGTGCTGCCGCTGGCGGAGCGGCTTCGGTATTTTCCGAAGTTGATGGTGGAGTTGAAGCGGGTGCCGTTGGAGCCGCCGGAGCCGTTGAACCTGACGCCGGCTGGTCCGGAGGCTTGACCACGGAAGTTCCGGAACTGACGTCGATGATTTCCATGACCAGCGCCTCGTTCTGCTTGGCGGACACGCCCAGCGCATGCGTGTCAACGGGCGGAGCCACAAATTTCCCGGTCGGCGTCACCAGAACGAATTTCGTGTCCACCCGCTTGAGTTTGAATACGTCACCATCACGGCCGCGCCTGACTCCCGCAGTGTTCTCCAGCCAATAGCTGGGCTTCCCATTGTGTGGCGTGTAGCGGATCCGAATCTCGTCTCCATCCTGAAGATTGCCACCGGTCAGGTCGATGATGGTAAACCTTTGCTTGGAGCCGATCTTGCCGACGGCAAGTTCCAGAGAATTACTCGGGCTCGTGCCGATATACTTGTTCGCGGCAACCCGAAACGCGACCAATGTCTCGATTGGCTCCGCCGTGTTCACCTTGACAGCGGCCGGCAACTGCACGGCGGTCGCCACCAGCACCAGCGCTACGATCACAATAGATGAACATTGGGTTGCTTTCATTTTCACAGTGGTTCCCCGTCCTTCAAACGGGTTTCTGTAGAATCATTCTGTCAACAAGTCAAGTCCAACGAATGAGGGGTGGGGTTACACGGAGGAACTGGCGGGGGGTTCGGTGACGGCTGAGAAAGGAAACTCTTTCGATGGTTAGCCGCAGCGGAATCCTCGGCGAAGTAGGCCGGCTTCCACAAACATTCTTGTCCACTTCTTCCGCTCCGCTCTCTTACCGCTTCCTGCCGCGCGTCTCCGCCAGAATGATCTGCGGAATGGCCGCGTAAAACGTCGTCGCCTTGATGAGGGCGTCAACGGGGACGAATTCGTCCACGGTGTGGGCGTAGATTTCGTTTTGCGGGCCGAAACCGATGGTCGGGATGTTGTGGCGGCCAGCGGTGGCGACCCCGTTGGTGGAAAACGTCCAGCGGCTGACGCGCGGCTTCTTGCCCAGCGCGAGCGTCGCGGCTTTCACGCCAGCCCGTACCAAGGGATGGCTTTCTTCAAACACCCATGTCGGGAAGAACTTCTCCTGGCCGACCTTCAATCCGGTCCACGCCGTCGCATCGTAGTGCAAAATCTCCACCTTGCCCTTCGCCTTCTTCACCGACGGCAACGCCTGGATCTCCTTAACGGACGATTGCGGCGTCTCGCCCTTGGTCATGCGGCGGTCGAGGTAAATGGTGCACTCATCGGGTACCGAGCATTGCGACGGCGTTTTGCATTCGATACAACTGACGCACACCGTACCCTTGCCGAGAAACTTGTCGTGCTTTAGTCCACGCTGGTTGAGCTTGTCGATGTCCTTGATGATGTCGGCCATCTTGGTGACGGGATTGTCGCCGCGCGAAGGGTCGGAGCCGTGGCACGAGCGGCCCTTGACAACCACTTTGATCTCCATCCGGCCACGATGACCGCGATAAACGCCAAGGTTTGTCGGCTCGGTGATGACCACGTAATCGGGCACCATCTTTTCATTCTCGATGACGTGGAGCATACAGAGGCCGTCGCAATCCTCTTCCATGACGCTGCCGACGACCCAGAGCGTGTAATCGCCCGTGAGCTTCAATTGTTTGATCGCCTTGCCCGCGTACACCATCGAGGCCACGGACGTCTTCTGGTCGCACGAGCCGCGCCCGTAAATCTTGCCGTTCGCGACTTTGCCCTTGAACGGGTCCCATTTCCACGCGCTACGGTCGCCGACGTGGACGGTGTCCACGTGCGAATCGATCATGATCTTGGTTTTGCCGTGGCCGATCTGGCCGATGACGTTGCCCATTTTGTCGAACCAGACCTTGTCGAAGCCGACTTTGCGCATTTCCTGGGCGATGCGCTTGCAGACGTTGCCCTCGGTCCCGCTGAATCCGGGAATGGCGATGAGGTCGCGTGAAAACTTGACGATGTCATTCTCGTACGACTTGACGGTGCGGCGTAATTGCTCGGCGGAAGTGGTCATGATCAGCAGAATTCCTTTCGTGAATGCGTTTCTTTTAGTATTTTGACTCTTGCTCGTCAACAAATTCGTTGACATAATGCGCCCGTGTTCTACCAGCCGAAGAACATCCAGGAAGCTCTCGGGCTCAAAGCGGAACTGAAGCAACGCGCCACGTTCCTCGCCGGCGGCACGGACATTGTCGTGTTGATGAACCATGGGAAGGCTGCGCCCGAGAACTTCATCGACCTCACGCACATTCCGGAGTTACAGGCCATCCATCGGCACAACAGCACGTTGGAACTGGCCGGCAACGTGACCCACGCGCAGGCCGGCAAGCTGCCGATCCGTTGTCTGGCGCAGGCATCGCTGAGCGTCGGCGGCCCAGGCATCCGCGAACTCGGCACACTCGCCGGTAATCTCGCGACGGCGTCGCCTGCCGGGGATGGATCCACGGCGCTGCTGGCGCTCGATGCGGAAGTGGAATTGACAAGCGTTCGCGGCGCGCGGCGGATGCCGCTGGATAAATTCTTTCTGGCGTATCGCCGGACCATGCTCGCCGACGACGAGATGATTACGAAGATCATCGTGCCGACGAATTACAAGAGTGATTGGTCCAAGAATGGCAAGCGCGGCGCCATGAATATCTCGATTGTGGCGGCGGCGGTGGCGATCACACCGAAACAGGAAGTGCGCATCGCCCTGGCATCGGTCGCGGCGACGCCCATCCGTTGCTACAAGGCGGAGAAGTTCCTGGCGGAGCACGGTCTGAATACGGGTACGATTCAGCAGGCGTCGCATATCGTGCGCAGTGAGATCAAACCGATTACCGACCATCGGGCGAGCGCGGATTACAAAGTACATCTGTCGGGCGTGATGGTGCGGCGGTTGTTGGAGAATTTGGTGAAAGCATGAAGAAGGCAGCGAAGAAAACTCTAACTGCGAATGGCGGTGGCCTCTGGCCGTTGCGCTTCACGCTCAATGGCAAGAAGGTTTCCGCCAAGGTGCAGCCGACACAGACGCTGCTTGATTTTCTGCGGATCGAAATGGGATTGACCGGCACCAAGGGCGCGTGCCTCGAAGGCGAATGCGGAAGCTGTTACGTGCTCGTGGACGGGAAGCCGATGAATTCCTGCCTGATGCTGACGCCGCAGGTGCAGGACCGTGAAGTGGTCACGATCGAGGGGTTCGCGCATAACAAGAAACTTGATGTGATCCAGCAGAAATTTGTCGAGTGCGGCGCGGTCCAGTGCGGTTATTGCACGCCGGGTCTGATCGTGGCGGCGAAGGCGTTGCTCACGGAGAATCCGCATCCAACACGCGAAGAATTCCTCGTCGGCATGGAAGGAAACATCTGCCGCTGCACGGGGTACAACAAGATCCTGCGGGCCTGTGAACAGGCCGCGGACGAAATGGGACTGAAGAAGAAGTGAGCCAACCGCTCGACAATCTCGAAGAGGCGGTCGCCAAGCTGCACGTGGCGAGCAAGAGTTCCTCGGCGTACGAGAGCGGGCCGAGGAAAGTCGTCGGCAAATCCGCCGAACGCCTGGATGCGGTCGGCAAGGCGACCGGTGAGATCAAGTACGGTCAGGATTTGTTCGACAAGAAGTATCTGTTCGCCAAGGTGCTGCGCGCGGCCTACCCGCACGCGGAAATTCTCGGCATCGACACGCGCGAGGCGAAGAAATTGCCCGGCGTTGTTGCGGTGATTACCCATGGCGACGTGCCGGGAACGAACCTGCACGGGTTGATTCGACGCGACCAGGAAGTGTTGTGCAGCCGGAAAGTGCGTTACCTGGGTGATGCGCTGGCGGTCGTGGTTGCCAAGACCGAAGAAGCCGCCATCGAGGCGCTGAAGAGAATCAAGGTGGACTACAAGCCCTTGCCGAACGTCCTCACGATGGAAGACGCGCTCAAGCCCGATGCGCCGAAGATCCATAATGAGGGCAACGTTCTCGGCGAGAAACATCTGCGCAAAGGCGACGCGCCCGCTGCGATGCGCGAGGCCGACGTGGTCGTCGAGGACATCATCCAGACGCAAACGGTGGACCACGCGTTTCTCGATCTCGAAGCGGGCCGGGCGCGGTATGACGGCAAGATGCTGACCATCGAAGTGGCCGGGCAATGGCTCCATGAGGAACGGCGGTTGATTGCGCTGGCGGTGGGGTTGCCGCTGGAGAAACTGCGGATCATCCAGCCGGCGACGGGCGGCGCGTTCGGCGGACGCGAGGACATCTCGATTCAAATTTATCTCAGCTTGGCGGCGCTGAAGCTCAAGGGAAAGACCATTTGCCTCCGCTATTCGCGCGGCGAGTCGATGATCGCGCGGCACAAACGGCATCCGATTCGGGTTCACTACAAACTCGGCGCGAAACAGGACGGCACGCTGGTCGCCGCACAGATTACATTTTACGTGGACAAGGGAGCGTACGCGTCAACAGGCATCGCGGTGATGCGCAAGGCGTCGAGCCATGCGACAGGCCCGTACAAGGTGCCCAACGTGTGGGTGGACGTCATCGGCGTGTTCACCAACAACAACCCCTGCGGCGCGATGCGCGGGTTCGGCGCGGCGCAGACGGCGATTGCCTACGAGGGATTGATGGACCGGCTCGCGGCGAAGCTCGGGATGGACAAGGCCGAGTTGCGCATGAAGAACCTGATCCACTCGGGCGACGCGGTGACCACGGGCCAGATCGTGCCGCATGCGACCGGACAAGAATGTTTCGAGGCGGTGCTGAAGAAGATCGACTGGAAGAACCGTAGTTACGAGACGGCGGCGCCGCATCTGAAGCGCGGGTACGGCGTGAGCGTGATTTGTTTCGGTCTCGGCTACGGCGATGGGTTCCCCGATGCTTCGCGGGCGCGTTGCAAACTGACCGCTGACGGGATGGTCGAGGTGTACTCGAGCGGGGTGGATGTCGGCCAGGGACTCATCAACATGATCGCGCAGATCGTGGCGGAGGAAGTCGGCGTGCCGCTGGAGCGGGTGCGACCGATTTTGGCGGACACGGAATTGACGCCGGAATCCGGCAGCACCTCGGCGACGCGCCAGACGTATTTCACGGGTTCGGCGGTGCAACTGGCGGCGTCGGAACTCAAGAAACAGCTCCAGGACATCGCGGCGGCGCATTTGAAGGAGTTGGTGTACGAGATCAAGATCGATAACGGCGAAGCGTACAATGTGTTTCGGCCCGAACGGCGGTTGACGCTGCGGGAACTGGCGCGGGAGGGCAAGCGGCGCGGTTTTTCGCTGGAAGCGATGGGCGTGTTCAAGCCGCCGACGATGCCCGAGGACACGGCGACGGGCCAGAGCATGCGGGCGTTTGTGACGTATTTGTTCGGGAGCCACGCCTGCCAGGTGCTCGTCGATACCGAGACCGGCGAGGTAAAAGTCGAGCGGTACATCGCCTGCCACAACGTCGGCAAGGCCATCAACCCCGACCAGGTGCTGGGCCAGATTCAGGGCGGAGTCACGCAGGGCATTGGCATGGTGTTGATGGAAGAAGTGGTGATGAAAGACGGTAAGATCATGAACCCGGGGTTCACGGACTACATATTGCCGACGATCCGCGACGTGCCCGAGATCGAATGCATCGTGCTGGAGAATCCCGATCCCGGCGGACCGTTCGGCGCGCGCGGCGTGGGCGAACCGCCCTTGATTGCCTGCGGCCCCGCCCTCATGTCCGCCATCCAGGACGCGATTGGCAAACCCGTCTGCACCCTGCCCGCGACCCCCGAGCGCGTGTGGCGAACGATTGCGGAGAAGTGAAAAAGGGCGAGCCACTGACTACCACGAATGCCAGCGAACAAGGCGAAGACGGGGTCTCACGCAGAGGCGCTGAGGACACAGAGATTCGAGCAGCCCCGGCCCGAGTTCCTTGTGCACGGTGATCGCCGCGCCAATGACCTTTGAACTGAGTTGGTTCGGTTCCATTGCCAGGGCCTGTTGCGTGCCATGTCCTCTCCACAAGTCATGCAAAAAAGGACTCCCCTCTCTGCTCTCTGTGTCTTTCAACCCGATTCCGAGTCGGGGCTGCGTGAGAGAAACGGCGCGATTCGCGACAGGGGCGACACTCGCAATCCGCATATCGAAATCCGAATATCGAAGCCGAGTCCGCGAGTCATGCAAAGCAAATTCGAACCGCAGTTTTCGGGAACGGTTCGCGCCGAAACCCCCTCCTCCGTTGGCGGACAAGTCGCGGCTTCGGCTACGAAGGCCAAGGCGAATGCGGAGCGGGAGAGTCTGTCGAGGGGCAGGCGGTGAGACTCTTTAGCTATGGTGGCTGGTCAATTGCAGAATAAACTGACCTGACCCCAACTTGCTCACCTATCCATCGTCCGAGCTTGCCAGGAGTTAAGCGCTGGCCTTGTCCGCAGGCTTGGGCTTCTCTCCCACCGGTAGTTGCAGCATACGATTGGCGTAGCTTCTCAGCTTTGGATTCTTTTTCATTTCGTGCCTCACCCACTTCTCATTCCTCCTCACAAGTGTGGACACGTGCTTGGTATGCTTCGCTTCGTACAGCAGGCACATACGTATGGACAGAGGTAACTTGTTAGCGTAAGAGCCTAGAAGCCCGTCGAATGGATTCTCTCGGCCAAGCGCCCTGTACATGACCGATAGAAAGAAAAGCGCGTAGGCTTCGACAAGCTCAGGGTTAACGGGGCCGGCGGGAGGCGATGCGACCTCGCCCCGAAAAGGCCACGTGAAACGAGGTGGAATTCGGGGTAAAGAGTCCGGGCAGGAATTCGGGGTAAAGGGTCGGGAGGAGGAGATGGACGCGCGGCAGCGCGTCCCTACCAAAAAGGCGCTTCGCAGAAGCGCCGCTACAACAGGACCGCTACAACAGCTTCCCAATCGTCGTTGGGGTCGGCGGGGCATGTCAACCGCATGTGGACGCGGATGAAGACGGATTATCGCGAGCCACTGATCACAAAGATGGCTAGATCAGCGTCGAGGTTGGGATCCTTGAAAACCTCGGCGCCGTCTTCGGTATTGAGCCCGATGCAGCGGTGAATGCGAATGGATTTCGCGCGGCAAAATTCCTCGAAATCCGCGATGGACAAGAACCGCACATCCGGGGTGTCGTACCACTGCTCGCGAATCCAGCCGTAGCCCCGCGGCGCGCGGCCGTCTTTCGCCAGGATGTTGCGCAACGGGCGAAAGGCGAGGTTGGGAAAACTGACGATGCCGATGTGGCCGACGCGGAGGATTTCGTTGATGACGCCGGGCACATCGCGCACCGCCTGCAGCGTCTGGGAGAGCACGACGCAGTCAAACTGCTGGTTGCCGAACCCGCGCAGTCCCTTGTTGAGGTCCGCCTGGATCACATCCAGGCCGCGGCGCACGCAGGCGATGACTTCCTGTTCGTCGAGTTCCACGCCGACCAGGCGATGATGATGGTCCCGCTGCTGGAGACGCGCCAGCAGGCCGCCCCGCCCGCAACCCAAATCGAGCACGCTCGCGTCCGCCGGGATCAACTCCACGATGCGCTCATAATCGATGCGCCGCTGATGAAAGATACTCGTCGGACTGAGCCCGTCCTCCGCTTTGCGGCCAATCGCGGCACCCGGCGGCGGCAACGCGACATCGTCCTCCAGAAACGCGCGGATCAGTTCCCCGTAACTGGCGATCTCGTTGGGCAACAGAAACGCATCGTGCCCGCAGTCACTCTGGACATTGCAATAGCTGACGGGCGCGTTGTTGGCGACCAGGGCGTTGACGATGTCCCGCGACTGGTCCGGGGGAAACAGCCAGTCACTCGAGAAGCTGATGACCAGCCAGCGACTCCTGGTGCCGCGGAAGGCCGTGGCCAGTTCCGACGGCGAGCCGCCGAGGTCGAACAAATCCATGGCCGTCGACAGCGCGATGTAACTGTTGGCGTCGAATCGTTCCACGAATTTCCGCCCTTGATGGCCGAGATACGAGCCGACCGAGAACGTCTTTTCAAACTCGACGGCCTCATCCCGCGGTTGCAGGCGATTCGCGTCGAACTTTTGGGTCATCGCTTCGCGCGACAGGTACGTGATGTGGCCGATCATGCGGGCGATGGCCAGGCCCACTTCCGGCCCGCGTTCCGCGCCATAATACCGTCCATCGCGATAATCCGGGTCGCGGCGGATGGCGTTGCGCCCGACTACATCGAACGCCAGCGCCTGACTCGTCAATCGCGGGGACGTGGCGAGCGCAATCACGCGGCGGACGCGTTCCGGCCAGCGCGTCGCCCAGGTGAGTGCCTGATGCCCGCCCATGGAACCGCCAATGACCGCGCGCAGTCGTTCGACGCCGAGATGATCGAGCAGCCGACGCTCGGCCTCGACCATGTCCCCGATGGTGATGGTCGGGAAATCGTGGCCGTACGGTTCGCCCGTCGCGGGATTCGTGCTGCCCGGACCGGTCGTGCCGCGGCAACCGCCGAGCAGGTTCGGACAAATGACGAACAGATGATCGGTATCAATGGGTTTCCCCGGACCGACCACGACGTCCCACCAACCGGGGTCGTCGTCGTCAGTGTGTTGGGCCACGTGCGAGTCGCCGCTGATCGCATGGCAAACGAGCACGGCGTTGTCCCTGGCCGCGTTCAGTTGGCCATAGGTTTCGTAGGCGACGGTCACGCCGGGCAACTCGCCCCCTAGCTCCAGTTTCAGCGCGTGATCGAACGTCGCGGTCTGCACGTACCGCAACGGTTTCGCGTGCCGCGCACTGTCGCTGCTATCGAGGAGGTTGTCACCCATCGGATGCACGGATAATTTTTGCGACACCTTCAGCGCCTGGTCAAGGTCGGCGATGATGTCTTCCACGTCCTCCATGCCAATGGAGAGGCGGACATAGTCCGGCGTGGCGCCGGTTTCCTCCTGCTCCTGCGGGGGTCAACTGCTGAGTGCGTCGTGGAGGCCGGGTGAATCACCAGGCTCTTGGCGTCGCCGATATTGGCCAGATGCGAGAACAGTTTCACGGAGTTGATGAATTTCTTGCCCGCTTCCAGGCCGCCCTTGATGCCAAAGCCGACGAGGCCGCCGAAGCCGCGCTTGAGGTACTTCGCGGCGATCTTGTGGCTCGGATCATCCGGCAGGCCGGGATAGGTGACCCATTTGACCAGCGGATGGTGCCTTGAGCCACCGCGCGACTTCGAGCGCGTTCGCGGAATGTTGGCGCTGGCGCAACGGCAGCGTTTCCAGCCCTTGCAGGAACTGGAACGCGTTGAACGGGCTCAACGCCGCGCCGATGTCGCGCAACAGCTTCACGCGCACCTTGAGTATGAAGGCCACGTTGCCCATGCCCGGGGACGTTGCTCAGCGCGTCCCAGTACACCAGGCCGTGATAGCTGGGGTCGGGCTGGTGAATTCGGGGAACTTGCCGTTGTTCCACTTGAACTTGCCGGAATCGACGATGACGCCTCCAATGGACGTGCCGTGGCCGCCGATATATTTCGTGGCCGACGTGACAATGATGTCCGCGCCGAAATCAAACGGACGGACCAGGCCGACGCCGACAGTGTTGTCAACCACCAGCGGGATGCCGGCGTCGTGGGCGATCTTGGCCATCGCCTCGAAGTCCGGCACATCAGCTTCGGATTGCCGATGGTCTCGGCATAAAGGGCCCGGGTTTTCGGCGTGATGGCTTTGCGGAACGCCTCCGGGTCGCGCGAATCCACGAACTTCACCGTGCGGCCCAGCTTGGGAAGCGTGTAGTGGAAACAGCTGGTAGGTGCCGCCATAAAGGTTGTTGGCGGACACGATCTCGTCGCCCAACTGCGTGATGGCCAGCAGCGCCAAGGTGGTGGCCGCCGCGCCGGACGCCACGGCCAGCGCGCCGGTGCCGCCTTCAATCGCCGCGACGCGCTGCTCGAAGACGTCGGTGGTCGGGTTCATGATGCGGGTATAGATGTTCCCGAATTCCTTCAGCGCGAACAGATTCGCGGCGTGATCGGTGTTCTTGAAGACGTAGGACGTCGTCTGGTAGATCGGCACGGCCCGCGCGCCGGTGGTTGGATCGGGCACCTGGCCGGCGTGCAGCGCCAGCGTGGCAAGTTTTTGTGCGGGGGTGTTGTCTGACATGTTCTTTGTCTCCTTTTTCTGTTATGCCCAATCTTGAAACAGCACGGTGGACAGGTACCGTTCGCCCGCATCGGGCAGCACGGTGACGATGGTTTTGCCCGCGAACTCCGGTAGTTTGGCGAGCCGCACGGCCACGGCCGCGGCCGCGCCGGACGAAATCCCACCAAGGATGCCTTCTTCACGGATCAGCCGCCGGGCGAAGCTGACCGCCTCGGCACTGTCCACCTGTTCGACGCGATCCACGAGTGACAGATCCAGCGTATCGGGGATAAACCCCGCGCCGATGCCCTGAATCTTGTGCGGCCGGGTTTCAGTTCCTGCCCCGCGAGTTTCTGCGTAATGACCGGGCTCCCTCGGTTCGACCGCGACCGAGAGGAGTTTTCGTTTCCTGTCGCCTTTGATGTAACGGGACACGCCGGTAATCGTACCACCTGTGCCCACACCTGACACGAGAATATCGATCTGACCCGCCCGAACTGTTCCCAGATTTCGGGTCCGGTGGTCCTTTTCTCGTGGATGGCGGGATTCGCCGGGTTTTCTCAACTGCTGGGGGAATGAAATATCTTCCAGGGATCGGAGGGCGGCGATCTCCTCGGCCTTCGCCACCGCGCCCTTCATCCTTTCGGGCCCTCGGTCAACACCAGTTCGGCGCCAAACGCGGCGATCAAGCTGGCGCCGCTCGAACGTCATCGTTTCCGGCATCGTGAGCACGACTTGTACCCGCGGGCGGCGGCGACAAAGGCCAGCGCGATACCGGTATTGCCGCTGGTCGGTTCAACAATGGTGCCACCCGGGGTTTGAGCGCGCCGCGTTTCTCAGCGTCCCAAATCAACGCCGAGCCGATGCGGCACTTGACCGAGTAGGACGGGTTGCGGCCCTCGATCTTGGCCAGCACCGTGGCCTTCGCGCCGTCGGTGACGCGATTCAATTTCACCAGCGGGGTGTTCCCGATGGAGAACGAGTTGTCTTCGAAG
Organism: uncultured Verrucomicrobiae bacterium; assembly: GCA_963766065.1. Taxonomy (GTDB): domain Bacteria; phylum Verrucomicrobiota; class Verrucomicrobiia; order Palsa-1439; family Palsa-1439; genus Palsa-1439. The sequence continues at coordinate 19,267 of CAVYAC010000092.1, forward strand.
TAATGTTGCTTGCTCATGTTCCCTCCGTTTGCCGCCACGGGGGAGGACTGCCTCCCGCCGCAGCGACGGATTGGTTTAATTGCGTTAGAACTCCCATTTCGTGGTGATGCCCCAGACGCCGTCGGCCTCGTGATTCAACACGTTGCCGAAGTGGCCGTAGCCGGCGGCCAGAGTGAAGTGATTGTTGACAACATAGGCGGCGTCCAGCGTCCACCAGTCGCCCTCCTTCTTTACGAGACTGCCGATCGGTTTGTACTCGTTGGGCTGCTCCCGGTACTCGGCCGCCAGCGCGAAATTGCCGGTGACAAACACCACCACATTGCCCTCGAACAAGAAATCGTACTTCGAAGTGAAGCCCCCCAGCCCATTCCACACGCCCTCGGTGGCGCGTCCGCCGGCTTCGATGAGAACTGGCCGCGGCAATTGGGTGATCAATTTCGAGGCGTAGAGCGTGTAGTCCTCGCCGTTGTGATGTTTGATGCCCGCACTGGACAACGCGTCGCTCAGATCCTCGTCGATCTTGCCGATCCCGTCGTTGTATTTGAAATGGAACCCGAACGTCAGAGCCGGCAGCCATTTCTGGTCGAACTCGCCTTCCTGCAGCAATTGCAGCCGGGCGTTGAAGTTGTGGAGTTGAACATCCTGTTCATGGATGCTCACCGTGGTGACGTTCTTGATGTCCAGCGGCAGGTCGCCTAGGTCCAAATGATCCCAACCGTAGCCAAGTTCGAGCCGTTTCCACGGCGACTCCGTCAGGGTGAGTGCCTCCAGATTCTGCCCGTGACCGATGTCAACGAAAGAGAAACCGGCGGCGGGACGACCGATTGGCTCGCCGTTGCGTGGCGGGTTGACGATATAGGCGGACAAGGTGGAGAAAATTCCGCCATTGCCTTCGATTTGATGCAAGGGCAACGGAGCGCCTTTCTCAGAGGGGGCGACCTTCTCCACAGGCTTGGCGGCTGCCGGCGGCGTGTTGGTGTTGGCATCATCGGCGCGAGCGGCGCGCAGATTCACGAATAATTGGCTGGCGGCCAGCAAGGCCGCCAGTACGACGCGACTGGATTTCATAACCGTAATTTTTCTCCTGTGACAGAACTTCCAGTCGCCTGGCCAGTCCCGGTATCATCTGTTGAGTTGTTTGCCTCCAGTGAATCTGGCCGGCCTCAAATTCCTTCCATGGACCCCAGGCTGGCTTCGTTTGCCAAGCGGCTGGCCTCGTCGAGGCGCAGCTTCTCCGTCCGCTCGATCTGCACGACCCGGGCGTTGTGAACCACAATCTGCACAACGCCGAAGCGCAACGACCGAACCTGCCGCCGCACGATGGAGAGCCACGCGCGCTCTTCCTCGGTCAGACCAGGGTCTTCTTTCATTCTCTCGTGAGGCGACGCCGGCTTCTTCGACGCGCCCCGCTCCGGCAACAGACAAACGGGATAAAAGTCTATCTATTTGATAGACAAACTGAAACTCTACCTTGTTGATGGATTTATGCAAGAACTTTTTTCGGGGGATGAACACGCTCCACCGCGGGACACCGCAACGTCCACGCCCGCAAGCACTCCCACCGAAACAAGGAGGGGGATCATTCTCGACCACGCGGAGGGGGGACGACCGCGCGCGGCACCCTCCCCCATCGAGGTTGTCAACCAGAGGTGCGCTCTATGTATCGAGGGATGAAAGAACCGATGGGACGTCGGTTGCCGAGCGCAATGGCGGCCGATCAGGACGGGACCTTGTGAACATCGAAGCCAAATGCGCGAACCTGTCGATCGTCATAATCACGCTGAACGAAGCGGGCAAGATTGGCGACGCAATCCGTTCGGCTCGGTTTGCGGACGAAGCCTTGATCGTCGACAGCGGCTCCGTTGACGGCACGGTGGAGGTCGCCACAGGCCTCGGGGCCAGGATCGTGCATCAGGAGTGGCTGGGGTTTGGTTGACAGAAACAGATTGCCGGTGCCTCGGCGCGCAATAACTGGGTGTTCGTACTGGACAGCGATGAACGCATCACGCCCGAACTGCAGAGTGAAATCCGGCGAGGTCCTCGCTCATGCGGAGGCTTCCGGCTACCGGGTTGCCCGACTGAACCATTTCTTCGGCAAACCTCTCCGACGTGGCGGGTTGTATCCGGATTATTCCGTCCGCCTGTTCGACCGGCGACTCGCGAGGTTCACGGATGCGGCGGTCCACGAACGCGTGGTCGTCAACGGCGCTTCGGGCACGCTGCGGCATCCGATGATCCATCTGGCGTACGAGAGCGTTCGACCAATTTATTGCCAAGGCAAACCGGTACTCGTCGCTGGGCGGAAGGGAGTATGCGGCTGACGGGGAACACCCAGTTTCGGGCGTCAGGTTGTGAAACAACGGCGTCATGGATTGCTCAAAAACTGGATCAGTTCTCGGCAGCAGAAGTCCTAACGAAAAAGACATCGAATGACCTGACCGCCCCACCTTGCTCCACAGGTTCAATTATCGGAGTTTCGAGATGCCCCCCGACCCCCTGAAAGACTCCAATCTCGCGTCCGTGGGCCAACCAAGAGCAGTTCGGATTTCATCCCTTCCTCTTGGAGAATGTCGGTGGCGCGTGTGCTAACAACACAGAACGAACGTGACAAGCACAGATTCCGATGCTACAAGATCATGGTCATGCAGCGGCTCAGCGTCATTGTGCCGTGCTTCAACGAGAAAGCGATGATCAAGGACTGCCTTGCCAGCGTCCACTTTGCCGATGAGATTCTGGTCGTAGACTCGTTCAGCACGGATGGGACATTGGAGATCGCCCGCAGCTGCGCCACCCGCGTCTTGCAGCACGAGTATATCAACAGCGCGGCACAGAAAAACTGGGCTATCCCGCAGGCCAAGCACGACTGGGTGCTGATCGTTGATTCCGACGAGCGCGTGACGCCCGAGCTGGCGGCAGAGATCCAGGCGATCCTGCAAGCGCCGCAATATGAGGGGTACTGGATTCGCCGGCGAAATTTCATGCTCGGTAAAGAGATCCGCTACGGAATGTGGAGTGCGGACAAAGTGCTGCGGCTGTTTCGCCGCGACCTGGGGCGCTACGAAGAAAAGCACGTCCACGCCGAGATTCAGCTCCCTGGCCGGGTGGGTTGGTGCCGTGAGAAGTTGGTGCATCAGAGTTTTCGCAGTCTCAGTCAGTACCTGCGCAAGGTGGATCGCTACAGCACCTGGGGTGCGCTGAACGCCAGTGACCGAGGCTTGCGCGGCACTGGATGGCGCGTCGTTGGCCACAGCAGTGGCAGTTTTTTGAAATCCTACCTGCTCAAACGAGGTTTTCTGGATGGTGTCGAGGGACTGATCATCGCGCTGATGGAGAGCTATATGGCCTTCCTGAAGTACGCGAAGCTGTACGAACTGCAGCGCCCGCGACCGGCCCGCAAGCCCTGACAACTGGCCTGACCATCTCGATGCCCAGGTGCGGGAAGGTCCGGTGGCCCCGAGATTTCCGCATGTCGCCGCCCCATTCGCTGTGCCCCATGACGACGGAGAGCGACAGACAATCGTGTAACCAGTTGGAGCGTCGCAACCTGACGGATTACCTGGTGTTCGTTGCCCAAAAAACCGGCGTAAGTGATTCCGGTGTGTGCTGGGCACCCACGGGTTGACGACCGGCCCGGACTTCCTTACGATGGCGGTGCGGCCCGAACAACCTACCGGGGACTTCAATGGGAATTCGCCCCGCGATTCGAATCACTCCTGGCGGAAGTGCTTCAAGAAAGCCCGGCGAACCGGTCAAGACCTCCTCCTCCACAACCGTGACCCGATGCCATGTGACCAATCGCGAATTCTACATCAAGCGCTGCCTCCATGAGCGGCGTGAATTGTCGCCTGTGGCATATTTTGTTCGATCGGACAAGAGCCGGAGAGAATGGAGGTTTGCCCCGGAATTCCAAACAAGAGGAATTGCCGTGGTGTCACATCTGGCGCACGGAGAACGCTGGGGATGGTACGGATTGTTGGAAAACGCGCTGATTACTGAAGGACTGCCCAGCTACGTGTCCTTGCTGGCATTTCCCGGGTCGGGGACACCGGCGTTTCAAGGGGGCCTCTCCGCGGGGAAACGAACCGTAAATTTCCTGCGAAATCAGTTGGCTCGAACCGGCCTGGGCCCCGCGTCATGGACCCGGAGACCCTATCGAAAGAGTCCCGATAAAGAACTGGAGGCGTTGGCCTCCGTCCTCCGCCACACCGCCTCCACGCACACGGGTTTCTTGAGCGATGATGCCATGCTCGAAAACATTCTGGTTCAATTGAGGCGCCAACTCGAACTCTTGCAGAAGACCTTTCCCGATTGAATGTGGAAGAAGACAATGAGGACGGGCCGGCCGCGAAAAGCAGGGCCCAGAGCCAAGGCGAAGGAGGAGCTTGCAACGCAACGCTCCTGCGGTACCATCCGCAAGGGAAACCACGATGACAAACCACAAGATTATTGAGCTACCAGAAAAGGCGTACGCGGGAAAACTGGAAACCGTGGAAAACCACCTTGCGAACCCGGTCTGGTTGGACGGTCCGCCGGCCGAGGAAGCCAAAGAGTCGTTGCGTCGGGACGTCACCGAAGAACCTGGCCATGCGCAGGGGCTTGCCGCGCCGCTCAAACAACTCGACGCCTGCCCGCCCGGCTCGTTGAAGTTGGCGCGCACCCGGAAATCGTTGCAGCCGCCCGCCAAGTCCACCGACATCATGGCCATGGTGCGGTGTGGTTATTGAATGGGTTTGGGCCAATGTTCCAGGAGCAGCGGGCGGAATCATGATCTATTCGTTTTGGGACGTGGAACCTTGATGGCGATCATCGCAGTCCGGGATATCTTCGTGTCGCATTTCGCGGCTGGGGGCCGGCTTGATCTGGTCGTCACCGGGCGCCGACTGCGCCGCGTTCTGGTGAGCGGGCTGCTGTTTCTGCAATTGCCGCTGGCCGGGGCGGCGACCCAGACCGAGGCCCTGGCGTTGCTCAATCAGAAAGTGCAGGCCCGCAGTGCGCTGCTGGTGGATGCCGCGAGCGGCAGGGTTTTGTTCAGTCGGAATCCCACTGAGGGTTTGCCGCCGGCGAGCACCGTCAAGTTGCTGACCGCGTTGCTGGTCTATGAGCGGACGCAACTCAAAGGTGAAGTTGTCATCGAGAACGCAGACACGCTCGTCGAGCCGAGCCGCATTCCGTTGAAGCCGGGGAGACCGTCCGGTCAAAACCCTGGTGCAATCCCTGCTCATCGGCTCGGACAACGATTCCGCGCTGGCGCTGGCGCGGCACACGGGTGGCTCGGTGGAAAAGTTTGTGGCGACAATGAACGCCCGCGCCCGTGAACTGGGTTGCACCAACAGCTTGTTCAAAAACCCGAATGGTCTGCCCGCCCCCGACCAGGTGACGACCGCCTGCGACTTATTAAAGATATTCCAGGCCGCGATGGCCGTGCCGGAACTGCGCGAAATTTGTCGCACGCCCAGCCTCCCGCTAAAGACGGCGGCCGGGCTACAAACGCTGAAGAACCACAACAAGCTCCTGGGCGTGTATCCCGGCATGGGGCCAGCCAAGACGGGCTGGACGCTCCGTTCCGACACACTTATGCCGCGTCGGCCACCCGCGACGGCCACGAACTGCATCTGATCCTGTTGCATAGCGCGAACAAATGGGCGGATGCTACGGCGCTTTTCGATTTCGGTTTCGGGCAATTCCGCCGCAAGAAGAAAATGGTTCAGCAGTCGGGGCTGGAAGGCAGCGCAACCAGGCCGGTCAATGAAACGATGGACGGAAACAACGTGTGCCGACACCCGTATGACCGCGGCTTGATTCGGCTTGAACTGCTGCCGCGCCAGGCATATAAGCTCGATCGTCACCCCGTTTGGGGCCAGCTCCTCTGGCCCACATATGCGTTTTGTCTGTGCGAAGCCAGGAGAACACGATGAAACGGTTCGTTGCCTTGATGTTGAAGGGGAATTTGCCGAATTAAGGAGCAGCGAGCGGAATCATGATCTATCCGTTTTGGGACGAGCCGTTCGGTTACGGGATCTTGATGGCGATTATCGCGGTGCTGCACGTCTTCGTGTCGCATTTTGCGATCGGGGGCGGTCTGTACCTGGTCGTCACCGAGCGCCGGGCTACAAAAGCCGGTGACCAGGCGACGCTGGAATTTTTACAGCGACTGAGCCGGTTTTTGTCCTGATCACGTTGGTGTTCGGCGCGTTGAGCGGTGTGGGGATTTGGTTCGTGATCGGTCTGCTGAACCCGGCCGCCACCGAGGCGCTGATTCACAACTTCGTCTGGGGCTGGGCCATCGAGTGGACGTTCTTCGTCGTCGAGATCACTGCCGCGATCATCTATTATTACGGTTGGAACAAGCTGGCGGCGCGCGAACACCAAATCGTCGGCTGGATCTATTTTATTTTTGCGTGGCTGTCGCTGGTCATCATCAACGGCATTATCACGTTCATGTTGACACCCGGCCGATGGCTGCAGACCGGGAATTTCTGGGACGGTTTCTTCAATCCGACCTACTGGCCGTCGTTGGTGATGCGCACGGGCGTATCGCTGATGCTGGCCGGCCTCTACGCGCTGCTCATCGCGGCGCGGTATCCCGCCAGCGATTTCAAGGCGCGCACGGTCCGTTACACGGCGACCTGGGGCATCGTCGGCCTCGGCGTAACCGCGCTGTCGCAATGGTGGTATTGGAATGCCATCCCCGCAGCGATCACCACCAAGGCGGTGCAGATCATGGCGACCCCGATGCACGCAATGCAGTACTCCATCTGGCTGGCCGCAGTCATCGGCGTGCTGTTGGTGGTGTTTGGGTTGCTAGGGGCGCGGCGATTGCCGACGGCGGTGGCGGCGATTTTGATGGTGCTCGGACTGGCCTGGTTTGGCGCGTTTGAATCGTTCCGCGAATCGGTCCGCAAACCCTACATCATCACCGGCTACATCTATGGCAACGGCGCGGAGTTGGCCAAAGCCGGGGCCTACACGAACGCTGGGTTCCTCGGCCAAATCCAATACACGACCGGCGACGAGGGGGCGGATTTGTTCCGGCATTCGTGCCGGAGCTGTCACACGCTGACCGGGTACAAGGCGCTGAAACCGGTGTTTGACGGCACGGACCGCGCCTACATCGGGGCGATTGTTCGTTCGACAAACCTGCTCAAGGGCAACATGCCGCCGTTCCTCGGCACGGCCGCCGAGGCGGACAAGATCGCGGATTATCTGTACCAGCAGATCGACAAGCGGCCGCTCGGCGAGGTGTATGGGCTGCAGGACGAGGCGCTCGGTCGGAAGGCGTATGACATCCGCTGCGGCACGTGCCATATTCTGGGCGGGGTCAGCGACAAATCGAAGTCGTTCGCCGGGCAGGGCCCCGACGAGCTCAACGCGATGCTCGATATGAGCGCCGACCTCGGCAAAGGGATGCCGGCCTACACCGGCAGCGGCGCGGAGCGCGCGGCGCTGGTCGCATTTCTCCAGGAACTCGGCAAACAGGTCAAAAAATGAACCTTCCCGATTACGAATTTCTGTCCGCGCCGCTCTGGCTGATCACGGTCCTGCATGTGTTGACATTGACGCTGCATTTCGTCGCGATGAACTTCCTGTTCGGCGGCGTGATCATCACGCTGTACGCGGCGGTCCGGCGGCGCTGGGATGATCCGACGCTCAAGAAGTTTGTGCGGATGTTCCCCAGCGCGATGGCGGCGACGGTCACGCTCGGTGTGGCGCCATTGCTGTTCCTGCAAATGGTCTATCCCAAACAGATGTACGCGGCGGCGATTGTCAGCGGCTGGTTCTGGCTGTTGATCATCGCGGTGGCCATCGTCGTCTATTACTCGCTGTACCGCTGCGCGTTCAAAGCCGAGCGGACGGGGCGGATCAGCCAGGCGGCCCTGGGCCTGGCGCTGCTTGGGCTGCTGTACATCTCGCTGACGTACAGTTCGGTCTTCTCGATGGCGGAACGGCCGGGCCAGATTCACAGCCTGTACGCGCAAGATCAATCGGGCTGGATGTGGAACCCCGCGGCGGGCGACTACGTCCTGCGCTGGCTGCACATGATGCTCGGCGCGATCACGGTTGGCGGGTTCTTTGTCGGCATGATTGGACGGGATCGCCCGGCGGCGTTTAGTTTGGGCAAACAGTTTTTTGTGGGCGGCATGGTATTGGCGATGGTGGCGGGGATGGCCTACCTGCTGACGTTGCTGCCGTATCTGGCGGCGTTCATGCACACGCCGGCGATCTGGGGGCTGACGGTGGGCGTGCTGCTCTCGTTGGGGTCCCTCCATTTCTTTTTTAAGCGGAGGTTCTGCGAGTCGGGCACGATGTTGTTCGTCTCGATGTTGACGATGGTCTATGCCCGGCACACGGTGCGGCTGTTGAAACTGGCGGGCCAGTTCGACCCCGTTTCCTGGCGGGTCGCCCCGCAATGGTCGGTGTTTATCCTGTTCCTGATCTGCTTTGTCGTGATGCTGGCGGTGGTCGGGTACATGCTGCGCCTGGTCTTCGGCGGGAAGCGCCCCGCATCGTAGTGCGAATCTTCACCACCCTTCGACCCCGACCTCGAAGTCGGGGTAAATTGCGACCGCGGCACAGCTTAGGTCGCGTCTTGTCGGACTCGGCTTCGCTCAGGGCAGGCTCCGGGCACCCGCCGCCGCTGCGAGCTCCCGCCTTCGTTAAAGCTTCCGTCTTCGCTAAAGCTACGGTGGACGGGTCGCGGCTTCGGCTGCAAAGGCCAGGGAGGCGAATGCGGAGCGGAGGAGGCTATCAAGAGTCAGGCGCTGAGCCTCTTTGCGGCCGTTTCCGCCGATATGTCGTGCAGCGATATATCATGGATGGGGCGTGGGTAATAGCGTGTCTGAGGTGACGCGGGTGTGAAGCTGGTGATGGGCCTGTCAAAACCCAGGCGTTGACCCTTTCCACTGTTTTTCGCCATGGGGTATTGACCTTATGGAAAACGGGCCTGGTCTTCAAGATCTACCGGCAGTGATAGAGAAAGGAACAATGGTATGGGATTGATTCTATTAATATTGGTGGTTCTCTTCCTCGTGGGCGCGTTACCCACCTGGCCGCACAGCAGGAATTGGGGTTACTTTCCGAGCAGCGGGCTTGGAGTGGTAGCTGTGATTCTGCTCATATTGGTTCTTGCGGGTCGGGTTTGAACAGCAAGCACGCGAAGAACGTCAGCGACCGCAACACTTAGGCAAACGGGCGATGCGGCTACGGAGCAAGTTCCAGCTCACCACGAAGACACGAAGGCGGGATCGGAGTCAGGCGATGGCGGCGAGTTCGGTGGGGCGGAGTGCGGGTGTCTTTCGGCGATATGTCGCGTAGCGATTGCAGCCAGGAGAAACGACGGCTGCGTTTGCGCCCGGCAAGTCTGTGGCGCGTCTTAGCGGCTAGTGCCGCTTTCGGCTCCGTCGGACTCGGCTGATCATGGATGGAACGCGGGCCGTCAGCGTCTCTGGCGTGGGGTGCTGAATTTTTAGCATGCCACGGATGGCATTGGTGACGAAGCGGCGGACGAGCGGGTGACGCTTTACTGGGTCACCTGCGACGGAGAAACACACCGAAGAACCACAGCAGGATCAAGCAGAGAAGGAAGATCGCAATCAGTGCCCGCGTCGGTGTGATTCGGCTTGGATTCTTGGGCTTGTTCTCATTGCGTTCCATA
>CAVYAC010000093.1:0-58600 GCA_963766065.1 uncultured Verrucomicrobiae bacterium
GGCATTGCTGAAGCCGCCCTGCGTGAACGAATCCGCCGCGTTGATCATGGAACAGGCCGTTGCTGGCGAGGATCACTCCCGCGTTCACGAAATTCGGGTTGACACCGCTGCCTTCGTGCAAGTTGAACGTGGGATTCAAGCTGTTTGTGCCGAACCCGGCGATCACGCCATTGTTAAGGAACGTTCCCGTAAAACTTCCCGGCTCCGGCAACCGTGTTGGTGAACACCATCACGCCGCCCGAGAGATTGATGGTGCCGCCGTTGGTAAACGCGCCGCCGCTCAAGGCCATGGTCAGGGTCGAGCCTGATGTAACGGCGACGTTCCCGTTTTGGGTCGGATTGTTCGTGAGCGTCAGATTGCCGCCACTGGCCGTCAACGTGCCACAGGCGGCATTCACCAGGATGCTATCGATGGTGCCGTTGCCCGAGATCGTGCCCTTGTTGGTCACGGCGCTCCCGGCGATGTGCCGCCGGACAGACTGACCACACCGTTGGTGTTGCTCCCCACGCCGTACCGACGCTCAGTGTGCTGGCGCTGGCAATGCTGAACGTACCCAGATTATTGACTGACTCCGTCGCGCCGTTCGTGGCGATGGCCAGCGTGCCATTCGGGGCGATCACCGTACCGTCGGGGTTGTTGTACAGGCCCGACGAATAATTCCCGGGACCAATGATCGTGCCGTCGTTGGTGATCGTGCTGCCGCCCATGATCAACCCGCCGCCGTTCAACGCAATCGTGCCCGTGTTCCGCAAAGTCGTGTTGGTCAGGATGACGGTCAACGCGGAGTTGAGGTTGGTGATCACGCCGGCGTTTGCGCCGGACATCCCCAGACGGAGGATCCCATTGCTGGCCAGCAACATGCCGCCGGTCAGGTTGACCACACTGACGCTCTGCGTCCCAGTGCCGTAAATCAGGCCGGTGGTCTGGTTGGTGATACCCGCGTCCACCCCCGCCGCATTGGTGACCGTGATAAAGCCACCCTGTAGCGCGATGGTGCCGTTGTTGATCAACCCGCCGCCACTCGTGGTGCCGAGGGTCAACGTGGCCGCGGCGCTGACGTTACTATTCGCACCGAGAAGCGCCGTGTTGATGGTCCCGACGGTGGCGATCAAGTTGCTTAATCCCGAAATCGGCCCCTGCGCCACAAGCGACGCCAGCGTGCCGGTGCTCACGATGCCAAAGCTGCTGAGGTTGCCCACGCCGGCGACGATATAGAAGTTGGTGATGGTGCCGGTGCCGCCATTGAAGTTGATGCTGCCGCCGGACACCGAAATGGTGCCGTAGTTCAGCAGCACATTTTGGCCGCCCGGCGTGAGGATGTTCAGCACGCTGTTGGTGCCGACCACGCCGAGGGTCGCAGACGAATTGTTGGTGGTGCTGGCGACAGAAAGCGTCAATGTGCCCACGCTGCTCAGGTTGGTGGCCACCGCGAAGACCGAGCCGTTGTTGGTGGTAATGACCACGCTGTTGATCGTCCCGTAGCCACTAATCAGGCCGCTGTTAATAAAGCTCGCCGCGTTACTGACCGCGCCATCGGCGGCAAGGTTCAACGAGCCGCCCTGCATGGTGATCGTACCGAGGTTGGCGACCGAGTTGCCGCTGTTGGCCCACGCGTTCTCGGTGCGATTGACCGTCAGCGTCATGTTCGAGGAAATCACGATCGTGCCCGCCGCCGTGTTGCTGAACCCGCCGTTGGAAAACGCGTTGCCGACGCTGATGAACAGCGAGTTGCCCGTTGAACCGCCCCAGTTCGTGGCAATCAACAGGCCCGAGTTCACGAAATTGGCATTGGCCCCGCCCGACCCGTTGGTGAGCCCGAGCGTCAGAGTTCCCTGGCCTAGAATCGTTCCCGTGTTGAACAGCGAATTGCCATGCGCGCCGATATTGCTGGCAATCATCGTAGCGACCGAGCCGTTGGCCCCTAGCAGAATGGTGCCGCTGTTGGTCATCGCATTCGTGCCGTTATAAATCAAGACCGACAGGTTGTTGGTCAGCGCCAGCGTCCCGAGTTGGGTCATCGCCCCGGCAATATAGCCGGTCTGACTGCCCACCACCGAAATCGTGCCTGCGTTGCGGAAGTAATTGGTCAGGGTGACGTTGCCACTGGTCGAGTCCATCAGGGCGAATGTCCCGTTATTCAGCAGGATATTGCCCGAGTTGACCACGTTGCTGTCCACGTTGGCGTTAAAACCGGCGCCCGTGCCCGCAAGGTCCCAAGCCGCGGTGGTGCGCTGGATCGCCACCGTCGCGCCATTGCTGATAACAATGGTGCCGCCGACGGTGTTACTGAAGGCATTGTAGTACGCCTGCCCCGCATTCACGAAGAACGTGCCGCCGTTATTGGTGGCCAGAATCGTTCCCGCATTGACAAAACCCCAGTTGAGGTTATTGGCGCCAAATCCGGTCTCGAACGTGGCGTTGCCGGCGCTCTACAACGAACGTGCCAGCGTTCGTAAATGCATCCGATGCGGGCAGTGCGGTCTGGTTGGGAATGTAGATCGCGCTATTGCCGCCGCTGGTGCCGCCGTTAAACATGAAGGTGCCGTTCTGTCCCACCGTTACCCCGTCGGCCAGAACGCCGGCGGTGGTGCCTGCCGAGAGGGTCATGTTGGCGCCTGCATCGATCAACACGGTGCCGTTAAGCTGACTAGCGGGCATGAACGCGGCGCCCAAATCCGCGCTGGCGCCCGCGGCGACCTCGAGCGTGCCACCGGAATTGACCACCCAAGAGGCCTCGTTGCCGCTGGCGATGTTGCCGTTAATCTGCAGGTCGCCGCCCGAAACGGCTTTCATCGTGCCGAATGAGCTACTCGAAGAAGTGAAGGTCGCTTGGCCTCCGTTGAACGTTCCAAAAACGCTTAGAGTACCGTTGCTGGCGATTGTGCTCCCGGAACTGCCCTGCGCCACGCTGAGCGCCACCACGCCATTGCCGACAATCGCGCCGGTGTTGACGACCTGGTTGGTTGCACCCACGCCTGAGGTATCTACATAAGCGGTGATTGTGCCGCCATTCATGAAAATCGTACCACTGTTGGTCGGAGCCTCGCCGCCACCCCACGCGCTAGCGGTTCGACCTATGACAAAGTTGGCGGTGCTACTGTTAACAAGGATTGTCCCCGTATTTATGAAGGCTCCGTTAAATGCGTTGGCCGAGTCGATGTCGAGAGTACCCCCATTGACAATTATGGTGCCATTGTTGAAGACGCCGAGGTTGTTAGCGCCGTAATTGCCTTCGAACGTACCCAGCCCGGCCCCGGTTTTGATAATGATACCATTGCTCTCGTTGGTAAGAGGTCCCCCGCTGGCTTGTCCGTAATTGATTTGGCTTGTTTGTGTATTGGTAGCAGTAAGTGTGATCGTGCCGGTATTTTGCAATGCGTTGCCGCCGAGGTTGACGAAGACGGACCCGCCGTTGCTGATGACCAACGAGCCGCCCGTATCGTTGAACGAATTGTTTCCTTCGCTCCAGCCGACGCTGCCGCCATTCACCACGAACGTATCGCCAGTATTGATTACCCCGCCGTACTCCGTGAACCAGTTGACCCCACTGGCGGTAGTCACCGTCAGATTGCCATTGGTCGTAATCATCCTGAGGTAATTGATGCTCCCGGGGTTATTAGCCAAGAAGTTCGTAACAAACAGGGTGGGATTTCCAGAGAAGTTTTCCTGAAAATCGACATCGCCGCTGCCGCCGTTCGGCACACCTCCACTCCAGTTCCCGCCGCTATTCGCGTCGTATGTACCGGAAGCTGTGGGCGTGAAAACGTCGGTGCCAGAGGCAGGAAGCGAGAAAGCAAACGCCAGTAAAAGCGCTACACAAAAAATGCGCAGAATTCCCCTGCTCTTTTTCTTCACCGGTATTGTACCTCGCGTGCCCTGAAGACCCTGTGCTACAAGCTACTGCGACACTATACCAAACGGTTTTAGTTCCCCTGCAAGAACGGTTTACTCACCTTGAAGAAGATTCTACAGAATTGAGTCAAAATGTCAATTACAAACAGGTGGCAGGAGGGCAACGGCAACACGTCAGTCAACGACCCATCCACTGGGTCGTGCAGCTCTATCTTATCGGCTCTGCGGCAACAACTTAACGCGATAAAAACGCTGTGTCTGGCCCACTGCCGTCGGGTCTACGATATCCACCGTCCCACCGGTTCCTGCTACACCATTGGTCAGTAATTGCCACGGCACGTTTACCAGATCCGGGGTGTAATCGATCTCGTAGGTCATCCCCAGAACGCTCGCAAAGCCAAACCCGAACCCGTTTGAGGGCACCGGGAAGGAATTTACCCCCAGGAAACTCGCCGCGTTCAGCGGATCAAGTCCCGCCAGATACTTAAACAAGTTGTCCTGGCCAGTGCCATCTGCATCGCACGTCGCGCACGAAGTCGCGTTTGTCATCGTGGCCGAACCAAAATGATCCTGGCGCCACGAATCGGAAATGCCGTCGCCAACGGAATCCGGACCGAAGGTAATTTGCGCCGAGCCGCCCGTGTGGTTGAATGTGACGTTGAGGAACCCGCTGCTGTCATAATACCAACCGAAACTCGTCGCGGCGTAGTCCGTGGAGTTGCTGAACTGCGTCATCCGTATGCCGTTGTACTCCACGCCGAACGGCTGGGACACGAACAAACGCATCGAGATCGGGCGCGGGTTGGAGCTCAACGTCGCAGCAATGACGGTGCCGTTGGATTGGCATGTCAGGCTGGTGCCGTCGTACACCGTGAAGTTCGAATTCGTCGTCGGATAGATGAGGAATTGCAGCCCGGCCCCCGGCAGAACGAGATTGGGGTTGGAGGTGTAGCTGGTGCCGAGGAGCGTTTGGACGTTCGTCGAGATCATCGGGATCACCGCGCCCTCGCGCACGAACAACGGCATCTGATGCTGGTTGGCATTTGTCCAAATGATGGTCTGTCCGCCGCTGTAACGGACGTTGGCGAAGTAGTCGTACCAGTTGCCCTGCGGCAGGTAGACGCTACGGATGGTCGGTCCGCTGGGCGGCGGATTGGTCACCACCGGCGCGACGAGGAATTCGTTGCCAAACAGGTACGAGTGTTCCGTGTTGTACACGCTGCCGTACGTGTTGGTGTCGGTCTGGTACATCAGGACGAGCGGACGGATGATGGGCACCCCGCTGGTGTTGGCCTGCGTTGCGTAGCTGTAAATGTATGGGAACAACGCCGCGTGCAATTGCGCGTAATAGATATAGTTGGTCAGCGCGTCGGCGCCGAAACTCCAGGGATACATCAAACACAGGCCCGTCAACCGGTGCATCTGCATGATCGGGCAGAACGCTCCGAACTGCGTCCAGCGCATGAACAAACTGTTCGTCGAGCTGCTCCACGGCGAGTCCTCATAGCCACAGATATCGCTGCCCCAGATGGAGTAGCCGCTCATCGCGATCGACTCGCCGGCAATCATGACCCCCGGCAATCCGTCGCTGTCGCCGAAATTCGGTTGATTGTCTCCGCCCCAAATGGCCGGATACGCTTGCGAGCCCGCAAAGCCGCTCCGCCCCCAGATGATGCCGTTGGTCCCGAGCACGCCGCTGACGGCTTTCTGGTACTCGACGCAATACCCGTTCTGCATCTCGACGCCTGTTCGGCCGTCGAAATACTGGGCATTGAGCGGAATGAGGGGCGTTGGGCTGTACTGCGCTTCGCCGTCGTCGGACTTGAACCCGCCGATGACGTTTCCGCTTTGCGCGGCGAAATTGCTCAGCGTGCTCTGGAACCATTGCACCGCGTTCGGGTTGGTGAAATCAATCGGACTCCCCGTCCCTTTCCACCAAGCGACCGATAACACACTGGTCGTACCGCCGGACACAACATTGACGAAGTAATTGCTCGCCAAGGCCGTGGGATAGTTGGACGCCGTGCCGAAGTTCTCGTTCATGCACACGTCGTAGTAACAGTTCTCGTAACATTCCGGATTGTCGGAACTGGTGTCGATGAACGGCGTGAACCAGCAGATCGCCTTGTAGCCGTTGGTCTGTAGGAAGGTCATCATGTCGCTAGGCGTGGCAAAGCCCTCGTAGTTGCTGCTGCCTCCGCCGTTGATGTTGGGGAACGTCCCGTTGGGACTGAACTGGCTGGTATTCCATGTGAAATCGTTGTAAGAGTACTCCCACGGCGAATCGTAGACGAAGATCGACCCGGGGATACCGTACGCGCGCAATGCGGAGATCACGTAGCGCACCTCGCCACCGCTGCTCCAAACGTCCGAACTCATCCACGGCAGAAACGCCCACGGCGGCGGCAGCAAGGGCCGGCCCTTGTAACCGGTGTAGCGCGTGAGCACGTCGGTCAACAGCGGCCCATAGACCACGTTGAATTTCACCGCGTTGGTGACGTACCCACTGAACGTGCTGCCCACCATGTTGCTGATGACGTAGCGGTCGGGATACGTGCTGCGCATGTCGAACCAGCTCTCGTCGGTCGAATCCAGATCGAAGCCATACCCCTGCGAACTGATAAACCAGGGCGAGACGGCATACGTATCGTCGGCGACGCTCCGAGCTGACGTGTCGTAAGTCATGATGTGGACTTTGTTGCCCGCCTGGTCCAATGCGTTGAATTTCTCGCCGAACCCGAAGAAGTGCTCGGTCGAACTGGACGGAACGGTGATGGCCGTAGAGGTCAGAACCTGGGCGCCCCAATTGATGACTTCATAATGCATCACCCCGGGGTAGGGAAACGTGATCTGGGCAATGATGCTCGTCGAGCCGAACGCTTCCGTAATCTGCAACCCGTTCGTCAGCGAGACGGTCGTTGTGACCGGCCCGCCGGTGATCGAGTTGCCGCCGACGACTGCGGACGGCGCCAGAAAACTGATGGCGTTGGTCAAAGGATTCCCCAAGAGGTCGGGGCCAACCAGCGAGATGCCACCCGAATTGGTGAACACCTGCAACTCGTAGATGGTTGAGCCGACCACATTGGAGTACGAGACATACGGCCCCGAGGGCGCCTGCAAGGGCGTGGCAACCGTGTAACTGAACGGGCTGCTCTGCGCGTCCGATTGCAACTCACTGGTTTGGGAAGCATTGTCATTCCCGTACACGTACGTCGGCAAATGGTCGCTGTACGGGATCTGGAAATAATACTGGACCGTGTCGCCGGCGTCGAAGGTGTTGGCGGGAATCGAGTTCGAATAGTACTTGTTGTTGCCGCTCGCTCCGCCTGCATACCAGAAGAACATGGGAATGGATGACCACGTCGAGTTGGTCGCGTTACGGTAGTAAATCGTACTGCCCGTCTGCAGTTGATTGCCGGGATTGCCGCTGCCCTGGTACTGGTTGCCGGTGTACAGGAATACCGCGGTGTTGGACGTCATTCCGCTGACCGGGCTGCGCATGCTCGTGTTGTTCGAGTTCGATTCGATGTTGGTGGGAATGTGCCAGCAGTTGCCGAGGATGGCCTCGAAATTGATGTTCGTGGTGAGCAATACGCGGTCGATGTTCATCCCGGTCTCACCCATCCACAGGCTGAACGTCTGCGGGCCCGCACTCGACACGACCACGCGCGGTCGGGGGAACGTGCTAGTCAAACGATTGAACGTCCATCCCCATGCCCCAATCTGACCGGGCAGCACTACAATAGCCGAGCCGGTGTTCGTCAACGTCGGCGTCCCTTGGGCCGGCAGAGCCGGAATTCACCAGATTGTTGCTCGCCGCCGGCGCGTAGGCGCGCACCCAGACGTAGTGGGTCAGGTTGGTGTTGAAATTGACGGAGTACTGAAGCTGGGGCGCGACGCCCAGCCAGTTCGCGTTGCTCAACGTCGTTCCATTGTTCGGCAACGCCACCACATACCCCGAGCCGCTGTATCCGGGGATCGAGTTGGTGGTGACCCATTGAATCCCGGCCGCTGCTCCGCTGCCCGCAACGCTGTTGGAGTAATTCTCCGCTTCGAAGACGATGACACCGCCGGATTCGGTGAAAGTGCTCTGGGCCATCACAGTGGATAAAACCATCAAACTGACCCCAAGAGCGCCAACAGCATGTCGGATAATGAATATCCTGCTCTTCCCTAGGACCTGTAAGCCAATTACTTGCATTTTCCGCCAGTTCGGAAAACAATAGTGTAGCCTGTTTCCTTGATAATGTCGAGGTCAAGCGCTTTACAAATTCGGCCATTTGAGCCATCATAACCTCATGCTGCGATACATCGCTCTCGGAATTCGCCGCTTCGGCCTGTACCCGATGTACATCCATCAGCGCGACAATTGGGAGTTCTTCGCCGTGTTGCGTGGCAAATGTGGGGCCGTGCTTGCCGATACCGATGAACCACTGCTCCGCCAACATCATCTCTGGGTCTTTCCACCCGAGGTGGCGCACGGCTGGAAAGGCGAAGGTGCCAGTCGCTGCAAAATCGCTGTCTTTCATTTCGGTAAAGTCCCGCCCCTCCTCGAGAAAATCGTTCGCCAGCGCCAGTTCCTCGATTGCGATCTGGCGCCCCACCAAGCCCGCCGCCTCGTCGAAATCCAGGAGGAATTGCGCGCGCCCTACGGAAGCGTGACCGAGAAAAGTCTCATGTTCTTCGAAAAAACGTTCCTCGAGCTTTCGTTGGTCGCCCTCTCGGAGACGCCGTTCGCCTCCGACCAGAACGCGGGAAATTACGCTCTGGCAAAAGTCCAGGAATGCCTCTCCTGGTACGGCGAGCACATGCCCGACCAGCCCAAACTCGACCAGGTCGCCCACGCCGTCAATGTCTCCGTCCGGCACCTGCGCCGACTGTTCTGGCAAGCCCGACGCGAAAGCCCGCAGGCCGCCTTCACCCGGCTCCGCCTCGAAAATGCCATGGGCCTGCTGTCCCTCTCCAATCTCAAGCTCGACGCCATCGCCCGACAATGCGGCTTCTCCGGCAGCAGCGACTTCTGCCGCGTCTTCAAGTTTCACCACCACCTCAGCCCCGACGCGTGGCGCAAACACCGCCTCCCCGCGTATCAAGAACCCGCAACCACCCGGAAATAAAGCCGTGTCCCAATTCGAATTGCCCAAATCGAATTTCGACGGTTTGGGTGTAGCGGCGCTTCTGTGAAGCGCCGAATTTGTTCGAGAACTCCACAGCCTGTGCTTCGCAGAAGTGCAGCCACAACGCAGGGTGGCATTTGGGCAACAGGCCCCAAATCGAGTTTTGGTGATTTCAGTGTAGCGGCGCTTCTGCGAAGCGCCGAATCCGTTCGGAAAATCAACAACTCGCGCTTCATAGAAGCGCGACTACAACCCGGCTCGGCATTTGGCGTTCCTCTGCGCGTCATAGAAGGCTTGTGTGGTGCGCTCAACGAGTGAAGGCTCGACCCCGTGCGGTCGCACGGCCTTGCTATCCACCACAATGATATTGCCGCCTTCAACGAGCAAGGGTTGTACGCCGCGTGACGGTTTTGCGCAGAACGCCCCGATTGTCTGCGCCCCACGCGTGTTTAGCTGCGCGCGAAGACGGCCGTACCGAGGGTGGAAGAATTCGGCATCTGCGCGGCCGGTAGTTGTGATGTCGGCAATGTCCCGCACGTAGGACAGTTCGGCAGGCTGAGCACGTTCGCCGCCATGATCGCTCCGTGCTCGGTGAAGGCAAAGGGACGGTAGGCAGCGCCGCGATGACGTTTGGAACTGGTCGCAAATTGCGATCAGTTCGACTTGGCACCCTCTGCTGCAAGCACTTGCGCACTTGAGGTCCCAATGTCTGACTTCAAGATCTCCCATTCCTTCGGCGTGAGCTGGAAGAGAAAATCCTCCGGAAAGCGATCAGCGTTACGCTTGACCTGTTCATTGAGCCGCCGTGTGGTTACGTCATAAAGCTCGGCCAAGTCGGCATCCAAAATGACCTTTTGGCCTCGAATGGTAAGAATGAGCGATTCGATGGGTTTCTTGGGTTTCATGGCGAAGTCAAAGCCAGCGACAAGGAGATTCGTGGGGTGATCACAGTTTGTGACCACCTTGAACTGGTGCCAAATTGGTACCAGTTCGGTGTGTGAGCTTCTGCTGCAAGCACCTGCAAACTTGAGGTCACAATTTGTGATTTCAAGTTGCGCCATTCGCTCAGCCTAATCGGAAGGTAGGGCGCGCTCTCCGAGCGCGCCGATCTCATCGCAAATCGCGATGAGATCGACGCACCACAATTAATTGTAGGAAGTTCGATCCTCATGACACCTGCAAATCGTAGGGCGTTTGCTTGAACGTTATCAGTTCGGACGACAACCTCTTATCGTGGCGGGAGAGGTCTTCGGCTTCCTTGCCGACGGTTTTTCCCAGCCACTGGCGGATCTCGGGGCTGTTGACGGCGTCGTTATAGACCCAGCCTTCGTTGCCGGTGTTGTAGGACGGGTCGATGTAGATGCATTTGACCTGCCCGGCGTAGCGCGGGAGCAGGGCCTTGAGCGCGACGAGGTTGTCGCCCTGAACGATGAGGTTCTCGGTGTCGCTGTTGGCTGGTGGGCAGGACAGGTTTGGCACTTCCTCCAGCAGACGGAAGGGCACTTCGGCATGGTGGCGGACGACGGCCTCTTTCCCGATCCAGGTTAGCTCAGGCACGCGGGCAGTCTACAAGCGGGTGATTTGCGACGCAAGACTGGCGTGGGGGTCAGGGCGTGGCGGCGTCCGCCTACAGCCGTTCGGCTACGGCGCGACACGGGCGAGGCGGATAGGGCCGGACGCAGGCTGAAGCCGTGCGGCTACAGAGCGACACGCGGGGGGGACGAATAAACGGTTGTGCGGAAGCCCGACCCTCCGACCGAACGCAGGTCCGAGAAGGACTCGCGACTCCTGTCGGAGCTAAAGACCTGCGGCTACAGGGGGCGGCGGCGGCGTCAGTTCCACTCTTCGCTGACTTTCTGCCATCGTGCGCCCCGACAGTTCCAGCCATTTCATTTCGACGCCTTCGCCGTCCATTCCCAGATGCGAAACGGTCGGGGAGCTTTTCAGTGTATGCGGCTGACGGGGTACACCTAGTTTCGGGCGTCAGGTTGTGCCACGATGGCAGCAGGACTTCATCAACTGATGTCCCGGTTCGTCAACGCAGAACCCCTGAGCAACGGCAACGGTTGGTAGCGCGTTTTCGCCGAAATCGTTTAACCCAACGGGACGTGGCCACTCGTCACGGCATCGGTTTGTCCACCGTGAGAGCGTTATAACCCGCTGAGATCGACCTTCTGCCCCAACAAACTGCCGGTAATCCCGGTGATGTTGGTGCCAGTCATCGTCACCGTCAGCTTGCCCCCTTTCCCCGTGTCGGTGCCGGTCAGTGCCAGTTGGGAAGCGCCATCTTTGGTTGCGCCGTTTACGGTGAACGGGAAGCTGCGGTCATTGGCCAGGCTCACGGTGGCAGTGCCAGCTACTTTCGTGACCGTCGAGGTCAGTATCATGCTCAATTGCCAGTCAATTGGAGTGAATCCATCCGGCACTGTACCGGAGAAAGTTGGGTACGAAATCTTTGACGACCCCGCCTTGCGTCCCAGTCGGTAGCTGCTCGCGCCCGATTGCACGCCGGTCATGGTTCCAGTCAGGGGATCGATCGTAGCGAGAGACTTGAAGGATTCTGTGTATACGACATTCGTATAGGTTGGATCCCCACCCAGGAATGCGCCCGATTTATAGGTATAGGCGAGTGAGAACAGCACATTGCTGCCCGACGACCTCATCGTGCCCTTCAGACTGTACGTGCCGGCGTTACTGAAGGTGCCGTCTTCGGCCATCACCAAGGAGGTTGTTCCTGTCGTTGTTGCGGTTATGACGCCAGTCATGGACTGCTCCACGCTGACGTCTCTGATTGAACGGCACTGGCGTGCCATCGCTGGCGGCAAAGTCCACAGAAAGATTGGTGAGGACACCCGTGAGATCATAGATTCCCTGAACCCCCGAAAAGGTTGGGGAAGAAATGCTGCCGTTCGGAGCTTGTGCGAAGCCGGCGTGCGCAAGCAACACGCTGACCACTACGATCATCCAAGTCTGCAACAAGGTGTTGATCTTCATACGTTGACCCTTCTCCTTTCGATCGACGTTTCCGGTATGACCTGCGGCCCACGACCATCGCGAGCCATTCAGTTTCATTGACGCGTATTTTATCCACCCTGACACTGCAAGCAAGCCTTCTCTAGGCTCCGGAGACGATGCCTTCGACAGCGACCGCACTTCATGCGCGTCGAATACCCCAAAATTTCAAATTAGGACACGACCCGGAAATAAAGCCCGTTCGGCCCGATGCCGCGACTGATCTTCACCAGCACGGAATTCTCTCCCGCCCGCAGTTTCACGTCCACCGCGTCCTCGTCCGGCTCCGCGCTTCGATGCACCTGTTTGTCGAACACCCGCTGACCGTTCAGCCACACGGTCAGGCCATCGCCGCTGCCCAGATAGAGTTTCGCCGGCCGCTCTCCCTCCGAGTTGAATATCGCCCGGCCAAATGTCGTGGCCCCATTGTTGCCCTTGCCCAACGCCTTCTCGAAATCGATATAGCCATCGTCCCGCACGCAATCGTCGCCGACCTCTTTCCATCGCAGCTTTCGCCTGCCCGCGCCTGGGTATTCTCCAGCCGAATCCGTCGGCAGGTCTCCGGTGAATTCCGTGCCCACGCCGCCGTCAAACGGCCCGATCACCTGCCAGTGCGTCGGCTCCTTAACGAGTTGTAGGGCAAGCGCTCCGCTTGCTGTCGCCCCGCGCACCGCGCAGTTAAGGGTCATCGGATAACTCCCCACCGCCAAATCTTTCGGCGGAATCACATAAAATGCCAGCCGCGCTTCGCTGTGTGCCTCAACTCGAAACGGTTGGGTCACGCTCGGAAGTGCGGCGAAGCCGTTGGAGAGGTTCACAACGACCTCACCGTCGGCGGCACTTGTCCCGCGATTGCGCACGGTAACGAAAACTTTTTCGTACGGCTGGCCGCGAATGAATCGGCGTGTCGGCACGACGCCACGCTCGTTGGTCGCACCCGCCAGTTCCAGTGACACGGCGCCCGAAGGATCTGATGGCAACGGAGGAAACATCCGCTCCAACTTCGCTGCTTGCTCGGCCCGCGCAAACACCGGAATCTCCGGCAGCCCTGGCCGCACCGTGATCGTCTTTGGCCCGCTAATCTTCTCCCTGGTCCATACATTCACCCATTCGCCGCGTGGCAGGTAAACCGTACGCTCGCCAAACTCCGTCAATACAGGCGCCACGAGCAGGTCGCTCCCAAGGAAAAATTCGTCGTCGATGTTGTAGGTCGCGGGATAATCGGGGAACTCGTAGAGCAGTGGTCGCCACATCGGGACGCCGTCCTCCCTCGCCGACTTCGCCGCCGCCAGCAGGTAATCGCGCAATCTCCACCGCAGATCGAAATAGTATTTCGCGATGCGCACCGTCTCGTCGTCGTAATACCACGGCTCGCGCGGAGTCGTCCCGTGCAGTTCCATGATCGGGCTGAGCGCGCCGAGTTCCAGCCAGCGGATGTACAGGCTCTTGGTCGGCGTACCCGAGTACCCGCCGATATCATGTCCCCAATACGCAAATCCTGACAGCGCCGCGCTCAGTCCGGCGCGCACCACGCGCGGGAAATCGTTCCACGACGACGACTGGTCTCCTCCCCAAAACGTCGTATTCCCCGCGCACGGCGCCGTGCCCGACCGCGCAAACGTGACTCCCGCCTTGGCCTTGAGCTGGAACGCATCCAGCACCGCGCGCTGGTAATAGTACGGATGCAAGTTATGGAACCACTCGTCGGGCATGCGCTCGCCGCCGTCCGTCTTGAACCCGTCCACGCCCATGTCGATCAGCGGTTCGTGCAAGCTCTGCCACCACTCCCGCGCCGCCGGTTTGCGGAAATCGATCTTTACCGCGTTCTCCAGCCAGTCGATCCGCAGCTCGCTCCCGTCAGGCTTCAATACCAGGAAACCATTCGTCTTGGCGTCGAGATACGTGCTCGCGCTGTCCCACAAGCTCGGCGTTTCCCAGCACACGACGTGATACCCGCGCCCGTGCAGTTTTCCCAATCCACTGTTTCGTGTTCGGATACCGCCCCGGCTCGAACCGGAAATTCTGTAACCCCTCCGCCCACCCCTCCAGCACCACGGCGCTCGCCTTGAGCCCATGCGCTTCCATCTTGTCGATCACACGGTCAACCTCATAAGCCGAAAGATACGAATTCCGCGACATCCATGGCTCGAATACCCAATCGGGCACCGCCTCCGGCCGTCCGACGAGTTTGGTGTAGGCCGCCAGAATCTCGCGCGGCGTGCCGTGAAACACGAACACGTCCAGACCGCTTTCCGGTACCTCGATGCGAAGCTCGTCGCGCTTGGTCGTGCCGCAATCGAATTTCACTTTGCCGGTGCAGTTCACAAACAATCCGTACCCGGCGCTGCTGATGAAAAACGGCGCGCAGATATAAGTCCGATTCCCGCCCCCCCACGCGTCCACAATCCATGTTTCCATTGTCCGCCCGCGCATGTTGAGGGAGTCGAACCGCTCGCCGAAACCCCAGAGCGCTTCGCCATCAGCGAGGCGCACCCGAAGCGTCGCGTTACTCTCATGCAACTCACTCACCGAACCGGATGACGCGCTGACGATTCCGACGGCGTGCGAACCAAGCGGATAAGGGTGCGATGGATGTCCGACTGTGATTCGGTCCGTTGTAGGCCGCGTGCCCTCACGCGGCGCTGCGATTCGGTCCGTTGTAGGCCGCGTGCCCTCACGCGGCGCGTCGTTCGCTTCGGCAGAGCACTGGTCGCGGACAGCGGGAACACAACCTATCATGATCACCGCACACAGCATTGTCACCCGGAGCGAAGCGAAGGGTCTCCCGAGCGCGGAGCGAGATTCTTCGCTGCGCTCAGAATAACAAATGAGACGCATCATTTCACCACCACCACGGAGTGTCCTCTGTCATCGATATACTCGGCGTTTGGATCACGGATCGGACGATCCCCATCGATCACAAACTGGTACTCATACTCGCCCGGCTTCAATTCAACAGTCGCCCGCCACACGCCGTCGGTGTTCGGACCGCTCATCACCAGCTTCGGATCAAACACAAGCCCGTTGCGACCGTGTCCCCAGTCGTTGAAATCCCCGACCAGATACACAAGGAACGCGTCGGGAGCATAGCACTGGAGAATCACTCCCTGTTCCGTCTGCTGCGGCCGCCAGTTCGGGTTGTGCGCGCTGCGAATCACCACTTCACCGGACGCGTCTACATGAATGACCGCGTTCTTGTCTCCGTCGAGTTCATCAATCGATTCCGGTGCGAACCAGCCGCTCGCCTCGCCGTTGAGATTGAACTTGAAGCGGTACACGCCGGGGTCGAGCTTGACGGTCTTGCGCCAGATGCCGTTCGCGTCCGGCCCGTTCATGGCGAATTCCGCCTTCGTGATGCGGCCATCCACGTTGCTGGCCCAACCATTGAAATCGCCGGCGAGGTAGACGACGTGCGCCTCGGGCGCGTAGCACTCAAACTTTACGCCGCCGGCCGTTTTCTGCGGCACGAGGGTAAAGGACTGGGGAGGGAACGAAGTCGCGGCGCCGGCGGTCACGGCGACCGCCAACAAAAACACCCACGCATGTTTCATTTGCGACGCACGATCGTCTCGTGTTGCTGCCGCAACTTGACGATGCTGCCGGCGGGACAAACCCCGCGCCAGAGTATGTTCGGGTACAGCACGGTGTTGCGCCCGATGATCGAGCCGGGGTTCAACACGCAGTTGCACCCGATATCGCTGCCGTCGCCGATCACCGCCCCGAACTTGCGCAGCCCCGTGTCGATGTCGTGCCCGTACTTGACCGTCACATTGGCTTTGATCGATTTGACGTTGGAGAGGATCACCCCCGCGCCCAGATGCGCCTTGTACCCGAGGATCGAATCGCCGACGTAACTGAAATGCGGCGCCTGCACGCCGTTGAACAGCACCGCGTTCTTGAATTCGCTCGCGTTGCCGAGCACGCAGTCGTTGCCGACAATCACGTCCTCGCGGATGTACGCGCTCGAACGAATCTGGCAGTTCTCGCCAATGATCGCCGGCCCCTTGATCGTCGCCCCGTGCTCGACAACCGTCCCCTTCCCGATAAACACATTCTCACCGATGTACGGCGTGCCCACGGTTGTCCCGAGCCGCGCCGGCTTGAGGTGTTTCTTGATGAACGCCGACAATCGCTTCAGCGCATCCCACACGTTCCCATCACCGTCGAACAATTCGGGAAACGCGCACTGTTTCAAATCCAGAAAATCTTCCGCGCGGAACATGCCGCGCATCCTAGCCACGCCCCCGCCCCCCGGCAAGCAGTTCCGCATGTGGCGCGATGGCACATGGGAGGGTGAGGCTCCTCCCGGAGCCGTCGGGTTCGGCGCAGGTCTCCAGACCGCGCCCCGTCGCTGTAGGCCGCGTGCCCTCACGCGGCGTGCCGTGGTGTGCGGTGATCTCTTCTCCCCTTTCCAAGGGCGAAGGCCTGCCCGCCGTAGCAAGCCGTTCCGC
This sequence comes from uncultured Verrucomicrobiae bacterium, assembly GCA_963766065.1. Taxonomy (GTDB): domain Bacteria; phylum Verrucomicrobiota; class Verrucomicrobiia; order Palsa-1439; family Palsa-1439; genus Palsa-1439. The sequence goes on from CAVYAC010000093.1 coordinate 16,434, forward strand.
GAAGGCGGGTCAGGATGAGGGGTTAAGCCGCCTGAATCGCATGCAGTTAGTCTGGCATCTCCGCCAAAATCCGTGTAAATCTCATCCCCATGAGTGCGCCATCGTTGGAAGAGTACCCATTAACTCCGCTGGACTATTACAACGTCGTCCGCGCGCGCATCGAACACGAGGACAACCTCGTCGTGCAGCGGCTCTCGTGGCTGGTCGCGTCCCAGTCATTCCTGGTCACGGCTTACGCCATCGCAACCAACGGTCTGGCCTCGCAACCACCGCCGCCCGGCTGCATCCACTTCGCGGCGCAACTCCAACTCCTGTATCAGTTGATCCCCGTCGTCGGAACTCTCACCTGTACCTTGATCTACATCAGCATCCTCGCCGCCGTCGCCTCGATGCGCCACCTCCGCAACTCTTATCGTTCCCGATTCGCCGAAGACGAAAAGGCGATGCCGCCGATCATGACCCGCCCGCCGATTCGCCTCTTCGGTCATTCCGCCGCCGTGCTTCTCCCGCTCGTCTTCATCATCATCTGGCTCGTCCTGTCGATGCACGGACTCGCCTAAACTTCACCCGGCAAAGTGGTTGTGGCTGAACGAACCCATGGCTGGAACACAAGCTTGGCCGTTTTAACTATCTGTCGCCCTTGCATTCCTCATATCCGAGCGTATGTTGTTGTAGAGAGTCGAGCGACCCTCTCGTCAAGTCAGAGAGAATGAGGGCTACGAGCCCACCCTTGGGAACGGCTCGGGGGTTCTAATTCGAGAGTTGAGCCTCGACTCTCTACTTTTTTGTCCTTTGTTACCACTCCACCGATCCCCGCCCCAATATTGCCACGAATATCACTTGCTATTCCTGGGTTCGCGCTTACGTTGCAGTGGAGAGTCGAGGGCAAGCAGAAGTTGCTAGCGCAGAGTAGAGCAGTTCGAGCCTCGACTCTCCCTTTCTTTTCCCACCAGATCAGGCAGCCGTCCTCGCCGAAACGTCGGCACTACTTTCCGAGCAACTCCGCCAACCTGCTTCGGTCGTTCGTCGGCAACTGACAGGCGTAATTGACGCACACATATGCCGTAGCCTTGCTATCAATCGTCTTGGTGGTTTCCAGAAACGGCAGCAGCTTTGTCAGTGTCTTCTGCGAATCACCACCGTCAGCCACGATTACAATCGCATTGGGCAAATAGCGTTCGCGAACCGCGTGCAGCAGCGCCCGCGTGTCGGCGGCGTCGACCTTGCCCGCAATCACAATCTGTTTCGGCTTGCTCAGGTAAAAGTCCAGCACGCACAGCATCTGCGGGACTGTGCTCGGCGCCTTGCGGAGATGATCGCCGAACAGTTGCAGGGTCTTTTCCGCCGCCTCGCGGTAATTCGCGCGATCTGTGAACTGCGCCAACCTCAACAATAACAGCGCCGCCATCGGATTGCCGCCCCGGCTCCGCCCCGTCATAATCTTCCTTCGAGCGAACGATCACGCTCGGGTCGCGCCCGTCCGTCTGGAAGAACCCGCCGTTCTTCGCATCATAAAATCGCGCGAGCATCGTGTCGGCGAGTTTCGTGGCGGCAAGTAACCACTGCGGATCGAAGTCCGCTTCGTACAAATCAACGAGGCCATTGCCGAGGAATGCGTAGTCCTCCACCATCGCCGGTCCCGTCGCCGTCCGGGTCAACTGGCCGTCCTTCAGCCGATTGGCCACGAGATAGCGGGCAGCGCGTTCCGCCGCGTCGCGATACCTGGGTTCGTCGAGCGCTTGCGACGCGCGCGCCAACGCCGAAATCATCAACCCATTCCACGCGGTCAAAACCTTTTCGTCACGGTGCGGACGCACCCGTTTTCCCCGGACCGCGAACAGCTTGGCGCGTTCGTTGGCAAATTTCGTCGCATCGGGCGTAGCCACATGCAACACGTTCAACCCGTGCTCCCAGTTTCCGTCCGTGGTGACATCATAAGCGCGACAGAACGCGTCGGCTCGGTCACCCAGGACTTTTTCGATCTCCTCGCGCGTCCAGAGATAGAATTTCCCTTCGACGCCTTCACTATCGGCATCTTCCGCCGAGTAAAACCCGCCGTCGGGGCTCGTCATGTCGCGCAATACGTAGTCACAGGTCCGCCGCGCAATGTCCGCATAAACCGGGTCGCGCGTGATCTGGTACGCGTCCACGTAACTGGAAACCAGTTGCGCCTGGTCGTAGAGCATCTTCTCGAAGTGCGACACCAACCAGCGTTCATCGACGCTGTACCGATGGAATCCACCGCCGAGTTGGTCGAACATCCCGCCCTCGCCCATCGCCCGCAACGTGTGCAGCGCCATGTCGCGCGCCTTCAATGCACCTGGCAGCGTCCGTTCCTTCTCAGCTCCCCTCTCCCCTTGGGGGAGAGGGTCAGGGTGAGGGGTTCTTGCAAAATACCGAAACAGAAAATTCAATCCGACCGGCCGCGGAAACTTCGGTGCGCCGCCGAACCCGCCGTTCACTTCATCATAACTGGAACGAAACTGTTCGAAACCGAGCCGCAACGGCGCATCATCCAGCGCGCGGCCCTGGGAAGCGTCCCCGCCGACGGTCGCGTACTGCCCAACGGTCTCCGCGATCTTGCCGGCCTGCGCCACCACGGCATCGTGGTTCGCCTCCCAAACGTCGTGCACGCGCTGGAGCAACTCCTTGATCCCGGCCGCCCATACCGCGCGTCCGGCGGAAAATACGTGCCGCAAAAAAATGGCTTGAGGTCGGGCGTAAGCCACACGCTCATCGGCCAGCCGCCCGAAGCCGTCGTCGCTTGCACCGCAGTCATATAGACTCGGTCGATATCCGGCCGCTCTTCGCGGTCGACCTTGATGCACACGAAATAGCGCTCGTTCATCACCGCCGCCATCGTCGTCGATTCTCGAACGACTCGCGTTCCATCACGTGGCACCAATGGCACGTCGAGTAGCCGATGGACAAAAAGATCGGCTTGTTCTCCCGGCGCCGCTTTCGGCGAACGCCTCCTCGCCCCACGGATACCAGTCCACGGGATTGTATGCATGCTGCAACAGGTACGGACTCGTCTCGTGGATGAGACGGTTCGGCTTGTTGGTCTCGGTGGCGCCAGCCATGGCCCCGCACCATAGCACAGCCGCGAGGCCGCCGACCAGCCATCCACGTTGGAAATGTCCCGCCACCTCGGTTTCAGTATACACGCACATCAGGAAATGCGCTTTCCGAGAATCGTCGGGGCCGCGCGCGCATCTACATTGATTGTGAACACGAGCTGTATGTCGATAGGGTCGGGACTTGCGGGATTCGCCGTCTGGTGCCATGATGGTCTCCCAAAGAGTGATTCACAGGTCGTGCCTGTTCCCATGTCAAAAACGGACGCCCAAATCGACGATGCGCAGTTGGTCGCGCGGCTCAAGCAGCGCGACAAATCCGCACTGGACGAACTCGTCCAGATTCATGGCGCCAAAATGTACGGCGTCGCGCTCCAGTTCATGCGCAACGAGTTTGATGCCCGGGAAGTCATGCAGGACGCCCTCGTGTCCATCTGGAACAAGATCGGCTCGTTCGAAGGCAAATCGGCGTTCACGTCCTGGATCTACCGCGTGACCGCCAATGCCGGCCTGATGGCCTTGCGCAAGCGGAAGCGGCATGAGAACGACATTTCCCTCGATGCCTCCGCTTCCGACGACGACGATGCGTCGTTGCCCTCGTTGCAGTTGAGCGACAAGCGGCCGCTCCCGGACAAGGTGGCGATGACCGGCGAACTCGGCGAACAGGTCCGCGCCGCAATTGATCGATTGCCGGAACCCTACCGTGTGGTGGTTCTGTTGCGCGACGTCGAGGAATTGCCAATGGAGGAGGTCATGGAAGCGACGGGCCTCAGCGAGCCGGCGTTGAAGAGCCGCCTGCATCGGGCACGATTGGCGCTCCGAGAAGCCTTGCTGCCGTACTTGAAAGGGCGGGACGGTTAGCCGTTATGAGCAAGAAAAAACTAAGTTGTTCAAATGCCTGCTCCATCCAGCCGAATGCTGGCGGACGAAGAAGTTGCTGTATGAGTACGTGGAAAGCGAACTGGACCAGGACACTCAGCGTAGATTGGAAGAGCACCTCGGCGATTGCCCGTCCTGTCTGCAATACGTGAAGAGTTACCGTCAGATAATTGAGTTGACCCACAAGCATTGCCTGCCCGAGACGCCGATGCCGCCGGCCCTCAAACAGAAACTCCGCGAGTTCATCGAGCAGAACCCGGATTTGAAGTAAACCACATCCCTGACGCGACCACTCTACCGCACCTTGGATGCGGTCATCTCCGTGCCAACCGCTTGCAGCGCGTTGTTCACCTGCCGCAACAATCCATCGGCTGGTCGTTTGAACACGATCTCGATCTCCTGCCGCGCGGGATTGGTGCGGACGCGCAACACACTCGGCAGTTGAAGAATCTGCTCGGCGACCCGACCCAAAAACTCCGTGTCCCCATCTTCTCGCAACGTAAACCTCATCATTCCCACCTCGGATACTTGTGTGGTGTTATTCATGTTCCCACCCCGCCTCCTTGTGAAACACCATCGCAGCCCCACGCAACAGCCGCGTGACGGCCCGTTGCCAAGTGTGTAACATACGTCGGCCAAAGAGCTTGGCCCATGGGAAGCCTGGATTGAAACCCGTCAGCCGGTTTCGACGGACTAAATCACAAAGGCGTGCACGGCAAGGAACGATGGCGTTTCACAAGATGCGCCAGCACGCTCATAACAAAGTTGTTCCCGCGCCGGGTCACCTCGACAAATCGACCATGTCGCGCACGAACGCTTCCACGTCTTCCGCCGTCGAGTCCCATGAGCACATCAGCCGCGCGCCGCCCGGGCCGACATCCATGTAGAAATGCCAGCCGCGACTGAATGAATGTCCCCTTTTTGGATTGGCGGGGATTTATAGGTAAAGGACAATGCGCACCATGGGCGACTGGGAACTACTGCAGGAATACGCGAAGCACCGCTCCGAATCGGCGTTTGCCGAGCTGGTCCAGCGTCATCTCAACTGGGTGCACTCGTCGGCGCTCCGACAGGTCAGTGACTCGCATTTGGCACAGGATGTCACGCAATCGGTGTTCATCCTCCTGGCCCGCAAAGCCGGCCAGTTCAATCCGGCACAATCCTATCAGGCTGGCTCTTTCGCACCACACGGTTCGTGGCGTCCCGCGCCCTGCGTGGTGAATATCGCCGCCGGGCGCGCGAACAAACGGCTTCCGCCATGATCCCAACCACCAACTCACCGGACAACCAGATCCCCTGGGAGCAACTCCGTCCGCATCTCGACCAAGCCGTGGCCGCGCTCTCGAAGACCGATCGCACCGCCATTCTGCTGCGGTTCTATGAGAAGAAGACCTTGCGCGACGTGGGCGAACAACTGGGCATCAGCGAGGACGCGGCCAAAAAACGCGTCACCCGCGCCGTCGAGAAGATGCGAGCCTTACTGACCCGCCGTGGTGTGGCACTGGGCGGTGCGGGGCTCGTCGTATTGTTGGCCGAACACACCGTACAGGCGGCACCGCAAGCCCTCGCCATGAGCGTACTGCAATCCGCCACTGCCGGCGCATCCGCTTCCCAACCCTGCCTCAACTGGTCCGCGAGACACTTAACGCCTGGCATTGGGCTAAGGTGAAACTCGCCGCGGCGATCGCACTCGCCGCCGTGGGTGTGGCCACGCTCGCCGTCGATCACCCGGCCTTGCGCAAACGTAGTCTCTACCAATCAACGCCGCTGACTGAAGTGACAACTCCAGCCACACCAACGAAAACAGCAGGGAAGTCCGCGGCGGTTGGCCCTGATCAACCATCTGCAACCACGCGGCTTCTTGTCATTCACGTTCTCGACGCGAAGACGAACCGTGCATTGCCTGACGCTGACATCAACGTCGAAGAAAAAGAGGTCAAGAGCCAGGGACGCACCGACGACCAGGGCCAGTATTCCATCGCCCTGTCCCCGGAAACGCTTTCAAACCTGTACGTAGAGGCCCATTTGGACGGTTTCGTTCCGATGAGTGTACGTTGGACGGTTCAAGCGATTCCGCCCAATTTCCAGCGGAATTCACTTTCACTTTGGAACCGGCCGTCCCGATCGGAGGCATCATCGAGAATGAACACGGTCAGCCGATTCCGGGGGCTACCGTCGCGATTGCCCGTTTCACAAAGGTTCCCATGACGAGGTCGTTCACGGAGTTTTGCAGCGCATCGAATCACTGATTGCCACCCAGGTTGTCACCGACGCAAGGGGACACTGGCAGATCAACTCCGTACCGGCCGATGCCTCCAGCCTCATGTTCCGTCTCTCGCATCCCGATTACGTCTCCGATGCGATGTTCAACGCCACTCACCCGCCATCGACGGAGGCACTCCACGACATGACAGGCGTCATGGTAATGCAGAGAGGCGCCATCGTTGACGGTATCGTCCTCGATGATAATGGTCGGGCGATCCAAGGAGCCAAAGTCACGCTGGGTGACGATTGCAATGGCACTGATCTACCGACCAGACAAACGGATGCGTCCGGCAGCTTTGTCTTTTCCCACACGGCCCTGGGACAGGTCACGCTCACCTTCCAAGCTACAGGCTACGCACCGGAACTGAAAATCATCGATACGGCCTCGGATACCAACCAACTTGAAGTCCGTCTCGCCAGGGGAAACACAATTCGTGGCCGCGTCGTTGACTCGAATGGCAAACCGATCGAAGGGGTCAGTGTTTCCACCGATTGGTGGCGCGGGAAGCGCACTCTCGACTGGAAATCCAGAACCGATGCCGCAGGGCGGTTTGTCTGGGGGAACGCTCCCCGCGATGAGGTCCGGTTCTGGTTCTGGAAGGCTGGACTCCAGTCGCCGAACCCACAGAATTGCCGGTCTTAACATCGACCGGCGGGGAGCAAGTCGTCACACTCTTGCCCGTACCACGTATTCACGGCACCGTGATGGATGATGACACCGGCCTGCCTGTCGCGAAGTTTCGTGTGATCCCCGGCGCCCCTTCGGACGAGGTGAATGGTATTCTCTGGGACGAGTGGAGGGGACTCACCTTCTTCGATGGCGAATACCAACTGGAGATCGCGTTTGAAGGGAATGGCGTTCGCTTTGTCCGTGTCGAAGCCGACGGATACGAGCCGACCAACTCCCCGGCGCTGACGATCGATCAGGATGGAGTGACCGCTGACTTCCGACTGCACAAGCGCAGTTGGCCAGCCGGCGTCGTCCGAACGGCTGACGGCCAGCCGGTCCCGAATGCCCATGTATTTGCCCTGACGAGTCGTCAATCTCTGATGCTTCGGAACGGCCGACCGTGGGGCTTCTCGCAGATCGATTTCGCATATATTCATCAGCGCACCGGAAGTGATGGCAGCTTTCATTTGTCCATGCCGACCGGTCCCTTTCTACTCGTGGCGGTCAACGACCAAGGTCTCACCGAGATACCGGGCGAAACAGCCAGCTTTCCGGTCAACATGACACTGCAACCGTGGGGCCGTGTGGAAGGTACACTGTCGGCTGGAACCAATGCTGCGCCCGGCCACACGATCGGACTTCTTGTCAACGAGCAGTTCCGCGATTGGAACCGCCCATTCGTCAGTGCCAGTTATGAGGACGTACAGACGGACGAAGCCGGTCATTTCACTTTCGAACGCGTCCTGCCGGGCGAGGTGTTCATCGAACCCTCTTACGCATCCATCCAGGTGAAAGCGGGCGAAACAACCCACGTCAGTTTGGGTGGCATTGGGCGGCCCGTCGTGGGCCGGATTCTGCCGCCGACCGGGCGACACGAGCAACCTGGATATCACCAATGCCAGTGGCATCCTGAAGATCAAGCAGTTCGGCGAAGAAGACATTATCCGCCAGGCCGCCGCCGAAGGACTTACGCAAGCGGCCATAGAAGAACGACAGCGCCAGTGGTACGAAAGCGACGCGGGAAAGGCCTCGCGTCTGACACGACGGATCTACCGGATCAAAGTAACCCGCGGTGGCTCGTTTCGCGCCGATGAAGTACCGGCCGGGACTTATAATTTCCACATCGAGCTCAACACGAACGTTACCATTCGCAGCGGTACGCTTTTTCACCAGAGCATCATGAACCGTGTCACACGAATCGGCTGGCTCGACGAGGATGTCACGATCCCCGAAATCCCCGGCGGCTATACAGACGAGCCGCTGGATCTCGGCGACGTGGAACTGAAGCCCGTCCCTCCACCGCATTAACTTGATCTGGGATCGCCCCGAAGACAGTCGAGAACTCGGCGGCCTACATTCGGTTCTGGCTGCGGGAATTGAAGGATGACAAGCGGCTTCTCCTCATTGCCTCCGGCCAGGCTCAGACGGCTTGTGATTTCATCCGTGGCAATATCGAACGTTTGCAACCGGTTCAGGGCAACGACAGCCAGAACAATTCCAGCGGACTGCCGACTCAAGCACAGCCGCAACGTATGGCTGCGTGAGCGTTGCCGGGTACGGCTCCGCGCGGCTAATGTATATCCGTTCCGCTCATTCTATTTGAAGCCGAGTTCACCCGCAGTAAATCGACATCAATCATATTTCACTTTTAGTGGAGATCCATCCGGCTCAGATCGGAAGGGAGGGGAACGGGCGGGGCGCTCGTTTTTCCGAGTCTCAGTTCCAACCCCAGACCGCCCAAGCCGTAGCGATGGGCGTGAAGTCTTGTAACCCTCAGCCGCCCTTATGCCTTCCGGCGGCGAAAAACGAGCAGTGCCGACAGGCCGAGACCAACCAAGGCCCAAGTCGATGGTTCGGGAACTTCAATGGCGATGCCCCAAATTCCTGTCAGTCCCGAGGCAAAGACGGTGCCTACGCCGTTCGTGTTAAACTCTTCGATGGTACCGTTGCCCTGTTCAGCCACGTAAAGATTACCTGCACTATCGAAGGCAATGCTCGCTGGATAAGACAGCCCCGAAGCAAAGACAGTCCCTACACCATTCGTGTTATATTTCTCAATGATGCCGTTCCCGTTGCCGCTGGTGGCATAGACGTTGCCCGCACCGTCAACGGCCACGCCAGTCGGATAAACCAACCCTGTGGCAAATATCGTGCCTGCCCCGTTTGGAGTGAACTCTTCGACGGCACCTCCTGTAAGCATGGACACGAAGAGATCACCACTCGCATTAAAAGCCATGTCTTGCGGCCCGCCGAGAGAACCGTTCAAGTCCGCATAGGCAAACGTCGTACCTACACCCGACGACTTGAACTTCCAGATATAGCCGTACCTGAAGTCAGATTGGTACAGGTTGCCACTGCTGTCAAAGGCAAGACCATCAGGATACTCCGGGCCTGTGCTAGCGAATTCGGTTCCCACGCCCAATGAGTTAAACTCTTCGATGGAGTCGCCCATAAAATTAGCAACGTACAAATTTCCATTGGTGTCGAAGGCCAAGCCTTCGGGTTCATCCATTCCCGTACTGGCAAAAATGGTACCTACCCCCGAAGAGTTAAACTCCTCTATGGTGTTGTTTCGCTCACTCGAGACGAACACATTATCCGCCCGACTCGTTTTCGAAACGGCAAATAGGGCTATGGCCAGGAAAAGCGAAACAACTGCGTTAGACAGGTTTCTTCTCACTTTGAACTCCACTTGCCCGACATTTCCCATATGACCTGCGGCCCGCGACCATTGCGGGCCATTCAGTTTCATTGATCGCATTTTATCCCTCCTGACACTGCAAGCAAGCCCTTTCTAGGCCCCGGAGACGATGCCTTCGGCTCTGGATTGCGTTCTGCACTGGTTTTCGACCGATCGGAGGCAAAGCATCGTCGTCAGCCATTTTGCTTTCCCGCATTTGCCGCCCGGCGAGCATCAGCCGGGCAGCGGTGTGGGCAACCTCAGCCACCCAATCCTTTCCAGAATCGTTCGGAACAATTCCCGCGAGACCGCCACCTCCGCCATCTGGAAGATCACCTGCCGCGAATGGCGCACCACCTTCGCGCCGATCTTGATCAGTTTCTCCCGCAACGTGGTCAGCGTCCAGTGCCGCACCGCTTGGGGCAACACAGCCTGACGCAGGAAGTTGCCCAAGTTGTACGCCAGCACAAATAGCTGCAACCGCACTTGGTTGTCCACAAAGTCGTGACAGGACAGGCGCGTCCATTTGACGGCGTTCTTGCCTTCCTTGATCCACTGCTCCGCCGTGCCCCGCTGGTTGTAGAATCCCACGACTCGTTTGGCGGGGCTGTCCAAGTTGGTGACAACAAAGCCGACACGCGGGAACAATTCCCCCTTGTGCCACTCGACCTTGGCCACCACGCGGCGGGCGCGTTCCCAACTCTGCGCCTGATACAAAAAGTCATCATACCAGACCACCGGTGCGTTCGAGGGACGGCCCACTGGCCGAGTCAGCAGCGGCGTGATCTCCTGTTGCAACACCTCCTTGGCCGGGAGACGGATGGCGTACCCGTAGCCTTCGGCTTCCAAGAAGCCATATACCTCCGGGTTCGCAAAGGCCGCATCCGCTCGGAAGTAGCGCGGCAACTTCTGGCTGCGGTAGCGGGCCACCACCGGCTCCAACACGGCCCGCCAATCGTTGGCGCTATGGACGTTGCCTTCCCGCAACAGGGCTCGTTCCACATCGCCGAATTGATTGAAGCAGAGTAACGGGTGGTAGCAGGTACAATTGAAATGCCCGTTGTAGGCCGTGCCTTCCTGCTCCCCATAGGTTTCGCTGACCGAACTATCCATGTCGAGGATCAGTTCCCGCATCGGTTGGCGTTCCCGCAACTGCTCAATCCATAACCCCGACAACCTCGTCAACTCCGCCAGATTCCGCGGCTGCGTCAACACTTCCGTCTCGAAGCGACCCATTTGGCTGGTGGAGGCTGCCGTGCGCTCCGTGGCTCGCCCGCCAACGACCTGTCGCATCGTCGGATCGACAGAGAGTCGTTCGGCGTCATTGGTGTCTTCATATCCCGCCAGCCGACTGAAGATCGACTGCCGCAGCAGGGCCACCAGCGAGTGTTGCGTGTTCTTGCCCGTGCGCCAGTCATCCAACAGGCCACCACTCCTTGCGGTCAGCTCCAGCGCCTCATCGAGTTCCCGGTACACGAGCAGACCTGCATCGGAGGTGACCTTGGAACCGTGAAACTCCAGCTTCAAACGACTATCGAAAGTTACCCGCAGAGCCGATTTGTTAGTTGCACCCATTGGATTCCCCACCTTTTGTCGCTTCAACATCGACCAAAGCCTTTGTTTATGCGGCTAAATTCTATGTCACTAACACTGACTTGTGAAGCGAATCCGGGAAATGTGGGTTGATACGATTACGCTTCGACAAGGCCGGTGGTGACTTGAACCTGCCCGCTGTCACCGATACACTGCGTTCTCAGTGACCACGAATATTTCCGAACGACCGTGGCGGCGCGGTTTCTGGAGTTTGATCGTCACCCAGTTTCAAGGCGCGTTTAGCGACAACGCGCTGAAGACGCTCGTCACCTTTATTGGACTGAGCGTCGCAACATCGAGTCGCGAGCGCGATGCCATCGTGCCGCTGCTCGGCATTCTCTTTTCACTGCCTTTCATCCTGTTTTCCATGGCCGGGGGCTATCTCGCCGACCGCTACAGCAAACGCACCATCACCATCGGCGTAAAGATATTCGAAATGTGCCTGATGCTGTTTGTGCTCGTGGGCTTCTTCCTGAACAACCTGCCGATGGCCATGTCCGGTGTGTTTTTCATGGGCGTGCACAGCGCGTTCTTCGGGCCCTCGAAATACGGACTCTTGCCCGAACTCCTGCCCGAGAAACGTCTCTCGTGGGGCAATGGTATCCTCGAGCTTGGCACGTTCCTCGCGATTATCACCGGCGGAGCAATCGGCGGCGTGATGTTCAAAGTATTCGAGGGGCGGCAGGCGTTGTCGGGGGCGGTGTTCATCAGTCTCGCTGTGGTCGGCTTTTTCACCAGCCTCGGCATCACCCGTATCCCCGCGGCCAATCCCGACAAAAAATTCCGCGCGAACTTTCTCGGCGACCTTTTTCTGCAGGTTCGGGACATCCGCCGCGACCGCGTGCTGTGGCTCGCCGTGCTCGGGAACGTCTATTTTTCGTTCGTGGGCGCCCTCGTGCTGCAAAACGCCATCCTCTTCGGCACCGACACGCTCCAGGCCGGTGAGATCCGAACCAGTTACATGCAGGTGGCCCTCGCGATTGGGGTGGGCATCGGCAGTTTTGCGGCTGGTTATCTCTCCGGCGGCAAAATCGAATATGGTCTCGTCCCCCTCGGGGCACTTGGATTGACCATCTTTAGCGCGGCCCTATGGCAGCCAGGGCTCACGTACCGTGGCGCGCTCGCGCATCTGACCTTGCTGGGGTTCTTTGGCGGCTTCTTCATCGTGCCCATCTCGGCCATCATGCAATACCGTCCGGACAAAGGTCGCCGCGGTGCGGTGTTGGCCACAGGCAATCTGCTGTCGTTTGTCGGGATCGCCCTGGCATCGGGCGTGTTCTGGGTCGCCACCGCGACCATGGGCCTGCAACCACGGCAGATTTTCCTGTTGAGCGGCGCGATGACCTTGGGCGCGACAATTTACGTTGTCGTTCTGTTGCCCGACTCTCTGCTGCGCCTGTTCATCTGGCTGTTCACGCACTCCGTGTATCGGTTACGGGTGGAGGGACGCGATAACATTCCCGAGAAGGGCGGCGCGTTGTTCGTCTGCAATCACGTGTCGTTCGTCGACGCGCTCCTCATCATCGGTTCCACCGACCGTATGATCCGGACGATAATGTTTCAGGGCATTTACGATCACCCCGTCGTGAAACCGTTCGCCCGCGCGATGAAGGCGATTCCGATTTCGTCGCAGTTGCGTCCGCGGGAGATGATCAAGTCGCTGCGCACCGCGAGCGAAGCCATCAAGGACGGCGACGTTGTCTGTATCTTTGCCGAAGGACAGATCACGCGGATCGGTCAATTGCTCCCGTTCCGTCGCGGCTTCGAGCGCGTCATGAAAGATGTGGACGCTCCGATCATACCGGTGTGTCTCGACCACGTCTGGGGCAGCATCTTCAGCTTCGAGAAGGGACGTTTTCTGTGGAAAATGCCGCGGTATGTCCCCTACCCGGTGACCGTCAGCTTCGGCAAGCCGATGCCCCCAACCTCGACTCCATTTGAAGTGCGCCAGGCCGTCCAGGAACTCAATACCGAGGCCTGGAGCCACCGCAAGAAATTGATGATGCCGATCCACCGCACGTTCGTGCGCAAGGCCCGACATCATCCGCGCCGGTTCCTCATGGCCGATGGGCGCGTCCCGAAATTGCGGTTCGGTGCGGGGCTGACACGCACCATTTTTCTCGCGCGGCGGCTCCGCGCGGTTTGGGCCGGGCAGGAGATGGTCGGCATTCTCCTGCCGCCATCCGTTGGCGGCGCGCTCGTGAACTACGCCGCACTGCTGATGGGCAAGGTGCCGGTGAATCTGAACTACACCGCCAACAGATGAGGTCGTCGCGTCCTGCGCGCGCCAATGCGGACTGCAAACCGTTGTCACATCGAAGGAGTTTCTCAGCAAGATCAAGCTCACCATCCCGGGTAAGATCGTCTTCCTTGAAGAACTCGCGGACAAACCGCGGTTTGATGAAACGCTCATCGCCACGTTCATGACGTGGATGTTGCCCGTCGCCGCATTGGAGAAAGCGCTTGGACGCGAAACGAAAGGGACGCTCGACGACCTCGCCACGATCATTTTCTCCAGCGGCAGCACGGGCGATCCCAAAGGCGTGATGCTCACACATTACAATATCATCTCCAACGCCGAACAGTTGGGACAAACATTCGCGTTCAGCGGACGCGACCGCATTCTCGGCATCCTGCCGTTCTTCCATTCGTTTGGATTCACGGGCACCCTCATGGTGCCGGCGGCGCTCGGGATCGGTGTCGTCTATCACGTCAGTCCCCTCGATGCGAAAGCGATCGGCGCGCTGGTAAACCACTACCGTGTCACCTTCCTGCTGGCCACGCCCACGTTCCTGCAAATGTACATCCGCGGTTGTGAACCCGAAGATTTCGGCAGCCTGCAATTCGTCATGACCGGCGCCGAGAAACTTCCGGACCGCGTCGCGCAGGCGTTCGAGGACAAGTTCGGCATCCGCCCGCTCGAAGCCTACGGCCTCACCGAATGCTCGCCCGCCGTCACGGTCAACACGCGCGATTTCCGTGCCGCCGGCTTCCGTCAGGTCGGCGCGAAACGCGGCAAGATTGGCCATCCGTTGCCCGCGGTCAGTGTGCGCATCGTTGATCCGGACAGCTTCCAAGCATTGCCTGTCGGACAGGCGGGACTGCTGCTCATCCGCGGCCCAAATGTGATGAAGGGCTATCTGGGCAAACCGGAAAAGACGGCGGAGGTGCTGCGCGATGGTTGGTACGTGACGGGCGATATTGCCACGCTCGACGAAGATGGCTTTCTCACAATCACCGATCGCCTCACGCGATTCAGCAAGATCGGCGGCGAGATGGTCCCGCACATCAAGGTCGAAGACAAACTGCATGAACTCGCCGGGGCCACCGAACAATGCTTCGTCGTCGCCGGCGTCCCGGACGACAAGAAAGGCGAGCGTCTCGTGGTCCTCCATACTCTCGACGACGCCAGGCTCGCCCCCGTCCTCGAAAAACTCGCCGCCAGCGACCTGCCGAACCTTTGGAAACCGCGCGCCGACCAGTTCTTCCACATCGAAGCACTGCCCTATCTGGGCACTGGCAAACTCGACTTGCGAAAGGTCCGTGACCTGGCAACCAGCCGTTCGCGTCTGTAAAGAAAAAAGTGGAGCGAGCGAAGGGATTTGAACCCTCGACATTCACGTTGGCAACGTGACGCTCTACCAGACTGAGCTACGCTCGCTTCCGTTGAGACATCCCGAAACTACCAAAAATCCGACGGACTGCAATACGGAAAATCCACCGCCCCGAACCACTCGCCCATCCCCACAAAAAACTGCGGGCGGAGGGACTCGAACCCACACGGATTTCTCCACAGGCTCCTAAGACCTGCGCGTCTGCCAATTCCGCCACGCCCGCGTCCGGCCCCCAACATACTCAACCCACGCCCCTCCCGCAACGTTTCCCTCATACTCGACCCCATCCCGCCCCAACGCGGCTACCACGGTCCACCCACAGCGAATCCGGCCAAAAACCCACCCCGCCACCCCCTCTTTTGGCTTCGTTTTGACAAAACAAAGCCAATCAAATTCGCCCTCTCGGAATTCTCTAACCCACTGCATTCCAAACACCTCAACACCCAACTTCGCCACATCAAAATTGGCTTCGTTTTACAGAATCACACATTCCGGGGAGTACCCCACCCTCCAACCACGTCCGCCGAGCACAGAACCAGCCGTCCGGCGAGTTTACCCCGACCCCGAGGTCGTCGCTTTCACTTGGAGGGTCGAGCTCCCGCTCGACCGTTGGCCGTCGCGGTGCTCCCTGCCCCGACAACGGATGCCGGGGTGAACCGCCATCCCGCTCCGAATTGTAGGGCCGGGATGCCCCGTCCGACGGGCGTATCCCGCCGCGCCGGGTCGTTTCGCTGCCTGCCATCGTTTCTGTTCCCTCTTTCCCTTATTTCAAAGATCAAACCACCCGACTATACACAACAATATATCTACTGTCCAGTCCGTTTTCCACAGCGGATACCCCAACCCCTAATCCGGCGCGCCGCTCCCCTCTCTGAATTGTAGGGCAAGCGGCCCGCTTGCCGTCTCTCTGAATTGTAGGCTTGCCCGCCTTTGGTGGGGCAAGATGCCCCGTCCGACGGGTAAGCCGAGCCATCGAGACGCGACCAGGTCTCATGCGCGTGGGGGCCGCGCGGGAGGCCTTGCGCCCGTCTTTCCGGCCGGTTGTTTTTCATCGGCAATTACTGGCTAGAACCCGCCGCCACGAGGTACTACCGGTTTTGCTTGCCCGCCCCCAGCACCACCGCCAACAAGATCCCCGCAACAAATCCGCCCACGTGCGCCAGGTTGTCCACCTGCGGCTCCAATCCCCCAATCGTGAAATCCGCCGCCACCATCAGCGCCAGCAAAACCAACAACCGCCGCCGCAACGCAAAATACATCGGCGACCGCAACCGCCACACCCCCACCGCAAACGCCCCGATCACCGCAAAAATCCCGCTGCTCGCCCCGATCGCCACATCGTAATGCGCCACAGATGCGCTCGCCAGATTCCCCAGCGCACCGCCCACCAGAAACACCACCAGCATCCGCCACCGCCCCATCGTCTTCTCCACTGCCGACCCGAACAACCACAACGCCACGCCGTTCATCGCCAGGTGCAGCAGGTTCGCATGCAAAAACAACGCCGTGAACAACCGCCACCATTCCCCGTCCTTCACCGTGTCGGCGCTGTTGCCCGCCCACATCAACAACTTCTCCTGCATCTCCTCCCGCAGAAATACGTCGTTCACCAGATGCACCGTCGCGAGCACGAGCAGCAGCGACAACGTCACCCGCTCGGGCCGCCCCATGTGCATCAGCGCCCGCCAGCCCGCCGAATCCTTCTCGGCCCGCCGCAACAATTCCTGCCCATGCGCGTACGCCGGGCCCTGCGCCGGAAATCCAGTCGTTGGAGGGACGCGCTCCCGCGCGTCCGCCGCCTCCTCCGCCAGCTTCAACTGCTCCTGCACCGCCGCCCGCCACAACCGGTTCCGCGGATGAGTCAATCCATACGCCCGCGTCAGCATCCGCACTGCCTCTGGAAATTCGCCCCGCGCCAGCGCGCATCGACCCCGCCAATACGCCGCAAATCTCGAAAACCGTGCACCCGGTCGCGCATACTCGCTCTCCCGCAATAATTCCTCCACCGTGTCCCGGTCACCCGCCAGCGCCGCCACCGACACCCGCGTCGCCCACAATTGACCCTGCCGCGCGCCCAGCGTCCGCGGCGACAACAACACGAACTGCAAACTCCGCTGCGCCCGCTCGAATGGCCCGTCTCCGCCAACGCGCGCGCCGCGAACATTGTGCCTGGGTCGCCAGCCCGAGTGTACCCCAGTCGTTACACGCTCTCGTAATACGCCAGCGCCGGCTCCCATTGCCGCAATGTCACCAACAACGATAATCCCCAAACCCGCACCAACCCGGACATCGCCAGCGGGATCGGCAGGTAGGCAAGCTCATCGAGCGCCGCCAACGCTTCCTCCCGATGCCCGCGCGCCATCAACTGCAGCGCCGCGCCGTGCCGACGATAAGCCTTCCCGTTTGTCCCCACGCAAACCAGCCCGCCAACCGCCGACCATCGCCGCGCCGCGCCAGTGCCCGCGCTGTTCCCGCGCCGACGCCGCCGACGCCAGCACAGGCGGCGCCACCACAAACGCTCCGAACAACACCCACGCAATCACCACCCAGAAAAGTCATGTTCGAAATAAAACGCGCCGCCGCACGCCAGCACCGTCAGCGCCAACTGGGCAATCTGCGCCGCATACCATCGCCGGTCCCCCGCAGCAGCGGATACAGCTGCATCAGCGCCAGGAACAACACCGGGTAGATGAAGAAACGTTGGTCATGTCAGATGTTTGCCGATCGCCACGCCTCTGTAGCCACGGCGCTCTGTCGCCGTGCCCGGCCCTCACGGCAGGATCGTCACCTCATCCCCGATCTCCATCAAATCATACAACCGCTCGATTTGCTCGACGCTCATCGCGATGCACCCATGCGTCCACGTCACGTTCGGACACGGCCCGTGCAGCCCGACTTCGCCGCCCAGCGCCGTCTTCCACGGCGGACACTTCTTCTCCATAATCGCCCCGCGAATCTGGTCATACTCGGCCTGCGTAATGATCTTCTCCCGCAACCCGCGCTCCGCATCCTCAATGTTCGGATAGCTCAATCCGAGGAACCGATGGTACTGGCTGGCAGGATTCTTATCGCAAATGTAAAACTCGCCTTCCGGCGTCGCCATATCCCCCTCGCGCCGTTTGTCGGCGGAATTCCTGCCGATCACCACCGGAATGCGCAGCACTTCCTCCTCGCCATCGAAAAGGACCAGCGTCTTCGTATGTTTGGTAATCACCAGCCGCCGCGCACTCATAGTCGTCCCGGCAGGACTCTAACAACCCCCGCCCATCTTCCGCCAACATTTTCGCGCTCGCCTCTGCCGCTGTAGGCCGCGTCCCCCGACGCGGCGCAACCTTCGTTATTGTAGGGCAACCGGCCCGGTTGCCACCATTGGTGTAGCGTCCGCTGTCCCAGCGGATCTCTGTTGTAGGGCAACCGGCCCGGTTGCCGCCGCAGCCTCTCGCGTCACTTTTTCTACTTTCCTCGCCGTTTCATCAGCTGTTTAATGACCCTGTCTGTTAAGCACGTGAGAGGATACATCGAATGGCCCCCGACTACACGGCGAACGGCTGACGCCCCGCCTACGGACAACAATTAAACGGCGACAGCTTGGGCTCGGGCTGGCTCACTTGATTCGTTTGGACCCCATCCAACCCGTTCGTTCCCATCTGCTCTACTAATTGGCGGCGCCGTATCTCGCCCTGGCGCCACATCTCGTGCATGTTGGTAATCACCCGCCGATTGTGCTCATACGCGTGGATGCTGCCCGCCAATCCGATCACCAGGGCCAGTACCGCAAGGAACCGCCCCGTACCCTCGCCGCTCGCCAACGCCACCAGCGCGAAGCCAGCCATCAGCGCCCACGGTCGGAAAGGTTCGCCCATGCATAGCGGCGAATAAAAAACGCTGCCCCGACGAGACAGAGAAAACACCCAATCATTGCCAGGACGTACAGTGCGCGTCTCATAGACCGCATGGCCTCCCACGGGGTACCGCACCTATCCTCCAAACGGATTCCAGAAGCAAGGCCAATTCAGCCAACGCCGACCCGCCGACACGCGTTGCCGCTCTGTCGAACTGGCCCGTTCGACCCCTAACTATTCCCGACCGCCTGTTGCCCTTTGCCTCCAGCCTCCAACCGTTTCACCACGTCATAAAAACTCTGCCATGCCGCCACCGCTGGAAAACGAAGCCTCGCGCATTCACCGTCGAATATGGTATCGCTCCTGTTTAATGCACGCACAGGGAGGACTCGATGAATAAACGTGACGTTCTTGAAATCGCCATCAAGCTAATGGGGCTCTACTTGCTGTTCACATTCCTGGGCGGCATCTTCACCCTCGGAATCGCCTTGTCTTCGGCACAAGTTGGCCAGATCCATAACAAGCCGATGTATATCTCCTTCGCTTGCCTGGAAATACTCTTGCGCCTCACGTTCGCCTTGGTTCTGTTGTACAAGGGCGATCTCATTGCCCAGACATTCGGCGGATCAGCGGTTCCGAGCCCCCAGCAACGAACCGTTCCATCTCCGCACGTTCACCTGTCACTTTGGGTCCGCATTCTGGGGCTCTACTTCGTTTTGTCGATTATCCCCCATCTCGTGTGGGACGTGGCCGAAGTGGTCGGCGTCGTTACCGCTCCCAATTGGTCAACGAGAATCCTGTCGGAAGCAGTGCAGCTCGCCCTGTCTCTGATCTGCGTTCTCCGTAACGAGTCCGTCGCAACATTCATCGAAAAACATACCAAACCGGCCCCGAACAATTAGCCTCCCCGCCCGCCGTTGACTTTTCGCCAAGCCATCCCTATATTGGCGCAGAGAAACAAGACAAAGTTACTCCGATTTAGCACATGCAAGTTACTCGGGCAGGCGAATATGCGATCATCGGGCTGTTGTACCTCGCGAAACAGCCTGCCGAACGCACCATCATGATCGACGAAATCAGTGAGGCCGAGGGCGTGCCGAAGAGTTTTCTCGCGAAGATTTTCCAGTCTCTCGCCAAGGGCAAGTTCGTCCGCTCCCACCGCGGCGCGGGTGGCGGCTTCACCCTCGCCCGACCTCCCGCCGAAATCACCGTGCTTCAGATCCTCCAATGCGTCGAAGGCGCGTTAGCCCTTCAGAAATGCGTCACGGATGACCCCGAATGTGTCGTCTCAATCACCCGCATGAGCAGTTGCACACTCTGCGCCGTGTTCACCGAAGCCCAGAACCGCGTGAACGAAGTTTTCGCCCGCACCACGCTCGCCGATCTCCTCCACCCGAAACCGCAGGTCGCCCAACCCATCAAGTCCACCGCGTCGCTGAATTGAGGGACCATGTCCGGCCGAGTTGATCATCCCCTGTCCGACGAGCACGTCCGCGAGCTCCTCAAGCACATCAAGTTCCCCGGCTTCAGCCGCGACATCGTCAGCTTCGGCATCGTCCGCTCGATCACCGTCTCCGATGCCAACGATGTCACCATCGCCTTGCACGTCATGACGCGCGACCCGGCCGTCCCGCAGCAAATCCAGCACGACGTTGAAGCCGCGCTCCAGGGACACGCGGGCATTGGCAGGATAAACGTCCAGATGACCGCGCAGCAGCCGCCGCAGCAGGGCCAGGTACCGATGGCTGGCGCAGGCGCCGCGCCGGCCCGCCCGCAAATCGCGGCGTGAAACACGTCATTGCCGTCGGCAGCGGCAAGGGCGGCGTGGGCAAATCCACCGTCGCTGTCAACCTCGCCTGCGCGATGTCCAAACTCGAACAGCGCATCGGCATCATGGACGCCGACATCTATGGCCCCAGCGTCCCGAAAATGATGGGCGCGACCAGTCGTCCCACCATCTCCAGCGAGAAACTCGATCCCGTCGAGAATTTCGGCCTGAAAATGATGTCCATGGCCCTGCTCCTCGACACCGATTCCCCCGTGATCTGGCGCGGCCCGATGATCATGAAGGCCATCCAGCAGTTCTCCCTCGCGGTCAATTGGGGCGAACTCAACGTCCTGGTCGTCGATCTCCCGCCCGGCACCGGCGACGCGCAGCTGTCCCTCGTCCAAACCATCGCGCTCGATGGCGGCGTGATCGTCACCACCCCGCAGGATGTGGCCCTCGAAGTCGCCCGACGCGGCATCGCCATGTTCGAGAAGGTCAACGTGAAGATCCTCGGCATCGTCGAGAACATGAGCTATTACGTCTGCCCCCATTGCGGTGAGCACGACGACATCTTCAGCCACGGCGGCGGCAAACAGGAGGCCGCCCGCCTCGAAGTCCCGTTCCTCGGCGAAATCCCGCTGTTCTCCGACATCCGCGTCTGCGGCGACAAAGGCGTCCCCATCGTCGTCGCTGAACCCGACAGCGCTCCCGCCCAGGCCTTCATCACCTGCGCCGAATCCGTCCTCAAACAGCTTACCTAAATCCGTCCCCGCGCCGTTAACCTTCATTCGGAGGGTCGCGCTTCCGCGCGACCGTAGCCGCAGGCTTTAGCCTGCGTCCGTTCTTGGAGGGCGAACCTCCCGGTGAGCCGCGCGGTGTTCGCCATTCGTTCTGTAGCGGCGGTCTATGACCGCCGTTCCGGTGATCGTTCGCCAGTTTTCATCGGAGGGTCGCGCTTCCGCGCGACTGTAGCCGCAGGCTTCAGCCTGCGCCTCGCCTGTCGTTCGTCTCCGGAACGCCGTCACCCCGAGCCCGTCGCTCTCACCCACTAACGGGGTTGCTTCTCCTGAACCGGTTCTTCGATCTTCATCTGGACAAAGACAACCAACTCTCGAATTGTAAAAATCTTCTGGGCATCCGAGTTGGGAATCTTGATCCGGAAATGCTTCTCAACATGTCTGACCAACTCGACGGTTGCAAGATCGTCCCAGAAATCCAATTGCAAATCAGCGATGAATCGATCATCGGGATGAAGCCCTGCCAAAGAAAGGGGAACGTAGGAGTCCAACTCTTGTCGAATAAAGACGGCTACACTCCGTTGGTCTTCAGGAAAATAGTAATCGGCAAATTCCCGTGGATCTAGTTGAGGGCGAGATAACAGGCGGTCACGAACCGAGGCGGTCAGTTGCTTTTCGTGCTGGCGGGTTTCACGGACAAACGGTATTGGTCCAGCCAGTATAAGCGGAACGTAAACATACCACCGCAAACCGGTTAACCCCGAGGAAAACCACAACAGCAAACCGACAAGGCCAACCAGCAAACCAACGATTTCCCAGCGAGTCAAATCTCTGTTCATCGTAGCGAACTACATAATAAGCAACAACATGGGGTCAGGTCTATTCTTGATGCTATCCACGGAGGTTTCGGTGCCCCACCATCTCAAGCTGATCTGCGTTGCATAAACCTCGCCCTCATCAACTCGATATACTCCTTCTCCGAAGTCTCCCGTCTCGCTTTCACCAGCGGCAGGATGTCGCCAGTGGCCACATAACGTAATTGATTCGTCTCATCGGTGGCGGCCTCGAAAATGACCTTGGCAACATCCGTCTCCGTGGCCTTGCGCTCTCCCCGCAGGCAAACACCGCGTTCATACGGGTCACAAATTCATCGTAGTCCGCAATTGAGGCGTTCCGCAGCGCCTCCTGACCGCTTCTCTTCCCGAAGTTGGTGCTGATCACCCCGCCCGGCTCGACGATCTTGACTACAATATTCTGGGAGGCGAGTTCGTAGGACAGCGACTCGGAAAAGCCTTCGAGCGCGAACTTGCTGGCGCAATACAATGATATCATCGGCAGCGCGAAGATGCCGGCGCCCGAACTGACATTGATAATCAATCCACCCTTGTTCTTCCCGGAAATGCGGCAGGATGGCCCGCGTGACATCCATAACGCCGAAGACATTGACATCAAACTGCTCCTGGATCTTCTCCCGCGAAGTCGCTTCGAATACGCCGAACAACCCGAACCCCGCGTTGTTGATCAGCGCATCGATTCTTCCGAACCGCGCAATCCCCGCTTCAATCGCCTTGCCGATGCTGTCGCGATCCTGCACATCCAGCCGGGTCACCAACACGTCGTTGGTGTCGACCGGGTCTGTTTGCTCCCGCGGTTGGCGCATCGTCGCGACGACGTGCCAGCTGTTCCTCGCAAACAGCTTCGCGGTCATTTTGCCAAAACCGGACGAACCTCCGGTAATCAGAACTGTTTTCTTCATTCGTCCGAACCTCCCTCACAAAACCGTAACCCCGCAACCGCCAAATAGCAATGTAGCCTCAACACTCTCAAAGCCGCCAGCGGCCCGTTGAAATGCGCCCGCTGGGGGCGGCGAGCCTACACCAAGCCGCCGAAACCGAAGGAAGTTGTGGGCCGCGTGCCCTCACGCGGCGTGTCGTCAATGTTCTTTAACCAGCTGGCAACCGACGCCCCGGCATTGACAGATGCCCCAGACGCCACTACATGATTAGGTATGGCCGTCACGGACGAACAACTCTTCGCCAAGCTCAGGGAGTGCTACGACCCCGAAATCCCGTGCAACATCGTCGACCTCGGCCTCGTCTACGGCGTCCATCATCAACCCGTCGAAGGCACTGCCGACACACGCATCGATGTGAAAATGACGCTCACGTCACCGGGCTGCCCGCTCGCGGGCCAGATTTCCGCCCAGGTCCAGCGCAAGCTCCTCGAACTTCCCGGCATCGCCGAAGCCAATGTCGAGGTCGTCTTCGACCCACCCTGGTCCCTCTCCCGCGTCACCCCCGACGGCAAAAAAACCCTCGGCCTGCCGTAGGTCACCTCTACTAGATCACCGTCTTTGCCCGTTGCTTTTTGACCCGCAGGCCGGTATCTTGTTTCAGTAATTGGTCATGTCCGTCCGGGCAAACATCTGGCGTGTCCTATTGACTGCGGGCTGTCTGTTCGCCCCGTGCTGGCTTGTCCATGCCGACGACACGAACCAAGCTGTCGTTGCCACTCCGCCCGCGACGGTCTCGACACCGGCCACAAACCCGGCAGCCACCCCCGCCGCGCAACCCACTGACCCCGAGCGGTTCTTCAGTCAATACGCCAAAGCCACCGACCTCGTCCGCCAAAATGCCCGCCAGGAAGCCTCGGTCATTATGGATTTGCTCTGGCGCAACCTCAGCGCTTCGCCATGGTTCGAGATCGCCCTGCTCAAGCACGCGGAATTGAACGAAGCGTCGAACCCCCAGGTCGCCGCGCAGGACTACGACGTGTTGCGCAAGCGCGTCGAGAACGCGCCGTACTTCCAGGGGAACGCCGAGCGCGCCGCCGTGCTTCGCACCGCCTTGCTCGGCGCCGTGGGACGCGGAATCGATCGCCTCCACATCCAGAGCATCCACGAAGGCCTCGGTCGCTATCAGACCCGTTACCATCAGTATCCGGAATCGTTGGTCAAACTCGCCATCTTCAACTACGTCGATATGGGAGACATCTACGATTCCGGGGGCCGTCTCTTCCGATATACCCCGACGGGGATCCAGTTCACGCCCACCATTTCCTATCAACGCTACGATCTGGCGTCGCTCCCGTCCGAACCCTTCTACGTGACCTCGCCAAAAATCAGCGGCACGACCCGCGTGGACGACAAGACCGTCAAATACGCCGCGGTCATTCTGGTGCCCGAACGCATTGATTGGCAATCGGTGGTCGAAGGCCAGACGCTGGGAGGTTACTTCGTCGCTTCGGTCGATCGCGGCGGCGCGATCGTCTGCACCACGGAGCGCATCCTCGTCCTGCCGGTCCCTCAATAAACAATTCGCGGTGCGCTCAATGCTTCACCCCTCTCTTTCTCACACCGAAACCGTTAGCCTGAGACCATAATGAAACTGACCTTCTACGGCGCCACGCGCACCGTCACCGGCTCGAAGTACCTCCTCCAGGCCAACGGCAAAAACATTCTCATTGAATGCGGCATGTACCAGGGCCGCGATGCCGACTGGAAACAACGCAACAGCCATCTGCCGTTCGACGCCTCTACCATCGACGCCATGCTCCTCAGCCACGCCCACATCGACCATTGCGGCATCATCCCCGTCCTTGGCCGCAGCGGTTACCGCGGCAAAATCTATTGCACCGACGCCACCGCCGATCTCTGCCGCGTGATGTTGATGGACAGCGCCCACATCCAGGAACAGGATGCCGCGTACATCACCAAGAAAAACGCGAAAAAAGGTCTGCCGCCCGTCGCCCCGCTCTACACGACTGCCGACACAACCGCTGTCCTCGGACAATTCCAATCGATCGGCTCCTACAACCAGCCCACCGCCATTACCGACGGCGTGACCGCGACCTGGCTGGACGCTGGCCACATGTTGGGTTCGGCCATGATCGTCATCGACATCGAAGAAGGCGGACGCAAGGTGCGCCTCGCATTCAGCGGCGACCTCGGTCGCGGCCACAACGATATCCTGAGCGACCCCGATCACCCGCACGATGCCGATTACCTGATTACCGAAAGCACGTACGGCGACCGCGTTCACGAGTCCCTGGACAACGTCAACGACCGCGTCTGCGCCATCGCCAATCGCGCCCTGGAGAAAAACGGAAAGATCATCATCCCCTCATTTGCCGTCGGACGCACTCAGCAGTTGCTCTATACGTCCTACCAGATCATCCAGAGCCGGTGCATCCCGCCGTTCCCGGTCTACGTGGACAGTCCCCTGTCCCTGCAAGCGACCGAAGTCTATAAGCATCACTTCGAGAGCTTCAACCAGAAATTCCGCGACGTGATGATGAACGCCACCAATCCCTTCAGCGCCGCCAATGTCCACTATGTCCAAAGTGTCAACGAGTCGAAAGCCATCAACGATTTCCACAAGCCCTGCATCATCATCAGCGCCTCGGGCATGGCCGACGCCGGCCGCATTCGCCATCACATCAAAAACAACATCGAAGACGACCGCAACACCATCCTCATTGTCGGTTGGTGCGCCCCGCACACGCTCGGCGCGCAACTCGCCTCCGGCCACAAAGAAGTCAGCATTTTCGGCGATCCCTACAAAGTCCGCGCCACGATTGAAACCATCGACGCGTTTTCGGGTCATGCCGATAAGAATGAATTGCGGGCTTGGGCCCAACAGGTGACCGGCGCGCTCCGCGGCATCTTTGTCATTCACGGCGAGGAAGCGCCCGCGCTGGCGCTGGCCGAGACGTTGCGCACGCTGCATCCCCAAGGCCAATGTGCGGGTCCCCGATTTCGCCGAGTCCGCGGAATTGTAACTGCCTCGTGGTGTTTGAGGAAATAGAAAGGGCCGCGCGATTGGCGTGGCCCTTTCAAAACTGAAACGACTGGTGTCCGCTTACAGGCTTTCTTTGAGTCCCTGTCCCGCGCTGAAACGCACGGTCTTGGACGCCTTGATCTGAATCGCTGCTCCCGTCTTCGGGTTGCGACCCGCGCGTGCGGCCCGCTTGCTCACACGGAATGTGCCGAAGCCAACGATCTGCACCGGCCCGCCCGTCTGGCATCCGCGTTGAATCGAACGGAGCACGGCATCCAGCGCCCGTTCCGCTGCCGCTTTGCTGACTTCTTTCCCCATCTCCTTCTGCACGACATCAACCAACTGCGCTTTGTTCATGACTCCTCCTGGGTTCCGAATTGTTACATTGTCACTGCTCGCGGCCGCGCCTTATCCGCTACGACCGCCCGTCTTGGTTTTTTCTGCCACAGAAGGCGGTTGCCGTCAATCAAATTCCCGCCGTCGCAACCAGAGCAGCAGGGATGACCAGGAGAGCTGCTGCGAACGAGCAGAAGGATCAGTCATCCAATTGAACGGCGCCATGGCCGCCCACGTGATGGAAGCGGCGACCAGCAGCACCGACAACCACGGCATCGTGACTTTGGGATCGAGCGAAAGCAGGGCGGATGCGTCGAGTGGCGGCAAGCTCTCCCACGGCAGCCATCGGATCGCCAGCGCCGCCCCAATCGCCGCGGCCCCAAGCAACACTATGGGTTGCAGCCAGGAACGACGGCGACGCGGCGGCAACGCGGCCATCACCCGGGCCGTGAAACCGCCATCATCCACGTAGTTGTTCTGCTCCCGTAACAGCGTGTCCAGCGGGTCCTTTTCTTCAGGCGCGTTCATAATCTTGATAGCCAGTCAACCACCGTTTCAGTTTCTCTTTGCCCCTCAGCACGTTGGTCTTCACCGTCCCGAGTGGGCACTCCAACACCTGCGCCGCTTCCTCATGCGTCAAACCATTCTGGCAGCATAACACGACGGCCGCCCGCTCCCCGGAATGTAACCTCTTCAACGCGTCGGTCAAGTCCAGCCGTAACTGGCTGACCGACTCCCGGGCGGGTTGCGCCGTTCCGGCCTGCGATTCTTCGATCTCGTCCAACGCCAGCTCTTTCCTCTGGCGGGCAACGCTCCGAAATTCGTTGAAGGCAATCCCGAACAGCCACGTCGAGAACTGCGCGCTGCCGCGATAGGTATGCAATTTTCGCCACGCTTTCACAAATGCCTCCTGTGCCAAATCATCCGCCAAATGCGTGTCCCCGCGCGTCATCCGCGCCAGAAACGCGCGTACGGGCGATTGGTACCGCCGCACCAACTCGGCGAAGGCATTCTGGTCTTCGCGCGTCAGGACCCGGGCAATGAGATCGGCATCCGTCACGGACACGCGTTATTGTTTGGGCGGTTGCGTGGAGTTCTGATGTTGTCGATCGACCAGCCAGGTAACCAGAAACGCCACGCCGATGAACAACACGATCCATCCGCCCTTCTTGTCACCGCCGTGACCCGCTATCAACAGGGCCGCGCCAATTCCGGCCAAAACCAGTCCAGGAAAAAGACCGCTCTTGCGCGTCAGGTTCTGCGCAATGCCAGGGGGACGCTTGCTCCTCAATTCCGCAACCAATTCGGGAGTGACGGGCATGCCCTTCTCAATCATCGCTCGGATGGTTTCATGCGCCAGCTTGGTGCGGCGATGCGCGAAATACCCGGCCAGGGCGACAATGGCCACAACCATGACGAATGGGCTGAGGACTGATACTATCCCCAGTACAGTGTGCCCTCCCCTCCCATGTTGCAACCACGCGGGCGCATCAATATCCACGGGTTCGGCCCGCCGATATGAACGCCGGTCTCGTCGACCCGCACTTCGGGATTTCCACCGCCCGACCGGCTCTTCGCATTCAGGTTGGTCTGCGCTGCCGGAACATTCGTCTCCGCCACCGGCGCGGACGCCGCGACCGCAGCATTGCTCGGCACTTCATCCGCGTACACCGTCACCGCCGCCCGCGCTTGTGCTGCGCTGATCGCCAGCGCAATCAGGGTCGCCGCGATGATTCTCATAAATGTGTAAGTCTTCCTCATTGGCTCCTCCGCTTGTTTCCCAGTGTGACGCATTGAAGTAGCGATTCGGATTCAAAAATCGTTGCGGCAAAGTCCCGTCGCCAAAGAGGTTGCGGGATTCGCGCACGCCAGGCTTCTACACCCACAGCTGGCGATCCAGCGTTCGATACTGAATCGCCTCGGAAATGTGCTGGGACTGGATGCCCTCCGCACGATCGAGGTCGGCAATGGTGCGCGAGACCTTGAGGATGCGGTCGTACGCGCGGGCGCTGAGATTCAATTCCGTCATCGCCATCTTCAACAACTGCTGGCACTCATCGTCAAGCTTGCAGAATTCCTTGATCTCCTTCGGCGCCATCCGCGCGTTCGTGTGACCAAACCGCTTCCGCTGGATGTCCCGCGCGGGCTCCACCCGTTCCCGAATCTTCTCCGACGTTTCGCCGGTCGCCTCGCCCGCCATTTCCTTGTACTTCACCGACGGAACTTCGACGTGGATATCAATGCGGTCGAGCAACGGCCCGGAAATCTTGTTGCGATACTTCGTGATCATGTTCGGCGAGCAGCGACACTCCCGTTTCGGATCGCCATAGAATCCACAGGGACACGGATTCATCGCGGCGACGAGCATGAAGTTGGCGGGAAACGTCATCGTCCCCGTGGCGCGCGAAATCACCACCCGCCCTTCCTCCAGCGGTTCGCGCAACGCTTCGAGCACGTCACGGTGGAATTCGGGTAGTTCATCGAGGAACAGCACTCCATTGTGCGCGAGGCTGATTTCACCCGGCGTCAGGTTCGCCGTGCCACCCAGCAGACCGGCATTGCTGGTCGTGTGATGCGGCGCGCGAAACGGTCGTGTCGCCACCAACGCCTGACCTTTGGGCAGCAACCCCAGAATGCTGTGAATCTTCGTGGTTTCGAGCGCCTCCTCGAGATTCGAGTTCGGCAGGACCGTTGGCACGCGTTTCGCCAACAACGTCTTCCCGCTGCCCGGGCGGCCCGATCATCAAAATGTTGTGGCCGCCGGCCGCGGCAACTTCCAGCGCCCGCTTGACGTGTTCCTGCCCCTTCACATCGATGAAGTTGACGTCGTAATTGCGCTGTTGCTGGAAAATCTGCGACGGATCTTCGCGGAGCGGGTGTAACTCGCGTTTGCCCGCGAGGAATTCGGCGACCTCGCGCAGGTTCTTGGCCGGATACACGTTGACACCCTGCACCACCGCCGCTTCCGGCGCATTGTCGGCGGGAACGATCAACCCGCGCTTCTTCTGCTCGCGCGCGCAAATCGCAATCGGCAGTACGCCGTTGACGCTCCGCACCTCGCCGCTCAGTGCCAACTCGCCCACAATGGCGAACTCCTCGAGATTCGGCGCGATAACCTGTTCATTCACCGCGAGAATCCCGATGGCAATGGGAAGATCGAAACTCGGGCCCTCCTTTTTCACGTCGGCGGGCGCCAGGTTAATGGTCGTCCGACCCATCACGTACTTGAACCCGCTGTTCTCGATCGCTGTCTTCACCCGGTCCCGCGACTCCTTCACCGCCGCGTCGGGCAGGCCAACGATGATCACCGCCGGTCTGCCCCCAACCCGCGTTGACCTCGATCTCGATGGGATAGGAATCGATGCCCAGAACCGCCGCCGAATGAACTTTGGCAAGCATCCTCAATTAATAAACAAACACACTGCACAAGTCGAATGCGTTTTGCAGACCCTGTTTTGGCAGTCACGGAGAGCCCCGTCAGGGGTGTGGCAGGTGCACGTAGGTCGCGCCCTCTTGGACGGGCGTCGTGCCGGGCTTGAAGTCGTTCCCGGTCAGCCCGATCTCCGGTGCCGGCGTGCCGCTCGTGCCGATGAACACCGCTGTCCCCGCATCCGGCCGCGCACCGGCGACGTACACATTTCGGCATTTCTCAAGGCCGATGGCTCCCAGCTTCCCGCCCGACGGACCCCCAGCAAAACCTTCGATGGAAAGGTCTTCCACCCGCCCACCGTAGATGGCGTGTCGGTCCTGCGGCGGTTCCGGCGTGTCCCATATGACGTGGATGTCGCTCAGATTCAGGCCATGGACGTTATCGAAAATCATCGCGGACGGTACCTCGGCGTAATCCGTCTCGGGCGTGCTGCGGCGAATCTTGCTTGCGCTTACTCCTCGCGGTTTGTGTTCCTTGTCGATGGCCTCGAATCCGGTCATGCGCATCAGAACGTTGCGGAAGCTGATATTCTCCAGTGGACGCTCTGGCGGGCCGCCGACCAGGACGCGGCCCTTGCCCCGAATGTGAATGTCGCTGAAGCTTACGTCGCGAATCCGGCCCAGCGCCGAGCCTTCTCCGCGTTGTTCAAGATCGAGGAAAATCGGGTATGACACCCAGTCGCGCTGGCCACCGGTCTTTTCGTTCTTGAAGGCGATCGAGGTGTCGATGGTGATGTTGGCAACATTGATCCCCTCTACCAGCGCGCCGTCCTTGATGTACATCGCGAGGCCGTAGTGCGAGCCGGAAATCACGCAATTGGCAAACGCGCAATCGCGGAAATCACCCCAACTGGCCGTGCCGAGCTTGATTGCCGATTGGGCGCTGATGAGGACGCAATTGTCCACCGTAACCCGTTCGCAGGGCAGCGCCGTTGACTCCCCCGGGCGTTTGTCCGTCTTCAGGCAGATCGTGTCGTCGCCGCTTTCGATGTAGCAATCCGAGATCATCACGTTCCGGCTGGAATCAGGGTCGATGCCGTCGGTGTTCGGCCCGCGCAGGTCAGTGATCATGGACACGCCATGGATGAAAACGCCGTCGCATTCCCACGGACGAATTCCCCAACCAGGCTGGTTGCGAATGCGCACGTCGCGGATATGCACATTGCGGCAACCAATCAATTCAATCAATGGACTGGGACGCGGTTCCTTCGCCTTGAACTTCGCATCCCAAAACGCGTCACCATTACCGTTGATGGTGCCGTCGCCCTCGATGGCTACATTTTCTGCATCCTGGGCGAAGATGAGATGATTGGTGCTGTAGTCCGCTATATTCCGGCTTCCCCACAACGTCGCGCCCGGCGCAAGATGCAAGGTCACATTGTTCTTCAGAAAAATCGTTCCCGCCAGAAAATTACCGGGCGGGAGATATACCATGCCACCCCCGGCCTGCGTGCAGGCATCGACGGCTTTTTGGATGGCGGTGGTGTCGTTGATCTGTCCATCGCCTTTTGCGCCATACGAAGTCACGTCGAAGGTGGAATGGGGTAGGTCAGCGGCGATGACCTTCGGTGGTGCGAGAACGCACGGCAACAGCGAAGGCGAAAACGATGGCGGGGTGAAACCTGACCAGCATGGCGCGTCTTGTAACCGAAACGCGGCCGCAAGTCGAATACGTTTTGCGGGCGACAAAGACGAAACCGGAAGCAGCGTCGAAAGGCGGCTGCCTCCCGCGATCGGTTATTGTGAAACCAGCCCAAGAGCGTCGGTGGTGAAATGCCACTGGTTTCCAGGCACGATCGCGATGTTGTGCTCTCCAACTCGCTGTCGTTCAACCAGATCAACGCGCAACTCTGCGACGGCCCATTCACGCTCGTTTCGCAAGAACCAGTCTTGTTTACTCGCAAAACCTTCCCCGTTACAGCAACTGCAAAGATAGATAATGAGGTGGTCCTTGCAGCATTGTTTGGCTTGTCGGCTGTTGTAATCGCTCCTTACCGCGGCGCGGAATCGCCCTTCTTGTCAGCCAGACGGCTGTCGGATACACTCGGCTCGAAGAATACTGAATCGTGGGGAGACCCCAGACGAAACAACTGCGCACAGACGCCAATTGGCTGACGTTGGTCAAACTGTTGGTGGGGCTCACGTTCATCGCGTACCTGCCGGCCCTGCGCGGCGGGTTCGTTTTTGATGATGGCCCGCTCATCATCATGAACCGGCTGGTGAGGGCGCATGACGGACTTTATCGCTTCTGGTTTACGACGGAAGCGTCTGATTATTATCCACTGACCGGGAGCTTCTGGTGGCTCCAGTGGCGGGTATTTGGCTACCATGCCATTGGGTACCACGCGGTCAATATCTTGTTGCACACCGCCAACGCCATCCTGGTGTGGGTGATCTTGTTACGCCTGAAGATCCCAGGAGCCTGGCTGGCCGGACTGGTCTTTGCGCTTCATCCGGTAAACGCGGCCACGGTGGCCTGGATCAGCGAACAGAAGAACACGCTGTCGATGCTGTTCTCCGCGGTGGCGTTTCTCCTGTACTTGCGATTTTACGAAGATGGTCGATGGCGGTGGTACGGTTTTTCGCTGGCGGCGTTTCTGCTGGCGTTGTTTAGCAAGACAGCGGTTGTCATGTTACCCGTGGTGCTGCTGGGTTGCGTGTGGTGGGTGCGGGGGCGGCTGCGATGGAAGGACCTGGTCTGCAGCGCGCCGTTCTTCGTCTTTTCCCTGGCGTTGGGATTGGTGACCATCTGGTTTCAGCACCATCGGGCTTTGCAGGGGCATCTGGTTCGGAGTGACGGCTTTCTTGCCCGCCTGGCTGCGGCGGGATGGGTCCCGTGGTTTTACCTGTACAAGACGCTCCTACCGGTCCATCTGACCCTGATGTATCCGAAGTGGTCGATCGACGCTTCGCGCTGGGTTTCGTACCTCCCGGGAGCGCTGTTGTTCCTTTGTTTCCTGGTTTTTTGGCGGGAGCGCAGGACGTGGGGACGTCCGCTGTTATTCGGGCTGGGGTATTTTGTCGCCACGCTTGTTCCGGTGTTGGGATTCTTCGATCAAGGCTTTTACAGCTACTCGCTGGTGGCCGATCACTGGCAGTACTACTCCATCGTCGGCGTCATTGCCCTGACGGTTGCCGCCGGGGAAGAGGTATTCCGGCGGATCGGCGACCAGCATCGGTGGTGGGGAATGGCCGTCGCCGTCGGGATGTTGGCGATGCTGGGTGCGGCAACCTGGCAGCGCGGTTGCGTATACGCCTCCGAGGAAGCGCTCTGGCAGGATACCGTGTCCAAGAACCCGCAGGCATGGCGTGCCTGCATCAACCTGGGGGCCGCCCTGAAGCAGGCCGGTAAACTGGAAGCTGCGGTCGGATACTTCGAGCAGGCGCTGCGCCTCCAACCGGATTCAGCGGAGGCCCACAACGATCTCGGAGATGCGTTATGGCAACAGGGAAAGATGCCCGAGGCGATCCGTCACTTCGAGCAGGCGTTGCGGATCAAGCCCCAGTATGCCGAGGCCCACGGCAACCTGGGGAATGCGTTGGCACAGCTCGGTCGAGACCAGGAGGCGATCCGTCACTTCGAGCAGGCGTTACAGATCAATCCCGACTTCGCCGAGGTGCACAACAATCTCGGCAATGCTTTGCTGCGGCAAGGAAAGATACCCGAGGCGATCGAGCACTACCAGCAGGCCCTGCGGATCTATCCCGAGTTCGCCGAGGCGCATCTCAACCTGGCGATCGCGCTCGGAAGGCGGGACGGGCACCGGAAGCGATCGAGCAGTACAAGCAGGCACTGAGACTCAAACCCGATCTGACCGAGGCAAGATACGCCCTGACGCGGCTGCTGGGGTTGCGGGCAGTCCAGTAAGCGGCAGAGCAACCAAGAGAGTATCCATGTTCGACACGGTTTCCCGTGAGGTGACGTTGGCTTAGAGCGCCTAACAAAACCCACTGTTTGTTGTAGCCGCGGCGCTCTGTCGCCGCGCCACCTTGGATTTTTAGGGCTTCCGACACACGCCGACAGAGCGGCGTGGCTACAGAATCTGGTTTTGTTAGGGGTTCTAAGCCGAAATAGCCCGAATAAAGCTCCCGGTCCAGCGTCTCACCCAAAAACAAACGGGTCGTCCCGGTTTCGGGACGACCCGTAAGGATGAAACCAATCTCAACTACGCGCTAGGAACGGCGGCGACGAATCGCCAACAGTCCCAGCAATCCCATGCCAGCCAGCAGGAATGCTGATGGCTCGGGAACAATAGATGTCGCCGTGAATTCCGGAAGTCCGCCACCAGACAGAGCGGAGCTGGGGAATACCGACAGGAATCCATAAACGTCCACCGGTCCGGTCGGAACCGCTGAGCCACCCAACGCGCCGCAAGTAGAATAGGACGTGACATAGTCAAAATACGTCATGCTTCCTGTGCTGTCCGTGATCGTGTACGACTCGCTCACGGTGTTGGCCTGAGCGTAGGTCGGGAACGTGCTCTGGAAACTACCAGTGCTGCCGGAGATCGTGACGTTCTGCAACTCGATATACTCACCCGAGACGCCCGCGACGAGGCCGCCGGGGCTGTTCGAAATCGCCGCGACGTAATTGACCTGATTAATCGTGAACACCGGCGGCGCACCCGCAGCTGCCAAGTTCGCTGCGGTGGTCGTGGAGGTCACGGTAATGTAGTTGTTGCTGCTAGGCGTCGAGTAAAAGCCGACTTCCGCCTCTGAGTGATACGGTTGGTTCTCGCCGCGAGCGCTTATGCCATCGCCCAGAGCCAACGAGGTGGCGCTGCCAAGGGTCGCGGGGTTCGTAGCCATGCCGTTGAGCGTGGCCTGCGAGGCGAATATATCCAACGACCCGGTTGCATCCTGAGCCAGAACCAAATCACCGGTGTATGTATGCCCACCGTACGCGCCGGGCTGTGACGCCACGTCCACAATGACGGGATAGCCACGGCATCATAGCCAACGCTGTATTCGTTGTCGTACACGACGGCCGGGCCCGTTGGTGATCCCATGATGTCCGCCGCGTCATCGGCGTATACCCTCACGCCCGATAACACCACCGCCGCCCCAATTACTCCCAAAAATAATACACTTTTCCTCATGATATACCCTTTCGTGGATTTGGTTGTTTCGCCTTTAGAAATCCTCATTCCCTACCCTTTCTTCTCGCTATTGTTCTTCAGCTCTCACCGCGCCCCCCCTCGCTAAGGGGGCAAGCTTCCCTATCCCATGGCCCCGATCATATAGAACCGCGTTTTTTTTGCAAGACTTTTCTTTCACAAAATGCGTCAAGAAGCCGCGCCAAACATGTGCCGACTGTGTGTCAACCACTCCTGTTCCAAGGTGGTAACCTGCCTGATTTCCCTGTAAAATCATGGGGTTCGAGGCCGGGAAGCCTCAATTTGCCCGATTTTCGAGTCCCGGATACCGATTCTCCACAGCTCGAAAGAAATGTCTTCCGGTGGATCCTGCTCACGTACCCGTCTCTGCCCCAGAAAATACCCATGATTTCCAGCGTGCGGCGAATTGATCGGCTTTTTATTGGATTCGTGGCTTTCCCTGAGCCTGGTCAATCGCCCCTCGGCGCTCGCTCCTTCTCATTGACCGCTCCGCAGTCGCGCCAGCGCGTTTCTCGCCGGGGCAAAATCGGCCGGAGCTTCAGGGCCTGCTCGTAGTGCTCAATGGCCTCTGGCGTGCGGCCCAGCTTCTCCAATACAAGTCCCAAATTGAAATGCGCTTCGACGTAATCGGGTTTACTGCGCAACGCCTGCTCATATTGCGCAACGGCCTCCGGCAGCTTTCCCATGCGCTGGAAGACGGCTCCGAGGTTGCTGTGCGCCTCGGCGTAATCAGGGTTGATTCGCAACGCCTGCTCGTACTGTTCGACGGCCGCCTGGGTCTTGCCCATTCTCAGGAAAGCGCTCCCGAGGTTGACATGCGCCTCGACATAATCGGGGTAGCTCCGCAGCGCCTGTTCGTAGTGTTCGATCGCTTCTGGTTCCCGGCCCACCGCCTCCAATGCAACCCCCAGGTTGTAGTGCGCGTCAGCATGATCGGGCCTGAGGCGCAGCGTTCGTTCGTACTCTCCGATGGCCTCCTGCGTCTTTCCCATTTGCTGCAGGATGAACCCGATATTGTAGTGCGGCTCAGGATTATTAGGGTTGAGTCGTAGCGCCGGCTTACACTCTACCAGCGCCTCCGGGTAGCGACCCGCCTCCAACAAAGCCCTGCCGAGATTGCTATGAGCGCGTGCATTGTCCGGGCATTTGGCAACCGTGTCATTCCAGATGGATAATTCGGTGCGGTAATCTTCATTGCGCCACGTCGCCAGAAATCCAAGCCCCACCGCCAGCGCCAGAAACACCGCGCCGCTGCGCCGCCGCAGAAGTGTGTAAATCCCAATAACGGCCAATGTGACCACCGCTGCCAACGGCAGGTACATCCGGTGTTCTGCCATCGGTTGGCCCACGAGAGGGACCACGCTGGAGGTCGGGGCCAGAATCAGGAAGAACCAAGCACCAATCAAGCCGATCGCCGGCTGTCGTCGCAGTGCAACCAAAACACCTGCTACCAGGACTACCAATATCACCGCATAGGGCGCCACATCTCCCATGTGTCGTATCGGCACAAACTCGCCATAATCGAAAACCAGTGGATGCGGCCAGACGGCCAACCACAGGTATTGCACCACCGTTCGACACTCGACCAACGCATAAGCCCACCATGGAATCCCGAGGCCATAGCCCGCGCCGCGGTAATGCAAACCCACCATCAGCCAGCCCAACAACACCCACGTGCCGGCCAGCCCCAAATACAGCCACCGATGCCGCGTCCACGCTTCCCGAAAACTCCCACTGACAAATGTCCGATCGTACAACAGCACCATCACGGGAGCCGTCGCCATCACTTCCTTGCTCGCCATGCCCAGACCACATGCCGCCACGGACAGCACAAACCACCAGTTCAATCTCGGGGCGTCCGTCCCGCGAATGAAGCAATACAACGTCAGCAGGTAGAACAACCCCATCAACGACTCGCAGCGTTCGGATATATAGGTCACTGCCTCCGTTTGCAGCGGATGCACCGTCCAGAGAACCGCCACCGCCAGCGCCAAGCGCATCGCAGGCGCGCCGAATCGCTTCCGCAACACCGGGCTCAACAGTGTCCGCCGCACGATCCCGTACAAGGTCAGGGCCGCAAGTATATGAACCACCAGATTAAGCGCGTGATAACCCCACACGACCGTGCCTCCAAGCCCGTAGTTGACCGCGAAAGAGACATTCACGATAGGCCGACCGCCAACGTACGAAGTGGCCGACGGCGACAGGACACCCCACACGGCCACATATGCCGAATGCTCAGATTCTGCGTGATCGAGGGTCTGTCATCCAAGAGAAACGGCACGGCGAAGCAGTTGTGGTATACCGCCAGAGCTGCAAGGATAATGACTCCACCACCAAGAATGATGCCCCATCGGTGCGATGATGAGCCGGCCCGCGCAGCAGTGGTTGGACTGAGTGCCCTTTTGCCTCCCGACATGCCCGAATCGTAACAAGTGCCCCTACCCCAAGTCCAGTGCTTCAACCCATCCGATCAGTAAATATAAGGCTCACTCAGGTCAAAAGCGTTCTGGATGAGGCGGATATCCTCGGGCCGACGCGCGCCCTTGGGCTGGACGACTTCAACCACGTCGAAACGGAAATGAATCCGAGGGTTGCCCAGCAGGCGGAGATAGTCCAGCGCTGCTTTGCTCAGGTTTCGCTCCTTTTCACGATCGACGGCCTCGCTCGGCGCGCCAAATTCCTCCGTCTCGCGGGTCTTGACCTCGACGAACACGAGCCAGTCCTTGTCACGCGCGACGATATCCACCTCCGCCTTGCCGCTGCGGAAATTGCGGAGCAGGACTTTGTACCCGTGCCGTCGCAGGTATTTGGCGGCGGCTTTCTCACCGCGCGCGCCCAGTATCTGCCGCGGCGTGCGATGATCTTCTCTTCGTTTGAACCAGCCGAACAACATATTACATCGTGGCAAACTCCGCCTGCACGGGCTCGATGGCCTCGCGCACCGGGGCGAAGGTCTTGCGATGCACGGGCGACGGGCCGTATTGGCCGAGTGCGGCGAGGTGTTCGGGCGTGCCGTAACCCTTGTGGCGGGCAAAATTGTATTGCGGGAACTGCTCGTGAACTTTCAGCATCATCCGGTCCCGCGTCACCTTGGCGATGACACTCGCAGCCGCAATGGAAAAACTCTTCGCGTCGCCCTTCACAATGGCCGTTTGCGTCACACCCATCAGCGGTACCCGCAGGCCGTCAACCAACACGTGATCAGGACGAACCTTCAGCCCGTCCAGCGCGAGCTGCATCGCCCGCCACGTCGCGCGGAGAATGTTGTAATGGTCGATGACATCGACATCGGATACCCCAACCGCCCAATGGAAATCCGCGTTGGCCGTCAGCTCGGCGTAAATGTCTTCACGCTGCCGTTCGGTGAGTTGCTTCGAGTCGGTGAGCGTCTTGTGACGGAATCTTTCTGGCAGGATCGCCGCCGCCGCCACGACCGGCCCCGCCAACGGCCCGCGCCCGGCCTCGTCAATACCGGCAACAACCTTCGCTCCGTTTTTGTACGCTTTTTTTTCGTACCGGAAGCATGGCGCGCCGCGCGGGTTACGCTTCCGCGACCTTGGTGGCGGTTTTGCCGATGCGTTTGCGCAGGTAGTAGAGCTTGGCGCGGTGGACGTTGCCGGCCCGATCGACTTCGATCTTTTGGATGAAGGGCGAGTGCAGCGGAAATATGCGTTCGACGCCTTCGCCGTAGCTGATGCGGCGGACGGTGAACGTCTCGGCAATGCCGCGGCCCTGCTTGTTGATGACGATGCCCGAAAACATCTGGACGCGTTCGCGGTCCGCTTCCTTGATGCGCGAATACACCTTGATGGTGTCGCCCACCTTGAACGGCACAATGTCGGTCCGCAACTGCTCCTGCTGGATCTTCTCAATCACATTCATGTTCTTACTCCTCTGTTATCGCGTAACGCGTCTGAAATGCAAAGTTCAATCTTCCTTCAACAAATCCGGCCGTTGTTCCTTCGTCCGCTGGCGCGCCCAGTCGGCCCGCCACCTGGCAATCGCCGCGTGGTTGCCGCTCAGCAGCACCTCGGGCACCGTCAAACCACGAAACTCCGGCGGCCGCGTGTACTGCGGACCTTCGAGCAATCCGCCCGCGAACGAATCATCCCCCGCACTGTTCTCGTCGCCGAGCACACCCGGCACCAGCCTCACCACCGCATCCACAAACACGGCCGCCGCCAGCGCGCCGTTCGTCAGCACGTAATCGCCGATGCTGACCTCGTCGTTGACCAGCGCCGCGCGCACCCGCTCGTCCACACCTTCATAGTGGCCGCAGATGATGATCAGGTGCGCCACGCCCGAAAACTCCTGCACCCGCGCCTGCGTCAACGGCGGACCTTGCGGCGTCATCAATACCACCCGCGACTCGGTCCGCCGAAACTTCTCCACCGCTTCAAAGATCGGTTCGGGCTTCATCAACATGCCCGGTCCGCCGCCGTACGGCTTGTCGTCCACGACACGGTGTTTATCGTGGGTGAAATCGCGCAAATTGTGGACACGGACGCTGACCAGTCCCTTCTGCTGCGCGCGCTTCAGGATGCTTTCTTCGAGCGGTCCCTCGAAGATGCGCGGGAACAACGTCAAAACGTCGATTTCCATTCCTGCCCCGCGGCGCCGATCGTCGTTATTCGGCCGGGGCATCCGCGGCCGGCTCGGCCGGCGCGGAACCTTCGGGGCGCCGCCCTTCGGGCTCAATAATCTCAAGCATCGCGCGCTTGCCCTGCTTGGCCGCCGCGCTCGTCAGGAGCGTGCGAATTGCCGTGATCGTGCGCCCGCTCTTGCCGATGACCTTGCCCACATCGGTTTGGTTGAGCCGCAGTTCGAAGACCACGACGCGTTCCCCGTCCACTTCCCGCACATCGACTTCATCGGGGTGATCGACCAGTGCTTTCACTACGAATTCGACAAACGCTTTCATGTCGTGCTCCCGTCTGTGCGGTCCGCCAGGGTCGCGTCACGCATCCGCGACGCTGCGATGGATGTCCTCAGGCCGCCACTTTGACTGCCCGCTCCGCTTTCTTCAAAATACTGCGCACCGTGTCACTGGCCTGGGCGCCCAACCCGATCCAATACTTTGCCCGTTCCAAGTCCACGTGAAAATTGTCGCTTGCTTTGCGCGGGTCATAGGTCCCGATATTCTCAATAAACCGCCCATCTCGGGGACTGCGCCCATCCGCCACGACGATACGATAGATTGGTACGTTCTTGGTTCCAACTCTCCGCAATCGAATTCTTACCGCCACTGTCTCACCTCCCTAATCTCATTTTCGGCAACATGCCTTTCCGGCCCATGGCCTTTTGCATCTTGCCCATCTCTTTCATCATCTTCTTCATCGCATTGAACTGCTTCAGCAGGTCATTGATCTCAGCTACGCTCGTCCCACTCCCGCGCGCGATCCGCGTCCGCCGCCCGGCATTCAGAATCTCGGGACGACGACGCTCCATGGGTGTCATCGACTGGATGATCGCCTCCAAGCGCTTCAGTTGCGACTCGCCAACGCTGAGGTCAGGCATTTTACTCATTCCCGGCAGCATGCCAAGTAGATTCTCCAACGGCCCAAGTTTCTTGAGCTGTTGCAGTTGCGAGAGAAAATCCTCCAAATTCAGGCTCTGGTCGGCGATTTTTGCCTGCATTTCCTCGGCTTTTTCCGCATCGAACGTCTCCTGCGCCTTCTCGACCAGGCTCACCACATCGCCCATCCCGAGGATCCGTCCCGCCATTCGCTCGGCATAAAACGGCTCCAGATCGTCCAACTTCTCGCCCACGCCGGCAAACTTGATCGGTTTGCCCGTCACCGCCCGCATCGACAACGCCGCGCCGCCGCGCGCATCGCCATCCAGCTTCGTGAGCACGATCCCGGTAATGGTCAGCGCCTTGTCAAAATGTTCGGCGATATTCACCGCCTCTTGCCCGGTCGCCGAGTCTGCAACCAACAGTATTTCCTGCGGCGCGAGCGCTTCCTTCATCCGCACCAACTCTTGCACGAGTTCCCGATCGATGTGCAATCGGCCCGCCGTGTCAAAGATCACAACATCTCGCCCCTGCGACTGCGCGAACGACATCGCCTGCTTGGAGATTTTCACCACATCGGTTTCGCCGCGCATCAAAAACACCGGAACCTGCACCTGCTTGCCAAGCGTCTCCAATTGGTCGATCGCCGCGGGCCGATACACGTCGCACGCGACCAGCAACGGCTTGCGTCCCTGTTTCGCCAACAGTTTCGCCAGCTTCCCGCAGGTCGTCGTCTTGCCGCACCCGTGCAGCCCCACCATCATCCAGTTGCCGGTGGGAAACTCCTGCTTGGACGGCCATCCTCCGCCCTCCGCGCTCCCGCCCATCAATGCCACCAACTCATCATGCACAATCTTGATGATCTGTTGTCCCGGGGTAACGCTGTTGAGGACCTCTTGTCCGAGAGCGCGCTGTTTCGTGCGCTCGATGAAATCCCTGGCAACCTTGTAGTTGACGTCGGCTTCCAGCAATGCGAGGCGCACCTCGCGTAGCGCATCGGCAACGTTCTTCTCCGTCAACTTGCCGTACCCGCACAGGTTCTTGAACACCGCCTGCAGTTTCTCTGAAAGGGAATCAAACATGGTTACTCGCCGCGCGAAATATCGACGCAGTCAGCAGCAAGGGCAAGGAAATTTGCAATGCGGTCGTGGGCGAATTTGAGATTCCTCGCTCATTCGCGCCTTGCTTTCTTAATCTGGTATGACACACGACTTTGACGGCACTCTTGGCATCCGTTACGGGAGGCAATTCCAGGATCGTGATAAACTCCTCTGGCTCGCCATACGTCCAGCCGTAACAGCGTTTGGCCTTTGGATGGCCGATCAGGTCAAAGACCTCGACATCGGCTTCCCAAACGGTCTTGCGCGCGAAATACCGCATGCACCAGCACTGATTCAACGTGGCTTGAATCGCACCCGTGCAACTGAGCTACCTGTCGCGCTTCCCAACAATGAATGAGGGATCTACACGTTGCTGGGCAGTTGTCGGCGGCGCGGTCTCGGTCCTTTCGACCACGTCAAAGATTCGTTCACGCGGCCGTCCTCAGCGAAGATCACGGAGATCAAGCAGTTCACACCAGCGGCGAGGGCCAAGGCGGCATCCACTCGCCTCACCATAGCGCCCTGAACTTGTCCCAACGCAGAAAAGGGGAGCGCAGCCGCAGGTCAGTTCACCGAGTCGTGAACGCGGCTTCGGTTGTTTGATTGCCGTATTCGTCCTCTCGGCTGCGCTCCTATGCTGAACTCACGGCAACAACACGCGGACGCGGTAGAACCGTTGGTCGGGGTGCTCGGGATGGCCGTATCCGTCATGTTGGTGACCGTACCGGAGCCGTTGCCGCCACTAAGAACATTGGTCTGGCCCG
>CAVYAC010000094.1:0-52862 GCA_963766065.1 uncultured Verrucomicrobiae bacterium
CAGTAGCAAACTCCGGTGTGTTCCCCCTGTCACCCTCGATTACGGCAAGGCCAAGTCGGGCTTCCACGCTGCTTGGCGAGCGGCCAACAACGTCAACTAGAATTCCTTCGGCTTCATCCAGTCGGCCTGTACCGATAAGAGCCAGCCCAAGGTAACCCGACGCCTCAAGATTTTTGGGGTCGTCAACCAAGAGTGAGCGACAGTTGGCAATCGTGTCAGCGAATGACCGCATCCGAAATTGAACCCAGCCCAACCTTTCTCGGATTTCGGCGTCATCGGGATTCAACTCCAACGCTTCATTGAGGTACGTCACGGCTGCATCTGGCTTGTCGTCTTTGATACAGCACAAGGCAAGTCCCGCAAGAACTTCGCGGTCACGGCGGTTAATTCTGTACGCCGCCAGAAGCATCTCTTTGGCTCTTGGATAGTGGTCGCTCTCCAAGAGTTGGCGTCCCGTTGCGACAAGCTGCGCGAAATCTGTTGGCGTTTTCGAGTTACCTAAACAAGTCTGTTTTACACTCATGCCGAGCCTCCGGTTGTTAGCTGTTTGCCGGCTTTTGGCCGACAGATCGATTCTCTCCATATAAAGCAAAAAGCCCGCACTCATTTCTGAATGCGGGCTTTGGAAATTACCCCGGCAGCGACCTACTCTCGCGCAAGCTATACAGGCACTACCATCGGCCCTGCAGCGTTTCACGGCCGTGTTCGGAATGGGAACGGGTGGGACCACTGCGGCAAAACCACCGGGAAATCCTCGAAGCCGTCGGCGATCGGCGTCTCCTCTGCCGAAACGGCGCGGAGGGCCAACAACCGACAACTTCTATGTATAAAGAACAAGTTCTCTGATAATTGCATACAGTAAGCGGGGCTACAACGCCGAGGTTTGTTAAATCACTTCCTTCAAGCTCTCGGCCTCCCGCATCCGTTCCCAGCTTGTGGCTGGTCGTGACGCGGAAAGCGTCCTGCTTGAAAATTTAAGTGATCAAGCCTCACGGCTGATTAGTACCGGTCAGCTCACGTGTTGCCACGTTTACACACCCGGCCTATCAACGGGGTCGTCTTCCCCGAGCCTTTAGGGTCTTGCGACCGTCAGACGTAATCTTGGGAGGCGCTTGGCGCTTAGATGCTTTCAGCGCTTATCGTTTCCGCACACAGCTACCCGGCGCTACTCTTGACAGAATAACCGGAATACTGGAGGTGCGTTGTTCCCGGTCCTCTCGTACTAAGGAACAATTCCCTCACGTCTGCTGCGCCCACAGTGGATAAGGACCGAACTGTCTCACGACGTTCTGAACCCAGCTCGCGTACCGCTTTAACCGGCGAACAGCCGGACCCTTGGGACCTTCTCCAGCCCCAGGATGCGATGAGCCGACATCGAGGTGCCAAACCGGTTCGTCGATGTGAACTCTTGGAACCGATAAGCCTGTTATCCCCGGCGTACCTTTTGTCCGATGAGCGATGGCGATTCCACATTCAACCACCGGATCACTTGGACCCGCTTTCGCGTCTGCTCGACTTGTAGGTCTCACAGTGAGCCTGGCTTGTAGCCATATCCTCAACACCTGATTGCCAACCAGGTTGAGCCAAGCTTCGTACTCCTCCGTTACTCTTTGGGAGGAAACCGCCCCAGTCAAACTGACCCGCTGACACGGTCCCGCGGCCGGATTACGGCGCGTGGTTAGAACCTTAATGAGCGAAAAGTGGTGTTTCATTGTTGCCCTCCACCGGGCCCGAGAGCCCGGTTTCGAAGGGTCCCACCTACGCTACGTATCACACATCAAAGTCCAATATCAGCTTACAGTAAAGGTGCACGGGGTCTTTCCGTCCTACTGCGGGTA
The DNA here is from genome assembly GCA_963766065.1 of uncultured Verrucomicrobiae bacterium. GTDB lineage: Bacteria > Verrucomicrobiota > Verrucomicrobiia > Palsa-1439 > Palsa-1439 > Palsa-1439. Next base: position 1,839 of record CAVYAC010000094.1, read on the forward strand.
TGCGGCATCTTCACCGCAACTACAGTTTCGCCGAGCCTCTCTCCGAGACAGTCGCTCTTTCGTTACAAGATTCGTGCAGGTCGGAACTTACCCGACAAGGAATTTCGCTACCTTAGGACCGTTATAGTTACGGCCGACATTCACGGGGACTTAAGTTCAGAGCTTCGCCCTTGCGGGCTGACCCCTCGCCTTAATCTTTCCGCATTGGTCACTTGTCACTCTGTATACCGTCTCTTGCGAGTTCGCACAGAGCTGTGTTTTTGTTAAACAGTCGCAGAGCGCCTTTCACTGCGGCCCCAGGCGGCTTTGATATAATCTGACCATCCGGGCGCCCCTTCTTCCGAAGTTACGGGGCTAATGTGCCGAGTTCCTTAGAGAGATTTCACTCGCGCGCCTGAGAATACTCATCTCACCCACCTGTGTCGGATTACGGTACGGGCACCCTGGTGAACACTGCCAGGCTTTTCTCGCCAGCGTGGTATTAACGAATCCGCTTCGACCGTAGTCTCCGCGTCCAACACCGCCTTCCGACGGCATTGACCACCACTTTCAATCGGTGGCTCGCATTCCCTTCTGGGTTCCTGACAGCTTAAACCAAGGTGGTGACGGAATATTAACCGTCTGTCCATCATCTACGCCTTACGGCCTCGACTTAGGTCCCGACTAACCCTGGGCGGACGAACCTTCCCCAGGAAACCTTGGGTTTACGGCGAGTCGGAATTTAACCGACTTTATCGCTACTCGTGTCTGCATTCTCACTTCCAAGCACTCCAGTTTCAGTCACCTTCCACCTTCGATGCGCTTGGAACGCTCCCCTACCACTCACCAGTCCGAGGACCTGGCGAATCCATAGCTTCGGTATTACGTTTGATCGCCAATCATTTTCGGCGCGAGATCGCTCGATGAGTCAGCTGTTACGCACTGTTTAAATGGTGGCTGCCTCTAAGCCAACATCCTCACTGTCTTAGCAACCTCACATCCTTTCCACTAAACGTAATTTGGGCACCTTAGCTGATAGTCTGTTTATGTTTCACTCTCGACGATGAAGCTTATCCCCCACCGTCTGACTGCCCGGGTAGTGCAACGCGGTATTCGGAGTTTGGTTGGATTCGGTAGCCCGGTAAGGCTCCTATCCCATCCAGTGCTCTACCTCCGCGCGCTAGTGGCCGGACGCTATACCTCAATATATTTCGGGGAGAACCAGCTATGACGGGGTTTGTTTAGTCTTTCGCTCCTACGCACAGTTCATCGCAGAATTTTTCAACATTCACGCGTTCGGGCCTCCATCTGGTGTTACCCAGATTTCACCCTGACCATGCGTAGATCACCTCCGCTTCGGGTCTATTGCCAGCAACTGGTCGCCCTGTTCAGACTCGCTTTCGCTGCGGCTGCCCCCGTCTAACCGGGGTTAGCCTTGCCACGGACAATAACTCGCAGACTCATTATGCAAAAGGCAGGCCATCACCTCTTACGAGGCTATGACACTTTGTAAGCACAGGGTTTCAGGTTCTTTTTACTCCCCTCAAAGGGGTTCTTTTCACCTTTCCCTCACGGTACTAGTTCACTATCGGTCGACGATGAGTATTTAGCCTTGCGCCGTGGTCGGCGCGGATTCAGACAACGTTTCACGTGTGCCGTCTTACTTGGGATACCTCTAGGTCGCTTTGAGTTTTCGCTTACGTGCCTATCACACCCTATGGGGTCCGTTTCCACGGACTTCGGCTAACTCTCCGCGTACCACATTGAGGTCCCGCAACCCCGAAGTACAAGTACCTCGGTTTAGGCTGTTCCCGTTTCGCTCGCCACTACTCAGGGAATCGATGTGCTCTTTCTTTTCCTCCGGTTACTGAGATGTTTCACTTCACCGGGTCTGGCTCATATGGTCCTATTGAATTCGGACCACTGTATCCAGATATTACTCTGGATGGGTTCCCCCATTCGGACATCCACGGATCAACGCGTGCTTGCCGCTCCCCGTGGCTTATCGCAACTTACTACGTCCTTCATCGCCTATCGTCGCCAAGGCATCCACCCTGCGCTCTTAGTAGCTTGATCACAAACTATCCGTCTGATTCCAACTCTCGAGTTCCAGACTGAATATTCTCAGCATTGTTGTAGTTTTTACCCACTACACTGTATGCAATTATCAAAGAACATGCCGACCGCTGGTCGACTGGCATCTAACCGGGCAATCAGAAAATTGTCTCGTCGTGAAAACTGGTGGGCGCGATAGGATTCGAACCTATGACCCTGCGCTTATCAAGCGCATGCTCTAACCAGCTGAGCTACGCGCCCCCGCGGCGCGTCGCGCCGGAAACTGGTGGAGCCGACGAGGATCGAACTCGTGACCTCCTGCTTGCAAAGCAGGCGCTCTCCCAGCTGAGCTACGGCCCCGCAGGGCTTTGCTGGGCTACCACTCTGCCCCAGAAGGTCTTCTCTCCAGTGCTCACGTTGGCAAAGAACATTCCGTTCCTCAAAAACTGAATTGTGCGATACGATCAAGCTTCCCGGATCTTCTCCAGGATTCGACCTAGGATCCGATCCGAGACCGAAGTCCCGAATCAAGGTCTCCTTAGAAAGGAGGTGATCCAGCCGCAGGTTCCCCTACGGCTACCTTGTTACGACTTCATCCCAGTCACTATCCATACCTTCGGCGCCTGTCTCCTTGCGGTTAACACGGCGACTTCGGGTGCAGACAGCTTCCATGATGTGACGGGCGGTGTGTACAAGGCCCGGGAACGTATTCACGGCGCCGTAGCTGATGCGCCATTACTAGCGATTCCGGCTTCATGAAGGCGAGTTGCAGCCTTCAATCTGAACTGGGCATGGTTTTGTGGGATTTGCTCCACCTCGCGGTCTTGCGTCCCTCTGTACCATGCATTGTAGCACGTGTGCAGCCCTGGCCGTAAGGGCCATACTGATTTGACGTCATCCCCACCTTCCTCCTCGTTTAAAGCGAGGCAGTCTGTTTAGAGATCCCGCTTGCGCAGGCAACTAAACACAAGGGTTGCGCTCGTTGCGGCACTTAAGCCAACATCTCACGACACGAGCTGACGACAACCATGCAGCACCTGTGCTGGCTCTCATCTTACGATGAGTCGTTACCCTTTCAGGCTCCTACCACCAGCATGTCAAGGCCAGGTAAGGTTCTTCGCGTTGCATCGAATTAAGCCACATGCTCCACCGCTTGTGCGGGCCCCCGTCAATTTCTTTGAGTTTTAACCTTGCGGTCGTACTTCCCAGGCGGTTCACTTATCGCGTTAGCTTCGGCACGGAGGGGGTCGACTCCCCCCACACCAAGTGAACACCGTTTAGGGCCAGGACTACCGGGGTATCTAATCCCGTTTGCTCCCCTGGCTTTCGTGCATGAGCGTCAGGAACTGTCCAGAGACCCGCCTTCGCCACCGGTGTTCTAGTCGATCTCTACGCATTTCACCGCTACACCGACTATTCCAGTCTCCTCTCCAGTCCTCGAGTCCGCTAGTTTCGAATGACCTATCACAGTTAGGCTGTGAGATTTCACATCCGACTTAACGGACCGCCTGCGCACCCTTTACGCCCAATGAATCCGAACAACGCTCGCCGTCTCTGTATTACCGCGGCTGCTGGCACAGAGTTAGCCACGGCTTCCTCTTCCGGTACTATCAATAATCCACGTGTTGGGTAGATCACATTGTTCCCAGATGACAGAGGTTTACAATCCGAAGACCTTCATCCCTCACGCGGCGTCGCTCCTTCAGGGTTTCCCCCATTGAGAAAAATCCTCGACTGCTGCCACCCGTAGGTGTCTGGACCGTGTCTCAGTTCCAGTGTGGCTGGTCGTCCTCTCAGACCAGCTACCCGTCTTAGGCTTGGTGGGCCATTACCCCGCCAACTACCTGATAGGCCGCAGCCTCATCTCAAAGCGCCAGGTCTTACGATCCCCAGCTTTGACCTTGCGGTCACATGCGGTATTAACTCCGATTTCTCGGAGATATCCCCCACTTCGAGGTAGATAGCTACGTGTTACGCACCCTTTCGCCACTAAAATCCACTCATATTGCTATAAATGAATTCTCGTTCGACTTGCATGTCTTATCCACGCCGCCAGCGTTCGTTCTGAGCCAGAATCAAACTCTCCGTAAAATAATCAACCAGACCTGCTCCGAATTGCTCCGAAGCTCGCCCTGACCCTTTCGGGGCCATGACTGATCCAACCGATTCCACGTTGAGTACATCGTCGGGGCTCCCCGACCAATGTTTTGTTACATCACTCAAAGTTCCCCGACCTTCGTCAGGGAACGTGGGCTCTCACGTATCGCACATTTCAATTTTCAAAGAACGCGACGCACCCCGATTCCTTCAGGACGCGTGCAATCTGCTTTCAGATGATCAATATTCAGCCGTCGGGCTGAACACTGATGTCTAACCGCCGATCGCCGCCGTCTTCAGGCGACAGGAATCCCGACATCGGAATCTGGCTTGTCGCACTCCTAAAGAACCACCTGTACGTCTACACCCCTCGCAAGCATCAACTATCTACCCCCACTTCGGGCGCCTGTCAAGCCCCTCACCGATAAATCGTCGCCGCGTTCCCGCAACAACAGTTCCCGTGAAAGGAGGGCCAAACTACCCATCCACCGCCCCGTATGCAAGAACTATTTTCAAAGATTTCGAATTGGCCACATACAGCCAAACCACACGGGCGCGAAACCCTGACTATCTCTGCCCCGCAAGCCCGCTCATGGCATCGGCCAAATCCCAAAATAAAGCACAAACCGCGCCGTCCGGCCAAGGTTTGCATGCACCACTGTCTCGTCGCCCTGGAATTGCCGATCCGTCTAGTTCCCAGCTACGCACCCCTCACGGTGCGCATCATCCCGCGCCCAAACGCCTATACCCGCATTACATTCTGGGCCTTCGCGCCTTTCGCGTCCTGGATGACCTCAAACTCCACCGCCTGCCCCTCCGCCAGCGTCTTGAACCCGTCACCCTGAATGGCCGAGAAATGCACAAACACGTCCGGCCCACCCTCCTGCTGGATAAACCCGAACCCCTTCTTCTCATTGAACCATTTCACTGTTCCGCGTGCCATGTTCGCTCACCTCCTCGAGGATTTTGATCGACTTAGTGGATGTCACTTAATGGAAAACCCTTGTTTTGGCAGGATAAATAAAAAAGACCGTGCCTACCCAGCCCGGGCGCGCACGGTCACATCTGACTGCATTCCTCCAGATTCTCTCACAACAGCACGTACAAATGACACAGTCTCAACGTCGTACGCCTTATCTACTACCAAACCCCCACCCCTCTTGTCAAGACCTCTCTGGCAGTTTCACCCCGCCACCCATCCTCATTCCGCATCCGGCACAAACGTCACGAAACCGCTCTCACCGGCGCCCAAAAAGTATCCCGACGCGGCACCACTGTTCTGCAACAGCAGGCCTTCGAACTTGACCGCCTTGCCGATGGTCGGATCAAGAAAACTGCCGCTCAATGCCCCCGTTGCCGGCGCCACCTTCAACTTCAGGTCATTGCTGCCGACAGACGACGCCGTGCCGGTCCCGTTCGTGGCGATGGACACGCTGATAACGATGTTGTTCGTCAGATTGCCACCGCCCAGCGTCAACTGCCCGGTCGCGGCGACCGATGGCCCGCCGTCCGCAGGCGAAATATACAGGTCTCCCGTCAGCGAGTTCGTCGTCGAGAACTCATTCGGGTAAAGCGGGCCGGCTGCCCCGGCTTCCTTGAACCAGTACACCGTCCCGCTGAGTGTGTTGTCCTCGTTGAATGTCACCCAGCCGATGCACGCGCCGTTGTTCTTGTAGAGCGAATCGTACAGCGGCCATGTCCCGTAACCCGAGACGGGGAACTTCCCGCTGATCTTCGTTCCATCACCGAGCACCCCTTCCAGCGATCCGCTGCCAAGACTCGTCACCGTCAATGTCCCGTACCCGTACCCTTGCGGCACAGTCGTATCACTGCTGTCCGCCGGCGCCAGCACAAATGTGAAGTTGCCCACCCACGGACTCGTGTTCACCGCGCTAAACACCGCCAGGTCAGCCACCAACTGCGCCGTAAATGTGCCATTGGATACCGTCCCCACAATCTCATCCGTCGCATTGCTCACCGCCGTCGCCTCGAGAATGACGGTCAGCGGATTCGAATTCTTGGGCGTCACCGGGTTCGTCGAGTTGCCCGAGCTGTCAAACTGCCCCTTGAACGCGGACCGCACACCGTTCATCGTCAGGTCCGCCGTAAACGATCCCGTCTTGCCCAGAACCAGACTGATCAACCCGGAACTGGCTTGCGCCGGAGCGTTCGTTACCATGACCAGGCCGTTGTAGCTTCCCGGAAGAAACGCGCCAAACACTTCCCCCTGTTGCGTCACCGTGAAGTTTTTTCCACCGACCGTGATCGTACCGACGCGCGAGTCACTGTTGGTGTTGACCGTCACCGAATACGCCACCGTCCCATTGCCGATGCCACTGTTGCTCGAGGTGATGGAAATCCATTCGGCGTTGCTCGTCGCCGTCCACACGCACCCCGTCCCGCTGCTGGCGACCGTAAATGTGCCTCCATTGGCAATTCCGGTCAGCGTCACGTGCGATGGCGATACCGAGAATGTGCACGGTTGGATCAGGCTGAAAACTGTTCCCAGCGAATCGCCCCCGGCCGCGGAGGTTGTCCCGAGGAAATTCGTCGAGCTGGCCTGGAGCAAACCCGCCAGCGGCACGGCGCCGTCATTGCCGCCGGTAAAATTATACAGCGTCGTCAACGCGCCGCCCTTCGTAATCTTGAATACCGTGCCGCCGCCGCTGTTTCCCCCGGTGGAGGTCGTCCCGTAGAGATTGCCGTCATCGGCCAGGATCAGCCCGGCCTCGGGATTGCCGCCATCCGAGCCGTCCCCGAAAACCCACAGCACGTCCAACCGATCCGTCGCGGTGCTGAACCGAAACACCGTGCCATAGCCGTATGCCCCACCATACGTCGTCCCGTAAAAATTGCTGTTGACGTTTTCCACCAACACACCCTGCGGGTTCGCTCCGTCTTCCCCGCCCGTAAAGTTGTACACGTAGGTCAACCCACTGCCCAAGCTGTAACGGAACACAGCGCCGAAATTGCTCGTACCCCCACCATACGCCGTTCCGTACAAAAATCCGTCGCTGCCCTGGATCAACGCGGCTTTCGGATTCGCGCCGTCCGTGCCGCCCGTGAAATCATGCACCGAGATGAACTCACCCGACGGAAAAACCGCGAATATCGTGCCGTCGCCTTTCGTCCCCCCGCCAGACGTCGTCCCGTAAAAATTGCTGTCGCTGCCCTGAACAATCGCGGCCTGCGGATTGCCGCCGTCCGAGCCGCCCGTGAAATAATGCAGCGTCGTCAACCCGCCGGTCGTGCCGACCTTGAACACGGTGCCGGCGTTGCTCGTGCCCCCGCTATACGTCGTCCCGTACAAGAACCCATCGCTACCCTGGATCAGCCCGGCTTCCGGGTTTGCCCCGTCACTTCCGCCAAAACTGTAGATCGGCGTCAAGGTCCCGGCTCCGGTCATGGAAAAAACCGCACCCAGATCGGTCCCGCCTCCCGACTCCGTGGTCCCATAGTAATCGCCGTTGGTAGCCTGGATCAGTCCCCCGTGGGGCACGGACCCATCCGCGCCACCGGTAAACGTATGCAATGTCTTGAGGGTGTCCGCACTCGCCCGGCCCGGTTGCCCCAGACACGCCACCAGGATCATTGCCACTACAACACGAGAAGTTTTCATAATGCCATTAACCTCCATACCGACCATTCTCGATCACTTGACGCGCCACACGAGGACTTTACCGACGTGGCACTCCGCTAATCACGATTATTCTCTCCCTGTATGTCATGCTGGACAAATTCCTTTCCCCGCGCAGGGTCCCGCCATCTGTCTTCCCGCCGCTTCCCCATCCGCCATTTACCATTCACCATCAAACCTCTCCGCTTTTCGCCTCGCCGCCCGCCTATTGATTGCCTTGCAGCCGCGCCAGCATATTGCTGGCGATGACCGAATCCGGATCGAACTGCAATGCCTGCTCGTAATGTCGGATGGCCTCCGCGCGCCGGCCCAGACGGAACAGCGCCCAGCCCAGACCGAGATGCGCATCCACGTAACGCGGCTTGATCTGCACGGCCTGCTCGTAATGCTGCCTCGCATCCTCCACCCGGCCCACCTGCATCAGGGCGTTGGCGAAGTTGTTGTGCGCCTCGGCATAATGGGGCTTCAGCCGTAGCGCCTGCTCGAACTCCTTCATCGCCTCCGGCACCCTGTCCGTCGCCGCCAGTATAAACCCGATATTATTATGCGCCTCGCCCAATTGCGGCATCAGTCCCGCATACCGTTGCGCGCACGCCAGTGCCTCTGGCATCTTGTGGTGAAGAAACAGAATCATCACCATCGCGTTATTGGCCACAATCGAGTCGGGGTATTGCGCCAGCACGGTTCGCCACAGCGTCTCGTCGTCGTGCCACACCGGGATCAGGCTGCGAGTCCGCACTCCGAAGACGCACAGTTCGCAAGCCAGCACGCCGGCGATCCCGAGATGCACGACGGTTGCCGAACGCCGCCACAACCACACGACCGCGCCACCCGCCAGCAAGAGTAGCGGCACCATCGCCAGGTACGCGTACCGTTGCGATGCCGCCGACAAACCCGTTTGCGCCAATCCGGAAACGGGAAGGACCAGGAACACGTAGGCCGCCCAGCCCGCGGCCGCCGCCGGCATGTGTCGCCGATCCCACACGGCCAATCCCGTCACCATCCCGACCCCCAGCACCGATAGCACAACCGGCCCAAGATCCATCGAATGCCCCGACGGCAACGGGTAAAACGGCGACAAATGCACCGGGCACACCAACCGCCACGGGTAAAACGCCAGGCTGTGGAACATCAACAGCACGCGTTGCCACACCGGAAGCGTCTCCACGGAAACGATCAGTCCTCCCAGCCGCGCCTCACTGATCATCGTGGCCGCTGCCGCCACCCCCGCCAGCGCCATCGCTCCCGCCTTCTCCCGCACGAGTTGCCCCCACCCGACCTGTTCGTGCCGCCGCCGTGGAAAATAATCGATCGCCAGCATCACGAAGGGCAGCGACACCGCCATCGGTTTGCACAACAGCGCGGCCACGAATAATCCCCACACCGCCCATCGCCGTGCGCCGGCGACGTACGCCCACAGGCAGCCGATCCCGAACGTCGTGCACAGCAACTGCGTCCGCCCCGACATCCAGGCGACCGACTCCACCTGGAGCGGATGAATCGCGAACACCACCGCGACACCCAGGGCCATCGCGAGCCGTTCACCGGCCGTCAGCGACGCCGCGCCCAGCAACGTCCACAGGAAGCCGAACAAGAGCGCCGCATTGAGCGCATGCACAACAACGCCGGTCGCGTGGTGTCCGGTGGAGTTCTTCCCCCACATCTGGTAGTCGAGGACGTGCGACAACCGCGGCAACGGATGGTAATACGGTTGGGTGGTCGTAAACGCCCATGTCACCGCCTTCCACGTCAGCCCATTCACCCGCGCCGACTGTCGCAAATACTCGTCGTCGTCCATGCGAATGAGAAACCCGCCGTGGACGCTCGGCCAATACAACCAGACCGTGCCGGCAAAAATCGCCAGCGCCACTCCCACCAATGTTGTCCGGCTCACCTTCACGTAATTCCGAGCGATCGATCCGCTTCCCCCAAATCCAATCACACGCCCCGCCCACACGCAATCGAGAACACTCCACGAGCGTTATGCCCCTCAGGGCCCGGTCGGAGGCCGAGGCAAGATGTTGAGCTTGAAAGACCCGAGGAGCCGAACCGCTTTGCCGCTGCTGGTGTCGAGGGACCAGGCGCGGATGTCCCGTTTTCCCTCGGGCAGCAGGCTGGAGGGGAACGCCGCTTGCCAGTTGGAGGAACGCCGGGACGAACCAGCCAGTTCGCCGGGGCGCTGGAAACCCATGTCGGCAATGGCGAACGGCACCGCGTCGCCGCCCGGTTGTTCCCAACTCAGCACCACCGCGTCGACCGGTGATCGCGTCCGCGGGTTACGGGCCCACCCGTTGATGACGGTCTTGCCGTTGCCGGCGTCGCCCGCCCACTCGATTCTTCCGTAAGCGCCGATGTTGGTGATCCTCGAATCCTCCAGGTCCTGCATCCGGGCGTGTTGGATCAGCGGCGGACGCAACCAGCCATGCGCGTTCAGGACATCCGCTGCCCCGCGCATCTCCTCCTCGGTGGCTTCGCCCATGAGCCGCGGGGCGTCCTGGTGTATCACGTCGATGAACAGCAGGGCCGCCTTGCGATGCAGCAAACCGGCTTGAAGTATGGGGAAGTCCTGAACGCTCACGGTAAACTTGCAAATGTGCAGCGTGAGCGCGGCCAGCAGCAGCGCGCGCAGCACACCGGTTGCCATCGGGCGGATGTTCCATCGGCTTGTCCGCTGCACCAGGTCCTCCGCCAGCAACGGCAGCAAAAAAATCAGCGCGACCGGCAGCATGAGCGCGTAGCTGGCGTAGCGCGGCCACACCGCCGCGCCGATGCCAATCCCCATCCGGCTCACGGTGATCAGGATCCCGTTTCCGACGGAATAGGCCCCCAACATCGTCCAGGTCAATCCGCGGTCGCGCAGTCGATCGTCGCGCCAACGGTACAGAAGATAGCCCCCGGCCAGCAGCACCAGAGTCAGCATCGTTCCGCCGATGATCTGGGCGACCAGAAAGTGATCGGTCTGGGTCAGAAACGTCAGCGGATTGCCCTGATACAGCAGAAGGAATGCGAGCGCGTCGAGGGGATGTTGGAGCGACTCGGCCGGCGGCGGATGGTCGGACGGACGGGTGTAATGATAAAAGTACGCCGCCGTCGTGAGCACAAAACCGCCGGTCCAGGCCAGCACCGGCCACAGCCGCCGCTCGCTCCAACGAGGCGGATCGCGGCGGAGAAACAGCAGCGGCGCACAGAGAATCCAGCCGAGCAATCCGCTGGCCGTGGAGAATGTCGCGATAATGGCGAGAACCGCGCACAGGCCCAACCGCCAGTGGGACCGCCGATTCGAGCAGGCCACCGCCATCGCGCCAATGATGCAGGCCATCGGAAGCAGATTCGCCAGGCTCACGCCCCACAGCCAGGCCTCGCTGCTGGCGGGTGAGAAGATCAGCATGTTGGCCGCGATGAAGAGCTTCACTTCCGTCGCGCCGATCGGGCCGCTGACGCTGCGGTGCATGCGATAGACGCTAAAACTGACGATACAGACGCAAAGCCACGCCGCGATCAATTCCGCCTTGACGTTCCAATGGGTGAAATACGCCAGCGGCAGATAAACCAGCCGCGGAAAGAACATTCGATGCTCGTTATGTTGCGCCCACAGATCCGCGAAAGTCAGTTGATGCTCCAGAAATCTCCTGAACATCGGGGCTTCACACTGCCACTGGTCGTAATAGGGCACGTTCACGCCGTAGTGAAGGATCAATGCGAGAATCACAAGAGCCGGAATGGTTGATATGGCGAGTGGCATGAGCCACGCCCAATTGCATCGGTGGTTGATGGGTCGATTTGGAACGGGAATTGGGAATCCGTCACTCATAATCTTTTCGCGCTTCAGGTTCCATTCCTTGGAGGCGATCTAAACCGAGAAGCTCTTGGATGGCAAGCCCCCACGTGACCGGGTGACAGTGTCCAGATGCACCCTCCCTTACTCAGCCGCGGCATTCGGCTAATTTCCCGTTCGCGTATTTGCTATAATTCTCGTCAAATGAACCCAACCCGAAATTCCACGCAGGATGCATTTCACAAAGTTCTGGCTGATGCGCAGAACGACCCAAACATCATCGGTTTTTGGCTCGGCGGGTCGCGTGGTAAGGGTCTCGTCACAGAAACTTCTGATTACGACCCCGTTATGCTCGTCAAAGACAACGTCCTGAGCGAATACAAGGAACGTTACGAAAACCAGAGCGATCGGAACATCGAGCTGAGCGTTCAAACACTCGACTCTCTGAAAGGCTACGCGCTCTGGAACAGCCATACCGCCTGGGACCGCTACGATTTCGCCCACCTTCAACCGCTGGTCGATAAAACCGGCCAACTTCAAGAAATCTTCGACGAGAAGGCCCGTATCCCTGAATCAGAACGACACGGTTATGTCCGCGGTCACCTCGATGGCTGCATCAATGAGGTCTTCCGATCCCTCAAATGCCTTCGCGACGAACAAGTGTCCGGATGGCGAATTCATGCCGCCCAGTCAGTCACGCTGTTGTGTAACGTCCTGTTCGGCATGCATGGACGTGTACCGCCATTTGCCAAATATCTCGAATGGGAATTGAAAACCTTTCCGCTGCCAAAATTGCCGATGCCACCGGATGAATTGATTGAATCGATCCTGAAGATCATCGAGACCGGCTCCGTTCCCACGCAACAGAACATCCTCACTCACGTCGAGGCAATGGCCCGAGCCGATGGCTATGGAAGTGTCTTCGACGGCTGGGGCCAGAAGCTGAATTGGATGAAAGCCTTTCAGCCGGCGCGGATTTGACCCTTGTTACCCAAGGCGGCGCACAATAGCCTTTGGCCGCCGAATCAAAACGAGGGCCACCACGCCGGTCATTACCAGGACCCAGCTTTCCGGCTCCGGGACGCTCAACGCAAATACCACACCATGACCGCTGGCTCCTCCATATGTGTTCATGCCGTACAGTGTCGATCCAGAAATGGTCGGCGTACTCCATGGATAGCCCCCATCCGCGCCACCAGTGAACGTGTACAGGGACTCGTAGCCCGTGCCGTCCGTATTCATCGCAAATACGCTCCCCTCATTTGTGCCAGAACCAAACAGTGTCACGCCGTACAATGTCCCTCCGGACAACGTCAGCGAGCCGATCGGGTCGTACCCGTCCGATGCTCCAGTGAAACTATGAAGCAACTGAAACCCACTGCCGTCAACGCCCACCTTGAAGACCGACCCCAGACCATTCGCGCCGCCGCTGGCCGTCATTCCATATAGCGTCGAGCCCGACAACGTCAGCGAGTACATCGGTGTCTTGCCATCCGCTCCGGTAAAACTGTGCAGCACCTGAAATCCGCTGCCGTCGATGTTCATCTTGTACACCGTCCCCATGTTGGTCGTGCCACCGAACTTCGTCATGCCAAACAGCGTCGTGCCCGACAGCAGCACTCCGCCACTGGCGTAATTGCCGTCCATGCTGCCACCGCTGAAACTGTGCAAAAATTGAAGTGCGGTCCCGTCCGTGTTTATCTTGTATATCGTGCCGATGTTCTGCGCTCCGCCATCCTCGGTCACGCCGTACAGAGTCGAGCCCGACAACGTCAACGTCCCGATGGGATTGTCTCCATCGGAGCTGAAACCCGTAAAGTTATGCAGTACCTGATAGCCGGTGCCGCTGGTATTCATCTTGAACACCGTTCCCGCCCCGCCCGACCCGCCCCCATAAGTCACCCCGTAAAGCGTCGAACTGGAAATCAGCGGCGTTGAGCCGATGAGAGGCTGGTTTCCGTCCGCGCCAGTAAAACTGTGCATCAGCTGATAGCCTGTGCCGTCAGAATTCAGGGAAAATACCGTGCCGTCGCCAGACGAACCGGCAAAACTGGTGAACCCGTATAATCTTCCAGAATCCAGCGCGAGCGCGCCTTCAGGATCGGACGCCGATGGGAAGGCATACAACTCGGACAGCGTCTGGCTGCGGGCGCTCACTCCAAGCAGAGTGGCGAATGCAAGATTGAGAATTACGACACGTCTTCCGCGATCGATGAAAGAATTCACAAAAGCACCCCCCAATGTCAGAACATCGCCGGTTTGGAACAGACAAATCTGCTGACCGCAATGTTCTCCTCTACCATTGCGATCGTCCGTTCGTTCCTCCTCTGCACAACCGGGGTGGGTACGACCGCGAAACTACTCGCCATTCAACGCCAGCGTCAATTCAAATGACAGTCTCCGCCTGAATGGTTGGCACCGTGCCCGCAGGCCCGAAACGGGCTCGTGGCTCCGATCGCAGCTTAACTCGCCAGAACCGCGGCGGCGTTCGAAACGCGAAATCGACCTTGCTCTCAATCCAACAAGTGCGCGTCGTTTACTTTCTCCACTGCAAATCTGATAAACGCGATCACATCCTCTATTCGATTCATCTCCGCCCCATGTCCCCAGTCATCCGCCTCCTCGATCAGGCTTTTCCATTGCGGATACGCCGCCGTCACCCAGGCAACCGCAGCTTTCTTGGAACCCGCATCGCCCTGTAGAACTGTAGACAAAATACGGCATAGATTTAGGACCACGTATGATTGATCGTGAGGGTCTGCCAGCGATCCAGAATTGCGTATTCTCGGTTCCCACTCTTGAAACAAATCCCGCGCGCTCGCCTTCTGCACTTCCTTCAGGTCCACATGACTCACCAGCGTCCGATATTCAGATCCAATCAGAGCGATGCCGGAGGTGTACAGGAAATACTGATTAATGATCCACTCGTTGCCATAGGGAGCTTCGGCATAAAAAACACCATGTCCCCACCATGGTCGCGGAGTCTTCGGCGGAAGGACCTCGTGCATCAAATCCATCGGCAGATACGAGCATTCGACCCGCTTGGCCCAATGCGGGTAGCGGTGTTCCGTTTCAATATGCAATCTCTTGATCGACTCAAGTTCCGCGACTGAAAGCGCCTGGTTGACCACGACACACAGATCCACGTCGCTTCTCTTCAGCACGAAGTCACCATAAGTCAACGAACCCGTCAGATAGAGGCCGATCACTTTTCCACCCAAAGCGTCGCACACGCCCCCCGCCCAGAAGAGCAGGAGATCATTGATGTCAGAATACGGAGTTTCTTGTTTTAACTTTAGATTCATCTTCGTCGACGGAGAATGTGCCGTCCCCTCGTCCGACATCGTAGGAATTGAAGTGGTGTAACAAATCGCGATCTCCTGAGCGAAGACTGGCGGACTTGTCCGCCGATTGGCGGAGAGGGAGGGATTCGAACCCCCGATCAGGACGCTTACGCGCCTAACGGTTTTCAAGACCGCCGCATTCGACCACTCTGCCACCTCTCCAGCATCATGCGAGAATCGCTTTTCTGTAACCCGACGACGCCGACCTGTAACCCCAACATGTAACCCGCCGCCAAATGCCGCCGCCAAACATCAGATTGCTCTACATCGGGTCAGCGAATGTCTCTACCGAACGGATTCTAGCATTTACTATGCAATACTCAAGGTCAGCGGCAAACAGATTAAGCGATCCCTACGGACTTCTGACAGGGCACTGGCCCGCAAGCGACTCGCCGAACTCCGCCGCCAGTCCTGCCGCCTAATGCCTCCTGCGCCTGTCGAACAGAGGAATGAGAACAAGACTGAAGGTAACCGCTCGCGAACTACTCCAACCAATACGCGGCTGGTTTCATCAGTAACTCATCCAAAGGCATCCCTTGCCCGCCGACCAGGAGCTTGCGCGAGACGCGGAATCGCTTGCCGAACGCATCCATCCCCGGTAGGGCTTCCCGTCGTCGTCCGCTTTTGACCTCGATCGCGGTCGCTTTCTTGCCTGACCGAAGAATGAAATCGACCTCCAGATTCCGCTCCCGCCAGTAGGTCAGCTCGATGTTCGTCCCCATGGAGGTGTTCAACAGATGGGCTCCGACTGCGGATTCGACCAATCGGCCCCAGTCATCGCCGGCACGACGGAGTTCGGTGAAGCTCTCGCTTCGTTGGGCCGTCATCAGGGCCGTATCAAAAACTTGCAGCTTGGGACTCGATCCCCGTTGCCGGACCTGTCCCTGCGCATACTTTGACAGCCCGGTGACCATTCCCGCTCCTGTCAGCAACTCCAGATAATGCGCCAGCGTGACCGTATTGCCCGCATCGACCAGTTGCCCGAGCATCTTCTGATATGACAGCACCTGCCCCGAGTAGTCGCAAGCCAGAAAGAACAGCCGCCGCAACAGCGCGGGTTTGTCTACGCGGGTTAGCAGCAGGATGTCGCGGGAGATCGTCGTTTCGATGAGCGAATCGATGATATACCGCTTCCAGCGTTCTGGCTCTTCGATGAGCGGGGCTGCCCCCGGATATCCGCCGTAATAGACGAACTGCTCCAAGTCCCAACCGAAGATTGCCTGCATTTCGCCGAACGACCAGTGCGGCAGCGCGATGACCTCGAATCGGCCTGCCAGACTTTCATGCAGTCCCCTTTGGATCAGCAGAGGAGCCGAACCGAGTATGACGACTTTCAACGGACACTTAGCATTGGTATCGGCATCCCAAAGTAGTTTCACCGCCGCCGACCAGTCGGGAATCTTCTGGATCTCGTCGAGAACGAGCACCGCACCCTTCTTGGTCTCCTTCGCCTTAAGGCGTCCCAGTTCCCATTGTTGGTCGAGCCAAGCTCGGTCGCGGAGGGTGGGTTCGTCGGCCGTGGCGTAATGGCTGGGCAGATCCACCCCCTCCAACACCTGTCGCGCCAAGGTCGTTTTACCGACTTGGCGGGGGCCAGCCAGCACCTGCAGGAACCGCCGCGGTTCCCGCAGCCGCGCCAGCAATCGGTCGTAATAGGGTTTACGGTTCATACAATTTACTCAGGACAATGAGTAGACTTACTCAGGATTGTCGATGAGTCAACTCGGAAGTTTTCAAGGGGTGGAACAAACAGCACCGGCGGTTCGATTACGAGATCCAGTCGTTTACGGGCCATTGGGATGAGAGCGACAACTGGCAGAATTTGGTTTTTTGGCGGTTCGCTGAGGCGGTGGAAGTGACGGCGGTTCAGCGGGGGTGCGAGCGGTGGAGACCGTGAGATCGCGCAGTTGACCGCTGATGCCAAATGGGCACCTCGCTAGGACTCAAACCTAATGCTTATGCAATACCGGGTCGAACGAACTTGGGTCATGTCCACAACTGGGCTCACAAGTGTTGTCCCCAGATTGGCACGGTTTCGCGAGCCCGGGTCACGCAGATAATGAGCTTGTTGGTTCTTCCTTCAGACGTTCAGTGTCACCTCGCAGCACTCAGTGATCCCAGGAAGATTCGCTTTTTCAGCGAACGAAGATTGCGTCGGTTGTTGTGCCTCCAAGGCCTTTCGGCTCAGCGGAAACTATGGGAAGAAACCATCAGCGAATTCAAAGGCGCGCGAGAGTGATTTGAGCCAATTCGCGCCATTTGCGCCACCACACATCCCAGATTGCTGGCCTTCGACCCGTCCAAGACCCTGCACGATTTGAGCCATTTGCGCCACCGCAGCGGGCAGCACAAGCACTTCTTACCCCGGTTTCAGAGCCAAACGACTTTTTTGACCTCACGGGATTGCTCAACTTCTACCACCGGCGAGCCGCCTGACGAGGGTCAGGGCGCGGTTGTGCGATTCGTCAGTTGCGCCACGATCATGGCGGCGGGTGTCTTGTCATGCCGGTCCCCCATCTCCCCGGCGCCTTGTGAATGTGGAACGCCGTCATGTGCAAGTCATCAATCTCACTGGCCGCCATCGCATATCGCGTTGAGTCTTGTGTGGTGAAGCCCGACAAGTATTTTGACTCTGCGGGACCGGATCTAGGATGTGCGTTGCCGATGAGCTGAACTGTCAGCTTCTTCATCGGTGCGAGCGTCGGTCAGCCGATAGCAAGTTGACCCCTGTCAGGCCAGGAATTCGAGCGTCAGGATCTTCTTCGGTGCAATGGTGAACGCCACCCAGCCGCCGCGGTCCAACGTGAGGTCGCGTTCCGGCAATTCCTCGAGCGTGATGATGCGTACCTTCTTCCAAGGGCGACCTTCCCCCTTCGGGAGGGTAAATCCCGCCTGTTGGCGTTCGACCGGCGACTGTTTGGTGGCCGGGGCCCGGCAAGACCGCCGTTGAAGCGGATGGCGTTTTCCACCGGGACGGCAAACGGATTGAATAACCGGATGACCCAACCTTCGTTGCTTTCGCTGCGTTTAACGGCGCTGACGTGCAGGCCTTCGGTCTTGAATTCGAGGAAGGATTTCTCCTGCGGCTCGGAGCCATATCGGGTCGGTCCGATGAGCGCGGCGTGCAAGGCGAGGTTGAACTGCTCGGAGGCCCGCCAAACCCCGCCGGTCGCCCAATCGCCCCCATGCGGCATGAGGGCATAATGGAACGATTGCCGGCCCAGACACTGTGAGCCTTTGTCTGTGGCGCTGTAATCCGTGAAGCCGATGTTGGTTACGCAAATCGCCAGCGCATAACTTCGTAAGAGCGTCACTTGAACCGTCCGCTGAGGATCGTCGGCTGTCCCGTACGCCTTCAGGCCTTCATTCAAAATCGCCAGTCCGACGGTGCCGTCACTCATGTCGAGAAACGAATTCATTGGATCATCGGTCGCGAGGGTCTCGCAGTACTTCGTGTAATCCGGGGCAAGTACCGACCGTTCAAGAACGTCAAACTGTCCCTGCACCATGATCCTGTCGGTCTTCAGGCTGGTCGGGAATGACACGCGGAAGTAGTGATCCTCAACGGTGTTGTCAACCTCCGTGACGATGTCCACCCACCGCTGGCCCTTGCGGAGCGTGATCGTGTTGACGATCGGGAACGTCCGGAGTCGCGAGCTGCGCGACTTCTTGTCGGCACTGACACCAATGGGCAAGGCCCAGTTGATGACAACCTGGAAGGAGGTTTCCAGCGCGCCATCGCGCACCAATGTGACCGCGGCGTTCTCGTTGAGCGTGGTGTATAACGCGTCGCTTTGCGGTGCCTCGTGAATCCATGGATTTCCGGTCCTCGCCGCTGTCACGGAAATAACCCAGGCCTTCGTACACCCTGCCGCTGGCCTTGTCCCGCAGCGTGAGCGTGCCGTTGGGGTTGATTGTCACGGCCAGATGCTCGTTCTCCATCGTTTGCGGCCCGGTCAGCATGGTGGCCGGTTGTGTGAAGGACTTCGGCTTCGGCAAAATAACGGGCTTGATGCGATACGTGACGTAGCCCAGGGACGGGATGTCGGTGAGCGCTGCGCGAATGGCGAAGCGCGTCAGCTCAAACGTATTGGCGCAATCGTTGGGACTGTACACCGTCTTGTAGGCCGGCTCGGTCTTGTCGCAGATTTGGAACGGCACCGGGTGGCCTTGTTGATCGGCGATCTCGATGGTGTCGCATTTCCATTCGCGCGGCGCGTGAACGACAAGCGGGACTGTTTCCGAGCGCTTGAACGGCGCCGGATTGTAAACGACGAGCGCCATTTCCCTGGGTGACCATTCTGACAGGTCGATGGAGCCGGTGATGTCGAGCATGGCCCGTTCCATGACACAGGTGCTAATCTCGCGTGTTTGCCGGGAGCGAAACGGAAAATCTTCCGAGATGATGTCCCGCCCGCAGGCACCGATCGAGTCGTGCCCGTGGTTCTGGAGCATCCAGTTGTAAGCGTGATCGATCAACTCCACCGGGTATGGCGCCCCGAGTAGGCCGGCGAAAACTGCCAAAGGTTCCGCGTAGTACGTCAGGGCGCGTTCCGTGCGAAAATTGTCCTGCTTGATTGGAATGCGCGAGGACGACCCCGCGCCGATCAACTCAGAACTGGTGCTGCCGTGGGTGCGATGATGCCGCATTTCGCCGCGGATGACCGGCCAGTCGGGCCAGACGTTCTTCCGCAGGCCATCCTGCCACGCGGCGACGGTACTGTGGAAAACATCGGCAATATCGGTCAATGCCTTGCCGCAGTCGGCGATCATCCGCACTTCCCGGATATCGGGGCAGGACGAATCGTGGCCGTCCGACCAGAACCGGTGTGGGGTGGTCCAGTCGCAATCCTGCTCGGCAATCGCCTGGGCCGCGAATTTCCGGATGTGCTCCGAGTGGTAAGCAAACTCAGGGTGTGCGTACTGCATGTCCAAGTCGCAGTTGTCAGTATCGGCGAACATGAACGGCGCGCGCGGTGTTTTCCAGATCGCGAGGCGGTTGCCAACATCGGTTTCGTTCCAGTACACCGGGCGCTGAATGACGTACCAGACATTGTAACGCGGCCGGCTCTCAAGCGGGAGCCGATGATCCGGGTGCCGTCGGGACCTTCCCAGATGTACTCCGACTGCGGAGCGACTTCCGCGTTGATGCCGCGATAGAAGGAAATGACATCGATGCCGAATCCTTTGTAGATTTGGGGCATTTGCGAGATTTGCCCCCAAGAGAATGGTGAGTAACCGGTTTTGCTGACCTGGCCGAAACTGCGGGCGATTTTATGGCCGAGGAGCAGATTGCGGATCAACGCTTCACCGCCGACATAGTATTCGTCCGGCAAGCAAAACCACGGGCCAACGTGGAGCCGGCCGGCACGGATGTGTTTCTGGAGAAGCGCCTTCTTGTCTGGATAGATTTCGAGATAATCCTGAAGAGGGACGGTTTGTGAATCCAAGTGGAAGCTCTTGAAGGCCGGCTCTTTCTCGAAGATGTCCAGCAACATGTCCAGCATATACACCAGCATGTACCGGGTGCGTTGGGCTGAATACCGCCACTCGCGGTCCCAGTGTGTGTTGGAAATAAAATGACACTGAATTTTCTGTTGTGCTTTTTCCATGGCGTATCTCCTCTGGTCAAAAAATCTGATGTGCGTCAACCGCGTGTCTCGGCGTGGTCATGCGTCATTGTATCCTCCTGCCGGGGTGAAAACTCCTTGTGCGCAGCCAAGCGGTCAAAATGAGGCGTCCGGAGGCCCGGCGCCCCCATGCAGGAAAGATCGCCATAGCCTCGGTCGTCGGTCAGGAAGATGATGAGGTTGGCCCTTCTCATTCCTCACCTGGCCAGTTTGGTCACGGTCACGCTCTGGATGTAATACGTTCCGGCATCGAAGCGGAAGTTGAATCCGTATTTGCTGACAAATTGCGAGTCGTCAATTGTCCAGGTCGCGTTGTGCCATTCCGTGTTGTCCGGTATCTCGTACATCGGGGCTTTCTTATAACCCGTCGTGGACTCGTATTCGAGATCGAGTTCGGCGGGATCATTGGCCGGATTGCGGCGGACAACCGCGGTGATCTGGATCGGCGTTGTCGTGTACGACAGAAAATTCGGGTCCACCATATAGACGTTCCCGCCAGGAACGTTGCCCACCCGGGCGGAACCGCCGTACGTGATGACGTCCGCCGCAATGGCTTCGCCGGCATGCGTGTGCAGACCGTTTTCCACCGTTTTGTCACCGAAGGTGACGGATACGGATTTGGCGGAGGTGTAATCGCCACCCCACGGGAATGGTTTGGCCTTGTTGCTCTGCGCCTGTTTGCTGAGCTCCGCGGGTACGCCAATGACGAAAATCGGGGCGGTTGTCAACAAGCGCGTCTTGTTCGTGGTGGTATTTCCCGTCATGGGATCCACAATCTGCACCGTTTGTCCGAAGTTGACTTCGTTGGTGGCGCCCTTCGGTGCCCAAGTGATCAGCACGGTGCTCTTGGCACCCTGGAAGACGAAACCGTAGTCCTTGTCGTTGAGCAACACCCAGCCCAGATATTGGGGATACTGTCCCAGATGTTGGATCATCTGGGCCATGGCCGTGTACGCCGGGCGCGGCGTGCCATCGGCTTGGAGTAATCCCATCGGACCGCTGTCACCGTCCATGCCTTCAAACCAATTGATACACGCGACTCCTTGGGCGATGCCCATCGTGTACGCTTTCACGAGGGCCTGTGCATGGACAGCGACGCCGAGCTTGGCGGCATTGCAGCCCAACTCCGTGAAAATGATCGGGACGTTCGCTTTGGACGGGTTCGTGGCGGCCAACATCTTGCGAGCGGTGGGAACGATGCTCATGAAGACCGGCTCCGTCCCGACACGATTCAGCGCGCAGCCCAACACTTCATACGGATGCAGCGTGAGGTAGTCGAAATGGTCCTTGGCGCCAGTCTTGATCGCCTGATCGAGATAGTTCAAGTCAACGGATTTGGCAGCCAGTCCCACGCGGCAGGATGGATCGGATGCCTTGGCGGCATCATACGCGGCCACCACAACCTTGGCATAATCCGATGCCGGCGCATCGCTGGTGCCGTTTGGCGGCTCATTCCAGACCTCCCAGTATCGGATTCTCCCGTTGGCGTGCTTGACGGTCTCGCGGACGTACGTGGACCACGCGGGAAGATTATTGATCGGCAGTGTTTTGGGCAGGTCCTTCGTATTCCACTTCCCCTTCCCATTAAGCAGGGCAAACAACTCGATGTGATTGGCGGCCGCGTACCTCAAATCGTTGTCCAACTTGTCCCACCTCCATTTCCCTTCCGCGGGTTCGACATCCCCGAAGCCGGAGCGGCAGGCCCGTAGATTCGTGATGCCGATCTTGATCATCGGCGGAAGCCAATTCGTCAGGTCTCCTGACCTCTGATAGCAGGTGCCGATGCCGAACGGACTCAGGGGCGAGAAGTTGACCGCGGAAACCCCTTCAATCGGGAAAAGACAGCAAATGCACCCAAGCAGCGCGCCAACGGCGAGGTGCGTTGTTTGGAAGCGGGTGATGAAGTTGGTGACGTTCATTGTTTTGCAGTGGCTCCTCGGTAATTGGTTGTCTGTTGACGTCAGTCCCATGATGAGTTCAGCGTTCTGTTTCATTTCTGCTGTCCCGCTTCTCCCCGATGTTCGCGCTCCAATTGTTTAGCCCAATGCCCGCGGCCAGTGGCACCAAGCCGTTTGAGGTAACCGGGCAAGCAACCGCGCGTATGCTCCGGCCCGCCAGCAGCCATCACTGTCCACAGGGGATCCTGTGGATGTGTGGCCTTGCGCATGGCCGCAGTCAACCAGTCATCGAGAAGCTTCATGGCGTGATCGACCAACTCCGGATGCTGAGAGGCAAGGTCGCGTTGCATATGCGGGTCTTGGCGAACGTCGAACAGCATCCAGTCCGGGAAACAATGATAGCCATCATGGTAGGAACGGATGCAGAGGTAGTCCTCGAAACGGACGGAACGCTGACACGACCCGGCCATCTGCGAGAGAACCAGGTAATCCCGGCCCCTATCGGTTCCGTGGCGCAGAGCGTCGGCAAACCCTTGGCCATCCCAGTTGCCCGGGACTTCGCCGCCCGCGAGTTGCAGGACAGTGGCGGCCAAATCCACGTGCGAGTGGAACCCACCGAGTGAGCGGCCCGCCAAGGTGTCGGTCATCCCAGGCCACCGGACAATCAGTGGGACGTGGCAGGTGGCCTCGTCGGCGGTCATGTGCGCACCGTAGATATTCAACTCGCCCAGGTTCTCGCCGTGATCCGACGAGATGATGATCGCGGTGTCGTCGTAGATGCCCTGCCGCTTCAGTAGCGCCACCACCTTGCCAACGAGGTCGTCGGCGTACCGAATGCCCGTGTCGTAGCCGTCGAACATTCGTCGCACTTCGCGCATCGAATCCATCTGCACCGGTTGGCGCGGCCAAGCCCCCCAAGAGTGCGGCTGGCAGCGACCAGTTCGAGACACCTCCTGAAACTCGGCGGCGTCCTGCGCCGATTCGGGCCCGGCACCGTCCCAGTGTGCACGGCGGACATCCTCGGTCAGCCAGTCTGGAAGAGGCTCGCTCGCGAACGGATTGCCGAACGCCTCCGGCGTGCGGTAGGGGTTATGGGGATCCCAGATGTTTACATGGATAAACCATTTGTCCCTCTCCGCGTTCCGCATCAGCCAGTCCGTCACGGCGGGCTCGACATCGTCGGCGGTCTCGCCGCCTCTTTTCCGGTGTTGATAACGTCCGAGAAACCCGCAAGGAACCACCACGCTGAGTGTCGCTCGGCAAAGGGGCTAATGCAGGCCGTGTGAAAGCCCACATTCCTCAGCCCCTGCATCCAGCAGGTCTCACCCAGCGTGGATCGGAAGCCGCGCCCCGGCCCCTCAATGAAGAAGTCCGCCGCCACACCCGCGTGGTCCACGACCCCCGTGTGAATGCCATACCGCCCGGAAAACAAGGCGGTGCGACTGGGAAGACACGGTGCATCGGAAGCATACACATTCTGAAAGCGCACTCCCGCGCGGGCCACCGCATCTGTTGCGGGACTGGTATTGCGATGGTAACCGTAACAGCCAAGGTGGTCATGTCTCAGTGTGTCAATATCAAGATAGAGGATTCTCATCGAGCACACTCCTGATTCATCTGAAAGCGGCGCGGTAGGTGTGTGTCGAACCATTCGGCGCATCGCGCGTACTCGGCCGACATGTCGGGCCAGCCGTGCGGTTTGTCCTGTCGCGGCTCGAAACAGTGTTCGACCCCGAGTTCGCGGAGCCGCGAAATGGCGGCGCGTCCCTGCTGGATGGGAACAAGTTCATCGGCGGTACCGTGGATGATCAACGTCGGCGGCATGGCCGCCGTGAAATGCGTCACCGGCGACCACGCTTTCGCTAGAACGGGATCGGCCGCAGTCTCTCCTGCCACGCGATACGGAACCCAGACCTTGCCCGGTCCGCCGAAATTCAAGAAGTCGGTGGGCGGATAAAAACAAGCGACGGCACCGACTAGGTCGCTCTCACGGTTCACCGGATCTTGGGCATCAACGTCGCCGGTGCTGGCTTGGGCCGCCGCGAGGAGTGAGATATTCCCCCCGAACTGATGCCGAACAGGCCGAAACGCTCTGGGTCAACGGCGTACTCCGCGGCATGCGCCCTGACGAACCGCACCGCGCGTCGAACGTCCTGGACGATCTCCGGGATGGCGAACTTTGGCTTGGCACCATGCATGACAATGAAGACCGTCTGGCCACGCTTCAAGAACTCACCGCTCTCGGCCTTGCCCGCCTCCGGCCAGGACTGCCAGCCGCCACTCGACAAGGCGAGAACGCCTACGCCGGAAGGGCGTTCCGGTTTGATGATGTCCATCGTGAGCGCCATGCCGAACTTTCGGCCGTAAACGATGTCGGGAATGGTGATGGCCTTCACCAGCGTCCGTTCCCTCGCCTTCTTGAACAGCGCATCCGACCGCCGCCGCGCCGATTCGGTAGCGGGAACCGATGTAACCGTGACTTCTCGGTGACGGCCTGGCCGAGAAGGGTGTGGCGGACTCGTTCCTGCATGGTCATATGGTTCTTCATTGCGCCCTAATTCACGGCCAATAGGAAATCAAGATTCTCACTCTGGCTCCAGCCGGGTGCGGAGGGCGGCCCCGTCCTTCCAGTAATCCGGCGCATCAATCGGCAGGGGATCGCGCCTCAACATGTCCGCGTATTCCCGGATGTTTTCGGTGTGGCCGATGGCCTGCAACTGCGCCTCAATCTCGCAGTGGACGTTGGCGGACCAACCATCCTCAAAAAGCAACGGCGTTAGCTCTCGCAAAACAGAGCCGTACTCCGGCCACTCGGCCAGATTGCGCGTCTCGCCGGGGTCGTCAGCCAAATTGAATAGTTCGCCCGTCTCGTAATCTCCATAGTAGCAAAGCTTCCACGGGCCCCGGCGCACCATGCGGTTGCTGGTCTCGGTCCAGTCGCCACGATCCCAGTAAGCGTACGTCTCCGCTTTGACCGTCCTCCCGGTAGCGGTCGGCGTGCCTTTCAGCAGGGGCACCAACGATACGCCGTCCATACCCGGAGGCGGTTTGACACCGGCCCACTCGCACAATGTTGGCATCAAGTCCACCAGCGAACAGTGCTCCGACACCGAACTGACAAGCCGTTGCGAAGGGTGACGCACGAACATCGGCACCCGCGCGGCTTCCTCGTGGAAACAGTCCTTGTGCCACCGGCCATGCCGGCCCAGCATCTCCCCATGATCGGAGAAGTACATGACGATCGTGTTCTCCAACAGGCCGAGTTCCTGCAGCGCGTCGAGCACCGCGCCGACGTTGCGATCGAGTTGGTCAACGAGCCCATAGTACGCCGCTGCGGCCTTGTCGAAGTTCTCTGGCGGCACGTCGTCGAGGCGGATGAATTTCCGGTACGCGCGATGATGCAGATGGAGCGCGTCCAACTCGGCGCAAGTAAGCCGTGGAGCTTTGACCTTGGCGCGATATTTCTCATAGAGCTCTTTGGGCGCAATATACGGGCAGTGGGGAAGCAGAAAGCCAACCATCAGGAAGAACGGCGGGACCGTACGGGTACCCGCGCCAGTGGCGTATTGCCGGAGCCACCGAACCGTGGCCTCAGTCACGGCCCCGTCGTAGGCGACGAAGGGGTTGACACCGGCCCCCACGTGGAACAGCGGGTCCGGCCGGTTGCAATTCCCGAGGTGGCAGAACGGCGGTCCTTCGTGCCCGCGATTGGCGCCCCCGTAGAGCGCATTCGTGGACGGCTCGCCCACCAACCGTTCGAGAAACCCATGCCGTTGATCGGATCCGTTGAAATGCATCTTGCCGGACAGCACCGCGTGCCAGCCACCCCGCACCGCGATGTGTGCCAGCGTCGGAAACCGGCTGTCGAGCACGCTCTGGTTGCCGGTCACTTCGCACCGAAATGGAAAGCGCCCGGTCATGAGGCTCATCCGCGACGGAACACAAATCGGGTCGTTGCAATAGAACGAGTCGAACCGGCATCCTTCGGCCGCCAGCTTGTCCAGATTCGGTGTGGCGACGATGCGGTTGCCGTACGCGCCCGTCACGCGCGCAGCGTGCTGGTCGGAACAAATCATTAGGATGTTGGGCTGTTTCATGGCTTCTATTTGAAAACACAACGGGCGCAACGCTGCCAGTCGGCCTCGACTTCCTCGAACCAAGTCTGCAATTTCCGGAGCATCGGCGCGGCGCGTTCGGGTTCCTCGCCCGTGAGGTTGTGTTGCTCCTCCAGATCGGCGCGCAGTTTATAGAGTTTGTACCGGCTGTCGAAGGCGTTGAACGATTCGGCGGTTCTCTCAAAACCTTTGTTATATGCGGACGGTGAAGCCGTCGGACTGGTCGGCGCCTTAGCCTGGGCGTCGGTGACCGGGTCCGCTGCCGCTGTGCCAGACATGACCGAGTTGGTCGTGCCAACTGCCCCTTCGGTCTTGGGATAAACCTTCGGATCGCTGATCCACAGAGTAACGATCTTCTGATCTGGTAACGGCCGTATCGTAATGGCGAAACGTTTGGCCGGACCGTGCCACTGGCCGTCCTTGGCGCCGCCCCAGAATTCATAGCGCGTGACCGTTTCATCCACATGGTTGTTCGCGAAGAATTTAGTCAACGGAAAGTTGATCTGCTGCCAGTCAGTCGTGGACTTGGTTCGAATCATCACCTGATGGCATTGCCCGCCAGCATCGATGATGCGAACCGTCAGTCGGTCTTGCATATAGCCTCCCACCCAGAACGAGAGCTTGTTGATGTCCACGCCATTGACGTCCGTAACCGCCCCAACATAGCGACCGCCCTGGGTGAAATCGCCCTCGAGCTTGAGGCATTCCTCGCCGTCTCGCTTGACCGTCGGATCAACAGAAACCCTGCCGGTTCGCACCCGGGAACTCCCCTCCTTTGTTGAATCGCCAGCCGAAGTTGGCACTGTCCGGATTGAACAGCGGGACGCCATCATCGATGATCCTCCAGGCACAAAGAATTCCCAACACGGCTGCGGTACAGTTGGCGAGATGATTCATGCTTCGGATTCCCTCGTGTTGCGCGAGTCATCGGTTGCTTGGCGACGGTTCCCCAAGGGTAAGTTCACAAAGACATCCAGTAATCTTAAAGCCGGCTGGAAACGGGCGGTGTTAGAGCGGCAATGATGCCGCCCGACTACTATAGCGTCTTCCCAATGGTACCTTCGTATGCGCCAGACAGATTCCTTCCGCCGTCGAATCGAGAGACTGCGGGCCTTGTCGGACGTCACTACTGCAGCGATTGTCTCGGTGCGAGGGACGAAATCGGCCGGAAATGGCGATTTGCTCCAGCGCGAGCTTCTTGGAATGCAATGGATTGGTCTCCATAATTCTATATATAATAGACTATAAGAACACAATGGAGGGCTGTTTTCAATATCTTTCTTCGGAAGCTCGCAAACACTCGGGTGGGGCGTCAGATGTCCGCAATTGACTTGTTAGGAACTACTTGGAATAACAACGGACACCGAGATCGGGATTGAACGAATAGCGCCTCTTGCCTCATGGGCATGGGAAACAGCCACAGGAAGCCAAAGCATAGCCACGACCGGGCGATCCCGGCATTGGCTCGGCGTCGTTTCGGTCTCAGTCCCATTGATCAGTGCGGAACGGCGACGCCGGCAGGCTGGCAGAATTGGCAAGGTTGCCGATGGGATTGCTCGCCCACGCATACCGGACCGCAGCCGGCTCCGATACTTCAGCATTGCTGACCACGACGGTGTCGCCCACGATCTTGGCGTCGGCCCAGCCGAACTGTTTGTTAACGCCGGCGATGGCAAAACCCTTCAACGGACCGCCATCGGAGGTGAGCAATCCGCCGTCGGCGTGGTCGAAATGCAGCCGGATGGCCCCGCCCTCGACCGTGTGCGAGCGGTACAACGGGCCGCTGAACGGGATCGGCTGACCGTAAACCTGCGCGCGCGCGACTAGCGCGAGACGTTTACCAACGTCTTGTTTGTTGCCGGGGTGTATGTCCTTGGCGTCTCCGATGTCGATGGTCACCGCCATACCTGTATTGGGTTCTCCCAGCGCGAGCAGTTGGGCTTCTCGCAACCCAGCCCAGCCACTCTCGACAGGTTGTTGTTGCGGCGCGCCGTGATTGGCGATTTGGGCGAATAGAAGCGGAAAGTCACCTTGCCCAAACGCACGCCGCCAGTCGCGGATAATGAGTGGGAACAGCGTCCGGTAATGTTGCGCCGCAGTGGCATTGGATTCACCCTGATACCAGATCACCCCGCGAATGGCGTACGGAGCAAGGGGACGAATCATGTTGTTGAACAGGATGTGCGGCGTGTTGGGATTGCCGGGACCGAACGGCTGCTGCGGCATCGGTTGCAGACCGAAGTTGTGCTCGATTCTAAACCGCCAGTCACCAGTCAGTGGAATGGAATCATTCTCCGCCACGAGCCGCATCCGCCAAGCCGGCCCAATCAACCCGCCATCGGTCATGTACGAATAGATCCGGGTGGCGATGACGTTGCGGCCCGCGCGAACGAGCTTCCGGGAACGCGATACTCGCGCGGCGTGCACCACGCATCGCACGTTTCCCAGCCGGTTGTGCCAACCGGTACGCTGTTGAAATACGTCGTGTCGTGTTTGTCACACGCGCCCAGGTGCAACCGCAAATCCCTGCCGGCCCACGCGGCAGGGAGACAGACGGTCCGCCGGAACCAGAACACGCCGCTGAATTTATGGCCGAAGTCCTGCCATTTACTTGGTGTGCGCATCTCTCCCCAGCGGCTATCGTCGAAATCCGTCGCCGCCCACCCTTGGGCAAAACCCACATTGCCGGGATCGGGCATGACGTGATTGCGCTCCCATGCGACGGGATCGCGAGCGAACTCTTCATCGGCTGGCCCGGCTTCGTAACGTTCGATTTCCCGGCGGGCGAGCGGGTCGGACAGTAACGCGTCGCGACTGGTCCAGGTCTCGATGCGCGTGCCACCTTTCGAGGAGTTGATCAGGCCGATGGACATGCCGAGTTCCCGATGAAGTTCGCGTCCAAAGAAGTACGCAACCGCCGAGAAGGTCTCAATAGAATGCGGCGTGCAAATCTGCCATGTCCCATCCACATCTGGCTGCGGACCATTGAGCATCCGGAGCGGCACGGTGAATAGACGGATCTGCGGGTAATTCGCCGCCGCCATCTCCGCGGCGGCGTTGAAGCTCTTGCCGACCGGCCATTCCATGTTCGATTGACCGGAAGCGAGCCAGACTTCGCCGACGAGGATGTCGTGCAGTGTAACCCGTGGAGCGTCGGCCTCGAAAACGACAAGTTGGCGCGGTTCGGCGCAGGCAGGCAGTGGATCGAGTTTCACCAGCCAGTTACCGTCGTTGGCGGCGACGGCAGTCTTCTTTTGGCCTGCAAACTCGACAGTGATGGTGTCACCCGGCACGGCCCAGCCCCAGATGGTGACGGGAACGTCGCGCTGGAGCACCATGTGATCGGCGAACAAGGATGCAAGTTTCACTTTAATGCAGTAAGTCGTCGCGGGTGTCGCGGCTATGCAAGCCCGGCCATCGAAGTCGTCGCATCTCCTGCGGCTTTGGCGCGGGTTTTTCCACCCGCAATTCTCCCCCCGCGCCGACAGGGTGGCCCGACTTGGCCAATGCGTCGGCCAGCTCGGCGCGGAGACGCGCCTTCAAGTCGGCAAAGTCGCGTAGTCCGCCCAGATTGTGTTGTTCCATCGGGTCGTCAACTAAATTGAACAGTAATTCCCCGCCGCCGGCGGAGGTGTAAACGTACTTGTAGTGGTCGCGAATGAGACAGAACTGACGGCCGTACGCCCCGATGAATGCGGACCGTGGCGTGACGCGCGTGTGAAGCGCATCGATCAGGTCGAGTCCATCGGTCGGCGGTTGGGCCGAAGCCGGCACACCCGCTGCACTCAGAAACGTCGGCAACAAGTCTGCCAAACAAACCAACGCGTCGCTCTGGGTCCCGGTCATTTCCGGTGGCACGAGATGGGCGGGTGCACGGATCAACATCGGCACGTGAGCTGATCCTTCAAGGAAAACTGTCTTCGCTCCCAAGTGATGGTCACCCAGCATTTCGCCATGGTCGGAAGTGAAAACAATAAACGTGTTGTCGTTCAGACCCAGCTCGCGCAAGCGGGCGAAGAAATAACCGAGGTTGTAGTCAATTTGCGTAATGCAAGCATAGTACGCTCGACGGGCCTGCTGAATAAGTTGCGGGCTGAACTGATCGACACCGTTGAGCTGCCAGGTTGAAGCCATGAAGCCGGGGGGGATGTCCGTGACATTTCTCGACCAGTCGCCAAACACGGGCTCGGGCAAGTTCATGTTTGCGTACAACTGCCAGTAACTCAGGCAGGGATCAAACGGAGGGTGTGGTTTGGAGAACCCGATGTTCAGAAAGAAGGGGCGTGACGTATCGCGCGTTTCCAAGAAGTTGATCGCGCGGTCCACAATCCACCGCGTCAGACTCCACGATTCGTTGACAGTGCTGATAACTGGTTCCATTTCGTTTTGTCCGATGCCATGGTCCATCGGTATGCCGCGTTCGGGAAACTGCCGGACAAAGCGGTAATAATCCTCGAGAATCTCCATGTGCTCGAACCCATAATTACAGCGCGGCGGGTTGTAATGCACCTTGCCAACCGAGCGCGTCTGGTAGCCATGCCGGGTGAGAATGGCCGGGAAGGTCGCCGCGACATCCGGCGCAGTGGGTTGCCCCCAGTTGCCATAGCTGCCCAGATTCCGGTAATGACGCCCGGTAATCATGGTCGCCCGTGCCGCGCAGCAGATCGGCGCATCCGTGTACGCGCGTCGGCACAACACGCCGGTATCGGCCAGCCAGTTCAAGTGCGGCGTCAGGATGGCCGGGTTGCCGGCGCGACCGATGGTATCGAACCGTTGCTGGTCGGTTGTAATTAGCAGTAGGTTTGTTCGTTCACTCATCTCGCGTCGTGCCTCGGGTAATCAGAAATCGTCCTGTATTGCGGGGCGCTTCCCACGACAGCCCCGACTTCGTGCGCATTTCATTCGCCCCACGGGGTCGGGCTGGCGTGCAGCTTCGCAGTATACAGGAATCTTTTCTCCTAGCAAGCGGTAATTCTATAAGCTATAAAGAATTGTGTTCCGATCTGCGCCGAGTTACAGTGTCCCGTTTTTCGAGCTGTCAATGATCACAGTATGGTTTTTCGCTCGCGTTCCGCAAATTGATTCGGTAAGTCTCCCGTCACTCTATGAGCACAACTTCCATCTCCGTCAACGACTGGGAAAACCCCGCCCTGCCGGGACGAAACCGGCTCGCGCCGCGCAGCTACTTTTTCCCGTTTGCCGATGTAACCAGCGCCCGCACCCTCGACCGCGCTCACTCGTCGCGGTTCAAACTGCTAAATGGCAACTGGAAGTTTCATCTCTCACCATCGGTCGTCGAGGCGCCAGACGAATTTTGGCAGGAGAACTTCGACGCCAGTGGCTGGGGCAACTTGCCGGTGCCGTCAAACTGGCAGATGCACGGTCATGGCAAGCCGCATTACACGAACGTTCAGTTCCCTTTCGCCGTTGACCCGCCGCGTGTGCCGACGGAAAATCCGACTGGCTGTTACCGGGAAACGTTCTTCATCGGCGACGACTGGGCCGGGATGCAGATTCACCTGCGGTTTGAGGGTGTTGACTCGGCTTTCCATGTTTGGGTCAACGGTCAGGAAGTCGGATTCAGCAAAGGCAGCCGCTTACCGGCGGAGTTCGACATCACGCCCATCGTGCGCTCCGGTCAGAACACGCTCGCCGTGCGCGTCGTGCAATGGTCTGACGGGTCGTACATGGAAGATCAGGACATGTGGTGGCTCTCCGGGATCTTTCGCGACGTTTACTTGCTCGCGCGGCCGGACACGCACGTTGCCGACCTCCACGTCCACGCGCCCGCTGACGGCAAGCTCAAGGTCAACACCACGCTCGCCGGCAAAACGGATGGTTGTCGAGTTACGACGAAGTTGCTTGACCATACCGGGCGCGTGGTGAAACCACTGCCGCCGCGGTTGTGGTCCGCCGAGGACCCATATTTGTATACGTTGCTCGTCACACTCAAAGACGCCGCCGGTAATGTCCTGGAAGTCGTGCCGCAGCGCGTCGGGTTTCGCACCATCGAGATCAAAGGTGACCGGTTCCTGGTCAACAACGTTGGCATCAAACTCAAAGGCGTCAACCGGCACGAGTCCCACCCCGACCTCGGCCGCGCGGTGCCGGTCGAGGCGATGATCCACGATATCGTGTTGATGAAGCAGCACAACATCAACACGATTCGCACCTCGCATTACCCGAACGACCCGCGCTTCCTCGACTTGTGCGACGAGTACGGCTTCTACGTCATCGACGAATGCGATTTTGAGACGCACGGGTTCTGCCTGCAGAAAGACTGGGCCGGCAATCCCACGGACGACCCGCGTTGGGAAGGCGCGTGCGTCGATCGGATGGAGCGCACGGTCCATCGCGACAAGAACCATCCGTGCGTCATTCTCTGGTCGCTTGGCAACGAAGCCGGTTTCGGCCGCAACCTCACGCCGATGGCTGATGCCGCCCGCGCCATCGCTCCGGACCGTCCGATCCATTACGAAGGCGATTGGGACGTGCAGATCGCCGACGTGTACAGCCGGATGTATGCGGCGCTGGACGAATGCATCATCATCGGCAAAGGGACCGACGAGGAAATCCGCGCACGCATCAAGCGGTCCGGCTCCGCAGATGCAAGCCGGCCATTCCTGCAATGCGAGTACGCCCATGCGATGGGAAACGGTCCCGGCGGACTGACCGAGTACTGGGAAGAGGCGTTCTACAAGTACGACCGCATCATGGGCGGCTGTATCTGGGAATGGTGCGACCACGGCATCCGGCAACGCACGGCCGACGGTCATGAGTGGTTCGCCTACGGCGGTGATTTCGGCGACGTCCCGAATGACGGTAACTTTGTCTGCGATGGCCTCGTGTTCCCTGACCGGCAACCGTCGCCCGGTTTGACCGAGTACAAGAAGGTCATCGAGCCAGTCAAAGTCATCCGTGCAGGCGACCAGTTCCGCATCACAAACCGGTATGACTTCATCACGCTCGATCAGCTTCAGCTCAGCTGGAGCGTGAGCGTCGCGGGTGCTGTCATCCAGTCCGGCACGGCGAAGGTCCCAGCTATTGCGGCGCAAAAGAGCAAGCTGGTCACCATCCCGTTCGATAAGCCGGCATCCGGCGGTTACCTGAATCTCAGTTTCACCTTCGCCGCTGACACGAAGTGGGCGGCGCGGGGTCACGAAGTTGCGTGGGCGCAATTCGAGTTACCAGCCAGGCAAATTATCACCCCGGCGCGTGCACAAGCTGCGCCACTACAGATGGCCGACGCCGGCAACAGCGTCTCCATCACCGGCACAAACTTCCGGCTCACGTTCGACAAAGTCCGCGCCGTCATCACCGGCTGGGAATATGCGGGTCTGCCATTGCTGCGGACGGGGCCGCGCCTGAACCTGTGGCGCGCGATGATCGACAATGAGCGCGTCGGCGGAGGCAATTCACGGTATGGTAAACTATGGCGCGAGGCGCACCTCGACAAGCTGCAGCACCGGACCGACGGTGTTGCTATCGAGCAGACCACCGACGCCATCCGCATTCTCGCGCGCGTCCACGTCGGGCCGCCGGCGCGCAACATGGGTTTCACGTGCGACTACACCTACACCATCGACTGCGACGGCGAACTGCGGCTGGATGTCCACGGCGTCCCGCATGGCGAGTTGCCGCCGACGTTGCCACGGCTCGGACTGCAGCTCACCTTACCGTCGGCGTTCGATCATGTGCGTTGGTCGGGCCGGGGACCGGGCGAGGCATACCGGGACTCGAAACAGTCGCAGCGGTTCGGCGTCTGGCAGGCAACGGTGGACGAACTCTATACGCCGTACATTTTCCCCCAGGAGAACGGCAACCGTACGGATGTGGATTGGGTAACACTCACGAATTTACAGGGCCAAGGTCTCCTCTGTGCCGGTCTGCCGAATTTCAGTGCGCACTGGTTCACAACGATGGACCTGGAGAACGCCCGGCACACGATTGATCTCGTGAAGCGTGATTTCATCACGTTGAACCTCGATCACCAGCACAATGGCATCGGAAGCGCGAGTTGTGGGCCGGGGCCGTGGGAGGAGTACCTGCTGAAGCCGGCTCGAGTTTCGATTTACCGTCCGCTTCCGGCCGGTAGCCAGCTGAAGAATCCGCCCGGCCAAAACACCTATCTTCGCTGGTTTCTCTTTCGTAAGAGCGAAATGAAAGGCGGGCGGGGACTCTGGCCCGCCCGCCTTTCCGCATTGGGCTATTGCTACGGCAGGGTCACGTTTTCGAACGTTGCGACGGCGTTCGTGGTATTCTTGCAACTGCTCACCGCCAAACCTATGTACACGTTCGAGTTCATTGTGATGTTCGTCAACGTTCCGACCTGGGTCCAGTTTGTTCCATCGGGGGACGCGTATCCCGCGAAGGCGTTGCCGGTCCGCGTCACGCGGAACCAGTAGGGCGGAGATGCGGTGCCACCGGTCACATTAACGCCCACCCCAGCCGTCACCGTGCGAAATTCGAAACACTTGCCGGCGCCATTCCAACGGATGCTGTCGGCGAATGGCGAATCCACCGTCAGCGTGTTCCGAATCATTAGCCCGGCCTTGCCCTGCGCGGACTGCGTCGCCAACAGCGCAGTGATGCTGCAATTCCCGCTGACCGGCTGATACACATACTGGAATGCATCCGTCGTGGTGCTTCCCATTGCCGCTCCAGACCCGGTGACAGTGAACACCCCGTTTGAGTAGGTGGTGCTGCCGGCGATACCCACCGCGCCAATGTCCTGATTCGTCCACGGACTGGGAAGCCCCGACGCCGAAACGGTGATGTACCCGCTCTGGGTGTTGGTGCTGGAGCCGCCGGCATTACTGGCAATCAGTCGCACCGTGTAGACCCCCGCCGTGGAGTAGGTATGCGACGGGTCCTGCAGTGTCGATGTTCCCGTATCACCAAAGGTCCACGCCCAGCTTGTCGGCGAACCGCTTGACGTGTCGGTGAAGGACACGTCCAACGGCGGCGCGCCACTGGTCGGACTCCCCGTGAAGCTCGCCGTCGGCGGCGCCACCGAAACGGTGATGTACCCGCTCTGGGTGTTGGTGCTGGAGCCGCCGGCGTTACTGGCAATCAGTTGCACCGTGTAGACCCCCGCTGTGGTGTAGGTATGCGACGGGTCCTGCAGCGTTGATGTTCCCGTATCGCCAAAGTTCCACGCCCAGCTTGTCGGCGAACCGCTCGACGTGTCGGTGAAGGACACGTTCAACGGCGCCGCGCCATTGGTTGGGCTCCCCGTGAAGTTCGCCGTCGGCGGCGGCGGCGCCGCTGAAACGTTGATGTACCCGGTTTGGGTGTTGGTGCTGGAACCGTAGGCGTTGCCGGCAATCAACGACACTGTGTAAACCCCCGCCGTGGTGTAGGTATGCGACGGGTCCTGCAGTGTCGATGTTCCCGTATCGCCAAAGTTCCACGCCCAGCTTGTCGGCGAACCGCTCGACGTGTCGGTGAAGGACACGTTCAACGGCGCCGCGCCACTGGCCGGACTCCCCGTGAAGTTCGCCGTCGGCGCCGTTCCTCCGCCCAACCCGCTTATCGCAAGGAACACCGGATGATTGCTCAGCGTCAAATTGACGGAGCTGACGTTACTCCACGTCTGCTGAACTCCGGTTCCAAGGGTCGGATCGTAGCTCTGCACCGTTGTGGCTGTCGCGCCGAAGTTGACGGCGATATTGTCCGAGCCGCTCCCCGTTTCCTCATCCCAAACCGCAAGAAAGAACGTGCCGTCGCTCCTCTGCAAGAGCAGGTCGTGCACCGTTGCGGTCTCGTTCGAGATTGAATAGTTCATGTTGCCCGGAGCGATGGAATTGGTGTCCGCCAGTATCGTTGTCAGGTTGTGAATGTAGGTCGCCGCTGGTTTAGCCGTCCCATCCCCACGGTATATCCCCCAAGTGTTCGAACTGCCACCTTGGTCGTCTTTCATCTGGTAGAGGAAGATGTAGCTCCACCCGCGTTTGTAGGCGTCTAGAAACAGGTTCAGGCAGAGGTTAGCCTGATTGGTCTCGGTAATGTAGATCCCCCCGTTGACCGGCCCGTTCGTCGTCTGCCACCCGTTTTCCGTGTTGACTCGCGGCAGAGTCACCAACTGGTTGCTGGTGTAGACCGGTATAGCTCTTTCTCCACGTGAGTCCGTAGTTGCCGTACAACCCGTCCACAGAGTTCTGCGTGAACGCAGGTTCCATCGACATCCAGGCGGCGTTGTTCGTCCAATTATGGTTGTTACCGGTCACGTAATTGTGGCAGTTGGCATAATCGGCGAACTGGGTGCCGGCTGGGTAAAGATTCGTAACACCGGAACCGGCCGGGACCGTCAGGAATTGCAAGCCGACGTTTTGCTCCTCACCGCCGCCTTCGGTAACATTGAACACCGGGTAATTGCTCAGGATGGCACTATTTACGACATTCGAGAAGAAATCCCGTTGGAAATTCGCCACGGGAACCCATGACCGGTCCCGCCGCCGTACACCCCCTCGTACGAGATCGTAAAGTTGTTGGGTTCATTGGGCCCCTCCAGTGCCAACAGCGCGTTGCTGTTTGCCAAGGTAGTGCTGCCATTGATCAGCCAGGTCATGCTGTTGGAATTTTGTGCGCCCACCATCTCAACGAGCGTGCCGATTGCCGCATGCAGGTCGATATACGGGGTCATCGTCCCCCGAGTTGTTCCCATCCCTGATGTTGCGCAGGCCGGTATACACCAGCCCGTTGGTGTACGTCGACCAGTTGACGCCCTGGGAAATGTGGGTGTTGATGCCCAGCGAGTTGAGGAACTCGTTGGCCGGTACGGCGGTCACTTGGGCTGTCGCCGATACTGTCCATCCCACAAGCAGGCAGGCGACTCCGGCGCACCATTCTCCGCAAACCTTTCCCGTTGAACTGCTCCCGTAACATCCCAATCGCGCTTCTCATGACGAACTCCTTCCGTTGGTTGTCGGGGTTGGCGGAGGCGCTGACCACTCCGCCAATCTCAGTGCTGTTGGTTTTTGGACTACTCAGTTTCAGTCATGTGATGAACCACGTTGTGACCTCTTACGAGTATCGGAGCATGTATAATATACACTGTAAAGATTGCCCGCGCGTGTATATGCGAAAGCTCGGTGATCTGTCAAGCGGATTTGCCAGGACCCATGGGAACCACCAATGTGGCACACGCTTTCTTAGGAATCACGACTCAAGGGCTGTGATGAAACTTCGCAGTGAGTGATCGCGCCAGGCGATCAAATGGTCAGGGAGGCTTCGCGTTCGAGTTCGTGGTCGTTGGCGCAGTCACCGACGGTCTTGGGCAGCGGCGGGACATAGACGTAGTTGGGGTCAGCCGTCTGCTTGCGGTGCACTTCCAGCATGTGTTTCCAGAGCGCACGCAATCCATGCGGCGCGGGCGGCAAATCGTGTTCGATCAGTTTGCGGAGTTTCGGCAGGTTGTGGGACGGTACGGCGGGGAACATGTGGTGTTCGACGTGATATTGCATGTTCCAGTACAGAAACGCCGGCAACCACGAACAACTGTAGGTGCGGCAAGATAGGCGGTGGTCGGGCACATCGGGCGACAAACCGAAGTGTTGCGGCGCGCCGCACAGGAACGACAGCCAGCCGCAATATTGCGAGCCGAGATTGAAGACAACAATCAGGAACCAATGCCCGGTCGCGATGAACACCGCAGCGAGCGCCGCATGACCGAGGAGGGTAACCTGCGCCCAGCGACAGTGCTGCCCCGGGGCGCAACCGTTCGTTGCTTTCGGGCAGCACAAATTCAAACCAGTCGTTGTCCATGTGGCCGGTCGCGCGGCGAAAGACGGTTTTGAGCAGGATCCACGTGCCGTGCGGATTCCACGCCAGCAAACCGAGCCAGGTTTCAACGCTCTGGAAATTAAACTTCAGCGGCAGGACC
Source organism: uncultured Verrucomicrobiae bacterium (assembly GCA_963766065.1). Lineage (GTDB taxonomy): Bacteria > Verrucomicrobiota > Verrucomicrobiia > Palsa-1439 > Palsa-1439 > Palsa-1439. Next base: position 40,253 of record CAVYAC010000094.1, read on the forward strand.
ACCTCGCCATCGTAATCGTGGTACACCGTAAGTTGGTGATGTTTGATGTGGCTGGGCCGATACCACACATGATCCCACCAGCCGAAAAACGCGTACAGCTTGAGGAAAAACTCGTTCACCGATTTCGTCTTGAACGGAGTCTTGTGGGACAGTTCGTGACACGCCGTGCCGCCGAGGAAGGAACCCACGGTGCCGTGGGCAAATAGCGCCGCCAGCAACAGCGGGACCGACCAAAGCCAGTTGGCGGCCGAAATTCGGGCGAAAGCAAGATAGGCCAGCGTCCCGGTGACAAACCACAGGCCGATATGTCCAACCGCCTGCCGGTATCCGTGCCAATCGCTGGTCTGCATTAAGGCGCTCATCGCTGCCTTGTCCACTTTGCATCGGTACCAGTTGATTTTCGCGTCGGTGCGGAATCTGGACGTCGTCGCCATCACGGCTTGTATTCCTTGGGTTCAGGGTAACTTCCTTCGCGCCGCCAGACATCCAGCATCAGTTCGTACCGGCTCAGGCGCATTCCGGTATAGATGCAATTACTGCTGGAGAAAATATAGCCGCCGCCCGGCATCCCGTGTCGGAGCGCGTACCGGGCGGATTCGATGACTTGTTCGTCAGTGCCGGTATCGAGCAAACCGCAGTTGACGTTGCCGATAAGGCAGACTTTGTCGCCGGCCAAGCGTTTCACTTCGGCAATATCCACGCCGCCTTGCGGGTCGAGCGAGTGGAGCGCGTGCGGGTTGGCTTGGATGAGTTGGTCGAGGATCGGTATGATGTTGCCGTCGGTATGCTTGATCGTATAGTAACCCATCTCGCGATGGCCTTGGATCAACCGCGCCAGATATGGCGTGATAAACTCGCTGAACAACGCCGGGCTGAGGAACGGCCCGGAGTTGAAACAATAGTCGGACCAAAAGACAAACCCATCCACGCCGCCCCGTTGTTTGAGCCGCTCGGCCCGATCCGAACGCCCACGCCAGCCCCTTCTCCGCTTCTTCCTTCAATTTGTCCGGTTGTCGGCAATCCGGTAGGAGAACTCTTCCATGTGCGCGCCATCCGGGACGCTCGAACGTCGGGTCGCCGTCCGACCAGCAAGGCAAATAGCGGTCGCCGCATTTCTCGCGACGAAGTTGACCAGTCGCAGAGTTTCCTCGATGCTGTCCGGTTGGGATGCAGCACGATAGCGCTGTGCTCGAAGAGCTCAGCGGTCGCAATGAACAGGTCGGCCATGTCGCGCCGGTGAAGTTCGCGTTCCTTTTCCTCCATCTGCAGCCACTGGCTGTAGTTACGGTGCGCCGGGTGCAGTTTGCCGAATGCCTCCATCGTCAGAAAGAACACCAACTCGAAATGCGGCACGCGCCCGGTCAACGGTCGCCGTTCCAACGCGGCGAGGAAACGTTGGCGAGGGGTGTCAAGCTGGGACTTGGTAGAAATACCGGAGCCGCCCGCATCGCCGGAGCCCTGATTCGATTCGATTTGCACGCTCGTCGCCATCGCGAATCCACTGTGTTATCGACCAGCCAAACCTAACAACTCCGCAAAATTCCGCAATTGGAATGATTCCGTTGTTATGGTAAAAATCCCGATGTGCAAAAAGCGTGCCCTCAGATGCGCTGGCCCGTCCGCGCCGCGCCGGTCATCGCGATGGCTGGACGCTCGCCGCTGGACCGGACGGCGTTTGACTTCGTGTACTGTTGCCCGACCCACGCGTTGCACCTGCACGACTACGACGGCGCGATCCGCATGGACAGCCGGGAATTCCCGCTGGCGCCGGGCGTGGTGACGCTGTCCGTCGCCCGTGGCCACACTTCCTACGATCTGCCGAACCGCGGTCACCATTGGTGCGTGCATTTCCAGCCCCTGCCGGTCCGCGGCGAAACCATGCTGTTGCCGTGGCATCTGCCGGTCGGGCCGCACCGGGAATTTGTGGCCGACCGGATGCGGCAGTATCGCTCAGTGGTTTGAACAATCCCAGCGCGACCTGTCATATGCAAGACTGGCCGCTGCCGCCGCGTCGGTTGCTTTTCAGGGATTATTGATCTGGCTCGGCATGTTTGGGGCCTGCGAGTCAGCGGAAAATGGGTCGCGCCCGGCCACCGAGGCGGTGGAAAAATTGCTGATGATCCTCAACGAGCGTTTTGCCGAACCGCTGACAGTGCCGGACTTGGCGGAGCAGGTGGGGCTGAGTCAGGACCACCTGGCGCGCGTGTTTCGCGCACAAGTGGGCATGACTATTCCCCGGGTATCTGTTGCGTCGGCGGGTCGAGCACGCCAAGCAACTGTTGGCCACGACCGATTTGCCCGTCCAACGCATCGGCGCACGAGTTGGAATGCCGGACCCGCAACATTTCAACAAGCAATTCCGGTTGCTGATGGGAATTAGCCCCTCGCATGCCCGCCGGAGCGCATCCCGTCGAGGTCGTGGGGGGGCGGGTCGTGAACCGTAAGCTGGGTTTGGCAGTTGGGCGTCCACCGGGTGTATGGCGCCATCGCACTGGTTCTGTTTGCGCCGGTAGGGCAACGTGCCAATGGATTGCCCGGAACGATGTAATCTATGAAGAGTTGAACTACCGGCACCGTTTCTGGTACAAGTTACCCGATGTTCTTTACAGATCGAATCACAGCAAGCCGCGAAACGGCGAGGTTCAGTTGTACCCGCCGGCTTTAGGCCGAACCCTACGGAGCAATAATTCCTGTAGGTTCCATTTCAACTTCCAAACAGAACGGGCGCGTGCTAAGGACGCTCCCGCCAAATTAGGGAATGATTAGGCATGCCATCACAACGCAAGATCTATCTGGTAACGTATACGCATTGGGACAGGGAATTTCGCTGGGAATTTGAGCGGACGCGCATGCGCTTGGTGGATTGTCTCGATCATTTGATCGAGTTGATGGAGCAAAAGAAAGCGTACCGATCGTTTCTGCTCGATGGTCAGGCAACGCTGCTGGACGATTACCTGGAAATCCGCCCCGAAAACCGCGGGCGCATTCGGGCACTCGCCCAGGCGAACCGGTTGGAGCTTGGGCCGTGGTATACGTTGCCCGATTGCGCGGCGGTACAGGGTGAAACCCTCATCCGCAATCTGCAGGCTGGATTCCGTACCGCGCTCCAATTTGGTCCCGTCCTGAAGTGCGGCTACAATGTTTTCTCGTTTGGCCAGATCGCCCAGTTGCCGCAGATCTACGATGGCTTCGGCATCGACACCATTCTGTTCTACAAGTACATGGATCCCAAACGGACGCGGTTCTCCGAGTTTGTGTGGGAGGCGCCGGACGGTACACAGGCGCTGGCGTCCCGGCTCGGGCGCGAAGCCCGCTGGAATTTCTTTTTCGCCCGCCACATTCCCATCGTCTACAACCGCGATCCGTGGCATAAGGACTGGCAATACCGCTGGGGTGACTTTGGCAAAGTCTTTCACACCGCCGGACCGGAGGATTACGGTTGGTTTTACGATATTCTTGGTCCGGAAACGTCCTTCCATCCCGAAAACGTCAAGGACGGCTTGGAGCGCGCCCTCAGGACGGTGGAAGGTACCGCGGCTCCCGAATGCGTCCTGCTGTTCGAGGGGACGGATTTTACCGAGCCACATCCCTTGACCACGGAGCTCATTGCGGAGATCCGCAAACAATTTGGCAGGGAAATCGAACTGGTGCATGGGCGGCTGAGTGGTTATTTGGCCGACTTGCAGAAAGCCCTCGCCCCGCGTCGAGACGAGTTGGATGTTGTGAAAGGCCCGATGCGCGACGGTCCGGTGGGTGCCGTGCATTCGGACGTCTTCTCCATCCATCCGGAAATCATGAAGCTGCATGGCCGCGTCGAGACCGCGCTGCTAAACCGCGCCGAGCCATTAGGAGTATTTTCATGGTTGAATGGCGCGGACCGGTATCCAACTACTTACCTCGACAAGATTTGGAAACTTCTCTTCCAGAGTCACGTGCACGATTCGGTGCATGGACTCGGCCCACGCACTTTGGGCGCCGGCGTCATGAGCCGGCTGGAACAAGCCGAGGTGATTGTGAAGGGCTTGGAGCGGCGCGGCCTACAGAACATCACCCAGGAGATAAATACCAGCGGAGTCACGGAGACCGAGTTCTTTGTTGCCGTCCATAATTTCTCCGCGTCGGAACGCAGCGAAGTCGTCGAGGCGTGGCTCGATCTACCGCGGGAAGCGCGCGTCGACCATTTGGTGATCGAAGACGAGAACGGCTGTCCGATGGCGGATCAGCAGATGGAAAAATTCGAGACGCGCGCCGGCGTCTACCACCCGCACAGCCGGAACATGCCGTACTACTGCACTCGGATTCACCTGTGGTTCCTGGCCGAATGCGTGCCGGCCATGGGCTACAAAACCTTCCGAATCAAAGCGGTGGCCAAAGCCGAATACCCCTATCCGCATGAGGATTGGGAACCGCCGCGAATCTATGCCGACGACCTGCTCCGCGACGCCCGAACCGCGGAAAATGAATTCCTTCGAGTGCGTGTTAACGGTGATGGCACGCTGGAGCTGACCCATAAGGCCACCGGTGAGACCTACAGCGGACTCAATTACTTTCTCGACTCTGGCGAGATCGGCAACATGTGGATGTCGAAGGAACCCCACAACAATCGGATCCTCGACACGCGCGGAATGGTCGCGTCGGTGGGTTGCCGGACGCACGGGCCGTTGGCGGTGGTGTTCGACATCCGGTTGGATTGGCAACTGCCCCGGGAATTCGACCGCTCACGGCAGGCGCGTTCTGAAACCGAGGTGGCGTTCCCCGTTTCGGTCGCCGTTGTCCTGCGGAAGAACTGCCCCTATCTGGAAGTCATCACAACGATTCAGAACACCGCCAGAGACCACTACTTGAAGGCATGTTTCCCGACCGATTCGTCCGCCACGCGAACGTGGGGCGAGGGGTCCTTTACGGTGGACGAGTTCCCAATCAATCCGGGCTGCATGGGCGTTATGCGAGGTCCGGCGTTGGCCCGGCATCCGGCGCAAATGTGGTTCGATGTCAGCGACGGCAAACGCGGGCTGGCCGTGCTGACGGAGGCGCCGTGTGATTACGAAGTGTTGGAGCATGATCCACGGGTCACCGCCGCGATGGGTCTGGTCCGTAGCGTGCCGGTGCGAATCCCGTGCGACAACCGTTTGTGGATGGAGTACCCGGGCGACGAGAGCGCGCAGTCGTTGCGCTCATTTGCATATCGCTACGCACTGCTGCCGCATGCCGGGGACTGGAACCAGGCCGGGTTGCACCAAGCCGCTTTGGCCTTGCGCAATCCTCTCCAGCCATGCCAGTTTGGCCGGCAACAAGGAAAACTGCCGCTCAGCCACAGTTTTCTGAGCCTCGACGGCAAGGCGTTGGTTCTATCCACGATTAAGAAGGCGGCAGACCGCGATTCTGTTATTGTACGGTTCTACAATCCGTCAAACAACGACACCAAAGCCTCGCTACGGGTGGGCTTCTCCGTGAGCAAAGCGTGGCTGGTCAATCTGAATGAGGAACGCGTCAGAAGCCTCAAGGTCACCAAGTCAGGCATTCAAATTCCGGTTGGACATGGGAAGATTGTCAGTGTCGAAATGGTGAAGTAGCTGCATTATATCTTATCTTATGAGCGACCAGGCAAAGAACCCGGGCCGTGAAGTGTCCCGGCAAACATTGGCCGCTGGCCGGGTGCTCAACCTCCAAGCCATCCGGTGGCGGGACGCGACCGGCACAGAGCGCGTCTGGGAGATGGCAGCGCGCAATGGTGATCACCGGGCCGTGCTGCTCATCGCTTGGCTGCAGCCCTCCGACCGGTTGGTGCTGGTTTCGCAATATCGTCCACCGGCAAATGGAACCGTAATCGAATTCCCCGCGGGGCTGATTGATGGTTCGGAAACACCGGATGAAGCCGCTCGACGAGAACTTCATGAGGAAACCGGGTACCGTGGTCGCGTGGTCCGGTGCTTCCCGGCCTCCTACAATACCCCGGGGTTGAGCAGTGAGCGGACGCATGTGGTGATGGTCGAGATTGACGAAACCAGTGTGGAGAACCGGAATGCCGCACCTCGCCCGCAAGACGAGGAGGAGATTGAAGTCGTGTTGGTGGGCCGGGGGCAAATTGCGAACTTTCTCACCCAATCAGAAGCAGCCGGCGTCCAATTTGACAGTAAAGTAATTGCTTACTTGACCGCTTTAGTTTCAGGATCCGGATTCCGTCAGTGCCCAACGATAATCGGCAGCGCGTCCAACAGATTTGGGCATTCGGCATGTAACAACGGCCGCACCCCGCTCTTCGGGATGTTACCGCCGCCAATCCCGATGGCGGCAAAACCTGCCAATCGGATCGAGACGACTCCGGCCCCGGAATCTTCCATGCCAATGACCCGATGACGGCGCTTGGGGTCGATCCCGAGGCCGACGCGGGCGGTTTCCGCATACAACCAAGGGTGCGGTTTCGGGGACAATTCACCGAGCGTGCCGACCTGCTTCCCCTGCCGCATCGCAAACCCGGCGCTGATTATGGCGTCGTAGAAATTGAGTGGATCGCCCAGGTCGAGAGTGCGGAAGGCGGCGATGATTTCCGGCCAGGCTTTTTCGTACAAACCGGAGGTGACCAGGCCGATCTTGATCCCCTGAGCCTTCAGTGTCAGGAGGAACTCTTTGAGCCCCGGGCTGGGCACGAAGGCATCGGCCTTACCGCGTCCCTCCATAATCTCTTTCATCTCGTAATGAGTGATCTCAAAATAACACTGACGGGCCTCTTCCACGGTTTTATGGGGACAATACTTGCTGACGCAGTATTGCAAGTGTTCGCTCACGGAGTGACCGGAAACGTGCGGTTCGTCTTCCGGGGCGAGCACGAACTTCGAGTCGCCTAACAACCGCGCCGTCGTCCGTTCGATAATCCAGACCCAGAAATGTTCGCTGTGAACACTGGTGCCATCCAAATCCATCAACACCGCTTCGGCCGGTGCCTCAAATCGCGCTTCGGGCAGCGGGTAAATCACCGGATATCCCATGGCCGATTTGACAAAGGTGAGGGTCTTATCGGCATAGGAGATAAACTCCACCTTGCGGTCCCGCGGGGCGACGATCGCCTGCACGCCCTCCTGCCCGACGCGGAACATTCCCTGTCCACCAACGTCCAGCGCCACGAAGTCAGCGTCCAGGCCCGTTTTCAATTTACCAATTGCTGGTATATTCATCATTTAATCTTTATACAATAATTCCCGCCCGGAATTGACAGAAAGATCGTGACCCCTCTTGGGCCGGTGAGGAGAAAGTCCTGGCTGAGCTGATTCTGACATCGCAGCAGCGCGGGCGCATGCGAGAGACATGCACGAGATGTTCTTCATCAGTTAGACCCTGCGAGCAATTGTGTGGCCAAGCCGCAACCAATTCTTGAGACACACCCAACTTCTGATTTCAACTTGTACGACGGTTGTTGATGACATACACTCGCGGTCGTGCCCTATTGGGCAATCTGACCGTATGAAACGCTTCTGCTCCCCAAGGCGACTCGTGTCGCGTTTGCCCGACCTCACCGGTGCGGAGGGTCACGCGTCGGCCGAGGCCCCGCGCGCTCTCGCGCCCAAGCAAGTCGTCGAACGGTTGCGCGCGTTGCCAAGTCACTTCAAGGATGCCCGATGAACTTGTGCGAACATGTTACCAACGAATTTCAACGGCGATTCGGTGAACCGCCACGGTGTGTTGTTCGTGCGCCGGGCCGCGTCAATTTGATCGGCGAACACACCGACTACAACGACGGTTTCGTGCTGCCGATGGCGATTGACCGGGCCACGTGGATTGCGTTGCGCCCGCGCGACGACGCGAAGGTCGTGCTGCATTCGCTCGATCACAACGAGCCGCTGGAGTTTTCGCTGGCGAACCTACAGAAGCGCGAAAGACATTGGGGTGAATACCCGAAGGCGGTCGCATGGGCACTGGTACAGGCAGGTCACAGGCCGCGCGGCTGGGAAGGCGTGAGCGGATGCGACGTGCCGATGGCCGCCGGGCTTTCTTCGTCCGCATCGTTCGAGCTCGCAGTGGCGCGCGCATTTGCAGCCGTAACGAACATCGTGTGGGACCCAGCCACGATGGCGAAGCTCTGTCAGCGAGCTGAGAATCAATGGGTTGGCGTAAACTGCGGCATCATGGACCAAATGATCTCGGCGTGCGGTCGGGCCGGTCATGCGCTCTTGATCGATTGCCGGTCACTGGAAACGAGACCGGTACTGCTGCCCCGCGACACAGTCGTGGTGGTGTTGGACACCGGAACGCGACGGGGACTGGTGGACTCCGCGTACAACGAGCGGCGGGCCCAATGCGAGACAGCGGCGAGATACTTCGGCGTGCGCGCATTGCGTGACGTGAGCCTCGCCGAATTTGAAAAACGTGCCGGCAGCCTCGATGAATTACCACGCCGCCGGGCACGCCATGTGATCACGGAGAACGAGCGCACACTTGCTGCCGCAGCGAAAACGACTGACCCGGTCGCTCTCGGCAAGTTAATGAACGCCAGCCACAACAGCCTCCGGGACGATTTTGAGGTAACCAACAAAGAACTCAACACCATCGTTGAGTGTGCGCGCATCGCGCCCGGCTGTTGCGGCGCGCGGATGACGGGTGCCGGCTTCGGCGGCTGCGCTGTCGCGTTGGTTCGAGATACCGCGGTCAACAGGTTTGTGGAGACTGCGAGGGCCGAATACCACCAAAAAACCCTGCTGGCGGCCACCGTTTACGTCTGTCGACCGACCAATGGAGCAGAGGTCGTTTCGTGAAGGGGCCGGTGAAAGTCGGGTTCATCGGATGTGGCAACTTCGGCAACGCGTATTTCGCCGTCTGCAGTCGGATCAGGATGCTCGTAAACGAGTGCCGTTGAGCTTGGCACTACAGCAGACCTTAAACTTCTTGCCACTGCCGCACGGACAGGGGTCGTTGCGGGCCGCGCTCTGCCATCGGACCTGTTGTTCCTGGGCGGCCATCAGCGGCATGATGGCCGCGGCTGTCTGGCCCGAGCGCAGCAATTCACCCATCGTCCGCATGTACGGGTCAATATGTTTGAAGAAGCGTTTGTAGGCCGGGCAAAGGTAATTCAGGCCCGGCTCGCCATCGGGCGCGCGGATGAACCGGTGTTTGGGACATTCGCCGTTGCAGGCAAAACGCACGTCGCACTCACGACAATACCGGGGAAGAGAGTCGAGTTTGTCATTGCCGAATTTAACCTGTTCGGGCGAGTTGACCATGTCGCCGAGCGTCTGGTTCAAAATGTTGCCGAGCCGGTAGCGCGGGTAAACGTAATGGTCGCAGGAATAGAGGTCACCGTTGTGCTCGATGGCCAGTGCCGTGCCGCAGGTTTCGGCAAACACGCACAGGGAAGAGCCGAGCCCCATCCAGTTCCCCAGCGCGACGTCGAAGAGTTGCACGAAGACCTTGCCGACATCGTGGCGGATCCACTCGTCGAAAATCGTCACCAGAAACTCGCCGTACGGCTTCGATTCGACGCTCCATGGGGTGACCGGCGAGTTTGCGTCACTCTCACTGGGTATCGGCGGCGCGGAGAAATCCAGGCCCATCGACTTGGCGTCGTCATCCGGCTTGCGTTCGACCAGCGGGATGAACTGAATGAATCCTGAGCCCTGCTGTTTGAGGAAGCGGTACACCTCAAGCGGGTGACGTGAGTTGAGCCGGTTGACAACCGTGAGCGTGTTGAATTCGACCCGGTGGGGATTTTAGCAACTCCAAGCCCCGCATGACCCTGTCAAATGTCGGATGGCCCTCCTTGTCCACCCGGTAGCGGTCGTGCATCTCTCGCGGGCCGTCGATACTCACGCCAACCAGAAATCCGTTGTCGCGAAGAAACTCGCACCATTCGTCATCCAACAATACAGCGTTTGTTTGGATCGCATTGGTGACGCGCTTGCCAGCCGGACAATACTGCTTCTGCAACTCGACGACCCGGCGGAAAAATCCGACCCCCAGCAACGTTGGTTCGCCGCCCTGCCAGGCGAAATTAACCTCCGGCACATCCTGGGCCTCGATATACTGGCGGACGTAGCTTTCGAGCACTGCGTCGGACATGCGGAAGCTTTCGTCCGACGGATAGAGCCTCTCCTTCTCCAGGTAGAAACAGTACTTGCAGTCCAGGTTGCAGATCGGACCAACGGGTTTGGTCATGACATGGAAGGCACCGAACTGCCTGGCGTGATCTCTGGCTGTTGCATCCATGATGAATCACCCGTCATGGTTTCATCAGAAACACGTCTTGGCAAGACCACAGATTGGGCCATCGAGCATTCCGGAAAGGTTCTCGGAACGGCAATCTTCACGGGCGTTGACGAAACGACGGTGATGAGCAAACTCGTCATCCTGCTTGGCCAACTGATCAGGAATCCAGACTTCCCGCTCACATGACAGGGCAGTTGCTACAACCCATCGCAAGGATTCGGGTAATATTAAAAAAGGGGTGCATCTGATAACGTCGGAGACGGTATCAGATGACCCATGAGCAATTGGGCTGCCCGCATGGAACGAATTGCGAAAACTTGCACTTTGAACTCCCGAGGGCCGCCGTTGCGCTGTCGGCAAATCTGCGGCGCGCTCGTCGGACTCGGCTTACGGGCGGGTTTGCAGTCGCGCGAGCGCGCTCTGCGCCTGGGTGAAACCGGGATTGATCCGTAGCGCCTGCTCGTAGTGCGCGATCGCCTCTGGCACCCGGCCCAGTTTCTCCAAAGCCGTCCCGAGATTGCAATGCGCCTCGACAAAATTGGACTTGATTCGTAACGCCTGCTCATAGTGCCCAATGGCATCCTCAATATTGCCCACCTGCTCCAGTGCAAATCCCAAGTTGTTGTGCGCCACGGCAGAATCAGGGTTGATCCGCAGCGCCTGCTCGTACTGCGCGATAGCCTCTCCGATCTTACCCGTTGCCCCAAAGCGATCCCGAGGTTGTTGTGGGCCTCGGCAGAATCAGGGTTCATCCGCAGCGCCTGCTCGTACTGTCCGATGGCTTCCTCGGTCTTACCCGTTTGTGCCAAAGCCATCCGAGATTGTAGTGCGCATCGGCATAATCAGGGTTGATCCGCAAGGCCTGCTCGTACTGCGCGATGGCTTCCCCGATCTTACCCGTTTGCCCCAAAGCGATCCCGAGGTTGTTGTGGGCCTTGGCAAAACCAGGCGTGATTCGCAGCGCCTGCTCGAATTTCCGATGGCTTCCTCGACCTGTCCGGTTTGCGCCAAAGCCATCCCCAGGTTGTTGTGTGCCTCGGCAGTAATAGGGGTTCAGACGCAGGGCTAACTCGAGAGTTCAGATGGCTTCCTCGATGTTACCCGGTTGCCCCAAAACCATCCCCAGTCGTCGTGCGCGTCGGCCAATACTCAAGGCCCGCCAACAGCTAGACGCCAGCAGCGACCAGCAGAGACTCAGCCCCAACGCACCGCACGCCGCCATATCGGCCGGTCCCTGGTGCGCGCTCCAAACCCAAGACGTCGATCACTGCCAGCAACACCAGCGGGGGAAAGGAATTCCACTTCAAAGCGGTGACGAGTAAAAAAGAGGCTCAGGGTCAGCGTGCATCCCGAAAGCACGGCTACCGCCGCCAAGAACCCGCACAAGGTGGAACGCATGTCCGCCGAACGCCGCGCCACGCCAGCTGCACCGACAGCGCCGGCCACACCAGTGGGATGCAGGTCAAGATGCCAAAGGGATGCTCCACCCGCCCATGGCCCCATGGCAGGGGCGGCACGGTGATGTCATGTAAAAGGGAAACCGACTGCTCCAGTGCGCTGGCTCCAGGAAAAAGACCGGAAATTGAACTATATGTACTGAGGATTGTTGGTGCTGAGTTCAATGACTTCTCCAGTGAACTTGTGAAAGCTGAGTCCGACCGTACCGTCGGATTGACGGGTTCCGGGACAGAGCATCAAATCAGTCCAACGAGCGTGATTGGTATTGCTGCTCGTCAGCGCAGTCCAGGTTGAACTGCTGCTTGTGAGGACTCAGCTTGCACCAGCAGGATGATCGCACGGATACCGAGGACTTGCTCACCGCCAGCCGTGCCAGCCAGCACCGTGCGCCTGCCACTGACCCTTCGCCTCCGCCGTGCAACGCCTTCCATTACTGAGGTGAGTATTGTCATGCATACCCACAGAACGGTCTCCGTACACGACACCGCGCCACATATGGTGAATGTGGCCGTCAATCAGTGCGAGGTGCCGGCTCACCACACTGACCATCATTTTTGGAAGTATGTTGCCATAGAGTGTGCAACACATACCCAGGATATGTGGCCAGTGACGCATGATGCAAAAATCACCCCGTGCTCTTTTTGAGACAGTGTCCGGCTGAGTGCCACAGGGCCACACAGGGCACGGCCACAACTGAAATAGGCAACATTTTTCCCGACAAAACTCAGGCCGAGCATCCCATAGGTGAGCTTCACCGAGGTGTTAAGTGTATTAGGAACGGGTGCACTCCTCCAAGGCGAATTGTTCACCAGAGCCGTCACATCAACAAATTGCAGAATTGTCAGTATGTTTGAGGTGCTCGTCCATGCTCAAGTGGCCTAGCGTGTAGACTAACCCCATGACGAGTGCACATGGCGTCAGCGACCAAGGCAACGAGCCGAGGCCACCACATAAACAG
>CAVYAC010000095.1:0-20282 GCA_963766065.1 uncultured Verrucomicrobiae bacterium
CCGAAAACCTTTTGCACTCACCGGATCGCCGCCGTGCCGAGCGCCATCGCGGCCACAGCCGCCACGCCGTTGGCTTGATAAATCTCCGTCGCGCCGGCGGCCGTCATCGCGTAGAGCAAACTTGGATTGATGGGCGGTGGGGAACAGACGACGATTTCGGGACAACCCGCGACCTGCGCGAGCGTTATCGTCATCAACGCCGTCGAGACGAGCGGAGCCGTCCCGCCGGGAACGTAGATGCCGACGCGTGTGAACGGCTCGAATTTTTCGCCGACCGATCCACCCTGTGCGTTGCGCATGCGCCAGTCCTTCCGGAGCGATCGTTTCGCAAAGGCGGAAATATTCCGGTGCGCCGCGGCAATCGCCCGTGCCAACTGCGGTTCGGGCTTCGACGGCTTGCCGTTGATGCGAAACTCGGAAGCTCTGAGTCGTACACGATCAAAGCGCTCCGTCAGCTCAACCAGAGCATCATCACCACGCGTCCGGACCTCATCAATGATGGATCGCACGCTTTCCTCGATTTGTGGATCAAACAAACTCGACGCCGCGCACGCCTCGGCGACGGCGCGAGCGAAATCCGGTTGGTCGTAGCGCAGGGTTTTCATACGAATTGGGCTGTATGTTACTAGCACCCTGCAGCAAAAGCAAATCGTCAACGCGAGCGTCAACGATTCACGTGGAAGAACGTTCGAGACGTGCCAGACGAGCCTGAAAATCCTCAACAAAGAATCGTTTGCCCTTCTGAAACACCTTGTGGCCCTCGACAGTGAGCCGGCGTTTCAACAAGGCGATTCCGCCAGGATACTTAGGGTTCAATTCACCTTTCGATTTGAGCGTCCGCCAATAGGGTGTGGGGCTTTTCTCGCCCTCCGCCTCGGCTTCAGCGGCGGCGTGCGCTGCAATCCACGCGAAAATACCGGTCGTAATCGGACACGCGATCGTCGCCTGATGTCGCCGCGCCAGAACCTCGCGGAGTTGATCAATCGTTGTCAGCTTGCCTTTGGGCACACGGCGCATCAGCTCGTCCACCTCCATCGGCGCAGGGATGACGAATGTTCCCGTGCCCCAGCGTCTGCTCTTCTTCCCGTCGATCTTGCACACTTTGGGAAAGCCTTTGTTATCCCTCAGTTTTTCCTGCCACGTCTTCCTTGTGTACTTGCTCATCGGAACGCTACTCCCATTCAATCGTGCTCGGCGGTTTGCTGGAGATGTCGAAGCAGACGCGGTTGACACCTTTCACTTCATTGATGATGCGCGTGGATAGCAGCGCGAGGAGGTCATAGGGAAGCCGCGACCAATCGGCGGTCATGCCATCAACGCTCTCCACGGCGCGGATGGCGATGACGTTGTCGTAGGTGCGTTCATCGCCCATCACGCCCACGGTCTTCACCGGTAACAGCACCGCAAACGTCTGCCAGATCTTGTAATAGAGGTCGGCCTTTTTCATCTCGTCGATGACCACCCAGTCGGCCTCGCGAAGAATGTGGAGGCGTTGCGGTGTCACGGAGCCCAAAATGCGCACGGCCAGACCCGGTCCGGGGAATGGCTGACGCCAGACCACTTCGCGCGGCAGGCCGAGTTGCGCACCGACTTCGCGAACTTCATCTTTGAACAACGCACGAAGCGGTTCGAGCAACTCGAATTTCATGTTCTTCGGCAAGCCGCCGACGTTGTGATGCGATTTGATCATGGCCGCGGGATTGCCCGCGATCGAAACACTCTCGATCACATCGGGATACGTCGTGCCTTGGGCCAGGAAACGCGCCGCGCCAGCTTTCTTCGTTGCCCGTTGGAACACCTCGACGAACGTGCGGCCGATGATCTTGCGTTTCCGTTCCGGGTCGGCCACGCCGCGGAGCTTGCGCAGAAACACACCCGTGGCATCCTCGTAATGCAATTTGATGTGCAGGTTCCGCCAAACACCTCTCGCACGCCATCCGCTTCGGCTTTGCGAAGCAGGCCGTTGTTGACGAACACGCAGGTGAGTCGATCGCCGATGGCTTTGTGAATGAGCGCCGCCGCCACACTGGAATCCACCCCGCCCGACAGGCCGAGAATCACGCGGTCCTTGCCCACCGTGGTGCGAATCTCTTCCACCGCGTGGTCAATGAACGATTTCATTGTCCAGTTCCGGCCACAACCGCAGATGCCGTGGACGAAGTTTGAGATGATCTGCTTGCCATTGGGCGTGTGATGAACTTCGGGATGGAATTGCAGGCCAAAGAGGGTGCGCCTCGGGTGGGCGATCGCCGCGTACGGCGAATTCTGGCTGTGCGCGGCGGAAACGAAGCCTTCGGGCAGTTTCGTCAGCTTATCGCCATGGCTCATCCACACCCGTTGGCGCGAATCCATCTTCGTGAACAGCGGGGAATCTCCCGTGATCTCAACTTCCGCGTGGCCGTATTCGCGTTTCTCACCCTTCTCGACCCGACCACCAAGCTGTTGTGCCATCAATTGCATTCCATAGCAAATGCCGAGCACCGGAATGCCCAGGTTCCAGATCGCCGGGTCGCCATGCGGCGCGCCTTTCCCATACACGCTGGCCGGTCCGCCGCTCAGAATCAGACCGCGCGGCCTGAGCGCCGCGAGTTTTGCCGCCGAGGTGTCGAACCGCAGGATTTGCGAGAAGACCTGGCATTCGCGAATCCGCCGCGCAATCACCTGCGTGTATTGCGACCCAAAATCGAGAATGACGATTTGCTCGGTCACTTGCTGCCCATGCCGACGCCCTGAACGGTCTGGAAGACCTTGCCTTCGGTCTTGATGGCGGGGGCGATGATAATTTCCGTCTCCTGAAACTCGCGGATGCTGCGCGCGCCCACGTTGCCCATACACGTCGCCAGCGCGCCGACGAGGTTCTGCGAGCCATCGTCAAGGTCGGCAGGGCCGAAAAGGATCTGCTTGAGCGTGCCCGTCACGCCGACGCGGATGCGCGTCCCGCGCGGCAGGTTGGCATGGGGCGTGGCCATTCCCCAATGGAACCCCTTGCCGGGCGCTTCCTTGGCGCGGGCGAATGCGCTGCCGATCATGACAGCGTCCGCGCCACAGGCGAACGCCTTGCAGATGTCGCCGCCCTTGCTCATGCCGCCATCGGTGATGATCGGCACGTATTTTCCGTTGTGTTTGAAATGGTAATCACGCGCCGCGGCGCAATCGACCGTCGCCGTGACCTGCGGCACGCCCAGCCCGAGCACGCCACGCGTCGTACAGGCCGCCCCCGGGCCAACGCCCACGAGCAGACCCGCAGGCCCGCACTGCATCAGCTCCAACGTCACATCGTAGGTCACGCAATTGCCGATGATGACGGGAATTCGCATCGCCTGGCAGAACGCGGCGAGGTCCAGCGTCTTGTACTCACTGGAAATATGGCGCGCCGTGGACACCGTCGATTGAACCACAAAAATGTCGGCACCGGCTTCCTGGACAATCGCGCCGAAACGCTCCGCGCGTTGCGGAATCGAACTGACCGCGCACAGGACGCCGGCGTCCTTGATTTTTCTGACACGGGCAGCCACGAGATCTTCCTGGATGGGCTCGGTGTAGATCCGCTGAAGGAGGTGGGTAGCCTCTTCCTTGCTCGTGTTGACGATCCTGTCGAGGACTTCCTCGGGGCTCTTGTAGCGTGTCTGCACGCCTTCGAGATTGAGCACGGCGACGCCACCGAGCTTGCCCATCGCGATGGCGAAACCTACGTCAACAACGCCATCCATCGCGCTCGCCAGGATTGGCACGGTGATTTTGTGGGGGCCGAGCCGAAAGCTCGTGTCCACTTCGTTGGGGTTGACGGTGACCGAACCCGGCACCAACGCGATTTCGTCGAATCCATAGGTGACGCGGGCCTTACGATTTCTTCCAATCCACATGCCCATGGTGGAAAACCTCCATGCTGTTCAGACGGCAACTACCTTGTCTTTCGGTTTTTGGCGGGCGTAACTGCTGGCCCCGATGAAACTCGTAACCGCCCCCTCGCGTCCTCATTCATACAGGCTGGCGGGAACCGAGACAATCCTCAAGTGAGTATGAAACTGGGAAAAAAGACTGGCCGGAGCCGAGGCACTTCAATGCTGTGGCGCCACGCTCTCGCTATTGGTCACCGACGGCGGTTGGGTCGCCCAGAGAAACCGCAAGACGCCCCAGGTCAGCGGGGGCGTGCCGTTGACGTGTTCCGCTTCGAAGCGAAACTGCCGTGCGATGTCCAGGGCTTGAGCGTCCACACCATCATTTCCGCTTGATCGATCCCTGGATGGATCCAGCAGCGTATAGAGAACCAAACCATCCGGGTCTACCCCCACGCGAATCTGGGTGGGCGTAAGCGCTGCGGGGCTATTGATCGTGGGCAGGGATGGCGCAGACACGACACTTCGATTCTCCAACGCCCCGAGGACGCGGTAGACGGATTGGTTAATCGAGAGGGGCGCCTCAGGCAATTCGTTGTCGTTCGACTCCTCGGAAAGCGCCGGGGTCTTCTCGGCTGCTGCAAGCACCGCCGCATCGACCGGGACTGGCTGCAGTAGCGGTGCTGGTACACCAGGAACCGTCACACCAAGAAACGCCGGCCGTTGGTTCCAACCCAAATCGCGCTGACTGGCCTCGATCTTTCGCGCCCACAGGTGCCTGGAAAAGCCGTGGGCACTGGGCAACGACATCAGGCTCGGGTCAAACACGTCGGCCACTACGTACGCAGGGTCGTGCGCCAACAACGGGGCCTGCCGGGCCGTCGGCATAAAATTGATTCGAGGAACTTCCCGAGACGCCGCGGTAAGGGAAACGCCGGAAACCCGGAAGAACAGAAACATCGATCCGAATGCCACGATGGACCCGGCCAGAATCCACAGCATCAGTTGTCCCTGCGCGAAGGACAGCTTGGGGACACGCCTCATGGCCACTCAGTTCGCCTGGCTTGCCGCAGGCCCGTCCGGTCGCGCGGCCTGGTTGACTGTCACAATGCCCGCTCGAAACGCGGCGCTTTGGATCTCCGCCACCTTCCCATAGGAGACTTGCTTATCGGTCCTGATGATCAACTCGTGTACACGGGTTCGCTGGACAGCCTCGCGCAACGTCTGCTCCAGCTTCTCGATGGGAACGGGTTGATCGTTAAAAAAAAGCAGATCGTCCCGGGCTACAGTGACGACCAGCGTCTGAAAGCTGTGGATCAGCGACGCCCCTCCCGCCGCGGACAGGTCTACCGGGAACCCCGATTGCATGACGAGTTGCGAGTTGAGAACAAAGAATAAGAGGAGCAAAAACACCACGTTCACCAATGGCGCAGGATCAACCATCCCCTTGGACATCTGGCAGTGCGTCTTGAACGTCATCGCATCTCCACCACCTTCGCCGCCTGTTCGCCACCTTCTTCCTTGTGGGCCAGGTACTGGACAGTCTCGTTGGCGGCCTTCTCCATATCCAGCACCAGGTTCTGCACGCGACTGACAAGATAGTTATAGGCGATGTAACTGGGAATCGCCACGACCAGCCCGCCGGCCGTCGTCAGCAACGCCTGCCAGACGCCGCCCGCAAGTTGTCCGGCATTGGTCCCCTGGGTTTTCTCAATCACCATGAACACCCGAATCATGCCCCACACCGTCCCGAGGAAGCCGATTAACGGGGCGACCTGGGCAATCGTCACCAGAAGGGGCAGGTTGCGCTCCAAGCGCGTCACCTCCGTGCGCGCCGTGTCCTGAACGGCTTCCCGAATCTCATCGCGGGATCGATCGTGGTTGAGCACCGCCGCCATGACCACCTGGGCCACCGGGCCGGCCGTGTCCCGACAGGTGTCGATGGCCTCCTTGACATTGCCGCGCTTCAGGGAATTCAGAATCCCTTTTACGAAGTCGTCGGTATGAATTTGAGCGCGGTGGTAATGGAACAGCCGTTCGAAGAATATCGCAATCGCCAGAATGGCGCTGATGAGGATGAACCACATCAACGGACCGCCTTTTGCTATGATCGTCAACATATCCAGTCCTTTGCTTACCTCAGAAACGCTTCCTGTTCAACGATAAACCGAGCAAGTTACGTGCTCAGAACAGGATCAAATGCTCGACGCGCAGCTTGCGAACCATTTCATCGATCTCCGGTTTCTTATCGGGACACAGATCCGCGAGTTTTTGGTAGAGAATGATGGCGTCGCGCCATTGTTGCCGCTGTTCCTTGATGCCGCCGGCGGCCAGGCCCGCCTTGAGCATCCAGAAGCGCTCCGGCGGCGCATTCGGATCCGGCGCGGCCGCTTGCTCATACACCGCCTTGCTGTACCACTCGAACGCATCTTCCAGTTTCGTCGCCTTCTCAAAAGTCTTGCCGATCTTGTAGTACAACTGGTTGCGAAGTGCCGGGTCGCCCTCCCGCGCCACGTCCAGGGCCCGGCGATAGCTCGGAATGGCTTCGTCAAACCGGCCCAGTGTGAAGAGCGTGTCCCCTTTGCGTCCATACGCCTCGGACAGGAGGTAGCAATCGGGAAAATCCTTGGTCAACGCGTCGAATACAATGAGTGCGTCACCGAACTTGTTGAGGTCGCACAGCGCGTCGCCTTCCCCGAACCGGGCGTCGCAGCGCCACCCGGAATCGGGAAAATTTTTCATCAGCGCCTCGTACAATTCAATGGCGGTCGTGTAATCCTGGCGCAGATAGGCGGCGCGTCCGGCCATGTACTGAGCGGTATCCGCCTCCTTGCTGGTGGCGTAGTTCTTGACGAGGAATTGGAATTGCTCCTGCGCCTTAATGTAGTCCTTTTGCTTCATGTAGCGGTTTGCCACCCAAAACTGGACGTCCGGCGCGAGCACGGATTCAGGATATTTCTTTAGAAAATCATTAAAATCCACGAGCGTTTTCTCCGGCTGCCCCTTCTGCGCGTAACACCAGCCGCGATTGTAATACGCGCGCTGGCCCAGCTCGGTATCGGGCGCCGTGGCGATGATTTTCTCGAATTCGACCGCTGCGTCGTCATATTTGCCCTCGTGTTGGAACGATTCGCCGATGGCCTCACCGGCCTTGGCCGCCCATTCGCTCTGCGGATGGTTCGCCACCACCACTCCATATGCGGCCCGGGCCTCCGATTCCTTGCCGAGGTCGCCGTCGATCACCCCGACGCTGAATTGCGATTCGGCGGCATGTGCACTGTTGGGGAATTGTTGCGCCAGCGACTCGAACACATGGACGGCCGCCTCGCCGTTATGGGTGCGTTGGTACGACTGACCGAGTTGGAACATGGCCCGGTCGAGAAGCTTGGTGTCCGGGTACGTGCTGATCAGCCGCTGGTAATCCGTAATCGCATCGGTGTACTGTCCGAGAGCGAATTCGGCATCACCCGACTTGAACAGCGCCTCGGCTGCAATGGCCGGATCCGTGGCGAGCGCGGTTGCCTGACGGAAATGCGGAAGCGCGTCGGACATCTTGTCGAGCTTCCACTCACACCAACCCGCACTGAGATTGGCTTTGGCCACCAGCGCGCTTTGCGGATACTTGTCGATCAAGTTGACATATTCCGGCAATGCGTTGGTGAAATCGTTGCTGGCGAACAGCAGATTTCCGATTGTCATCTGAATTTCGTCGGCCAGCGGGTCGTTCGGCGTGGATTGCAGGTAGGCTTTCAATTTCGCCACGCCATCGGCCAATTGGCCCGCCCGGACATAGGATTCACCGAGCTTGAGCATCGCCTCACGCCGCAGACCCGGGTCTTGCGCCAGCGCGAGCGCCTGAGCGAACGACTGGGCGGAGTCGTTGAATTTCTGCTGACCCCAATACACCCAGCCTTCGCCGCGCCAGGCCTTGGCGGCCAGTTCGCCTGTCACGGGTTTGTTCGGGCTGGACTTGTAGGAATCGATGACCGCCCCGTAGCGCTTCAGGGCTTCATCCGCTCGATTGTGTTGCGCGAGTGACTCCGCCAGCCAGATGTCGGCGCGAAACGCCGCGCGTGTATTCGGATACTTGTTAACGACGCTGGCGAGGACGGTCTCCGCCTTGTCAAACTGCTGGAGCGCGAGATGGACCTGACCACGGAGGAGCTCCCCTTCCTGCGCCAGGTCCGCTTTGGGGCCGAGCTTGTCGAACTCATCCAGGGCCTGCATCGCCGGGTTGAAATGACCGAGTTTGAACCGGGCAAATGCGAGGCCGTACAGTGCCTGGGGTCGATAAGCGCTGTGGGGATACTTTTCGATGACCTCTGAGTACCGCTGCTCGGCCTCGATGTAGCGTTCGCCGCGCGACAACGCTTCCGCGAGCCAGAACCGGAAACCATCGGGTCGTTTCTCGGTGGGCCACTTGGCCAGCGCATCCTGCAGTGTCTTGACGGCCGCTTCCCACTTACCCTGATTCAGCTGTGCCTGTGCCAGGTCCAACACGACGCCATCGGCGCGATCCGAATCGGGAAATTGCGCCAGGTATTCGGCGAACTGTCGTTCGGCAAGGTCGTTAAGCCCGTCTTTGAACGCGGCTTCAGCGACGCGGTACATGCGCGTCTCGTCCGGTGTCGCCGCCGCGACGCGATGCATCTCGCCGCAGGACAACAACACCGCCACAATGATGTACCACCTCCTCATACCACTCCTTGGACTCCAGTTATGGCAGATTGTTCACCCCGCCGCAAGAATGGAAGTCGGCAACGGAAACGCCTCGTCGCTGCGGCGGTTCTCCTTGGTTCATTCAGTTCCCCCCTGATCAAACACCGGGAATGGCTGTCGGTTCCGGCGAGTAGCGTTCCGAGGACGAGTAGTCTCCTCTCCCCGCCGGGGGAGAGGATTGAGATGAGGGGGCGTCAACCAACGACATCACTTGACCCCATACATAAACAACCGGGGACGCCAGACGCGCTTTAACTAGATCGTTCGGCGAGGTCGGCCCGACTGTCAATCGCCGGGTACAATGCAGGTACGATTCCAGCTACACATGCGGATTTATCGAGGGGTTTGACCAATGATCGCAGCCGTGTCCAACATGTTCAGAGGATACAACTGGTACGATGCCGTCGTGCCGATTGTGCTGGCGTATGGTGTTTGGAACGGATGGGAGGCGCCGTTCACAGAGAAGATCTTTGGCGTTGCGGAGATGATGTTGGCGCTGGTTGTCGGGATCGAGTGGTATGGCCCGGTGAGTGCCCGGTCTGGAATCGGTCACAGGCATGTCCGCCGTCGCCGCCCGCCCGACCGCGTTTATCGGCATTGCCATTCTGGTTCGGCTGCTGTCGTTACTCGGCCAACATCTCGCCCGGCGTAAACTCCTCGAAATCGAAGTCTGGCGGTCCGTTGACCTCCTTGGCGCTCCGCTGGCTGGATTTCTCTGGGCGTGTGGCCTGATGATTTGGATCACCGTGGCGTTGAATCTGACGAACAGTCAGTTCTGCCATGACCAAATCGCCCGTAATTCCCGGTTCGGCGCAACGGTCATCGCCCGGGTCCCCGCCGTCGCCATCACATTGACGAAACATTCGCCAGAGCAATCGTCCCGATCCCTTTCCTTGAAATTGAAAGACGACCTAGACTCCAGCGACCCCGACGTTGACATGTAGAACCCGTCGCGGCGATCCACTGTAGAGCTTTGCGTCGGGAGCTTCGAGGCCGTTGCCTTCCCACCAATATCGCTGCTTCGAGAAGAAATCGGTCGGTGGAGTCAAAAAGCAATTAGTGCTGAAGTAGCCGCAGCCTTTAGGCTGCGCAGGCTGAAGCCTGCGACTACAAGAAAACCCTTCAAACGACGTTTGACAGGGCACTAAGCCGCGGCGAATTCTCGTGCCAGTAACTTTTTGAGAAATTCCCCGGTGTAGGACTGCTTGCTCTGGGCCACCTGTTCGGGGGTGCCTTCGGCGACTACGCGTCCGCCGGCGTCGCCGCCTTCGGGACCAAGATCAAGAATCCAATCGGCGGATTTGATGACGTTGAGGTTGTGTTCGATGACGAGGACGGTGTTGCCGGCATCGCGGAGTTTGTTGAGCACTTCGAGCAGCTTGGCGATATCGGCAAAATGCAGGCCGGTGGTCGGTTCATCCAAAATGTACAACGTACGGCCGGTGGCTTTCTTGGCCAATTCGGTGGACAGCTTCACCCGTTGCGCCTCGCCGCCGCTCAGCGTGGTCGCCTGCTGGCCAATTTTCAGATAGCCCAGCCCAACTTCCTGAAGCGTCTGCAGAATGTCGCGAATCTTCGGCACCGCGCGGAAGAATTCCTCGGCTTCATCGACCGTCAGGTCGAGAACATCGGCGATGTTGCGGCCCTTGTAGGTGATTTCGAGCGTCTCGCGGCTGTAGCGTTTGCCGCTGCACTGTTCGCAGGTGACATACACGTCCGGCAGGAAGTGCATTTCAATCTTGATGATGCCGTCACCCTGGCAGGTCTCGCAGCGTCCGCCTTTCACATTGAAACTGAATCGGCCGGGTCCGTAGCCGCGGACGCGAGCGTTCGGCAGTTGCGCGAACAGGGTGCGGATGTGGTTGAACGCGCCCGTGTACGTGGCGGGATTCGAGCGCGGGGTGCGACCAATGGGCGATTGGTCGATCACAATAACCTTGTCGAGTTCCTCGAGGCCGAGAATCGCCTCGTGCGCGCCGGGGCGGTCCTTGGCCCTGTAGAATTTTCGGAACAACGCCTTCCGCAGGATGTCGTCCACCAGCGTGCTTTTGCCTGAGCCGCTCACACCGGTTACACACGTAAACAGCCCAAGCGGAAACCGCACGTCGATCTTCTTGAGGTTGTTCTCCGACGCGCCGCGCACAGTGAGCCAGCCGCGTTTCGGTGCGTGGCGCGTCTTCGGCACGGGAATCTGCAATTCGCCCCGCAGATAGCGTCCCGTGAGTGATTTGGGCGAGTCGAGGATGGCCTGGAGCGGACCGGCAGCCACGACGTAGCCTCCGTGCAACCCCGCCCCCGGACCGAGATCCACAACATAATCCGCCGCGCGAATCGTGTCTTCATCGTGCTCGACGACAATCACCGTGTTGCCGAGGTCGCGCAGGCCCATCAACGTGTTGAGCAGGCGATGATTGTCGCGCTGATGCAGCCCAATGCTCGGTTCGTCGAGGACATACAACACGCCGACCAGACCCGCGCCGACTTGCGTTGCCAGCCGAATCCGTTGCGACTCGCCGCCCGACAACGTATCGCTCTGGCGCTCCAGCGTAAGGTACGACAGGCCGACGTTTTGCAGAAACGTCAGCCGCGACCGCACTTCCTTCACGATTTCGCCCGCGACAGTTTCTTCAAATTCCGACAACGGCAACGACCCGAGGAAGACCAGGGCCTCCCCGATGCTCATGCGTGTCACGTCGATGATCGATTTGCCGCCGACCGTCACCGCCAGGCTTTCCGGGCGCAGCCGCGCCCCCTTGCAGTCGGGACACTGCATCCCGACCATGAATTGTTGCAGGCGGACCTTCGTAAACTCGCTATCAGTCTCCTCGTACAGCCGTTCCAGGTTCGGGATGACGCCCTCGAACACCTTGGTCATCTTGCGCCACGCGCCCTTGCGCCAGTACGTGAACTCGATTTCCTCGCCCCCAGAGCCGTGGAGCAATTCCTTCTGCACTTTTTCCGGCAAATCCTTGAACGGGACCTCGAAATCCACCCCGTAGTGCTTCGCGAGGCCCCGCAAGAGCATCTTGTAATAGATCAGCAAACGCCGACCGCCGCGCCGCCATGCCACGATGGCGCCATTGGCCACGGATTTGTTGCGGTCGGGCACGACCAGATCGGGATCGAAAAACAGTTTGGTACCGAGCCCGTGGCACGTCCGGCACGCGCCGTCGGGCGAGTTGAATGAGAAATGGCGCGGCGTGAATTCCCCGTAACTGATCCCACACTCGGGACAAGCGTTCTGGCTGCTAAAGAGCCGCTCCGACCACGGCACGGTGACAGGAGTCGCCGCCGTGCGGTACAGCACCATCAACAGACCCGAGCCCCATTTCAACGTCGTCTCCACGGAGTCCGCCAGGCGCGCCCGCGTTTTGGGGGCAGCAACGAGACGGTCAACGACCAACTCGATGCTGTGGTTGCGGCGCTTGTCGAGTTTCACCGGCTCGGTCACGTCGAGAATCTCACCGTCGACCCGCGCCCGCACGAACCCCTCACGTTTGATACGGGCGAACACATCGCGAAACTCGCCTTTGCGCCCGCGGATGAGCGGGGCGAGGAGCATGAGCTGGGCGCCCTCGCCCAGCCCGAGGATTTGATCGACAATCTGGCTGGTGGTCTGCGTGGTGATCGGCCGCCCGCAACGGTAGCAGTGGGGCTTGCCGATGTTGGCAAAGAGCAACCGCAAATACTCGTAGATTTCGGTCGTGGTGGCGATGGTGGACCGCGGATTGTTCCGGCAAACCGCTGTTCGATGGCGATGGCGGGAGACAGGCCCTCGATGTAATCAACGTCGGGCTTCTGGAGTTGCTCCAGGAATTGGCGGGCGTATGCGGAGAGGCTTTCGACGTATTTTCGCTGGCCTTCGGCGTAAATCGTGTCAAAAGCGAGACTTGACTTCCCCGACCCACTCAACCCCGTCACCACGATCAACTTCTCACGGGGGAGATTGAGATGGATGTTCTTGAGGTTGTGCTCGCGCGCACCGGCAATAATGATGGTGTCCTTGGACATGGCCAAAACCCCCGAATTTTGGAGGTTCTCAAAGTTTTTACCATACCACAGGCGATTTCCCTATCCTAGTGAAATCGCGAAACCCTCCGGAACTTGCTGGCATATCACCTGCTCAAGGTATCGGCGTCGTGGTTTGCGCCACGCAAGGAAACAATGAACCCAAGGGAAACAGGGAACCATGGATGCCTCGGCAGCTCAATTTGAACAAGGTGTCATGAAGCACAGCGACAAACAGTCGGAACAGTTGCAGAAGCAGATGGAAGCACTGTACCAGAACCTGCGCACGGTCCGCCACTCCATCAACAACAACGTCGCCGTCATCATGGCGATGGCCGAATTGACCCAGCGCAACCCGGCCCAGTGCCAAAAACTCAGCCAGCTCTGCCTCGAAAAGGCCCCGCAGATCGCCGCGACCATCGGCGGCTTTACCGAGCTGTTTGAGGGCGCCGTCAGCCTCCAAGAAGAACTGGAACGCCAGGTCCCGGCTCCGCAAGACTCATAGCCGATGCGGACGACCGCCATCTGGCTAACCGCCCGGGCATGTACCGGCAGGACGCACAATCGCGGGTGGGACAGCGAATTCCGTGAGCACAACGAAAGGCAAATCCGAGGACAACGAGCACGAGCAGGTGCACGATTGGGAACAGGTGAACCGGCTCAAAGCCGAGTTTCTAGCCAACGTCAGCCACGAACTCCGTACCCCCATCCACGCGATCATCGGTTACACCGAATTGCTGCTCGATAGCGTCTATGGCCAGATCACCGACGAACAGGAAGATGCCGTCGGTTTCATCCGCGAAAGCGCCCAGGACCTCCTCAGTCTCGTCAACAATCTCCTCGATCTTTCCCGCATCGAAAGCGGTCGCGCCGACCTGATTCTCCAATCGTTCGACCTGCGCGATCTCGTGAGCGAGGTGATCGGCCAACTCAAGCCCATCGCCGACAGCAAACACAACACCCTAACTTCGGTCGTGCTCATCGACCATCCCGTCATCCGTTCTGACCGCGGGAAGCTCAAACAAATCCTCATCAATCTCGTCGGCAACGCCTCAAGTTTACCGACCACGGGAAAGTGACCGTCGCGCATCGCCGCCGATCGAATACCAAGTCGGGCGACAACGACGCGGTCCCGCGGGTCTCCATCTCGGTACAGGATACCGGGAATCGGTATTCCTGCCGACAAACTGGGCCGGATTTTTGAGAAGTTCTATCAGGTGGACAGTTCGGCGCACCGTTCGCATGAAGGTACCGGTCTCGGTCTCTACATCACCAAACAGTTGCTCGACCTTCTGGCGGGCCGCGTGGACATTCAAAGCACACCCGCCAAGGGCACGACGGTCACGATTTCCCTTCCCCACAATTTCGAGGAAATCCAGGGCATCCAACGTCTCCGCTCGCGGATTGCCGCGGCCAGTTCCGCGGTGCCGTCAACCGGCAGCGACGAAAAACGCCTCGTCCTCGTCGTCAGCGAACAGCCCGACATTGCCCGCATCCTGGCCGCGGGACTCGGGTCGCGTGAATATCATGTCCGTACCGCACGCGACGGCGAAGAGGCGTGGTGGCGCTCGCCGTCAAACTGCACCCCTGGTGGTCCTCCTTGACGCGCACACCTCTTCGGCCGAACTCTGGTCGGTGTTCCAGGAGTTGAAGACCAAACCCGAGACCAACAACATCCCCATCTATTTTCCTCTCCAACGACGCCACGGGCAGCGTGGGAGCGCCACTGACCGTTGCCACCGCCCCCAGCCCGCGCGACGTGTTGCGCAGTGTCCGCGCCGCCGCGATCAACGGCCAGGAAAAACGTGTTGATTGTCGATGACGAGGAAAGCTTCCGTGACGTGCTCAAGTGCGTCCTGGATGGAGAAGGTTACGGCTCTACGGCAGCCACCGGTCGGGAAGCCATCGCCAAGCTGGAGGCCGACAAGCCCGATCTGGTGCTGCTCGATTTGAACCTTCCCGACACGGACGGCTGGGGCGTCATGCAATACATGACACAACGCCCCAAGTTCAAGGACGTGGAAGTACTGATCATCTCGGGTCTGATGCTCGACGAAGCGAGACCGCGGAAATTGAGACCCGCGAATACGAATACATCTACAAGGGTGAGTTCAAGGTGGACCATGTGCTGGAACGGGTCGCCGACCTTCTGGAGGTGAACTGACCATGCCAACCCTCCTGTTGGTGGAGGATAATCTCCACATTCGACGGATTTTCCAGGACAAACTTCAGCGCGAGGGTTTCCGTGTCACGACGGCCGACGATGGCGCCGCCGGTTTGGAACGCGCGGCGGAAATTCACCCCGACGCGATCCTGCTCGACATTATGCTTCCGAAGCTCGACGGTTTCCAAGTACTCATGCAACTGCGTGAGGACCCCGCGCTCCGCAACATCCCTGTGTTCATTCTGTCGAACCGCGCCTCCAACAACGACGTGCAGCATGCCACGTCACTCGGTGCACGCCATTTCTTCGCCAAGGGCACTTCCAAACTCCAGGACATTGCCCTCCACCTGCGGGCGGCATGCGGATTGAAGAAAATCCTCCTGTTCACCAGCAGCGCCCAGACCGCTACGCCCATTGTGACCGCGCTCGATCACCCGCAGGTGCTCTGCTCCGTTGTCACCGTGCTCTTGGAAACCGTCGGCGCCGCCGAACGCGGCACTCCCGACGCGATCATCCTCGACGGGCGCGCCGAATGCATTCACCCTTCTTCAGCAACTCAAAACGAATCCCCAAACCAAGACCGTCCCGCTCATCGCGATCCGGGACCACACCCAGACACAACATCGCCTCGACGAATTCATCGACAGCGACCGCATTGATACCGATCTCCGTCCTCTCGTGTTGAAACGATTGGGACTGGCAGAACCAGCCGCAGCGACGCCGTCTCATCCGGAGCCGGCCGTCGCGTCCTTGTAGAGTGTAGACGTCACGCCGACGCGCACAACAAGTTGTTCTTTGCTCTGGGTACGTGCACGCTCACCGCACCCCATCCCCGGCGTCGCCGCCGAAGCGGTGCAAATCGTTCCAGAGCGGACGTGAGCATTGTTTGGCAAGGTGGCCTGTCTCAAAACTAATTGCGGGAATAGCAACTGGTTCTCGGGACGGCCTTGGCGGAGGGGACCGAGGTGGCGGAACTGGTGGGTCAACCAAGAGAGGATGCGACGCTCAACTCCCCATTGTCAAATCTGCTGAACCGTCAGGAGTCGGCGTCTCGGCATTCTGTCGCCCCAATGGGAGGACCGTTCCGCTCCCCACGGGAGTCTGGTTGAACTTAATCACTTCGTTGAGTGAGTCTCGAAACAGTTCAAGGCCCGTTGTGGGAATGATGATGGAATTGCGGCGACCACGAACCTCTTCGGAGATCCGCAAGAACGTCCCTTGCGGATTTTCTTTCAGATCAAATGTGATTTGCTTCCGCTCGACCCGAAGATGGGACTCGTATAATTGCGTATCCATAGCCGACACGGAGACTTTCCGCATGACGCCGATCTATTCCGGCAACTGCTCCTCGCCCTCGGTTCCCGGTTGGAAACTACGCCCAATCGCAGGAATAGCAACTGATTTACGTGGCAATTCTGACGGAGGGGATCGGCGGTGCGCGGGGGACACAAAGGGAGAGTCGAGGCTCACCTCTCGGATTACAACCCCGAGCCGCTCCCTGATGCGGCTGAACGCCCTTGCCCACCGAGAGAGCTTCTCGACTCTCCACGGCAACATAAGACCGATTGTGGGACTAGCAACCGACAGTTTTGTGGCGGTTCTGGCAAACGGGAAACGGCTGGCAAGCCGAATCGTCATGCCAGGACCATGGGGTAAACACCCCATAGCGAAAAATCGCCCAATTCCCCATTTTCTCCTGAATGAAGGAAAACCAATGTGTCAACGATGCGGCATGCCCACCGTCTGCCCCCAGCACAACGGACTCTGAGTTGCCGAGACGGACGGACGACCCGGTTAGCAATCAACGGCGTCTTCCAGATCCGGAGATGTGTCGGACGAGGTATCGGGGGCAATCTCTCGATATCTCGTATTGCCTGGTGGAACACCCCGAAGATTGCGAGTATGTGACGCGTCTTGGTTCTGGCGTCATTTGTCTCCATCCGGACCGCCGTAGGTTCGAGAAGCTCCGAAAACCGGTTTGAGAATTTCCGGGGCGGAGTACGCAGGACGGCGGCGGGGGGAAACGCCGCGACTTGGCATTGGTGCCCGCCGTTTCCACCAACCGGCTACTGCCCGGTGGTGAGCACGACCCGAAACCGCGCTTTGCCGCTCATCATGCGCTCGTACGCCTCACTCGCACGTTCGAGCGGGAAAACTTCGTTCATCGACCGCACGCCGCTCAGCGCGCTGAACGCCAGCGCATCCTGCGAATCGATCGACGTGCCGGAATACCAGCCTTTCACCGATCGCTTACCCGTAATCAGCAGGCCCGGGGATACCTCCATCGATTGCGGCGCCCCGACGACCAGAAACGTCCCGTTCGCGCCCAAGCCACCCAGCGTCGTGGTCATCGCCTCGCCGTTGGTCACCGTCGCAAGGATGACCTTCGCCCCGCCCAACTTCGTCAACTCCGCCGCGGGATCCTGCGTCTGGCTGTCAATGTAGCGCCACGCGCCCAGTTTCATGGCGAGCGGCTCCTTGTCCTTGCCGCGCGCAATGCCCACGGTCTTGAATCCCATCTTCGCCGCAAACTGCACGCCCAGATGACCAAGCCCGCCCAGGCCGAGAATAGCAACCAAGTCCCCGCCGCGCGCCCCGCTGTTCCGCAGCGCATTGAACGTCGTAACGCCCGCACACATCAATGGCGCAGCGTCCGTGTTCGCCAATTCATCCGGTACCGCCGCCAGCCCTTCGACCGGCGCGACCATGTAATCAGCATAGCCCCCATCGAACGAAATCCCCGAGATCAATGGCCCCAGCTGGCAGGCAAAGAAATCGCCGCGCCGA
Source organism: uncultured Verrucomicrobiae bacterium (assembly GCA_963766065.1). Classification (GTDB taxonomy): domain Bacteria; phylum Verrucomicrobiota; class Verrucomicrobiia; order Palsa-1439; family Palsa-1439; genus Palsa-1439. The sequence goes on from CAVYAC010000095.1 coordinate 17,515, forward strand.
CACGAGTCGCATCGCCCGCAATGCCCGGCATGCCAGCCCACGCCGACCCGCTGGCCCACGGTCCAACCCGTCACGCCCGTACCGAGCGCATCCACCACTCCAATCACCTCGTGCCCCGGCACGCGCGGATATTGAATCCCCGGCCAATAACCCTCCTTCGTCAGAACGTCGCTGTGGCACACGCCGCACGCCTGCACCTTGATCCGCACCTTGCCCGCACCCGGCGCCGGTATCTCGCGCTCCACCAGTTCCAGCGGCCCGCCCGCCTTCGCCACCTGTATCGCTCTCATCTTCGCCATAATCGCCTCCAATCTCACCCCGCTGCCGCATCCACTTCCATCTCATCCAGCCGCTCTTCAATCGTCACCGCTGTGGACTGGACGCGGCACAAACTTGCGTACAAACCGCCGAGGGCCATCAATTCCTCGTGCGTACCGCGTTCGATGATGTGACCGGCTTTCAACACGAGAATCTGGTCGGCGTTGCGTACGGTCGAGAGCCGGTGCGCGATGACGAAACTCGTGCGGTGCGCCATCAACCGTTCCAGTGCTTCCTGGATCAGCTTCTCGGTCGCCGTGTCCACGCTCGCGGTCGCTTCGTCCAAAATCAAGATTGGTGGATCTTTCAGCAATGCCCGCGCGATGCTGACCCGCTGTTTCTCGCCCACGCTCAGTTTCACGCCGCGCTCACCCACGCGGGAATCGTATTTCTCGGGCAACCGCATGATGAACTCGTGGCAGTTCGCCGCTTTCGCCGCCTCCATCATCTCCGCCTCGCTCGCATCCAGCCGGCCATACAAAATGTTCTCGCGGATCGTGCCGTTGAACAGGAACGCCTCCTGCGACACAATGCCGATCTGCCGCCGCAACGATTCGAGCGTCACCTCGCGAATATCCTGCCCATCAATGAGAATCTGTCCCTGCGTCACGTCGTAGAACCGTGGCAGCAAATTTACAATCGTGCTCTTGCCCGCGCCCGTCGGGCCGACCAATGCGACCGATTCGCCGGGCCGCGCGTGAATGTCGATCCCGCTCAGCACAGTCAGGTCCGTCCGATACTCGAATCCGACGTGTCGGAATTGGACCTCGCCACGCACGCGCCCGCTCAACGTGCCCGCACTCTGTTTTTCGCCGACCTCGACCGGCGCATCCAGAATATCGAAGACCCGCTCGCCCGCCGCTCGCCCCGCCTGGAACATCTGGTTCAGCCCGTGGAATGCGCGCACCGGCTCGTAAAACATGCCGAGATACACGAGGAAACCGACAAATTGACCCAGCGTCAGTTGATCCGCAATCACTGCGCGTCCGCCGAACCACAGCACGATGACGTATCCCAGCGACGCTGCAAACGTCATCGCCGGCGAATAAATCGACCATGCGCTCATCACCTTGAGCGTGGCCGTACGAAGATTGCCCGCCTTGCGCGCAAATCTCGACAGCTCGTGCGGCTCGCGCCCAAATCCCTTGATTTGGCGGATCCCCTGGAGGTTATCGAGCAGTAGCGCGTTCAACGCCGACGTCGCCTGCCGCACGAGCCGGTACCGTTTGTGCGCCGTCATCGTGTACAGCAGCCCGCCGGTCGCCAACAGCGGGATCGGCACGATCGCCCATGCGGCCAGGTGCGGATTGAACCGAAACATCATGTAGCCCACACCGACAATCCCCAGCACCGCGACCGTGCCCTGTTCGATCCCGTCAATCAGCACGCGCTCAACGGCATTGACGTCGTCGATCACGCGCGTCATCAGATCCCCCGAAGCGCGCTGGTCGTAATACTTGACCGACAACTGCTGGAGCTTGTCGTACAGATCACGCCGCAAATCGAAGATCACCCGTTGCTCGAAGCGGTTGTTGAGCTGGAGACGCAACGCGTTGAACAGGTCGCGCAGGAAGAACGACACCAGCACGAGCCCGGTGTATATCGCCAGCAACCCGCCCCGCTTGGCGCGGATGACCTCGTCGATGGTCATCTGCGTCAACTTCGGAAACGCCAGGGCGCACAGGGTCGTCACCACGGCGCACACCATTGTCCCGACCGCGTACCACGGGTAACGGCGCACGTAGGCGAAAATGCGGGTGAATATCTCACGCGCCCCGCGTTTTCGCGCTATCATCGTGTCGTCGTTGACCGTATCGTCGCCGGTGCATTTAGCTTAGATTAACCGAGACGGCGAACGGTTGCACGGAGATTCAGGTTTTTGACAGCACGAACCCGTCCGCCGTGAAGTCTTCAACAGCGGCGGAAATCGCGGGCAGTCCGACGGACCGTTCCGCGGATTATTCGACCGTGGCGCCCTTGCGCGCCCTACTTCTCATCCAGCCAATCGAGCACCTTGCGGCCTCGGCTGCCAAAGAGCATCCGGACAGCCACGCGCATCTCCTCGCGGGATCCCGGGGAGCGCCCCCATCGTTGCTTGAGCGCCTGGAACCACGGGTCATACGGCTTGACGGCTCGATAGACAGCGCCTCGTTCGGCCACCTTGGGTGTGTGGCTCCCCGACAGGAACTTCCGCATCTGGTCGAGCTTGATCGGTTTCGCCGTGAACGTCTCGGCAGGCAAGCCGAGACGATAGGCGATGGATTCAATTCCCTTCATGGAAGGCAGGCGGTTGCCCGAGCTGAAATCGCTTACGGACCCCTGGCTAATGCCGAGTTGCGCCGCGGCCTCCATCTGCGTCCAGTCCGCCGCCTCCAGCAGCATGCGGAAGTTGGCCGTGAACAGACGACGTGAATCGGTATCTGATTTTGATCTTGACATGACTATCCCCT